>NZ_PNBY01000028.1 GCF_005886875.1 Pseudoalteromonas aurantia | reverse complement strand
ACACACTTACGTACAATCCAATGATGATACTTTGCTCAATATCAAGGCGCTTTTATGCAGTAATAGCGGGCTATTGCAAATGAAAGCAACGCCGAGAGTGAGAAAAATAGCTTTATTGGGCAAATTCGCTTATCCAGAGCTGAGGTTAAATAGCTTCTTCATCTTCTTCACCCGTACGAATACGTACTACGCGTTCAACATCCGTTACAAATATCTTACCATCACCAATTTTGCCTGTTTGCGCAGTTTTTAATATGACATCAATAGCTCTATCAACATCTTCATCTGCTAAAACGATGTCTAATTTAACTTTTGGCAAAAAATCAACCATATACTCAGCACCACGATATAACTCTGTGTGGCCCTTTTGTCGACCAAACCCTTTGACTTCACAGACTGTCATGCCGGTAATACTGATGTCAGAGAGCGCCTCTCTAACATCATCTAATTTAAACGGTTTAATAATTGCTTCTATTTTTTTCATGATTCTTTAATTTTCCATTGGTAGTGGGTCGATTTTAGTCAATCCTAAAACTGTTAGCAAACAAAGTGATTGGATCTGAACAAAAAACAGCGTCATAATGATAAAACTAAAGTATGAAAATATTAATCCAGTCTGGGGTGTGTAATGACAAGAACACGAGGCTTTACTTTACTTGAACTCATGATCGCAATCGGTATTGTGAGCATACTGGCAAGTATTGCATTTTTTAACAACAGTAATCTCGCGCAAAGTAATAAAGCAGAAGCTTTTTTACTCGACTTAAAACGCACACTCTCTTTCGCTCGTGCAAAAGCAACAACGAGTGATGAAATTGTCATTACATGCCCTGTTGACCCGGATGAACTCGCAGCTAGAGGCACAATGTCATGCACAAGTAACTGGTCGAGCAATAACATCATCGTTTTTGTAGACGTTGACAACAACGGACAACATAACGATGGCGATACCTTGGTAAGGGCTATGGACCTAGTATCAACCGGTGACACACTCACATTCAGCGGCACAGCAACCATTCGGTTTGATAGCAGCGGTAGAGTCACATCACAAACGGGTAGCTTTTTATATTGCCCGCTAGGCTCAGAAGAAAATAATCAACAACTAACACTGGCATTATCAGGGAATGCGTTTTACTCTGGAGACAGCAACCAAACGTGTTCATAATACATAAAGTTTACTGATCCAATAAAATTACCTAAGATTATAATACGCTCACTTTTAGGATCCATGGATGGAGACAAAAACAACAGTGTATCAATATGGATTTACACTATTCGAATTAATTGTTTCAACTGCTATCGTCGGAATAATATCACTCCTTTCTTTAACTAGTTACTCTGAGATCATGTCAAATCATGTGCCTCTACAGCAGCTTCGCCTTGTAAAGAAATCGTTGAATTTAGCCAGGGGACAGGCCGTAATACTTGGTAAAAGTATTACTATATGCCCACTAATCGATAATAAATGTGCGCGCAACCAATGGCATAAATCACTTAGTATATTTATTGATAAAGGTGATTGGCGCATATTAGAACCCAGTGATGAAATAATCATCACCCTAGATGCAGTCCACAATGCGCATCTGTTTACGTATCCCAGAGCTGCGATCACCTTTCAACCAGATGGTAGTATAAAAGGGTTTACCAATGGGACTTTCGTATACTGTACACATGTTTACAACAGTACACGTAAAGGGGCAGAGCTTACGGTAAGTTTAACGGGTCGCTCTAGATTAAGAGCGACCAAAAAATGTGAATTATGAAACTCTTATCGTTCCCAGCACAAATCAGTATCGCCACTGCCTGTATTTCCTTTCAAGCCCAACTCATTGATGGTTAACGTACTACACTGAGTATCACCTGCAACGGGGCCACTGTCAGCAGTTGCAGTCACCGTAAAACTGCTTGCATCAGCCTCAACGCTTATCGTGAAATACCCATTCTCCGTTTCATTTGCGATACCAAGGTCTCCAAGATCACTCGCGTATTGGCGATTATCAACAAAAAACTGTTCTTGTTTATTAGCTGCATCTAACAAAATAACCATTGCGTCTGCACGTGCTGCGCGCATTACATAGCTGGAATAATTTGGGTACGCGATGGAGGCCAATATGCCAACAATAGCAACTACAATCATCACTTCAATCAACGTAAACCCGTTAACAGCGTTATTTCTCATCATTCTCTTCCCTTTTGTAAATATAGAGCTGCTTTGTTTCCAATCCAAAAGATACACCAGGATCTGCTGGGTTAGGTCGTTTCAAATAACCATTCTCAAGCTCTGGCATATCTGGTATCTCCGGTGGAATTGCAACCCCCCCATCTCCGAGGCCGTCGCCACTCGACCCAGTAGCTATAGGAGGCACAATTATTTTTACAACCGTCTTACAGCCGTTAGTACTTGACTCTGAACTACCGCCTGTCGCTTCACATGCGAAGTAGGGTTCAGGTGCTTCAACAATCGCAGTTTTAGTATCAAAGCTTAATTTATTAAAAACCTTAGTACCGTAATGTAGATGAAATGCATATAGCTTTCCGGACCCCGCTTCTACTTCACATTTGTTTGAGGTGCCTGGTGGACTAAATGAGGTAAAATACGCCACACCGCCAGCCACAGATGCTGCTGACAATGATTTCTCGGACGTGCTTAACTTATATTTCCACCCCTGAAATTTCCCAAGATCAGCTTCTAAATCAGTAAATTTATCTAAATCAGCAAACTTCTTAGAAAATGGGTCTTGGCTTACATTGAATAAATCTTTCATCTTGATTATGTCTGGAATATCACCATCTTCGAAAGATTTAGTCACCGTATTCTCATCTCTTATCATAAATAAATAATCAATAGCCGACGACGATGCAGGTCTAGTTCTATTACCGGAACCCAGTAAAATGGCGTCATAAGGTATTTTTTTCCGAGTTTTAACACTCGTAGATCCCGACTCAGTTACCGACACTTTATTGAAATAGGTACGCGCAATGATTGGCGTACTGTAAAAACGTCTATCACTCGATGCACTGTTGCCTCCGAGTTGCGCAAGCTTAAAATGCGTCCATGGCTCACTGCCGTCGTTTGGATTAGGCCCCGGCATATCTATACGCCATACACCCCCACCAGTATCAGCCATATAGATCCGATCATCATACCCGTCGTAATTAGAGTCCAACGCTTTGACACTTCCTGCAATACTGTGTTGACCTGTAAAGCCATTTTTCCGTGTTAACGACCATACCAATTCACCAGTTTGCGCTTTAACAATATAAACGCCTTGCCCGAGTGAATCATTAGTTTTTGACACATTATCTTTATTGATGTCATAACCCGCTGAAAATATAACGACCGGGTCGTCCCCTTCCTTCTCAATATGTGTTACTAGCGGTTTTGCCCACGTTTGACCTAACATTTGAAAATCACCACTGCCACCGGTGATCGGTCCCCCCCACATCAACTTAGGTGAATCGGGATTGGTAATATCTAAAGCATAGTATTGGTTTCCGCCACGGCGTAATCCAAAGAACAACCACACATTGTCACCAGAAGACACCAAGTTATCGCCATCTTTATCATCATGGTAAAGTGTGGATGGCCCATCTACACCGTATAACTTCGTATTTGCTTTCTTATCTTTCTGAGCTTTCAATACAGGAAGTAACCTTTCAGGAATAAACGCCCAGCTTTCCGTCATCGTATCGCCATTATCCTTGAACATATGTATAAAGCCCGCATTGGTACCCACTAACAAGCGAATATTCGGGCTCTCTTCTGTTCCATAATTGATTGATACGATTTTGGAGTGTAAGGGATCGCCGAAAATAGTTTGCCTACGTTCATTACGATTGTTATCCCTGTCTTCGTCATTAACATCAATGCCTCTGGCCCATTGCATAATGCCTGAAAGCTCACTGGCCGGAGCATTCATTTTGTCTGCAAACGTTTCTAAATTATTACCATATTGAGTAAACGCGGTTGAATAAGTAAAGTTGTGTAGTGCCGCGGTCCCAAAATCCGAGTATATATTTCGTGTTGTTTGGCGACTCAGCTGATAATTCACGCCACCTTTGTCTACCGCATTACCATCTTTTGAACCTAGTTCAGACCAATAAGTTGTGGCATTTTTGTCTATTTTGCCATCTTTATCTATTGCTGCATTGCCGCTCATATCAATTAAAGTAGTATCGTCTTTTACTTTTAACTTTTTGATATTACCCTTCCACGTCGTATGTGTTTCAGGTAAAAACATGGTGTAATATAAAGAGTCACTACTTTTGGTTTGGTTGCCTGTATTAGCTGCCACCGGTAAAGCAAAGCTATCCGCTTCTTGACGAATACTGTTTGTGACAGAATTCAATGCTTCTGATAACTGTGATGAAGTATTTGCTTGTAAATACTGCCCTCCCCCTAAATCAGCCGTTTTTTGTAGTATATTCTTGCCTGAACTACTCATACCATTACCAAAACCAATCGTGTAAACCCGCCCGGTATCTTCTTTTGTACTGGTAGTCGGATACAAATCAACTATCGTGTTGCTGTCACCATAAATGGACTTAGCAAGCGCCGGCATATAGTTCCCATTGTATACGGGCGCACTACTACCAAAGCGACTCTGGTGTAAATTTTTGATATTTCCATTTTGTTGACTATCGTTAGAGGGGTCGCCATCTGTCATCAAAATAATATTAACCGCGTTATCACAACGCTCTGGTTCCCCTGATACTTGCCTAAACGGAGAAAGGTATGAGTTACCATTTTCGATACTGGTATCTCTGCCGCCCACATTCCTAGAATAATATCGACTGCCTCCCGTCAGATACAGGTAAGCTTCCCATAACGTTTCACTCAGTGGTGTCGCACCATTAGCGACTAAATTATTAATTTGTGATTTTACCGTTGATTGCGCAGCACCAATACGCGCTAACACATAACCACCATTGCTACCATTAAAACGCATTAAGCCAAAGTCAATATCAGGATTTTTAGTAACTAAGTCAGTAATCGCATTTTTCGCAACGCCCAACCGGCTATCTGAGCACAGTCTATATCGACCCCGATAATAATCATAACCACAGCTACGCCCTGTCCTGCTTGAAAACGCCATACTCCCGGATGTATCAAAAATGAGCATCACTCTGGGCTTTTCATCGATATCAATATTATGCTTAACATACAGTTCGATATCTTCAGCAAATACTTTCATGTTTATTAAACACACAAAAAATAAAATAACGTTTTTCATCTTATTTCCCCTGGCTTTTGTTAATATATTGCTGCCCAACACCTACTACCACAGTTAATCGATGGCGTGTACGAGTCCCATATTCAACCGTGGTGCTTATCTCTGTTAAATTACACATTACTCCCTTGGTATACTTAAAGGATCTTGGGCAATTCAATTGCATTGCACCACTATTTAAAGCACGCATTTCATTGTCTGTATCATGTTCACCCGGAAATGTCTTATTTTTGTCAATCTCTAATTGTTGAGGCGACATCAAGAAATGGTTTGAACCCGACGGCTTTTTACTTTCGCTTTGTATGACTCTTTGCACTTCACCAATTAATAAATTTTCAGCCTGCTCACGCTCTTGCGCCGCATTGGTTATTTTTAGGTCTATACTGCTGCTACTCATAAGTGTTACTGCGACCGCCGTCACGGCTACAATCATGACCATTGCTGTTACAAGTACAATACCCTGTTGCTTCTTTACATGTTCCATGACATTGCCCCGTTTAACCGCATTGTCGTCGAAAAAACCGTGCGTCTAAAATTATCGGAAAAAGTATGAGTACGTCTATCTGGATCGACCCCCAACGTGTAAGTTTGACTATTTAGCTGTAAACCAGGATCGGGTTCCAATGCCCTCACAAGTAAATATATTTGTACTGTCAGAATACTATCATTGTCTTCCCAGTTCGCTGCTTTCATATCCTGCGTACTACGGTAGGTATTAACACGACCATCAGCATCTGTATCTAGGCCAAAAACCAAACGAAAGTCTTCAATTCCCTCCATCACAGTTTCTACTTGCATACCACTTGAACTTAGTCTCAAACGCCTTAATATCGGTATATCTCGCGCCACATTATTGATGGTAATTTCTTCCGTTGATAGAAAGTACACATGATGACTATACGGCCAAACTGTTGAATTTACTGTCGGCAATGCAATGGTGCCTGCGCCAGTTACAAACTCAGCCCGCTCTTGATCGGCAATAAAATAATATCGATTTGAATCTGTCGCTGTAGACGCAACATCGACGGGGTTTCCTTCGAGTAGCTTTAATTGCAATACATCTGTGTTTTCAACACTGTCCGAAATACAGCTAAGTACATTAGAACCATCAGACACCTCCGCATAAATAGAGCGAAAATTAGAAGGCGTGGAGTCAGGGAAGCTGCCATTGTTTATACCACCAAAACAGTCGCCACTTGGATTAGAAGGGCTCTCGACATTTTCATCTGTAAATTCTTCGTCATAAAAAGTCCCCCAAAAACCCACTTGTTCTATATCTCGCTGTAAAATAGATAATGCCAATCTGCCGGTTTCTTGCATTTCTCCAATCGCCATTGTATCTCTCGTGGTTACTTTCATACTGACGTAAGTGGCTATCACGCCCCCTAAGATCAGAGCACCAATAAACATCGAAATCATTAATTCAAGAATTGAAAAACCAGTGCGTTTCATTAAACACCCCTTGCAAAAATAAACGTAGTCAGTACCACCAAACGTCGCTTATCATCATTGGTACCACAGCTAATACCTTTAATAGCGTCAGTTGCTTTAATTTCTTGTCGACCTCGCCAAGCCACAACGACTTGTACATCAATCCCCTTACCTTGCGCATCTGCATCTAAGTCTATACACACGGTTGTATCGTCTAATGTTCCTGTATTTTCTCTAGCACGAATCGCATTTTTCCACTGCTCTAAATCAAGTGCAGCAATCGCAGAGCTTGTACAATCATTGCTAAAACAACGAACCTGAGGGATCAAATCCGTATCACTAGAAAAAGTAAGATCGTAATTGCTAACGATATCTGCAGAGTCATTTACTCTGATCCTTTGTAAAATGTCGTTCGCTAAAGCGACCGCTGCGGCGCGCTGCATTGAGTCAAAGCTGGCTTGCTTAGCTTTGGCTTGTAGTGCAACTGCACCCAATAAACCAAAGCTCAGTACCATAAAGGCAATGAGTACTTCTAACAAAGTAAAACCCACTTGCCGCTTATAAAATTTTACCATTGCAAACTCTCGTGATAATCCCAGACATATTCAGAATAAAGTATTTAAAAAATAGCTCAATGTGTAATTCCTTGGACGGTCAAAAAGTCTGACAAACGGTTATTTCTGTATTCGAAAGGGAGCACTACTGAGAAATGAATGTGTAAAACGGCGCGAGACGAAGTGGGTAAAATCCACGTTAAATCAGGGTTTTTACTTCTTTGACAGCCCTCCGGCTAACGGGTAACTGCTCTGGAAATCCTTTAATCTTTACCACAGCCCCTCCAGTGGCTTGATGGGCAATAGAGTCAATAGCATCGCGTTTAACTAAAGTATGCCTGTGTATTTGAATAAAATCTTGTGGGTAATGTGCTAACAAGTACTTTAAGCTATGATCCACCATAGCTTCGCCTCCTTCAAACCAGATATGAGTATATTTATCATCTGCTTGGGCAACTAATACCTCTGAAATGTTTACTGAACGCGTCTCACCCGCCAATTGGTATTGTAATTTTGGCGTATATAACCGAGACATCACTGCAGTTAGCTGCTCTATTTGTACTGGTTTCACTAAGTAGCCCGCAGCAAAAACGTGAAACGCCTCCAATGCAAATTCAGCATGCGCTGTCACAAAGACAACTTTAACCTCTGGATGTGAAGTACTTAAAAGTGTTGCAACCTCTATGCCATTCATCCCTGGCATATCAATATCGAGCAGTATGATAGTTGGCTTACACTTATCCACTAAATCTAACACTTGTGTCCCATGCTCAGCAGCCCCCACAAACTCAAAGCCGCCCAGCTTTTCCATCAATCGATTAATTCTTTGACGTGCTAGAGGCTCATCATCCGCAACTAAGTACTTCATTTTTTGACCTCATAAGGCAATATCAAAGCAACTCGATACTGCTCATTCGTCTGTTGCACATCGAGCCTTGCACTCTCACCATAAAGTAAAGCTAAGCGTTCTCTGATATTTCTCTGTGCGATCCCTTGTCCTTTATGCTTTGAGGCACTTTTTCCAACTGAATTAGTTACTGTGATCGTTACTTGTTCAGTGTTGACGTGCACCTCAATTGTTATAATACCGCCAGTGATATGGCCTTCAACACCATAGTTTACAGCGTTCTCAACCAAAGGTTGAATGGTTAACACAGGAACTTGTATATCTGGCAATCCCACAGGTAATAACCAGTTTACCTGCATTTTACTGGCAAACCGCCACGTCTCAAGCTCTATGTATTTTTGAGATAACAGTACTTCCTCTGTTAGAGAAACAAACTTGTTTGGGTGTAATGCATAACGAGATAAATTCGCAAGCGTTAGTACAGCCTGCTCTGCGGCATCAGAGTCTTGTTGTGTCAACTCTGCGATTGTATTTAAACTATTGTAAAGAAAGTGAGGCCGAATTCGAGCGTGTAATGCATCCAGCTCTAACCTAGAAAGGGTTGCAATCGTCGTCACTTTATCGCGAAAAATAGCCATAAAATGTAAAAATAACAACGTAACAAATAAACATATTGCATTGTTTTTTGCGATAAATGGCCAATCTAAAAAGTGCGTATTTGCAACTTCAAATAATGACACCCCCAAACTCATAACTAACGTAACAACTTGGAAAGCAGTGACAATAAAAAAATATTCAACGAGTCCAGAGCGCGTGCTGATATACTGGCGTAACAGCGACAAAATAGTAAAGCCAATCGCACTTACACAATGAACAAATAAACTAATGATCCCTAAACGAACCCAGATGGATTCATAACTCATAGGAGAAAACGCGAGGAGTAATGCAAGGATTTGAGAGGCGACTAACATCGCTAGCACACCTCGTTCAGTGACTATCGCAGGAAGCAGTCCATTAGCTAAATCAGGTGATTTAAACATGGCTGCATTCTTTGCTAGCGAAGTTCGATGGGCACAGCAAACACGACATTTTCTTCTTCACCTGGGTTCTCAATGATAGTTTCCCCCCCAAGTTCTTTCAAACGCGTAATAACCTGCTGCACTAACACTTCAGGTGCTGATGCCCCCGCAGTGACACCCACACTGCTAATGTTATCAAACCAACTTTCGCTCATGCTGCTGGCATCATCAATCAAGTATGACGTCGTGCCCATTTTATCTGCAAGTTCACGTAAGCGATTTGAGTTCGAGCTATTTTTTGCGCCAACAACCAGTAACACGTCAACTTTGTCAGCTAAGTCTCGTACTGCATCTTGACGATTTTGAGTTGCGTAACAAATATCATCTTTACGCGGGCCATGTATTTCAGGAAACTTACTTCTGAGCGCATCAATCACATCAGCGGTGTCATCCACAGACAACGTCGTTTGACTACAATAAAATACATTACTCGGATCTTTTATCTCTAATACGCTGACATCTTCTGGCGTCTCTACAAGATAAATTCCACCATCATCATTGGCATACTGCCCCATAGTCCCCTCAACTTCTGGGTGACCGTGATGACCTATCAAGATACACTCTGTGCCCTTACGACTCGCTCGTGTTACTTCCATATGAACTTTAGTCACTAACGGACACGTGGCGTCAAAGACCTTAAGCTCTCGTCGTTTTGCTTCTTGACGCACTTGCTGAGAAACACCATGTGCGCTAAAAATAACAATGCTATCGTCGGGCACCTGATGTAACTCTTCAACAAATACCGCACCACGTGCCTTAAGGCCATTCACAACATATTTGTTATGCACCACTTCGTGACGAACATATATCGGGCTTTCAAAAATATCTAGCGCACGCTCCACGATGCTTATTGCACGATCTACCCCCGCACAAAAGCCCCTTGGGTTGGCTAATAAGATATCCATTAATTACTCACCTCGAGAATATCCACTTCGAATGTGACCTTTTGGCCCGCCAAAGGGTGATTAAAATCAACCGTGACAGAATCTCCTGCAACTTCACGCACAAGCCCTGGTAAATCAGTACCATCAGGTTGTGTAAACGCAATAATACTACCCACTTCAGCGGGTGTATTGGCACCAAATTTACTGCGATCAACATAGTAGATATTATCAGGGTTAGGTTGTCCAAACGCATCTTCTGGTTCCAACTCGAATGACTTGCTGTCACCAACAACCAAACCTAATAAACACTTTTCAAAGTTTTCCGTTAAGCTGCCATCACCCATAAATAACTTTGCAGGCTTATTATGAACTTTAGTCGAATCTGCTGCTGAGCCATCTTCAAGCCTTATTGAAAAGTGAAAAAGCACCTCTGATTGAGAACCTATAACTTGTTCGCTCACGATTTTTTCTCCTGAGAAGAGTCACCTTTAAATGCATCAAATAATAATAGACCTGCACCACCAACAATCGCCATGTCTGCAATATTAAATGCAGGGTAATGCCAGTTTTGATAGTAAAAGTGCAAAAAGTCAATTACATAGCCATGTACTAACCGGTCTACTAAATTACCAATAGCACCAGCTAAAACAAGCGAATACGCACCACATAAAACCCAGTTATTAGCGGGCAATTTACGTAACCAATATAATAACAAGGCACTGATTGCAACGGCTATACTACTTAAAAACCAGCGCTGCCATCCACCCGCCTCACTTAAAAAACTAAATGCCGCACCATAATTATGCATATAGGTAAAATTAAAAAATGGCAGTAGCTCAATTGACTCATAAAGCTTCATACTATCCATTACGGCTGCTTTGGTAACATAGTCTACTGCAAATAGCAGTAGACTTAGCCATAACCAAACTAAACCACTTTTCTGAGTTGAGTCGGTCACATTATACTCCTACGCAAATTGACGCTGTTCACCGTCACCTTCGACATTGGTAATACAACGGCCACAAATATCAGTATGTGTCTCATGACTACCAACATCATCACAATAGTGCCAACAACGCTCACACTTTTTAGCATCGGTTGCTGCAACGGTAATAAACAGTCCCTCTATTTCAGAGGAAATAGCATCTTCTGGCTTGTTATTTAAAGATTCAATTGTCACTTTCGATGTTAACAATACAAAACGCAGCTCATCGCCTACCTTCTGTAAAGCCTCGGCTAAATCACCATTGGTATAAAGAGTCACTTCTGCCTGTAACGTAGCACCAATAACCTCTTCTTTACGTGCATTCTCTAGTACACGGTTCACTTCATCACGAACAGCAAGTAAACCCTGCCAGTATTCATTATTAAGCTGTCCTTCAGTAACACCGTTCAGACCTTCATACCATACATCAGTAAATACAAACTCACCGCGCTCACCTGGCAATGCTTGCCAAATTTCTTGTGCTGTAAAGCTCATGATAGGTGCCATCCAACGCGTCATTGCTTCTGCAATATGATAAAGCGCAGATTGACATGAACGACGTGCATGACTATCACTCTTCGCTGTGTACTGACGATCTTTAATCACGTCTAGATAGAATGAACCAAGCTCACCGGTACAGAAGTTCATTAGCTTCTGAGTCACTACCAACATTTGGTAGTTATCATACGCTTCCAAAATTTCTGTTTGCAATTGCGCGGCTCGAGATACAATCCAACGGTCTAATTCAACCATTTCTTCTACAGCAACTAAGTCTGTCGCCGGATTAAACCCACTTAAGTTGGACAATAAATAACGGCTCGTGTTGCGAATTCGACGATAACGGTCAGCAGAACGTTTAAATATTTCATCTGATACCGTCATTTCAGCCGTGTAATCAGTTGAAGCAACCCATAAACGTAAAATATCTGCGCCAAGCTTGTTCATAATGTTCTGTGGAGAAATAACATTACCTAAAGACTTTGACATCTTACGGCCGTTTTCATCAACAGTGAAACCATGAGTCAGCACTTGTTTATAAGGTGCATGACCATTAATGGCAACCGAAGTCATCATTGACGACATGAACCAACCTCTGTGCTGATCTGAACCTTCAAGATATAGGTCTGCTGGACCTGTAAGCTCTTCTCGTGCATCCACTACACACGCATGTGATACACCAGAATCAAACCACACATCTAAAGTGTCTTGCACTTTCATGTATTGCTCAGCGTCGTCACCTAATAGCGTTGCCGGATCTAAGTCATACCAGGCTTGAATACCTTTGCCTTCAACTAAAACAGCAACCTGCTCAATAAATTCTTCCGTCTTTGGATGTAGCGCACCAGTGTCTTTATCTACAAATAGTGCGATTGGCACTCCCCAAGTACGTTGACGAGAGATACACCAGTCAGGACGTCCTTCAACCATGTTTGCAATACGGTTTTCGCCCCACTCAGGTAGCCATTGCGTCTTGGCGATTTCATTTAAAGAGTCTTGACGTAAGTTAGCCTGATCCATACTCACAAACCACTGCGGTGTTGCTCTAAAAATGATCGGCGTTTTATGGCGCCAGCAATGTGGATAGCTGTGTTGCAACGCATGGTGATGCATTAATGCGCCTTTTTCACTCAGCACTTCAATCACACTCGCATTAGCCTTAAACACATGTTGACCGCCAAATAATGGCGTATCAGGGAAATAAACACCATTTGCGCCAACTGGGTTTGCCACTTCTAACCCATAAGCCAAACCGGCGCTGAAATCCTCTTGACCATGACCTGGTGCTGTATGTACAACCCCAGTACCGGAGTCAGTAGTAACATGTTCAGCAACAATCACCGGTACATCAAAATCATAAAATGGATGCGCAACTCGAAGGTGCTCAAGGGCTTGGCCTTTTACATATCCTAATACGTGAAAGTGGTTAAAGCCAAAACGATCCATTGCATCTTTGACCAGCTCAGAACCTAAGATTAAACGTTGTACTTTACCTTCATCTTCCACTTGCACAAGTGCATATTCCAATGCTTCATGTACAGCAACCGCACGGTTTGCCGGTAACGTCCATGGCGTCGTAGTCCAAATCACAGTACCTACACAGCCTTCACCTTCATGACCTTCGGCCAAATCAAACGCAGCAACTACCGCAGCTTGGTCTACAAAGTCGAACTTTACGTCAATTGCTGGAGATTGTTTATCTTGATATTCCACTTCCGCTTCAGCCAATGCTGAACCACAGTCAGTACACCAATGCACAGGCTTTGCACCTTTATGCAAATGCCCACTTTTGATGATACGACCTAACACACGAATTGCGTTCGCTTCAAAATCAAAGTTCATCGTCAAATAAGGTTTGTCCCAGTCACCAAACACACCTAAGCGTTTAAAGTCTGCTTTTTGACCTTCAACTTGCTTTTGCGCATAAGCACGGCATTTCTCACGGAACTCGGCAGCCGTTACTTTCTTACCAGGCTTGCCCACTTTTTTCTCAACCTGTAGCTCGATCGGCAGACCATGACAGTCCCATCCAGGTACATACGGCGCATCAAAATCAGATAGTGTTTTCGACTTAATAATAATATCTTTAAGGATCTTATTTACCGAGTGACCTAAGTGAATATCACCATTCGCGTACGGAGGGCCATCATGCAAAATAAATGGCTTCTTACCTTTTTTCGCGCTACGGATCTGACCGTACAAGTCTTGTTCGTACCAAGTTTTCAACATTTTTGGTTCGCGTTGCGCTAAGTTACCACGCATTGGAAACTCAGTTTCCGGTAAATTCAGAGTGTGTTTGTAGTCGCTCATTTATCCTAGTTTCCGTATCGGCTACTTAAAATTAAAACATTGCTTAGCATCAGCAACATCTGTTGCTATTTGTGCTGTTAACTGCAGCAATGTATCGAATTTTTGTTCATCGCGGAGCTTTTTAACCAGCTCCACTTGCATAAAATGTCCGTAAACATCTTGGTTAAAATCAAATAGGTGTACCTCTAACAAGGCCTTGGTACCATTTAGCGTTGGTTTAGTACCAACGTTAGCCACACCTTTGTACTGCTTGCCATTTAAATTGACCCGAACAGCAAAAACCCCTTGAACGGGGATCACTTGGCGCTTTAACGCAATATTCGCAGTGCGAAAACCAAGCTCTCGGCCTTTTTTCCAGCCATGGATAACTCGACCGGCAATGGTATATGTGTGACCTAGCATTCGATGCGCGGTATCTAAATCACCTTTTGCTAGCGCAGCCCTTATCAAAGTACTACTTACTCGACAGTCATCGCGGCGCAAACTTGCCGTGCTTTTCACATGCATAGAGACGGATTCGCCGATCTCTTTCAGCATATTAAAGTCACCTCGACGTGCATGACCAAATTTAAAGTCATCACCGACTGTTAAGGCTTTCACCCCAAGCTTTTCAGCTAATATGTGCTCAACAAAGTATTCTGCGCTTTGCTGAGCAAATTGTTGCGTAAAACTCACGCAAATCACCCGGTCAATATCGAGCTTTGCTAATAACGCTAACTTGTCTCTTAACCGAGTTAACCTTGCCGGTGCTTTATCCTTGGCAAAAAACTCTTGCGGCTGACGCTCAAATAACATGACTGTGCTAGGCAAATTATAGCGCTTAGAATCTTGTACAAGGCCTTTTAAAACCTCGACATGTCCCAAGTGCACACCATCAAAGTTACCTATCGTTAACACACAACCAAAATGATGGGGTCGAATGTTATGGATGCCTCTGATCAGCTGCATTACGTCATCGCCTTAATTGCGTTAATCTTCAAAGTGCCCGATTATACCCAAGTTGCTTAAAAATGCGAACACCTGCATCTCACAGTCTCACATCTTTAATTGTCTTTACTCTCACCCCAAGTACAAACACAATAAAAAAATAGAGTGCCATGGCTAACACTAATAAAGTACCAAGCAAGCCAACCTGTTCAATAAACACCCAAGAGTGCCAATTAAATTGCCCACTGACATACCACACACTAAGCCCCATTACGATGGAGGCGACAATACATTTCAAAGCAAACCAGTACGTAAATGAGGACACAGTAAACACACTGCGTTTTCTTAGGTGGTAATATAACAGATATGCATTACAGCTGGCCGAAAGTGATGTGGCCAATGCTAAACCTAAATATCCTATGAAAGGCGCTAGCGCAATATTAAACACCATGTTTAATATCAAGGTAACAATACCAATTTTGACGGGTGTCTTCGTATCTTGACGAGCATAAAACCCTGGTGCAAGTACTTTGATCAACATAAAGCTAACGAGCCCTACAGAATAAGCAACCACCCCAAGACTCACCGCTTTAACATGGTCAACCTCTCCCGTAGAGAATGCGCCGTGATCAAACAACACAGTAATAATTAATGGACTTATAACCATAAGCCCAGCCATAGCAGGGAAACCCAAAAAGAGCACAAAGCGCACTCCCCAATCTAATGTCACTTGAAAATCTTCGGCAGCGTTATTAGCATGCAATTTGGATAAGGTAGGTAAAATAACCGTCGCAATCCCAATGCCAAATAACCCGAGAGGAAACTCTATCAAACGATCAGAATAATAAAGCCAAGCGATTGACCCTGTGACCAACAGTGACGCGATTACAGTGTCTAGCAACAGATTTATTTGGCTGATAGACACACCAAACATCGCAGGAAGCATCAATTTTCGTACTTTGGTTACTTCTGGAGAGTGCCATGCAAAAGTTGGTTTTTGCAACATGCCAATGCGTAACAAAAACGGGACTTGAAATAAAAGCTGTGCTACCCCCCCAACAAATACGCCTATTGCTAATGCATATGCGCCATTCTCAAAATTGTTATGCATTAAGATAGCACAGCTGATTATTGCAATGTTAAGGAGTACCGGTGTAAACGCGGCAGCAGCAAATTTATTGTATACATTCAGTATCGCCCCACTGAGCGCGACTAAACTGACAAAAAATAAGTAAGGAAAAGTAAATTTTAATAGTGTACTGGCCAACTCAAATTTCTCTGCATTTTCTCCACCTTGCCACCACTCAATAAACCAACCAGTGCCAAATAATGCGGCAATAACAGGTGAGCCAACGACCCCAAGTAATGTTACACACAACAAAATAGTGCCCAGTGTCCCTGCAGCTTGACCTACAAAAATTCGTACTTTGTCATCACCATGCTGTTCTTTAATCT
Source organism: Pseudoalteromonas aurantia (assembly GCF_005886875.1). Lineage (GTDB taxonomy): Bacteria > Pseudomonadota > Gammaproteobacteria > Enterobacterales > Alteromonadaceae > Pseudoalteromonas > Pseudoalteromonas aurantia_A. Next base: position 110,499 of record NZ_PNBY01000028.1, on the reverse strand, counting down.
CAGACAATACCGGAACGAACGCTTGCGCAAATGCACCTTCAGCAAATAATCGACGTAAAAAGTTTGGGATCCGATTAGCAAATAAAAAAACATCTGCTGCTAGGCCTGCACCTAATAAATTTGCAACCACGGCGTCTCTTACCAAACCCATCACTCTTGAAATCATCGTCATGGCGCTCACTATCATGCCTGATTTAAATAACCCCTTCGCCACTGTATGCTCCAAAAATAAAAAACACGTAAATTATGCCATAGTCTTTTGCTTATGTTGACATTATCAGTATGAGCTTTGCCTGAATTAGAAAAATATCTATATCTAACACTAGGTGTAAGAATTAAGATTTGATACACTACGAGCATTAATCACTGGATGCGAGAAACTCACACCGTATTTTTGTGGTTCATGTACCTGTTAAAATTGATCGCCAAACGCATTAAGCCAAGGTTTTCGTCACCACAGGTTACAATTACGAAGAGACAAAGGTCTTGGTAGTCAATATATGTTGACTTTTGCCAATAAAACAGGCATATTCCTCGGCCTTTAAATTAAGCTTATTTTAAGATTGTTAGGAGCAAACCTTGGCTAACATCAAGTCTGCAAAAAAACGCGCTATCACTAGCGAAAAACGCCGTCAACACAACGCAAGCCGTCGTTCAATGATGCGTACTTACTTCAAAAAAGTATTAGTTGCTATTGAAGCTGGTAACAAAGAAGCTGCAACTGAAGCTTTCGCTGCCGCTACACCAATTCTAGACCGTTACGCAGCTAAAGGTCTAATTCACAAAAATAAAGCAGCTCGTCATAAGAGCCGTTTGAATGCTAAAATCAAAGCTCTATAATTTTTGATTTTATTGTGAATTAAAAAAACCGACGAAAGTCGGTTTTTTTGTCTCTGTTATTCAGGTTAATTCAAGTTCAGGGTAAAACTTCTTAAGCATTGCAGCTATTTTCTTAGGAGAAAAAGGCTTAACCACAAATCCTTTAGCACCTCGCTCTATCGCATCTTTGACGTTATCTACTGTTGAGTGCGCCGATACCATAACCACATTAATATCCGCATTAATTTGATTGAGTTGTGCAATTATCTCTTTACCATCCCCATCAGGTAACTCAATATCTAAAAATACAATATCAAAATGCTGCTCTTCACACGCTTTAATACATTGGGTTGCTGTTGATGCTTCCCTTACATGATCAATGCCCAAATGCATGAGTGTTTGGTGCAAAAAGCTGCGAACAGTTCCTACATCATCGACGATTAAAATTGAGATTTGCTGTTCCATTATCCTTTCCCGTATGCTGCCAAACTAAAATAAGCTATTATAAACATAATAGATCTATTATAGAGTCCTGCAACCAAAAGGCCATACACAGGAATGTCAAAGCAAGCAAAAAAACAGTCTTTACTGGGGCAAGCGCAAGGTAAACGCCCTAACCGCCGTCCTACTCAGAAGAGAACGAACCCAACGGCCAACAACACAGTCACACATAGCACACCTGTTGTTGAAGAAAAAAGCCGTAGTAAAGCTAAATGGCTAATAATGGGTATCTTGGTAATTTTTATTATCGCCTTCCCAAAACCAAAGTTACTCACCTATGAAAAGCTTGGCTTAGTAGCGCAAAGCATATACTGGCCAGGTCTGCCTGGTGTTGACCCAGTTCTACTTGACTCAACCCTTTACCCACAGCCAGCGTTAGAGCGAAATACCTTATATCTTTGTGGAGACCGAGTGGACCCAAAAACCTGCCAAAAGTACCAAATCATCGAACAAAAGGGGATTTTCTCTGTGATTTATAAATACATTTTGAATTAAAAAAACTAATCTGAAATATGTAAAAATACTCGTTTGATACTCGGTTAAAGGATCACCATAATGGCGCTCCTTTAATCAACCATGGAAAACCAAACAGACCATGCATTACGAGTTCGACTGGCTCTTAAATACCGTATTGTTAATACTGGGCTTCGGTGCCTTTTTTATCAATCACTTAACCCTTTTACGCGTTGCCGCAGTGGCAGCATGTAGCCTTTTGTTTCTTTCGTTTAGTCTGGACTTGGTTAATACCAGTGTGGTTTCTAATTTAAGCCTCATATTAATTAATACATTTTATCTATTTAAAGTGTATACATTTGGACAATTAAATCTAAGTCAGTAGTCAAGCCAATTGAACTACGCTAAAATCATAGCCATACACAGCAGTTAAAGGGTTTCGTATGGCTATGACTGATGAAGAACTATTTTTAGCATCTATGGGCGATGTAGTTCCTTTGGCAAAAAGTAACCAAGCTGAACTTGCTCAAATAAAAGTAGAACCCACCATTGCTCAGCTCGAAAAACGTAAAGCTGCAGAGCAAGCACTCTCATTAGACGTTAATTTCTTATCGACAGAGTACGTCGACTTACTCAACCCACACGATGTCCTTGCATTTAAAAAGCCCGGTGTACAAGAAGGCGTGTATAAAAAGCTGCGGCTGGGAAAATACCAAATAGATGCAACGATAGATCTACACGGTCGACGCTTTCATAACGCTCGCAACGCTTTATTTGAATTCATTGTTGATTGTCACAGCAGTAACGTACGGGCACTGTTACTGCGCCACGGCATCGGTTTAAACAGTAAACCCGTACCCGCTATATTGAAAAGCTATATTAATAAGTGGCTTCAAGAAATACCGGAAGTGCTCTGTTTTCATTCAGCACTGCGTTGCCACGGCGGCAACGGCTCAACGTATGTTTTGTTAAAGAAAAACGATGAACAAAAAACACAAACAAAAGAGATTTACGCAAAACGTTAGACGAATAATACCTCGCGTTTTGCCAAAATGCGTATTACGTTGCTTGTGTAAACATCGCAGAAATACCTAAAAGCACGACCGATAAGACGACCAGTGATAATTTAGCTCCGCTTTGTTTACTTTTCATCGTTAACGCCTTCTTATTATTATAATTATTTATGCCTTCTACCCTACTGAATGTATTCAAATGTCTCAAGGTGTTTTTTTATACAGTATTTAATACCCGATGGCTTTGTCGATTTGATTTTTCAATGACTGCTTTGAAAAGTGTGCATTAATATTAAAGACGATTTGATCACATACTGTCGCCAAGTCTGTAATTGCGGCACAATGAGGTGTTATGGTGATCAGTGGGTGGTGCCAAAAAGGATGCTCAGGCTTAAGCGGTTCTGCGTTAAACACATCTAATGTTGCGCCAGCAAGCTGATGGTTATCAAGTGCCCAAAGTAAGTCATCATCCACTAAGTGCTGTCCACGCGCCACATTTATTAAAACACTGTCATTGGGTAATTGTTCAAATACAACCCGATTTAATATTCCTGAGGTATGCGTTGTCAACGGAAGAAGACACACTAAATAGTCTAAATTCTCGAGAAATTGATGAATAGCGTTTTGTCCATAGTAACAATTTATACCGTCAACTTCCTTATGTGTTCTTGACCAACCACTCACAATAAAGTTGTTATTACGTAAAGAACTCGCAGCAGCCAACCCCAATTCACCCAGCCCTAAAATGCCAACATGATTATATGCCTTCACGCGCCGTGACTTCCATTGTTGTTGATTTTGTTTGCGCGTATATTCCCGTAATCTTAACTTATGCGCTAGGACATGCGTTAATATATATTCAGCCATATCATCGGCCAGTCCAGTATCTACGATACGTGTCACAGCCACATGTTGAGGGAGTTGTTTCAAAGCAATGCCATCAACACCAGCACCAAATGATTGTACAACTTTTAGATTTGGCAATTGAGGCCACAATTCGTCAGGTGCATTCCATGCAATGACAAATTCAACTGCCGCCAAATTTGAGCAATTTGGCCACTGTGATATCTCAACACCAGGCAAAGAGGCACGGAGTTTTTGCTCTAATTTACTATTGTCTCGCCCCGTTATGCATATTAATACTGTCATCGAATGTTCTCTAAAAAAAGTGATGTGCCATTCTAGTCTTATCATTTAACCATTCATAGTAAGTTCGGCATGGTAGCTGTCATATAAATGACAGAACTTTGCAACAGGCTTGTCACAAGATATTCTTACTCTGTGGTCATTGCGTACACCAACAGAGCCAGCCATGATAAGTGTCGATAAAGTCATTGAAGCAAATTTACCACAATTAGAAAACTCCCCAAAAGTAAAAGGCTTAGTAAAAAAAGGATTAGGATATTTACTTCATGAACAAGAGTTTATTGCTTTTGCCGATGCTTACCCACACTTGCAAGGTATTGAATTTGTTGAGCAAGTACTTGACGAGCTAGACTTCGATGCACGCTTCAAACCTAAACAAGTTGAGCATATACCCAGTGAAGGCAGTATTGTTATTGTAGCAAACCATCCTATCGGTTCTTTGGATGCACTGGCACTCATTCGGGTCATTGCAAAAGTTCGGCCCGACTTAAAGGTTGTTGCTAATCGGATGTTGATGTCGGTAACCCCGATGCATTCTTTATTATTACCAGTCGATAATCTTTCAGGCACCAGTCGTCGAAAAGAGTTGGCCAATATCCAGCTGCATTTAAAACAAGAAGGCGCTTTGCTTATTTTCCCCGCTGGCGAAGTGTCACGATTGAGTGCCACTGGGATCAAGGACTGTAAATGGAACTCTGGATTCTTACGCATTGCAAAAAAAGCAAACTGTCCGATTTTGCCTATTTTCATTAAAGCCAAAAACAGTCCATTATTCTATGGTACATCAATGATATACAAGCCTTTGGCCAGTTTACTTTTAGTCAAAGAGATGTTTAAACAACGCCAGAAATCTTTGGAGTTTGAAATTGGTGCAAGTATTCCGCCCGAGTCGTATTTAATCGAGAACTTAAAAGATAAAGAAGTTGTCAGCCTTATTCGTAAACAGCTCTATCGGTTAAACAGCAAAAAATCGCTCCCGTTGAAAACGCAAAGCCCAATTGCAGTGCCCGAATGTAAGAAAGAACTCAAAAAAGCCATTAAAGAATGCGAGTTACTCGGGCAAACCCAAGATGGTATGCAAATATACTTATATAATTATCAGGGGAGCTCTGTCATTTTTAGAGAGCTGGGTCGCCTGCGAGAAATTGCATTTCGTGCTGTTGGCGAGGGCAGTGGAAAAAGGCGCGATATCGACCGCTACGACATGCATTATCAACACCTAGTACTTTGGGATACAGAACAACTGGAACTTGTTGGTGCATATCGGCTTGCTAGTGCCAAGCATGTTATTGAAGAACATGGGCAGCAAGGGTTATATACAGATAGTTTATTTAGTTATAGCGAGCAAATGCAGCCTTACTTTGAACAAGGCCTTGAACTAGGCAGAAGCTTTGTTCAACCTAAATACTGGGGCAGAAAAAGCCTCGACTATTTATGGTATGGCATTGGTGCGTTCGTTAAACGCTACCCTGAACACCGATACCTATTTGGTGCGGTCAGCTTATCTAACTCACTTCCTGATGAAGCCAAAGCCATGTTGGTTTATCACTATCAACATTACTTTGCGCGCCTAACGAACCATGCACAGCCTAATAACGAATATAAATTATCGAATGCGCAACTAACGCATTATCAAAGCTTATTCCACGGTGCAGATGTAAAAGAAGATTTTGCAGAACTCAAACATATTCTGGCGAATATGGGTGCGCAAGTGCCAACGCTATTCAAACAATACACTGAAATATGTGACCATGACGGGGCAAACTTTCTCAGCTTTAGTATTGATCCTGATTTTAATAACTGTATCGATGGACTCGTCTTAGTTGACTTAGAAAAGCTGAAGCCACAAAAAGCAAAGCGTTATTTGGGTGAGTAAGTAAACGCCAATCCAGTACGAATACCATCATAGGATCAAGTTACCCTGATCCTATGATGGTATTTAGTCATAATTTATAAACGCCCTTACCCTAATAGCGGTGTAGCATTTAGTTAAATTTATACATAAACACAGTGAGAAAATAATTCGATTTACTCGGTCTGTTTGTATTAAGCTGCCCTAAAATTCATAACCCATGTACCTTATGTTTAAATACATCATACAAATTGGTTTATTACTTTTGACCATTACCGCTATCTCTGCGACCCAAGAGCTTGGCATGCTTGCAGATAATGGTAAACAAACCGCACCATACTTTTCCCTCCCAAGGCTAGATGACGCAGATCAGCGTATCGACTTATCATCATTAAAAGGTCAGCAAACGGTTATCTACTTTTTTGCCCCATGGTGTAGTATCTGTAAATACAGCATGCCTAATTTAGATAAGTTACATAAAAATGGAGACCTCAACGCGGTTGCTATTGCGCTCGACTACGCAACCCCTCAAAGGGTCCGTCAATTTTCACAAGGGTTAAATTTATCTATGCCTGTTTTACTTGGAGATCACATAACGGCGCAAAACTTTAAGGTAAAAGCATACCCAACCTATTACGTGATTGATGAACACCTGAAAGTTGTAGAGCGCTCTATCGGCTATTCAAGTGAATTAGGTATAAAAATACGACTGTAAGAAACTGTAGCTCAACCCTACAGTTTCTTACCCAAAGCTAAAACACTTATACACTCTACTTGGTTACACTGTTGCTGAAATTCATCGTTGATTCATATACAGCACAGGGACCAGAACATGGAAAAAATTACGCACGCAAAGCGCTCTTTCGTTTTATCACCCATTATGATGTGCATGGTATTTTCAAGTATTGCACACGCGCAGCAAGCTCAAATAGAGCATATAGAAGTACTTTACAAACGGAGCAGCGTCACCAGTGAAATTACCGAAAATACCGAAAAACTCGTTGCCATGCCTGGCGCAATGGGCGATCCACTGCGAGCAGTTTACTCTTTACCTGGCGTTGTAGCAGCGGGTGGTTCAATGGCAGAGCCCGCCGTACGAGGCTCTTCACCCAGTGATAATATTTTTGAAGTAGATTTTATGCCTGCAGGTTATATCTTTCATGATTTTGGCAGCTCTATTTTCAATCGCCACATTATTCAAGACTTTCAACTTTACTCAGCAGGCTATGGCGCAGGGTATAGTAATGCAACTGGCGCGGTATTCGATGTCACACTGCGTAACCCAAAATATCAACCTATTACCACCACCCTTGATTTCACCATGTTTAACGCAGGTATATTTGTCGAAGGACAAGCAACTGAGCATACTGCTTTTTACTTTTCGGCGCGTAAAAGTACACTGCCACTCTTTTTTTCCGAAGGAGAAGAGCTTGAAGGTGATGATGGCGAACCTTCTGGCGTGATAATCAACGAAGCGCCCGATGACCATGATTATCAGGGTAAATGGTTATGGGATATCAATCACAATAATACCCTGACATTTAATTTTACGGGTGCAGAAGATTCTGCTGCTGCAGGGTTTAATGAACGGGCAGAACTCGCCCAGAAAACCCCTGAATTTCAAGGTGACGCCGTTTATATCAGGGAGTTCAATAGCCAAAATGTATTATGGGACCACTATAACAAACGTTTTCATTTAAGAATGGCAGTTGGTGCACTAAAGCACTCAGGTAAGCTTGAGTATGGCAAACGCGCAAGTTTGAGTAATGGTTTTTTCGAAGAAGAATCTGAGACACAATACACATACAAAGCACAACTGAATTATCGTATTAATAAGCAACACCGCATGATCACTGATATGGCGTATTATGATAATGAAACATCTTATAACTACGATACGTTTCAATATGTATGTACCGAGTTTGACCCTGATTGTGACATCAAAAAAGGGGCGCGGATCACGGGAAAACAAAAATTTAATGTCAATACTGGGTTTATTGGGTTGACGCACGTCTGGCAAATCAATGAGCAATTGCAAAGCGAATTGGGTGGCCAGTGGCAGCATAACAAGTACACCGACGAGAGCTTTGTAACGCCGCGCATCGCGCTGAATTACTACCTTAGCGACCAAAGTACCATTTCAGCTAAATTTGGTCGTTATAACAGAATGCAAAACATCAACCATATTGCACCAGATGTAGGCAACCCCAATTTAGAATCGCAAACATCTGATCACATTACGCTCGGCTTTAGTCAAGAACTTGCTGATGAGTGGTCATGGTCTATTGAAGGGTATCATAAGACCATGGATAACCTACCACTGGCCATTGATACCAATGCATCTGATGTACATCTATTATATAGTAACCAAGTTGAAGGGGAAGCGTACGGTATTGACTTACTCATCAATAAAAATAAGACGGACAAGTGGTATGGCTGGGTGTCATTAAGCTATGCAAAAAGTGAACGAACTAATACCCGCGACCATGTAACCAAAGACTATTATGCAGATACACCCATAGTGTTTAATGCCGTATTTCAATATGAAATAAATGAACTTTGGGAAGGTGGCTTTAATTTTACCGCGCGCAGTGGGCAAGCCTACACACCGATTGTCGGTGTACGTGAAAACCCTGATTTCGACAATCGCTTTTTGCCCGTCTATGGCGATTCATTTTCTAAAAGGCATGATTTATATCATCGCTTAGATATCCGCTTTGAACGCAAGACTCAATTATTTGGTTTAGATGGAAAATTAATTCTTGAGCTGATGAATGCTTATGGACAAAAGAACGTCAGCAGTATTGATTTGGATTACGATAAAGTTAAATCCGTCAATGATCTGTACATCGAAGAAGAAGAGGATGACTTTGAGTTGCGCCCGTCTATTGGTTTCAGTGTCACCTTCTAACTCACTTTGAGAAAATATAGGCCATAGCTACTGTGGCCTATATCTGGGCATTTAAAAAACCGATTACCCCTATCGTTTTAACCCGCTTTTCAATCTATCAAAAAGCACTAAACTTAAGCCTATTCCAAAGAAACTTAAAGAGAGTAGAATTAATGTTTACAGTAATATTCGGCCGTGAAGGCTGCCCATTTTGTGTACGTGCTAAAGAAGTCGCAGAAAAATTAAAAACTGATCGTGATGATTTCAACTATCGTTATGTCGACATTATCAAAGAAAATGTGTCAAAGGCCGACCTAGAGAAGTCTGCAGGTAAACCTTGTCCAACTGTGCCTCAAATATTTATTGACCAAGACCATATTGGTGGATTTACCGAATTCGAAGCCTATGCAAAAGCAGAATTAGGGCTATATAGCTAAAATAAGGTAAAATTGTGTGAAACCAGTAAATGCGCGTATTCGTAAACGGTATGTTAAATACCGAAAAAACCACTGATTAAAAAACATACAACATCAAGTACATATAAATTAGTTCTAATTTATACAAGCATTTGCTAGTCTTTTCCTATACAATGCGCGCCTCTTTAAAATCGTTGAGGCGCATTAATGTCAGAACCAGTCACGTTTAAATCTTTAGATCTTTCTCCTGCAATTTTAAAAGCAGTCGAAGAGCAAGGATATAAGACACCATCTGAGATCCAAGCTCAATGTATACCGTTATTGCTAGAAAGAAAGGACGTACTGGGACTAGCGCAGACGGGTACAGGTAAAACTGCAGCATTTGCATTACCACTATTAAATAATATTGACCCGGCTACGAAGCAGCCACAAATATTGGTGTTAACACCAACACGCGAACTTGCCATTCAGGTGGCAGAGGCGTTTGAACAATATGCTAAATTTACCAAAGGTGTCGAAGTATTAGCACTCTATGGTGGCCAAAGCTATGGTATTCAACTAAGTGCTCTACGTCGTGGTGCACAGATTATCGTTGCTACGCCAGGTCGATTAATTGACCATATTAACCGTAAAACAATCAACTTATCTGATCTTAAAGCATTAGTATTAGATGAAGCTGATGAAATGTTACGCATGGGCTTTATCGATGATGTAGAAAACATCATGGAAAAAACGCCTGAAAATAAACAAACTTGTTTGTTCTCAGCAACAATGCCTAAGCAAATACAATCTATCTGTTCTAAGTACTTAGACAATGCTGAGCAAGTTCATATCTCAGCTCGCAACTCGACAGTATCATCTGTTGAACAGGTTTTTTGGCGTGCAAGTGTACACAAAAACAAAGCGATTGTTCGCTTTTTAGAAGCCGAACAGTATGAAGGTGCAATTGTTTTCGTTCGTACTCGTAACGATACAGTTCAACTTGCTGAGCTACTTGAGCAACAAGGTTTTTCTGCTGCACCACTTAATGGTGACATGAACCAACAAGCGCGTGAGCGTACTGTTGAGCGCCTTAAGAGTGGCTTACTAGACATCGTTATTGCAACAGACGTTGCAGCACGTGGTCTAGATGTAGATCGCTTAAGCTTAGTTATCAACTACGATATTCCACAAGACAGTGAAGCTTATGTTCACCGTATTGGTCGTACTGGTCGTGCTGGTCGTACTGGTAAAGCTATCTTATTTGTGAAACATAATGAACGTTACTTACTACGTAATATTATGAGACACACAAAGTCAGAAATTACTGAAGTTGAATTACCAAGTGCACAAGTCGTTGAAGAAAAGCGTATCGCTGCACTTCAAACGAAGCTCACTAATGCCCTTGAACACAAAGACATTAACTTCTTTAACGAAGTGGCGGCAGGTCTTGCTGAAAAGCTTGAGCTCTCTCAAGAACAGTTAGCGGGTGCTATGCTATGTTTAGCACAACAGCAAACGCCACTTAAAGTTGAAGATATTAAGATTCAACAGCGTGAACGTCGTGATCGCGATGACCGTCGTGACAACAACCGTCGTGGTGAGCGTAATGACCGTCAAGGTCGTGGTCGTGAGCGTAATGGTGAACGTCGTGAGCGTCCTGAGCGCGAACGTGGCCCACGTAACAGCAGTCAAGGCCCTATGGATACATACCGTATCGAAGTAGGCCGTGACCATGGTGTTCAAGTTAAAAACATCGTAGGCGCAATCGCAAACGAAGCTGATATTTCAAGCAAGTTCATTGGTGATATTCGCCTATTTAACGAGCACAGTACAGTACAGTTACCTCAGAACATGCCAAGTGATGTACTAAGTCACTTCAACAACGTTGTGATCTGTAAGCGTCCTATGAAGCTGACTAAAAGCACACATAACGCTGACCAAGCAGGTTCAGAGCGTCGAAATGACCGTAGTGACCGTAAACGCTCAAGTGGTGACAAACGCGCTCCACGTCGCGATGGCGAAAACAAAGAACGTCGCTCAGTAAGCTTTAGCTAAGCTAGCCATTCATAGCAAAAAGCCGCTTTTATAAAGCGGCTTTTTGTTTTTCTACACTCTTCTATACTCATTTCATAAACTCATTTTTACAGCCAAGTACGCTCCATGATGTCGTGTGCTACAGTTAGTGCATCTATCTACCGCACTGGGTTGCCATGTTTTTTCTATACCGTCTCTATCATTTCATCTTAAAATGTATTGTTATCTTTATCGGTATTCCCAATCCACAACTACATAAAAACAAAAGTGGACTGACTAACGCTATAAAAGCATTACAGCTGACGGAGCAAAGTTATGTTTTACTGATCACTGACCGTACATTGCAGGAACTGGGCATACCCACATCTATCATATCAGAGGTGCAGCGCCAAAAATTAAATGTGATGATATTCAACCAAGTATTGCCTAACCCAACGATCGAAAATGTACAACAGGGCTTTGCGCTATATAAAAAGTACCAATGCCAAGCAATCATCAGTGTTGGGGGCGGCTCAGTTATTGACTGTGCCAAATTAATCGGTGCAAAAGCAGTCAGACCAAATAAAGCGATCACTGAATTTAAAGGACTTTTCAAAGTACTGAAGCGATTACCCCCAAACATTGCCATCCCGACAACGGCTGGCACTGGCTCAGAAACCACCGTTGCTGCTGTGGTGAATTGCCCAAATACGCATTTGAAGTATGCAGCAACTGACTTTGTGTTGGTCCCACATCACGCCGTATTACTGCCAGAACTCACCACCAGCTTACCACCTCACATTACTGCGACAACAGCAATTGATGCACTGACACATGCGATAGAAGCACTATTGAGTATTAATTGCATGACGTTCAGCCAAAATCGCGCGTTAGAAGCTTGTGCGCTTATTTTTGACAACCTACCAACGGCTTACTCAGAAGCAACGCACAGTTATGCCCGTTCACAACTGCTTAGCGCTGCTTTTTACGCGGGGCAAGCATTCACACGCACTTCCGTTGGCTATATACACGCCATATCCCATCAACTTAGTGCTAACTACAACACCCCTCATGGCCTCGCTAACGCAATATTATTAATGCCCGTCTTGCGGTGGTATGGTGAGCGAATACAAAGCCGTATGGCACTGATAGCCAGGCACTGCCAACTAACTTCCCGTATTCACCCAATTGAGCGTCAGGCAGATGACGCACTCAATGCCATAGAGCAACTGTTAATACAGTGCAAAATTCCCAATTCCTTTACTGAAATAAAAGCTGAAGATATTCAAAATCTCGCACGTGCAGCTCTCAATGAAGCACACCCTGACTACCCAGTCCCCGTGTTTATGAGCCATCATGAATGTGAAAATATCATCAAATCCGTTTCAACAGTCAATTAAGGTATGGATCACCTATAAATAAACGATTTTAGGTAATATACAGAACGGCTTTATGAGAAAAACACAGCTATACTGACAGCAGACACATTATTTTTATGATAACGTGTCTGTACTATTAACGAACGACGAACATCATGCGTGATCAAGCGCTTATTGAAGCAAAAAACCAATTAATTTCTAGTTCTGTAGCCGTATTATCTACACACTCTCAAACCCTAGCAGGTTACCCTTTCGGATCGACGGTACAGTTTGTTTGTAACGATGATAATAACGTCTACCTGTATATTAGTGATATCGCTCAACATGCCAAAAACCTCGCCGCCAATAACGCCCTGTCTCTGACCGTTTTCAATCAAACCAGTGATGATGATCCGCAAACAGCCAGGCTCACCTTAGTTGGCGATGCAACCAAACTCCCCAAAATACAGAGTGCGCCATATTTAAACGCGTTTGTTGAGAAGTATCCGTCTGCACAAGAATACATGACCTTAAACGACTTTAACATTTGGCGCATTTCCATCGTAAGAATTCGATTTATTGCGGGGTTTGGTAAAATTTTTTGGTTAGAAAAGAACGAATGGTACACATAAACACAACCAACACAGTTTGACTCAACTGCTGATTGAGGAGGCATATTTGTTATATATATTTTCCGGTTTACCTGCGACAGGTAAAAGTACCTTAGCCAAGTTTTTAGTAAAACACTTAAATGCTGTTTACTTACGTATTGATAGTATTGAACAAACTATGCGTAATACGGGTATTACAGATATATATGACCATGGTTACCAAGTTGCTTTTCAATTGGCGAAAGATAATTTAGCGTTAGGCCAGCATGTTGTCGCAGACTCGACTAACCCAGTCATAGAATCACGCGTGCAATGGTGGCACGTTGCAAAGAAAAGTGGCATTCCATATATTGATATTGAGATTGTCTGTACCGATACCGAGCAACACCGTCACCGAGTAGAATCAAGGAAAACTGATATTCCTAATTTGATGCTGCCAAACTGGGAAAGCGTATCACAACGCGAATACACAAAATGGAGTAGCGAAAGAGTCATTATCGACACAGCAAACATCACAATTTTAGAAGCTCAAAAAAAGCTACTAGAAAGTATTGAGCCTATCAAAAAAAACTAATGGCAATTGTGTGCTCGGCGAGCTTGTACAGTAGGTTCTATAAACTAGCGTAAATTATAGATAGTGACATTTTTACAGAAAAAAACTAAGGCGCAACCAGTGTGCGCCCTAATCTGACTACATCCATGCTCGGTATCCTATACCTTGCGTGAAGCCATCCTATTCATCATCCCCTGAACGGGTATACATCCATAAAGACCCGATCATCATCCCTGCCTTCATCCTTTTACACGTCCTGTGTTCCCTTCACCTACCTGGCTATCCACTTCCCGCTATTCCGTCGAGTGTTCCTGCACATCCTGCGCATTCTTTACTATCCTTATTGCATATTTCCTATATGCACTGCCACCTTGGCGTCCACTTTGCCTATTCCCTTTGGCACTCCTAAACACACCCTGTGTTTTATCCCGTGTCCTTGTTATAGCTCCGCTATCAGCTTACATCCTGTAAGTTCCTACTGCTTCAATCCTTGTTCCCTTTGCTCCATGCAATTGTTACAACCCTCGTAAACATATCCTTTGAGTAGCTTCGAGCCACTTTGCCTTCCTGACATAATGAATTTTACTCTGATGACGCCCTATTTAAAGGGAGAAAAAGTAATAAATTTAAGGAAATAATATTGTAAAAATACACAATTATATAATAAACAGAAACTTATAATGATAATCATTGCTAATAACTACACTATAAAAATACCTTAACTTACATCCATGTGAGATAATACTTACAGCTACTCTTCCGTTATGTCCGTGATTTTCTTTTTGAACATTAACTCTCCATTTACTTTATTAAAGCAAAGCATTTTCACTGATTGATATCCATGACTGGCAAAAAATGCTTTTTGCTCTATTTTAGTTACAAAGACAGCCATGCCTGATGCAGCATTATTGGTCACCACTAAATCATCTAAACCTGCCAAAAGGTAATGCCCGAGCCCTTGGCCTTGGATATGTGGATCGACAGCAATAAACGCTAAAAAATAATAATGACCGTACTCCGACAGCGCTAATCGTATTGTGTCTTCTTTCTCTATAAGCTGCTGAGTTTGAAGGTAGCCTGCACTCATCATCAGCCGCAGTCGCCAATGCCAATACCGAGATGCTTGCAAATTACTCTGAGCTTCAAAAACACACGCTGTGGCAACTAAATTACTGCCTTCAAACAGTCCGACAATGGGTTGTTGCCCTTGGCCAAAACTCACCAGTTCTTCACGGATCAAAGCACGTAACTTGGCTTCATAATCTTGTTCTTTTTTAGCCATTAACATAGCACGTAAAATAGGGTCATCATGATACGCTTGATACAGTAAACTTGCCGCAACACGGGTGTCTTCTGGCAATAAATATTTAACGGCTAATTGGTCTTGTTGTAATACTCGCATACTATCCCTTCCATTATTATTATCTGATTGATTGGGGCTATAGAAGCTAACACTGTAATGACTATAGTTTAGCGAATGTTTTTTATACAAACCTAAGGAGTTTCTATTATGAAAAACGATAGCTCACTTTATAAAAAATAACATTGTGTAAAGCCAGTGATATGGTGCTGCTTGAAAGCATGATATAATCGCCACTTTATTCGGCGGAGAATACACAATGCATAACGCTGTGCTCAAAGCAATTGCTTCTTTATGTCAGGAAGGTAAAACACCAACCGTGGCACTGACCAAAGCGAGGCTGTCTGAACCGGTTGCCATGCCACATATTATTGCCGGGATCACCGCCTATAAAAACAACCCAAAATGTATTCACGAGATACAAACATCGGTGCAAAGCGAACACCCCACCGAACGCGAAAGTCAACTCGATCGCATTGAAAGTAAGCTTGATTTACTCCTATCCATTTTGCAAAAGAATTGAGTATATGTTTGTTGTTGATTTAACTTTTGACTGTTACCAAGACACAACGCTAGATACGGCAGAACAAGCCATCAATAGATTGGTAAATGCGCTACGTTTTAACGGCCAAATTATTGGCGATGAGTTCCCTACAGTGCTAAAAGATGGCTACTTTATTACCCGTGTTATGTGTCCATTGGAAGACTCTCTACACCCTTTGCATCACAGCCCTTTTGTGAAACATGCAATAGAACAGCTACAGCAAGGAGGCTTACTGGCACCCAAGGTAAAAGTGATTGGGCAAGATATCCATGCTAATGGTGCTGATGCATGTCAAGATCCTTCGAGTTATATTCTATACACAACCTATGTTCACACTTGTAGTCCGCTATATTGCGGTGATGATTTTTTACCTGTGCCACTTTATAGCATACCAGCAATCGCCAATGGTGATTACAAAGCCCTAATAAAGTGGCAAGAAGACTGGCAAGCATGCGACCAAATTCAAATCAATGGTGCCACACGGTGTGAATTCCCAGCGCTCCACGAAATATCAAGCCCTGACAGTGACTTGTTTCGTCGCGGGATGGACTTAACTAAACGCATTAAGCATTTAACCAAGAAAAATGTGTATTATTACCTATATCGAGTGGGCGGAGAAAGCCTAGAAGCTGAGCGTAACCGAAAGTGTCCGTCATGTAACGGAGAATGGGCATTGCCAGAACCTTGGTTTGGGCTTTTTGACTTTCGTTGTGAGCAATGCCTATTGGTATCTAATATGTCTTGGGATTTTCAATAAAATGGCTTAATAACTTAACCCTTCTAATAATTCCTCAATTGAAGAGGCTAAAACATGGTGAGGCTCTTTGCCTACGTATTCAAGGCATACCTCACCAGAACTGAGCTTCACCGTAATTAACAAGTCATCTTGCTCTGTTAGCCCAATAAATACTGTATCAGCTTGTTTTAGCTTGCGCTTCATTAAAACATGGCCCGTGATATTCTGTTGCAACCTTTCATAATCTTCGTGATTCCATGGCTGTAACAGTTCAATTTGATGGCCATCAAATTGAGCGACAATATTACCTGCGAAAAACTGGCTATAAAACAAATTCAGTTGCTCAGGAAATTGGCACTCTAATGCATGTGCTAAAGCATCTAAGTTATCAGCTTGCTCAAAAGGCTGGGCTTGCCACTGAATTTGACCATCGGCCATCGGCTCACCGACTTCACATACACTAGGCCATTCTTTATCGTAATACATACAAGGCAAGGTACCATGTTTACTTTGATACGCTTGTGCGTGACTTTTATGTACTTGCCTTAAAATCTGTTTTATCACCTTACTGCCAACTATTCTATGATCGGTTATAATAGCCATCATTGTAACCACAAATGGTGAAACATGACAGATTACACCGATGCACCAGAGCTAAAAGCCTCTATTTTGGGCAAAACCACAGACTATGCTCAGCAATATGATGCCAGCCTACTTTATCCAATTGCACGTAAACTCAATAGAGATCAAATCTCTGTTGATGAAGCAGACTTGCCATTTTTAGGGGAAGATACGTGGACTGGATATGAGCTATCTTGGCTTAACGCAAAAGGGAAACCGCAAGTCGCGGTTGCGACCTTTACTTTTCCTTGCCAAAGTAGCCATATTGTTGAGTCAAAATCGTTTAAACTTTACTTAAATAGTTTTAATCAAACACGGTTTGCAGATCAAAAAACCGTAGTAGATACTCTTACTAAAGATTTATCAGCCGTAACGCACTCTCAAGTCGAGGTGGTGCTCTATAAAGCAAACGATCACGACTGTATTGCTTTCACGTCTATGCCGGGGCAATGCATTGATGATTTAGACATCGAGGTTGAACACTATAGTCCGATAGGAAATATACTAAAGCAAAAGTCTTCAGACGTCGTTAGCGAAACATTGCATAGCCACCTTTTAAAATCTAATTGCCTGATCACGTCACAGCCTGACTGGGCGACAATTATTATTGAATATACGGGCGTTGCGGTATGCCATGAATCTTTATTACGCTATTTAATTTCTTTTCGTAGCCATAATGAATTCCATGAACAATGCGTTGAACGCATTTACTGTGAGCTACAACGCACCTTTGCCTTTGAGAAGCTTGCAGTATATGCCCGCTATACCCGCAGAGGCGGATTAGATATTAATCCGTACCGCTCTAGCGACTATAACAAAACCCCATACGCGATCAGAACTAACCGCCAGTAATAATGCGCGTCGGAATGGTAATTGAACACACATCAGCATAATTAGGCCGCTCAACGAACCACGCTTCGGGGCGGCTTTTTCGTGCTTGTATTAAAGCTTGAAACTCTGTGTGATCAGTATCAAATACGGCAAATTGCGTTTTATCTATCGCGCTAATATCACCGAGTATCCGCGCATGTGTAATGACATTAAAGTCTTCATCGGGTCGTGGTGTACGCATTAATCTATTGACGTGCTCCATACCGTGTAATACCCGCCCAAACACCGTTATATTCCTATCTAAATAACGCACTGGTGCCAATGTAATATAAAACTCTGTGCCGCCACTATTAATCTCGTTTCCGCGCGCCATAGCAAAAATACCCGGGCAATGAGTTTGCCAGGTATTTTTACCGTCAGCCGACTGCGCGACCGCAAAACCATCCAAAAACCCTGTCACAGGGGCATAACCGTCAATCATTTTTAGAGAAGTAATCGGCAAGCGATTCTTGCTGGTATAAAAAAATTCCGCATCAACCGCTCTTTTGGCCTTACTCAATTTTTTAGTCTCACCTTGATCACCCCCTTGCGCGACAAATCCTTCCACAAATCGATAAATGCTCAGCCCATCGTAAAATTTTTCTCGAACCAGGTTTTTGATATTCTTCACATGTTCAGGTGCAAGCTGTGCATTCAGCTCTATATAAACAGAGCCAGTGGCTAATTCAATCTTAAGTACTTGCTCATTATCGACAGCACGCCAGGCATCAGCGGGAGCAGCTGCGATAATTTCATGGGGAGCACGCGATCCGCTTTGTGAAGCATAATTAAAAAACGAGGCTAAGCTGAGGGTGATTGATAAACATGAAACACACGCCATTTTCATTATTGGCATTCATTGATTTCCTTCATTGTTATTTTTATACCAGTAAGTAGCATGACTCAATGGTGCGCTTAGTGGCAGTAAAGGGTTGACCAAATCAATGCGTTTTCGCTTAGCTAAATTCGCATCTTTTAACCGAGTGGCAAAGTAACGGTTGAACAATTTATCAAAGCTACCATCCGCATGGGCTTGCTCTAGACCTGATTTTAATTTGTTATAGAGCACAAGATCATTTTTTGCGACAAAAAAGTAGACCGCTGAGGGATAGTAATAAATATGGTGAGGATCGGCTTGTATGCCTGACTCAGTATCTAAATAAACACCATCCAATACGTCGGTAGGTAATATGTCAAAACGCCCAGAGCGCAACATCTCATAGGCGTTGCCCTCTCGGGGATAAGACACCACTTTTAAATTATTCTTTTTAAAAATATCTAAATCAGGCCAATCATCTCTAAGCCCGAAGTGCACACTCTGAAAATCTCCGATTGTATTCAGTTTTTCCATCCGGGATACATCAGCTTTGCGTATTAGCCCTAAACGGTATCCTAATACACCTTTAACCAAAGGGATCCTAATCGCCCGAGCTAGCTTTTCTCGTTTAGAAGAAGTCACAGACCAAAAAACGTCTATTCCGTTGTCTTTCCCGAGTAAGCGTATCGCTCTTTTTTGCGTTGGTATATCGTAAACAAACTTTAGCTCAGGTTGTGCTTCATCATAAGAGAGTGCAAGCTTTAACAGAGCCTGTATATAGGGGTCCGCCCCAATCGTGATCCTCATGGTCTCTTGCGCGTGAGCCAAACTCATAGACAAAAATAATGCCACTACAACCCATAACAATCGCATTACTCACCTCTATCAAATTTATACAGCAAGTCTATACTATCGTATAAACCGCTCGTCGCCTCAATATACATTTTTGAAAACACGCGGTAGCGCACCGCAATTTCACTTAAAGAATCAAATACCCCCACACGATAACTGACTTGTACATTCGGTGTTATATAACCGGAGACTTCCACTTGAGTGCTATTACCACTGCCTTTTGCCGTTAGATTAACATCTTTAACCCCTAATTTTTTACCCGCTTTGGCCACTACCCCCTCACTACGTTCAATACTCTGCGATAAGAGAAATTGCGTCAACACAGTGTTGTTATCACTTTTACCTTGCCCTAAAGGTTCACCATTGAGTAAATATGCCAAAGCTTGTGCCTGATCCATTGATGGTTCAGAAAACACAGTTAATACTGGTTGCGTCGCGCTGCCCGTGAGTTCTACTCCCACTTTGACATTATCTGCAGTAACCTGAGGGTTACGAATCGCACTGACATTTAAATAGGGCTTATCTGGTGAGCCATTAAAGCCAATCTGACCATGGTCAATCACCAGGTCTTGTCCAAAAGCTCGGTACTTTCCCTCTCTTAAAGATAGCTCACCAGTTACGATTAATGGCATCTCGGTTTGCTTAGTCACATCTAAGTCTCCCGTAATATAGCTATCTAACCCCAAAGCTGTTACCCACAGGTCATCGAGTATTTTCATTGACAGATCTAAGTCGTAATCTATCGACGAGTCGTCATTTCCTACTATTTGTTCGTCTAAAATATACTGATCATCAGAGACCTTTACGACACCTTGTGGTAATGATTGTATCGCAATACGACCATAAGGCACCACCAGCTCCCCTGAGATTTCAGCTTTATGATGGGCATATGTAATCGTCAGATCAGGAGACAAGCCCAATTCAATACCCGGTTGTGGTGAAACTAAAAAATCTTGCCCTGATGCATTCAAAGACAGTGCCAATGACTCTTGCCCAACGAGAGCGCCTGAGAGCGCTAACTCCCCCCCCTCTAAAGCATAAAGCTGCCCTTTGATATCGGCTTGCTGTTTATTAAAAGTCACCTCAACATTCGATTTATGTATCGCAACGGGGCTAACAGGGCTTTTAACTGCAAATTGTGTTAACTGCATTACACCGTGAAAATTGGGCTTCTGGAAACCATTTAGAACGGATACATCTGCGTTCAATATGCCTGACAGCGCCACAGGGTGCAGTACCACTTGCTCCATGAGCGGAGATAAATGGGCAAGGTTAACGTCATCAACAATCAGCTTAGCAGTCGCGTGACGATAGTCAGTGATAGGTACATCCATGTCGCCCTTTAAGTTTCCTAATAATGACGATGTTAGATGCCAATCTAATGCCATGTGATCTTTATCGCTACGCATAACAACGTTTATCGACTCAGCAGGCAAAACATACGCTTGCTGAGCAAAATCTGCCCTGATTGAAGTATCCTTAAAATCTAATACAGCATTGGCATCAAGGAGCTCTCCTGCAAACCATTTAGCATTTATCTCCCCTTTACCTACTCCTGCCATTTGCCACTTGTCGGTCAGAATATTAAAGTCACTTAAATCCACTTTTGACAATGACATCGCCGCGTGACCCGCTGAATCAAGGGTGTGTTGTGCTTGTAAACACACTTCGCTGCGCTTAACCGCCCAACAATGAGGCATAATTTCACTTTTTTTATTAGAAACCACAAATTGAACTGATGAAACCAGCTCTATTGGTAAGTCTAAATAAGTTATTTTGGCATGAGATAGTCTCCCTTGCCACTGCGCCTTTTCTAGTCCACCTTGGATCTCTATCTGAGTAGCAATAGTTCCCGCTGAGTTCAAATGAATCGTATGCTGCTGCTTGTTGCCGGCCAATGACAGCGTAATATTTTCGAGCTGCTCATTAGCTAGACTTAAATGGGCAAAAGTCATATTAATATCACTTTCCCAGCCCTTTTCTAGATTAACATCAGCCGTGATCTTCCCATTCGATATAACTGCGTTATCATATTTGATATGAGACACATTACTTTTAACGTAAATATGCGGATGATTGTGATCTCCCTTGAGTGTTACTTCACCTGTTAAATGTGCATCAATTGCAAGTAAAGCATTCTGTTTATGATCAATATTAAACCGTCCACTCAAGTCGATTTCGTCCCCCATCACACCGCTGAGTTGTACAATACTCTCACCATAATTGAGCTCTAACTGCTCAATAGCACCATATCCTTGTTCATTTAGAGTCAGTTTAACTTCGGCCCCCAATGGAACATCCTGAGAGTCACCTTTTAAAGATAATTTATCTACAGCGAGCTGCCAAGCTTCACCTACTTTGTTAAATTTCGCGTGAAACTCTCCAGTTAATCGTGTCTGTATATTTTCAACTAGTATCCCTAAAGGGAGTTTTTGTAAATCTCCTTGAATAGTCGCAAACACCTCTGTGTTCCAATCGAGTTCTGCCTTAAAATTTGTGCGCGCTTCATTTATAGTTAACTTAGCCTCGTCCACATTCAGGTAAGTCATACCACCATGCAGACTTATATGACTGCTAAGTGTGCCTAGTTTCGTCGCATTGGCGCTTCCCTGTAACACTGCATGATACTTATTTGCATGACCTTGAGCTTGTAATGTCAGTTCACCCGCTTCAATACTTCCGATATTTAACACGCCCCCAGCTACCCTTGCTTTTTGCGTGAACGCCCCTTCGACCGTAAACGGCCAATTGGGTGTCGTGAGGTCCAAGTGACTTACCACATCACCGGCCACACTACCTTGCCCACGAGTTACAACAGTTAAATTGCTAAATGTTCCCATCGTCTTTAGTGATAATAATTGCGTTGGTGTCGTCAGCGTTGTAAAGCTGTCCACTCGCCAATCTTTGGTATTGAGTTGGGCATTTGAGCGTAAATGCAGGTCTTTATACGCCATGTGTACATCGCTCAATTGAAAGTGCGATCCCATTACAGACAACGACATTTCAACCTCTCGCAATACATGCTGCTGTTGTGCTTGCGCAATACTTATTTCGCTAACATAAGCCTTCACCACATTTACGGTAAGAGGCAAGAACACTTCCTTCGGCACCAATGCTGGTATAATTGTCTCTAATTTATTTGTCTGTGAGTCTATCTGCTGTATTAACTCCAAATTAACGGAGCTTAGTTGTAGCATATCAATCTGAACCGTACTTTCTTGTAAAGATGCCGACAGTTTAAAATCATCTAAAGACACTGTTTGTGTTGGCGAATTCACCATAAGTCTTTTAACGTTTAGGTATTTCAACGTTATGCTTATCGGAAAGGTCACTGATACAGAGGAAATGTCATTTCCCTCTGTCACGTTGGAACCTTGTTCATCCATTGCCTGTACCGGTTCATTGACCGCTACGTCAGCGGTGTCATGCTGCGTAACTTCAATGTGGTCTACATCACTTTTAATACATAACGTATCGCAATCAAACCATGACATCTCTATGTGTATATTACTGCCAGTGATCGACTGCTGCTTTGATTGATAGGTAAAGTTAATCTCACCACCAGAGAACATCGTCCGATTAGTCACACTCATATCCAACTCAGGAATAACTCGACTTACCGCGGATAGTAATAACTGATTACCCGTAAGAGTAAAAAGCATCCCTAACACGAATAGAAGAAGCCCAACAAACGCATACACCCCCTGTATTTTTCTTAACTTTCTGTACAACATTAAATCTCTGGACCTATTACTATACTTAATCGCGTGCTCTTACTTGCTTTACTCAACCCCCATGCATGGTCGAGCCTAATTGGGCCTATAGGCGTGATATAACGAATACCAAAACCGCCTCCAACAGACCAGTCACTCAAAGCTTCATTATCAACGGCGCCGGCATCAATAAATACCGCTGCACGCCAATTAGGTAAAAACTGGTAATTGTATTCCGCTGCACTTGTCACCATGTATTTTCCACCCAGAAGTTCGCCTTGCTCATCACGGGGTGCAACACTTTGATAAGCAAACCCTCTGATACTTTGATCGCCCCCTGCAAAAAAACGCATATTAAATGGCACGGCCTTAATCTCATCCGCAATAATCGCGCCTAAATCAACCCTCGCAAAAACCAAATGCCGCGCTTTGTAACTTCTTAACCAAGTATTTTTCCAATTCACTTTTACCAAAGATGCTGATGAAATCAGCTCTTTACTAGCAACTTCAACTGAGAAGAGCTGTTCATTACCCCAGTAAGGTAGTGCACCGCCTTTAGAGTGTTTTTTCGCATAGCTCACACCAGGAAGCAGCATCTCTGTTTTTACCTGAGGTAGATTATCTACATTAACCCCGCGTTGCGTTGTTTGGTGCTCTCTTTTTATAAACGCAGTACGTACCCAGTCGTCGTCAGTCAGCCACTGCCGCTGTAGCTGTATATTCCAAATTTTTGTTTCTACATTATCAGTTACTTGATCTTGAATTTGATAGCCACCGAGTACACGCCAAACATCATCATTGGGGTTACTCACAGGGATCGTATAACTGGCTGTAATATCTTGCTGCTGCTCTGACAAAGAGAGGTTACTTTCAATAAAATGCCCCTGCTCACTCACCCACGGCTTTGACCATTTAAAACGCCCTCTAGCACCCAGATCGGTACTGTAACCACCACCGACCTCATAACTATTAGCTGGCTTTTCATAGACATCAACACGGATGGGCACCTGCCCATTTTCCCGCTCTTTTAATAATGGATATACTTTTATGGCAGAAAAATAAGGCGTCGCATTCAGCGATAAATTGAATTCTGACAACAGATCCGCTTGATAAAACGCATTATGTTGAAACGGTGCTAAATGGCGAATATACGTTTTAGTTTTAACGTCTGTATTCATTACTATGCGACCAAAGCGATACCGAACACCTGCCTCTATGCGCAAAACAACACTTGCCTGTTGTCGTTTTTTATTAACTCTTAACTGACTATCAATCCATCTAGAATCAAAATACCCCCTTGCGAGTAATACACTTTCTAGTTGTGCTTTGGTCTTTTGGTACAGATCATGGCGAACCGGTTCATTGAGTTTAATAGGTACATTCAGCACCAACTCATCTATAAATGGATCGGCTTCACTATGCATCAGCACTTCAATATCAATGGCATTCCATTTTAAGCGCTCCTGAGCAGCTATATCGACTTGCAGTGTTTGTTGATGATCCGTTAAGGTCAATGCAATCTTACTGTTGTAATACCCAAATGCTTGTAACGCGGATTCAACGTCTTTACGTGCAATAGCATGATCTGCAAAGCTAAAACGCCGTTTTAGAAATGGCTGTAAAAATCCAGAAACATTTTGCGCCACTGCACCTTCCACACCTTGTATTTTAAGTGTTTCAAGTTGCACATTGGCTTGGGCATTAAGGAAGTGACTCCAAAGTGCCACAACAAAACAAATACACCCAAAAAGTCGCTTTGACACTTGGTTGAATGCTCTTATTTTATAATTAAAAAGCAATACTAACATATGATATATCAACCCCCCATGAACAATCTCAAGCCCAATCTTTTAAAATTTATCAATCCCCCTTTTTATTTCATTGCGGATCACCGACAATACATATAATTAGTTTAAGCGGATAAAAAAATGCAGTTTCCAGATGATGACAATGGCCAGCTCCTTAATGAAATAGCAGAAGCCGGTGTTGACCTAAGCCAACTTCATAATGTTGATTTCTTCATATTATTTGAGCAAAAGCCGCAAGCTGAAAAGTTTGCACAAGCCATTGCAGAAGATGAATTAGCACCTAATACCGAATTACAACAATGTCCTGATACAGGTGTTTGGGAAGTGGTTACGACAGTTAAAATGGTACCAGTCCACGAGTTACTCGGTCAAACTGAACAGTATATAGAAAGTATTGCCAATACCCATGAAGGATATGGCGATGGCTGGGGCATTATGGCACCAGAATAAATCTCAAAGCTGCATGGATGCAGCTTTGACTACCCGTCCCCCTATGACTTATCCGCTTTGCGATAGCTTCCTTCATAATCAAACAGCTTCTGAGCAACCTGCCAGCCATACTTCTTGTGCTGTTTCGCAATAACAAAATCTGGCGCGAGTAATAGGTGCCCTGCGGCAACCACTTGTTCCGCTGAACTCCACGTTACCTTATCAACATGCCCCTGCACCCGATAACTATAAAAGCGATGAAATACAAAGCGACTTTTTTTATTAGAAAAGTCATATACCTCATCACAACTGGCGCCGTCTTCATCAAAGTAGCTTACTTTGATTAACTGCGCTTTTATTAATGACACCGATAACCCAGAGCAACGCAGCACCATGGCATTTTTTAAATTAAGTGCAGCCCGCAATTTATCGTCGGGATCAGCCATAATCGCACCACATTGATTGCATTGGCGCGCAGCGATATCATTTTCCGCGCCGCATTCATCACATTCTTTAAACTTAAACCTGAAATCGCATTGCTGCTGAGATTGACCATCATCCAGTAACCCTTGGCAACGCCTACCATAATGTTCAATTATCTGCCCATCTTCACTTAGCTTCCCCCAAAAAACATTCGCAAAGCCACACCCTGGACACAATACCTGTACTGGCTCACTGTCTGTATTTGGTTTTTTTTCACCCACTTCTGGGTGATATAGATTAAAATCATTGCCAGCATAATCTAAAATAATGCAGTCTTCTTTATTATCGGAAAGCCTTAAGCCTCGACCAACGATTTGTTGATATAAACTAACTGATTCTGTTGGTCTTAAAATAGCAATTAAGTCAACATGGGGCGCATCAAAGCCCGTAGTTAATACAGAAACATTTATTAAGTATTTAATTTTCTTTTCTTTAAAATCTTTTATTATTTCATCACGTTTTGCATTGTCAGTATCACCAATAATTAACCTTGTATTATTTTCTGGTAAATAGCCTGTTATTTCTTTTGCATGCATAACCGTTGCTGCAAATATCATCACCCCTAATCGACGTTCACTTTTTTCGATTATGTGATCAATTATACTTTTTGTTGCCCTAGTTTGATCTGATAAGAGCTTATTCATATCTTTTTCTGAATAATTTCCAAATGTATTAGTAATTAAAGAAGAAAAATCGTAATTGGTTGTTGCAGGATCAATTTCATTTGGAGAGGTTAAATATCCATTTTGGATCATATACCTCAATGGTAGTTCATATATACATCGCTTAAAAGGTGACTCCGAGCCTCCTCGAATAAAACCATGATAATGCTGGTAATAAATCCAACCCATTCCTAAACGATAAGGCGTTGCAGTTAAACCTAATATCTTTAAATTTGCGTTGTATTTTCTTAATTGGTTTATGACTTGTTGATACTGGCTATCTTGATTTTCACTCACACGGTGGCATTCATCAATGATTATCAAGGAATAAAAGCTTTGCAGCTGCTCTAGGTTTCGAGCAATAGACTGGACGCTCGCAAAAGTCACTTGCTCTGATAAGGACTTCTCTTTCAACCCAGCAGAGAACACACTCGCCTTAAGACCGAAGCTGGTATATTTTTGCGCATTCTGCTCTACGAGCTCTTTAACGTGTGCTAAGACCAGTATTTTATGTTTTGCAAGTCGAGCCAACTCTGCAATCACTAGACTTTTTCCTGCACCAGTAGGGAGGACAATTACCGCAGCGTCATTACATTTTTTAAAGTGGGATATCGTATTTTGAACGGCGTCTCGTTGGTAGGGTCTAAGGGTATAAATAGGTCTTCCAAACAGTTAGAGGCTTCTAAAAAATAAACGCCCGTAATTAAAGCGAGCGTAGAAGATAATATAGCTCAGCTAAATTAGATCGTATAGTCGTCTAAATTAACATCAGCAAAAGCTTTTGGTGTTTTACCACGGCCAGTCCATTCAAAAACTTGCCCATCTTTTTCTATACGATATTTTGCTTTTACTTTTGCGCGCTTGTCCGATTGAGCGCCACCGACTAAATCTTCAAGGGTTAACCCTTTTTCCTTGATAAGTGCTAATACTTCGTCTTTTACTTGCTGTTGTTCACGTTGACTATCGAGTGCTTCATTGATTAATTCAGCAGCTTTCTCTAGTTCGTTAAAACTTGCAGACTTAATAAAAGATTTAATTTCACGCATTGGCAGTTCTCTTGTATTGATAAGGATATAAAATTACCTACAAAAGGTAATATATTAATCAGATATAAGCATTTACTGATCTACCTATTATTTTTACATATAAAAATAATAAAGCAAATAATTATAAGGAATTTTATAATAAGAATATTTAAAAAGAGAAAATAAGATAAAGGAGTAACAGGGCTGTTACTCCCATTAAAGCAGGCTTATACAGCAACTACATTTTCAGCTTCTGGACCTTTTTTACCTTGCTTAACGTCAAAAGACACAGCTTGGCCATCGGTCAGAGTACGGAAACCGTCACCAGAAATAGCACTGAAGTGTACGAACACGTCAGGACCATTTTCTTGTTCAATAAAACCAAAACCTTTAGATTCATTGAAAAACTTTACTTTACCTGTTTTAGAAGTAGACATACCTATTATTCCTGTAGATCAAATCAAAATTAACACTTGCCAATATGGCTTCCTCCCTGAGCTTGCTTATCAACACATCGGAATAATAAATACAGCAGATCATATTAATGCTACCAATCGTAAGTACCTAACCGGTAAGTACAAGTACATTATTCTTTACCGCAACTTTTACATCCATTGAATTGCAAAAACTCAAAGCATTAATAGCCTAACATAGAAACTAGGTTTCTGTACAAACCAAGGCTCATTAATTCTGTAAATTTTACCCAAAAAAATAAAAAAAAACGCACCATATCAGTGCGCTTCTTACACCGGTTGGTGAATTACTCAGTCACCATCCAGTCAATCATATCACCGGCTTTAATCGGCACTACGTCAGTTCCGCCAAGGGGGTAGCTCTCTGGTACCTTCCAAGGTGACTTTTTTATCGTAATGGTATCTATGTTACGTGGTAGGTTGTAAAAGTCTGGTCCAAAATGACTTGCAAACCCTTCTAACTTATCCAATGCATCAACTTCTTCGAAGGCTTCAGCATACAGCTCTAATGCAGCGTGGGCTGTATAGGCTCCCGCACACCCACATGCAGCTTCCTTTTTATCTTTGGCATGAGGTGCAGAGTCTGTGCCTAAAAAGAATTTTTTACTGCCACTGGTAGCTGCTTCAATTAGTGCTTGTTGATGAGTATTGCGCTTCAATATTGGTAAACAATAATAATGCGGCCTGATCCCACCTGCTAGCATATGATTACGGTTGTATAATAAATGATGTGCAGTTATGGTTGCAGCGACATTATCAGAAGCGCCTTTCACAAACTCAACTGCGTCTTGAGTGGTAATATGCTCTAACACGACTTTTAAATTAGGAAACGTATCAACTATTTTAGAAAGTTTGGTTTCAATGAATACTTTTTCTCGGTCAAAAATATCGATAGATGAGTCTGTGACTTCACCGTGTACCAATAACAGCATGCCGACCTCTTCCATTGCTTCAAGCGCGGGGTAAACATTTTCAATATCAGTTACACCTGAATCGGAGTTAGTCGTTGCACCAGCCGGATACAGTTTAGCCGCAACAATATGGCCTGTTGCTTTGGCTTTTTTAATCTCTTCTGGCGTTGTTTTATCCGTCAGATATAACACCATTAACGGTTTGAAATTGCCTTGAGGCTCAGCGGCCAAAATTCGATCTCTGTAAGAAAGGGCAGTTTCGGTGCATGTAGCAGGCGGTACCAAGTTAGGCATGATGATTGCGCGTCCCATATAACGGCTAATATCACGAACGGTATCTTTTAACTGTACGCCGTCGCGTAAATGAACATGCCAATCATCTGGGCGAGTAATAGTGAGGGTCGTTACTGTGCTAGTCATTGCTCTTTTCCACTGCTGAATTTGCCCGATCATAGGCAGTTAAAGGCCGTTAGTAAAGTATTTCGCACGGTGTTTGTGTAAAGATGACAAACTGTTTGCATTGTTTTACACCCTCAAACGTTTTTTCTTTAAAAAATATGTTGTTTCATTCTTAATTACGTTAAGTTATGCACACTCTCAAATATGAGTGATGAGCATGCTTTCACAAAAAAAATTAGAATCAAAGACCGAACAGCTCAGCATCATCAACCAATTTTCGTCATCTTTACTGCAAATTACTCAGTTAGATGAACTGTTTGATTATGTGACCTCTCAGGTAGTTAGCCGACTGGGTTTTGTTGACTGTGTAATTTACCTCGCTGATGAACACCATGAGTATTTAGAAGAAGTAGCCAGCATGGGATTATCCAGCCAAAATGCCAACTACCAAATTATTCAAACTCGCATTCCCATTGCCCAAGGGATCACAGGGTATGTGGCACGCACCCAAACCGCTTTTGTATCTGCTGATGTTTCGAGTGAACCCAGGTATATCGCAGACTCTCGCCCTGCTTTGTCTGAATTATGTGTTCCTTTAGTATATGAAGAACAACTTCTCGGAGTAATTGATTGCGAACACCCTGAGCCAAACTACTTTACTAATGGGCACTTACAGATCCTCTCAACTGTCGCACATTTACTTAGTGCTAAAATTAATCAGGTAAGAACGCTAAACCATTTAACACAGACAGTTGATCAGCTTAATCAAGCGCAACAATTAGAAAAGTCGCTGCTTAAAATTGCTAATATTGCTTATAAATCGCAAGAATTAGATGCTTTCTATGATGACATTTACGCCATCATAAACAGTCAATTACCAGCAGAAAACTTTTTCATTGGGTTATATGACAAACACGCTGATTTATTAGAAATAAATTACCTAGTGGAAAATGAAGTAAGGTGTAATGCATCACAAAAGATTGTTAAAGCGCAATTAAAAGAAACCGCTTCTTACTATATTATCAGTAATTCCAAGCCCTTGTTATGTAATCATATCGACTTTGATAAGCATATTGCACAAGGACATTTTAAAATGGTAGGCCGCTCTCCAACATCATGGTTAGGCGTGCCTTTTACCGTAAATGAGCAATACCAAGGTGTGATTGTGATGCAAAGCTATCATGATAACAAGGCATTTAACCGCCATCATTTAGCAATTTTAACTTACATTAGCAGACAAGTAAGTATGGCCATTGACCGTCAATTATCACGCCAAGCTCTAGAGCATAGGGCACTTCATGACGAGCTTACCGGATTAGCTAATCGCTACCTTCTACTAGAGCGAGTTAAACATGCCATTTTATCTCATGATCGGGCACCACAAAAGAAACTACATTGTTTACTCTATTTAGACCTCGATCGCTTTAAAAGTATTAATGATGCACTAGGGCATGATGTAGGTGACCACTTTCTTGTCGCAATCGTTAATGTTATCAAAGGTAGCATTCGACGCACCGACACCTTTGCCCGACTGGGTGGGGATGAATTTGCGATTTTTATGGAAAATGTTCACGATAAGCAACAAGTTGATATTGCCCTTGAGCGTATCAACAATGCCATTGCCAAGCCTCTACAGATAGACGGACATATATTACAAGCATCAGGCAGTATTGGCGCCGCATTCACCAGTGATGCAACCGACAATGCAATTACTCTGTTGCAACAAGCGGATGCAGCCATGTATGAAGCAAAGTCATCTGGAAGGGGCCGCGTTTGTTACTTTAATAATGCCATGCGTAAAAAGCTAAAACGCCAAGCGGACATAGAGAATGATCTACAAAGTGGTATCAAAAACCATGAGTTTGAACTCTATTTTCAACCCATTTTCACTCTGAACCAACCTCACATAGTCAGTTTCGAATCATTGGTACGCTGGCACCACCCCAGCGCTGGTCTTGTTCCCCCTGATGACTTTATTCCTATTGCAGAGCATACAGGGCAAATTATTGAACTGGACTTATACTTGCTTGACTTAGCCGCCGCACAATTACAACGTTGGCGTCGTGATGGAAACCCAACAGTGAGAATAACCGTGAATGTTTCTTCTCGACATTTCGCCAGTTTGGATTTTGTTGAGTATATGCGCTCACTATACATAAAATATCAATTACCAAACGGTACCCTCTGCCTTGAAATCACAGAGTCGGGATTAATTGAAAACCTCACGCTAGCCACACGCATTATTCACGGATTAGCACCGCTTGGGGTGAAACTGTATCTAGACGATTTTGGGACCGGTTACTCCGCATTGGGGTATCTTCATCAACTCCCTATACACACCTTAAAAATTGATAAAAGCTTTATTGACCAACTAACGCACAAAGAAAACCCCTTGGTTGATGCCATATTATCTCTGGCACAATCGCTCAAACTCAATGTCGTTGCTGAAGGTATTGAAAATCCAAAGCAATGGGCTCTGTTAAAAAGAAAAGGCTGCCAACTTGGCCAGGGTTACTTAGTCTCTAAACCGCTACCGGCTGCTCAAGCCATGGCATTATTGATAAAGCATACTGACGTGGCACTGTCTATTTAACCTCAGGTTTGGATAAGGGTTTTGGAAAAAAAATGTTTTGAAAACACACTTACGTACAATCCAATGATGATATTTTGCGCAATATCAAAGCAACGCCGAGAGTGAGAAAAATAGCTTTATTGGGCAAATTCGCTTATCCAGTGCTGAGGTTATTTAATAACTTCGGGCTTTATATCTGTATTGAGTATCAAAATGCCTATAAACAGCATTTTGATACTCGAACACGCTCACTTCATTTAACCTAGCTCCACTCTAAGTTCTTTCGCTGCTCCGACCATATTATTTAGTGCTTCGCGTGCCTCTTCTCAACCTCTTGTTTTAGGCCCACAGTCTGGGTTAACCCATAAACACTCCACAGGCGCCTTTTTACCTGCTTTATGAACTAACGCTTTCATCCTCTCAATCTCAGGTCAATTGGGGCGGGGAATGTCGTACACCCCAGATCCACTCTAATTTGGGTAAGCACACTCTTCAAAGGCTTCCAGTAGCGCCATATTAGAGCGATATATTTCAATTGTAATAACATCTGCTTACATATCGGCAATGGCACTGATAATATCGTTAAACTCCACATAGCACATTTGGGTATGAATTAGCGTTGAATCTAACACACTGTTTGCTGATACTCTCAATGCGTATGTCGCCCACTCTAGGTATGATTGCCATTGGCTTACCTTTAATGACCCCCCTCATAAAACACGGTTTCATCAATTTGGATGATATCAATGCCTGCATGCTAGCTCAGTTAAAATGATTGCGTCGACTCTAACTCTGTAACAAATAATGATAACTACTATTAAACCATTTTGTCATTTCACTGGCCGCACATACGCACCCCGTTGGCGCTCGACCACGACCAATACGGAATAATGCGCACTTTAACTCACGCTTTTTGCCAACTCGAGGGAAACCGAGGTTACGTATTTTTGCCATGCGCTTTTAATTAAAATTGAATATTTAGACGTCTAAAAATTCAGTTTGCGATTGAATGGAATGCAATTGATGCTTCCTCAGAGATAACATGAACAAAATTAATTTGTAATTTTTGTAAAAAAGTTAAAATAAAAATGACAACGCTGTCAAAATTGGTGCTATAGTGATTTTGTTATAAACTAATCAATGCATGCTGGTTTTATAGACGGCCAACCTCTATTATGGCGATATTTACCATGCTGCTAGGTAGTAATTTGAGTTTTACTCACTAGATAAATGAGATTTATTGAAGATGATAGACATAAAACACTTAAAAACCATCTCTACTCTGAAAGAAACAGGCTCATTAGTTAACACCGCGCGTGAGTTATTTTTGACACAGTCTGCGTTATCACATCAAATTAAAGATCTCGAAAACAAGCTAGACTGCCAGTTATTCGAACGTAAAACACAACCTGTCCGATTTACGCCCCAAGGCATGTTATTATTAGAACTCGCAAGCGACATATTACCTCGGGTTGAAGCAACCAAGTGTCGCCTAAAAGAAAGTTTAAACCAGCCTATTTCACAATTACGTCTTAGCGTAGAGTGCCATGCATGTTTCCATTGGCTGCTACCCACTATAAAAGAGTTCAACAATTTTTGGCCAGACATTAAAGTCGATTATGAAAGAGGGTTTAGCTACGATGCGATTCCAGATCTTATGGAAGATGAATTAGATCTGGTGTTAACGTCTGATATTCGTGAACCTGATAAACTAGAATACGCACATTTATTTGACTTCAAGCTCAAGCTCATTGTTGCACCGGATCATGAACTTGCCAAAAAGGCCTATGTCACAGCACTCGATCTAAAAGATGAAACCATCATCTCTTACCCGATCCCAAAAGAGCGCCAAGATATATTTAAGCATTTTATACAAAATGCCCGTTTTGATGGCACCTTAAAAACAGTTGACCAAGGTTTACTCATTTTTCAATTAGTGAGTGCAGGTATGGGAGTCGCTGCATTACCTGATTGGTTAGTCACTCCCTATGAGAGCCAAGGCTTAATAAAGTCTATTCCATTAGGTGCGCTAGGCTTAAGTCGTCCGATGTATTTAGCAATGAAAAAGAATATGAAAGATAACCCTGTTTATCGTCACTTTTTAAACACATGTAAAATAAACAATGGACGTTAACCTGTTCATAGTCTTAAGTCTCTAATACACTGTAACCCAACATCCAAGGTTGGGTTCTTACATGTTTGAAATAAAAAAAATTATTGGCTCGGTACTGATGCCATTGCCACTGTCACTTCTTTTCATCGCATTTTGTTTACTCTTTGTCAGTAAAACAAACACCAAATCATTTATCATAACTTGGCTATTAGTCCTTTTCTTATGGGCTATCAGTACACCCTACGTTGCAAACCGAATCATTACGCCTCAAGAACGAGTATTAAAACCATTTAATGTCACTCAGCATACACACCTAGACAAAATAGTCGTATTGGGGTGCGATGTTTACCCAAACTCACAGCTTCCTAGTAATGGGCAGTTAGGGGGATGTGCACTCTCTCGACTAGTGGAAGGTTTAAGGTTGGCACACCACTACCCTCGCGCTGATTTAATTGTATCTGGTGGTGGACACAGTAAAACCTCTAATGCAGCTCTTATGGCAAAAACAGCTCAGGCACTTGGCATTCCGGCGCATCGCGTTAAACAAAACCCAAGGGCACTAGATACAAAAGATGAAGCAAGACTTTTAGCTCCTCACTTAGTCGATAGGCAGGTTGCGTTAGTCACCTCAGCCAGTCATATGTCACGAGCGACTGATTTATTTAAAGCACAAGGCGTAGAAGTGATCGCTGCCCCAATTCAATTTTATTCGCTAAGTAGTCAACCTCAATCAAGGCAATTTATCGCACAAGCGAGCATATTAAAGGCCGTCACCTCTCACTGTCATGAATGGGTCGGAAAAGCTTGGATCTCGTTGCTACGCACAATAGACCCTGAAGCCTTATAAATAAGTTAACAATGGATATAGATGCCCCATTATACGGGGTTATCTATATCAATAAATGTCACATCAAAACCATACTCACCAGCTAAGAACTCCCCCAAGGCTTTAATACCATAGCGCTCAGTTGCATGATGACCTGCAGCAAAAAAATCGATCCCTTGCTCACGTGCACTATGAATTGTTTGCTCTGATGCTTCGCCTGTTAAATAGGCATCAATGCCTTGCTCTGCAGCCAGATCAATATAACCTTGACCACCGCCAGTACACCAAGCAATCGTTTCAATTTTTTTGCCTCTAGGGGCACACACAAGGGGTTTACGTTCTAACACTTGAGCTATTTTTTGGGCAAACTCATCCGCGGTTAAAGGCGTATGTAACCTCCCCTTTACAGCGACACTATTTGCACCGCTTTCTAACCCGCCTTCAGGACGCATATCAAGTAATTTGGCCAGTTGTGCGTTATTGCCAAGTTCAGGGTGAATATCAAGCGGTAGATGATAACCAAACAAATTAATATCATTTGTCAACAAGCTGGTGATACGGCGCTTTTTCATACCCGTGATGGTAGGTGATTCACCTTTCCAAAAGTAACCATGGTGCACCAATATCGTATCTGCGCCTAGTTTAATAGCAGCATCAATTAATGCTTGGCTTGCCGTCACACCAGTGACTATTTTATGAACCGTTTCTGCTCCCTCAACTTGTAAACCGTTTGGTGCAAAATCTTTAATTGCACTCGGTTGGAGTAGTTGAGATAAAATATGGATGAATTCTGAACGCTTCATGACGTAACCATTGTTTTGTAGTAAATAATCGCAAATTTTGGCGGCAATACGAGCAAATTGGAAGCAAAAAACGTAAAAAATTGAAAAATTGCCCAAATATGGGTATAACTACTCTTTAAATCTTAATCCCGCATATCCGCGTATAACACGACTAGGATCTACGATGAGTAAACTAGATAAAACTGAAGTATTAAGCGCTTTTGAAGCCGCTTATGAAGCTGCCCACGGTAAAAAGCCAGAAATTGCCACTAAACCAGGCTGGTACAGCATTGATGGTGGCAAGAACATGCGCCTTGCAGATGTTGCAGCATTAACTGAAGAACTTACTTCAGGTTCAGCGACACCTAGCGAAGCAGCAGCGCCTGCTAAAAAAGCAAAAACAAAGAAAGCTGTAGCCCCTGTTGCTGCTAAAAAAGCACCTTTTATCGTTGTCAAAGAAAACGAAGAGGGTTACACCGCTGAAGAACTATGGATTGTAGAACTGGCACGCAAAGACCATGATTGTCGTTTGCCACGTGGTGTAGTTTAATTATTAACCACACAGTCAGACTTCCCTAAAAGCCGCAGTGATTGCGGCTTTTTTGTTCCCAGCACTTTCTCTTGAGCACATATGCTCAGCCAGAATTTCAAAACTGTTCACAAAAAACCACAGCATTACTATCACTAGAGTGAGCTCACGATACACAATATCACTGCGTCGAAGGTGCCTATGCGAATTGGCAATATCCACTCGGCGGGGTATTAGCGATAGAAGAGCTCAATAGCGATGCCCTCACCCACACCATACTTGCCTTTGCCTTTCCAAATGAAGGTGGCGGACTTGATACCCATTTAGTTGACACACATATCAATGATGCACTGCAATTTGGTCGAAGTAATAACATCGGTATCATTTTGTCCATTGGAGGCGCGGGCGTCAACTTTTTAAACCTGACTAAAGCAGATCTTAATGCGTTAGCAAAAAACATCGCTGATTATGCGATACAACATCGATTAGACGGCATAGACATAGATTGGGAACATTTTTCGACGAATGAGCAACCTAACCCAATTAAAAGCGGTAATCACCTCTATCTTTTAAAGCGGCTGCATGAATTATTACCCCAAGAAATAGACTTAGGTACAGAAGTTGAAGCTGGGTTTTGGAATGGCCCAAATTACCACCAAGACCTAGACATATATGCTGACTACATTCGTTTTATGGCATATAACTTTACAGGGCAATGGCCTAGATCGTTTATCGATCACCACAGTGCGTGGCTCTATACACAGATGGGCTTAGCGTCAGATACTCTAGGTAGCAATAGTATGATGCAAAAATACCCAAAAGAGAAAACCCTATTAGGCCTGCCGTTCTATCACAAAGGATTTGTAGATGGCCAAAGTGAGCAAGTCAGCATAGTGACCACAGATCATATCATAGAAAAATTAGTCAAAGACCGAGGCTTCGAGTTCAACTCAGGTCATGCTATTGCCGATACCACCCATTGGTACTGGGAAACCCCTGAGCTCATTAACAAGCAATCGTAATTTATTAAAGACAATCACGACCCAAGCGTTTGTATTTGAGAGTTGCATCAAGATAATAAAGATCCTGACTACAACCTATAAAATGCGATAGTCGAAGCACCACCAAAATGTGATGCATGAAGCGCTCAATGGTAAAGCTACCCAACCATTTACAATTAAGGTGATTCATTCAGCTTTAATGGACAAAATTATCGAGTAGAATCTGGGTCAATATATGACATGACACCTGACACATTCGGTCATGAGCATTTTTTTGTAAGTTGGGAAACTGTAAAACCAACTCAACGCTTAATAAAACAACTTTATAACAAGCCATATGTGGAGAGTCTATGGCTCTCTATACAACTCCTTATTCAAGGATCTCCTTTAATTTATTGAGCCCTGCTTGTAAGTCACCGCCAATCTGTTTTTCAAAATTGATAAATAAAAACGTTAAATTCATTGGATAATTCATGTGCCCTTGAAACCCCCAAGTAACCTGTGTGGTATCACCAATAGATTTAGTAAGCATATAAGCAGGCTCTGTCGCCTGAAAAGGCGCAATAAACCGCAGCTCATAGTCAATTCGTTCCAGCGGCTTTATGCCAATAATTTCTTGTTCTCCAACCCCCACATCAGGATGCTCGCTACTCCATGCCGATACAAACCCAACGTGCGCATCAGTACCTCTGTAAGCTTTTACCATATTAGGGTCAATATTGGCCCAACGACTATAATGATCTTGGTTTTTAAGGTATTTGATATAATCAAATACCACTTCTATCGGTTGTTCGATCACTACACTTCGCTCTACGTGATATGAGTTTTTAATAAACAATGCGAGAAGCAATGGCCCAGTTATCAAAAATAATAATATACTAAAAATTGCCTTCAACATTTTGTACCTCTAAATTCTATGGATTTTAAAAGCCTCGACTACTGTAGTTACACTCGACTTTATAAATATCGCTCTACTGTGTCTACAGCTTTATAACTTTGAAAAGTCAACACTTGGCAAACACTCAAAGCCCGGTTTGGCATAAAGTAGCCTTGAATTAAATCCATGCCTTCACTTTGTAACCACTCAAACTCTCTGATGTTTCAACGCCCTCAGCCAAAGTTGTGCTCTGTAATTTATGACACAAGCTAATGCAATGTCGTAAAATAACTTGCCGTCCTTTGTTTATATGAATATCTCGAACCAACCCCATTTCAAATTTAATAATATCGGTTTGAAAGTCAGCTAATGAATTTAACCCGGAATAACCTGAACCAAAATCACCCGTTGCGGTTTTAAAGCCCTGAGTACGGTAATAATCAACAAAACGCTTTATGTGCTCACTATCAGATATTTTCTCTATTTGGGTCAATTCAAACATGATCCTTACGACCGGCAAGCCGTGCTTTTCAGCAGCTGCTAAAGTAGTTCGAATACAACGCTGGGGCTGATACATCGCATTAGGCAAAAAGTTAGTACTAAGATAAGACGACAAATCTAACTTTGCTGCTAGTTCAATGGCTTTCACACAGCACATTGGGTCAAAGCATAACAGTTTTTATCATTTACTTGCGACAGTACTGAATACGCTGGTTCATTGTTGAGTCCCCGCGCTAACGCTTCATAGCCAAATATGCGTTTTGATTGCACATGAACGATAGGTTGAAAAGCAATCGTAAAATCAATACTAAGCTCCTCCAATTAAACACAATTAGCACACCTTACCAATTCATTCCCCTTTATTTACCACTCCTTTTGCCCATTGATAGTAGTTAAAGCGAGTTGTTGCTTAAGCGTTGTACAAGGTCACCATATTGTGATGCGGTGAATATCACTGCCATCTCTAATAAGGCTATGTAATAATATGCACTAAAATAATAAAAATAGATAAGAGTTATGGAGTTACTGTTTTCTCAATACCAGTATTCATGTCATAAACGGGTGCTGTATAAACGTGACGAACTGATTGTTTTAAAGCGAAATCAAACGTTACTACTTGAGTATTTCCTGCTAAACCCTAACGATATTCACAGTAAAGATGACATTTTGGACGTTGTTTGGCAAAACAAAGTGGTCTCTGAACAAGTTGTCTTTCAAACGATAAGTCAATTGCGGGCTATATTTGGTGAACAGTCCATCAAAACCTACTCCAAGAAAGGCTATAAATGGCAGTATCCTGTAACCAAGGGTGAGGTCAACGATCCGCTTCTCCCTCCCCAAAACATCGCAAAAAATAAAAAGTCTCCTTATGTTTTATACACCGCAATAAGCAGTGTTTTCATTTTACTTATTTTATTATTAGCGTCCCAGTGGCAAACACCTTCGCCACAAATCTCTTTGCACTTAGCCGTCAACGATCACGTTAGTGACTCTCGGAGCAAGTTACAACCATCAGATATCAATGCTCTTTCAAATCACGCTCTATTTTCAGTTAAAACCGTCGTCGTTCCCGAATCAAATCAGCAACATTTTTTATCACCACAACAAGCATGGAAAAGTGCCCAACTACCTCAGCAAAGTTGGCTTATTTGGGGGGATATATACCCTTCAGAGCAAGGCGTGTTTTTACATTATGGTTTATCCAAAAACGCCCGGCATTGGCAAGGTTACACCTTTGGAGAAACGGCAGAAACAGCCATGCTGGCATTACGGGAACAACTGAACCGACTGCACGATTTAAAGTTCTTTTCTACCAGTAAACCAATTCGTTTAGCCGAGCTACAAACAATGCATACATCCGCACCAAGTAATGAAGAGGTGACGCTATTACTAGCCAAGCATTTGATTCATGCTAAACAGCCCGATATTGCTATGGTTCATCTAGACAAGCTACTCGATAATGAGGGATATGCACAAAAAGCCTATCGAGCACAAGCTCAATGGTTAATAGGCATGATCTATAAAATGCGCAAGCAACACCAACAAAGCGCTCACCGACTAACTCTGATGAGTAAAGAGCTCAAGCAAACATCACTGTGGCCTTTACAACATGACTATATTAACACCAGTGCATGGTTGCATTACGAACAAGGGAATATAGCTGCGATGTTTCGTGTTTTAGAAGAGGCTATCACTCTCACTAAACAGCAACAAGAACCCCTAGCACAATTTGAATTCCATATGCTGTATTCAATACTGGCAAAAAAAGTCGACAATACGGTTAAACAATATGCTCAGCTAAATAAAGCCCAAGCTTTACTAATTGAGCATAATTTAAGTGATTCCAATAAAGCGATTGTGTATTTTCACTTTGCGTTATTTACAGAAGACAATGCACTTGCTTTACCCTATTTAAAACGCATTTTAAACATTCCTAGAACCGCGAGTAACTATTGGGTACTTGACCATGCCCTTGAAATGTTAGTGACATATTATATAGAGGTAAGGGATTTTGAATCAGCACATGCCTTATTTGATGGCGCTATAAAACAACCCGCTCAATTACTATTGAAAGCCCGAGTATTATTAGCTCAAGATTTAATTGATGACGCTCGCCCCTTGCTCAAAGAAGCATTTAATAAAGCTCGCTTAACACACAATAAACCGGCATCACTCAATTCAGCACTGGCGCTATACCAATTAGCATACTCAACACCTGAAATAAAAAGAGAATACTTGGCATTTTTACAAACCAACGGTTCTCAGCAATGGCTTGAGCAACATGGTGTTACCTCAGCCATTGCATTAGAAAATTAATCATCGATGTGATTTGGTATAAGTTCAAACCAATCAATTAACGCCCCGCTATTACCTACCGAGCGGATCTCTAACTGATCTGCTCCTGTTATTACCGAGCCGGGTACGCTAACTTCTTTAAATTCTTTACCACCGTGACCGTTAAACCGAGCCACAAGGTGATGCCCTTGCCAAAACTCTAGCAACGTATCCTTTGCTCCTCGCATACGTACATTTACAGTAACTACGCTGGAGGTCTCACTGCTCAAATCAAACTTTAGCCATGCTGGTTTAAATGGGATATATCCATCCGGTGTATGATGATCTGCATTTGTAGACAAACCAACGACTTGTAACTCATCCTTTTTACTCAACATACTATGTCGTTGTGAAAAATAATGTTCGGCCTCAACTTTTTGACCTATTGCTAATTTAGGGTATTGACCTGTATAAGCAATGTTACTGGCTTTACTTTGCATTCCATCTTTAACTGCATGTACTTTATAGCTTATAAAATTAGAAGATGGGTTTGAATCACGGTAGTTCGGTGCACTCAGACCGTCTTTTACAAGCTGCCACTGTCGGGTGCCCTTACCTTTGCTGTCTAAAACACTGCGATACAATGCATACGTTATACCTTCTCCATGAGCCACATCCCAACCAAGTTGCACTTGATGTTCAACTAGCTCTTTAGTAACAAGACCTTTAGGTGCAGTTGGTAGAGATTTTAGCTTGTTATGTTCAACCCTTTCGCGCTTTTGAGCGACTAATAAAGCGGCTTTAAACTGCTCGGAGTGATCAATAGCAAGCTCCTTAGCATCCAATACCAGACGAAAACCTTCAATGCTGCCAATAAAGTCAGCAGCAGTCCAACGTTCTTTGACTATATCACGTGGTTGCCAATGCCAAGCTGAGCCTCCTATTGCATATCGAGAACAGTGTTTATTGTCGCCATTTTTATATTCTATGCAGGTTTGAGTTAACTCTCTTACATTACCCAACATATCATGTAAACCAAAACGGTTAGGTCGATACATACCAACCACTGTGTGGTATATTGCACCATCATTGCAATCCACACTACGGGTATATTCAACACCATGATGTAATTTCAAAGCTGCAATGTTAGCGCTATCTTCAACATTTTCATATTCACATACGTCGCTATGCTCATAATCTTCTCCAAATGCAAATCGGCTTTTTTGGCCTGCTAGAGCGGCAAATTCATATTCTTCTATCGTCGGCAGGCGATATGACTTTCCCGTTTCTTTTGTTAGCCACTGCGCATAATCCATTGCTCCTTGCACACCAACGCACACCACAGGTCTGAATGGTTCGTTAACTAACTCGGGGCTATCCCAACTACCAGGCTTATCTGGAGAAGGCCATTGGCTTTTAGTGAATACCATACATTTATTAGGTATTGTGTACCCCGTCGCTTGCACAAAACGTTGAAATTCAGCTACGGTAACTTCGTATTTCCCCATATAAAATTGCTGGTCTATGTCTTGATTGTACATGGCGACTAAAACTGGTTCGATGGGCGTTACTGTACCCTGCACACTCGCCACAACCGAGTAGCTACTCACTAATAACAATGCTGATGTATATAGTTTCATATTTATGTCTCCTTTAAACTTGCGACTACTTTAGCTAAACAAGTCAGGGCATATCTTATGTAAAAACTATTTTCTATCAGGTTAGAAAATAAATAGAATAATCAGCGCTCAATAAGTCACGGTTTAAAACAGACATAAAAAAAGTAAGCCAATGTTATATAAGCTTTTTAATTTAAACCCCTAACCTTTCTTAGATTAAATATAACAAAGTACCTCACTCGAAAATCAGTTTTACGAAACACTGCAACAATTCAGTGCAAACGCTACTAAATTTTCCTATAAATGGTGCAAATTAGCCAAGTCGGATAATACATAAAACCATAACCAACTGAAATATATCAACTTTAAATATTGGTATGGTTTTTTCTTTAAAAATTGCACGCATTTACAACATAAGCAAACGTTATGTCAGACTTTTACCAAACTTTACACCTGTTATGGCACTTAGAGATCAGTATTTGGCAAATTCATGATGCTCACACCCCAGTCAAAAAGTGGAGTGCTCATAGTGCAACATAAACACAATGACAAAGAAGCAATGCGTTATGCATTGCGCGAGGTGCTAAATAAACAGTTATCTATTTCTAGTGCTGCTGACAAATACAAGCGACCACGAGTGGCTATTTACCGCGCAATTCGAGCACATCAAGCAAATACATCAGCACGTGTAACCAGCTTACACAACGCAAAGGAAAAATTAGAAATGCATATCGCACATATTCAAGCACAATTAACAAAACTTGAAGACCCTCAAACACCATGACTAGCCATATAAAGCAACTTACATCACTTTCGCAATACAAAGTGCAATTAACTGATTTACTCTTTCTGTGTATTAAAAGTGGTGCCTCTTTAGGGTTTAAAACTGATGTAGATAAACCGCAGCTCGCTACTTACTGGGAAGAGATAAACACGCAACTGAAAAGCCGTATTTTCTTTGGGTACTTTATACATAATACACTCGTCGGCTGCGTTCACTATACTCGATGTCAAAAGCAGAATGGATCACACCGTGCTGAAATAGAAAAGTTACTTGTTCATCCGCAATATCAACGTCAAGGAATTGCATCACTCCTCATGCAATCAATAGAGAGAGAGGCTACCAAACAAGGTATTGAGTTACTTGTTTTAGATACGCAGACGGGCGATAAATCTGAGTATTTTTATCAAAAAATACATTACACTAAAAGTGGGGAAATTCCCCACTTTGTATCTGACAACAATGGGGTGTTCTTCGGTACTAGCTATTACTTTAAAATACTACTTCCCACCAGCCAAATCAATAAAACTGCCAGTGACGAAGCTAGCCTCATCACTTAATAACCACACAATGGCATTAGCAACCTCTGATGCCGTGCCGCCACGACGCAGTGGTAATTGAGGCGCTAACCGAGAGACACGCTCCGCTTCTCCTCCGTCACGATGTATATCTGTATAAATACACCCGGGCCTAACACAGTTAACTCGCACACCATATTCTGCAAGCTCTAATGACAAACCTATGGTAAATGTATCAATAGCCCCCTTTGATGCAGCATAATCAACATATTCGTTAGCCCCACCCAACCTCGACGCCGCAGACGACACATTAACGATTGCACACTTTGACATATCATCCTGCTTTTTAAAGTGCTTAACGGCTTCTCTGGCACAAATAAAGTAAGGCGTAACGTTATGTTGTAAAATGTAATTGATACGCTCTGCCGTCATACTTTCAACTCGTTGCTGGTGGGCCAATACCCCAACGTTATTGACCAAATGCGTAATTGGTCCATACCTCAATGCCACTGATGAAAATAGCGCCTCTACCTGATTCTCATCACTTATATCAGCTTGAAACTCAGTAGCTTGACCACCAGCAGCGTTAATAGACCTTACCAACTCTTTAGCCGCACTATGGTTTTCTTTATAATTGATTGCAACAACATAGTCTCGCTCTGCGAGTAATGTCACCGCTGCGGCACCAATACCACGGCTGCCACCTGTTATTAAAACAACTTTTTTACGCGTTACCATACTGTTTCACTCTTATCCCCCATTATCTTCACCAGATAAAATGGACACCGTCCTATCAAAATTCATGCTATGTGCCTC
Source organism: Pseudoalteromonas aurantia (assembly GCF_005886875.1). Lineage (GTDB taxonomy): Bacteria > Pseudomonadota > Gammaproteobacteria > Enterobacterales > Alteromonadaceae > Pseudoalteromonas > Pseudoalteromonas aurantia_A. Next base: position 65,980 of record NZ_PNBY01000028.1, on the reverse strand, counting down.
ACTTAACGTCATATTTAACCTCAGGTTTGAATAAGGGTTTTGGAATAGAAAATGTTTTGAAAACAAACTTACGTACAATCCAATGATGATATTTTGCTCAATATCAAGGCGCTTTTATGCAGTAATAGCGGGCTATTACAAATGAAAGCAACGCCGAGAGTGAGAAAAATAGCTTTATTGGGCAAATTCGCTTATCCAGAGCTGAGGTTACTTACCTATGAACACCAATCGTTTTCACGTATAAATAAGCAAACAATAACGGCTAATAAAGTGCTTAGCCGTTATGTCTATTTAAGTAAAAGTTAACACATGCTTCTACTGGCCAAAATTACTGGGAGCAGCAGGTACTGTTAAAGGCTTTTTCGGATTAGCTTCTAACTCATTAAGCAACTCTTTCACCGCACGTTCAACAGACGGGTCTTTACCCGCTTGAATTAACTCTGGTCGATCAATCACTTCAATATCAGGGCTTACGCCTTCATCTTCAATGATCCAATTACCTTCATTATCTAGAATACGGAAAGTCGCAGCAATCACAGAACCACCATCAACTAACCCAGGATTACCTGAAATACCAATTAAACCACCCCAAGTGCGAGTACCTATGAGTTTTCCAAGTCCCGCTTGTCGGAAGTAATAAGGGAGTGCATCGCCACCAGAACTCGAGTAACCATTGATCAACATCGCCTTAGGTCCATCGTGGGCAAATTGCGGTGTCTTAGTTGGTTCAACACCACGGCGCTTCCAATAATTTAACGGTTTTCGTGCTAACCATGTGATCATATGTTCAGGAATAAAGCCGCCGCCATTATACCGATCGTCAATGATCATGGCTTCCTTGGTTGTCTGTGGTAGAAAGTTTTTAAATAATGCGCGGTTACCTGCATAGTGGGTGTTTGGTAAATGCACATAACCCACACGACCACCAGACAATTTATCAACATATTCTGCGCGAGAGTTTGTCCACTCAAGGTATCTTAAACCTTGTTCACTTGCGACAGGTTTAACAATCACTTTCCAACTCTCCTCGAAGCTTGGCGATTGGTTCAAAACCAATTCAACTTGTTCCCCTTGGGTATTTTCTAATAACTCATAAAAATTCAAAACAGTGTTAACCGCACGGCCATTTACACTTAGAATATAGTCGCCAACATTGGCTTTTACGCCCGTTTCATTCAACGGTGAACGAAAATCCTCATGCCAGTTTTCACCTTTAAAAATATTCTCAATTTTTACAAAGCCAGACTCATGTGCACTAATTTGTGCACCTAATAAACCATGCTTTAAACGCGTTGCCTCTGGCATATCACCGGAGTTAACATAAATATGACCCGCATTGATTTCACCCGCAATCTCACTCAGTACATAATCTAAATCAGTACGATGCGCGATTGCGTCCGCCATAGGCTGATAACGCTTTAAAATCGCATCCCAATCTTGGCCATGATGATTCTCATCGTAGAACCAATCTCGTAACGTGCGCCACCCTTCTCTATACATTTGCGCCCACTCTATTTGTGGATCGATTTTCAACATCATATCACTCAGGTCAAGCTGAGTAGACTTTAAATCCTGCTTGGCAGCGGGCTTTATCACGCTATAATTTTTGCCCGATTTCACAATAATGTGCGCCATATTGGCCGACACTTTATAGCTGCTTACCCCTTTTGCAACTGTCGCCACTTTCTCGCTTGATTTAGTGGGTATAAGTTTCAATTGGCCGTCACTGAGCGTAAGCACCCCCCCTTTTACGCCCGTAAGATTGCGATAATTTCCTGCAGGAGTAGTTAATGCGACAGCACGCGTCATAAAGCCACTGCTATCTAGTTTGGTATCAACCGCTTTGTCTTCATCACTTGCCTCTGACGCATCACTTAGTATGCTCGCTTCATCGCTTTGTGGTGCATTTAATGCGCTTATTTGATCATTTACAGCAACCGAATAAATACGCGTTGCTTTATTGAACATATAGTCAAATTCATAACTGCTGAACGTTAAGTTATAATCACGCTCAGAAGTAAAATAAAGGTACTGACCATCAGGCGAGAATGTAGGGTTGGTTTCGCTCATCATCTCATCGGTTAATCGAGTAACCGATTTACTATTTATATTGTAATGCCAAAGTGATGCATAGCGGTTTTCGTTATTTTTAACAAACACCACATCTTCACTATTGGGTGACCAAATATACTGTGTTAAGCCATCTTCATTATATTTTGCGGTATCTATTTTGTGTTGCTTACCCGTTTCTACATCTAACCACCATAGCGTGTGATTTTTGTCTGCAAACAATAACTTCGTATTATCTGGCGACCAAAGAGGATCGAAACGCCAAATAGTCCCGTTACTCGTAAGTTGCTTCACTTCATTGTTATTGGCTCTATCACGCAAGTAAATCTCATATTCACCACTCTCATCACTCATGTAAGCAATATAACGACCATTCGCAGACCAAGTTGCTGAGATTTCACGGCCTGCTGGAGTGCGACTTAAATTGCGCGTTGGTCCCTGCTTCGCAGGTACACTAAATAACTCACCACGGGCACTGAATAGTACGCGTTTACCATCATGCGACACATCCATTGAATCAATAAAGTCACTCACGTTTTTACTGTAAGGCATGGTGTATTCTCGGCTGCCTTCAACATTTAGCGCTAACTTTTCAGTGCGTTTTGTCGCTTCATCAAACCGATATAGATATCCGCCATTTTCATACACTATGGCGTCTGGTCCTGCTGATGGCCAAAGTACATCAAAATCTTGATGGTTTGTCATCTTAACTGGTTTTTTCCCAGAGCGATGTTTGTATAGGTTGAGTGTATAGTTTCTATCAGATACAAAGTAGATACTGTCGTTTACCCAAGTAGGCTGCTGATCCGTCGCGCGGTTCGTTGTTAGTTGTTCTGAAGTATTATTCTCTAAATCATATACCCAAACATCTTGTGCTCGGCCACCTCGAGAGCGCTTCCAAGTCCTAAACTCTCTGTCTTTAGGGGTATAAACATACTTTTTCCCGTCGGGTGATAACATACCACCGCCCGTTTCTGGGATGTTCAGTGGTTGCTCGAGCCCACCAGCAACAGGCACCATAAACGGTCTACCAACCCGCTTACCATAAGGCGTACGATTTGCACGAAAAACGACATGCTGGCCGTCTGGTGTCCAATCTAATACTCGATAATCAAATCCACCACGAGGTGGCATCTTTCCTACATCGTTATAATAGGTAAGCTGCTTTAAATCGGAACCATCACGGTTAATTACATAAATTTGACGGCTGCCATTATACTGTGCCGAGAACGCAATCTTCGACCCATCTGGTGAGAATTTAGGAAAAGTTTCAAAACCGACATGATCCGTTAAGCGCGTACTCTTACCTGTTTTTCTGTTAGAGACATAAATATCTCCACCATAAACAAAGGTAACATAGTCTTTGTGAATATCGGGAAAGCGTAACAGTCGCGTATCTTCTGTTTGGTATGCAGCAGCCATAGGAGAGATCGCAGGTGCAATAGCCAAGGCCATGGCGGTAAATAGTGTACGTAATTTCAAAGTACAATCCTTATATTGTTATTTAATAACATAATAACAATATAATGAGATATGTCAGCATTGTGCGATAACTTACTGTAACAACATGTTAAAAGGCTGAAATACAACTATGGAGTACAAAGTAAGGTACGCTAAAGATTAGCCTCTTTAGACACATGCACCAGCTTGAACTTCGAATTACAAAAAATTGGCATCTAAAACCAGAGTCAACAGTTCACCAAAAAAGCCCATATGACAGAAGCTGGGCTATTTTATGCTTATTTATAGGCCCTAAGACTCTATTTTTAATAATTCAACCTCAAAGATCAATAACGAACCGGGCTCAATTTTACCTGCGGCCTGATCCCCATAACCTAAATTCGGGTGAATAAAAAACCGGAACTTATCACCAGCTTTCATTAACTGAACCCCTTCAGTCCACCCTGAAATAACTTGATTCAAACCGAAACTAATAGGGCTATTACGCTCAACCGAGCTATCGAATACGCTACCGTCTAACATCGTGCCGTGATAATGTACATTTACTTTACTGGTTGCTGATGGGTGTATTTCTCCTTCACCTTCAACCAACACTTCATATTGTAATCCAGACGATGTTTCGTGAATGCCTACCTTTTTCGCATTCTCAGCCAGAAACTCTTGCGCTTTTACGCGATTTAAACCAGCCACTTCTTTTTGCTGTTGCTTATTTTTATAAATAAACCCGCCAATGACGATTAAAACGACCAATAATATAATGTGTGTTGTCGACATTATTGCGACTCCTTATCACTGTCTTCTTCTTTGTCTTCACCATTTACCACATCGGCAATATGCTGCAAACGCGCTAACGCCAGTGCATTGATACTTGATTCTGGATATTGACCCTCAATAAGCTCACCGGCTTCAACCCCCGTCAATAAGTTCAATGCTTCATCCACCGTTTCCACGGCATAAATATGAAAACGACCGGCTTCACAGGCTATAATAATTTCATCATTTAGTACTAAGTTAACCAAATTAGAACGTGGAATAATGACCCCTTGCTCCCCAGTCAACCCACGCATCTTACATAATTTAAAGAACCCTTCAATCTTCTCGTTAACACCACCCACCGCTTGTACTTCGCCATGCTGGTTAATAGAGCCCGTTAAGGCCAAAGATTGGTTAATCGGCAATTGGGTAATGGCAGAAATTAAACCACATAACTCGGCCAATGACGCACTATCACCATCGATATACCCGTAGCTTTGCTCAATCGCAATGTTTGCACTTAACGTTAAACTAAATTCCTGGGCGTACTTATTCCCCAAGTAACCAGTCAATAGCATCACCCCTTTAGAGTGTATTGCTTTACCGAGCTCAGCTTCACGTTCAACATCAATGACGCCATCAGCACCGGCATACACCGTTGCTGTAATACGCGCAGGTGTGCCAAACGCCGTATCTCCAATATGGAGTACCGTTAAGCCATTAACCTTACCTATCGCGCTGCCTTGTGTTGCAATAAGCGTATGACCCTCTTTAATATCACTGAGCATATTTTCACTCAATTGACCGGTACGGTATTGCTTACCTACAATGGCTTCATCAATATGTTCTGCGGTGATCTCTGTTTCATTGTCTTGCTTTGTATAAAAGCTCGCTTCTGCGACCAATTCCAATACATCCGCAAAACGTGCCGATAGTTTAGTTTGGTGCTCAGCTTGGCGGTAACTAAATTTCAGCAATCGCGACAAGGCATCAGCAGTTAAAGTACATGACAAGGTTGTATCGCAATACTCTTGTACTTTACTGATAAATTGATATTGCATCTTGTCTGAGCTTGGTAAGTAATAATCAAAATCCGCCAGCACTCTAAAGAGTTCAGCAAATTCCTCATCATATTCACCAATGGTGTAATACAGGTCTCGCGAACCCAGTAAAATAATTTTAACATCTAGTGGGATCAACTGCGGCCTAAGTGTAAAGCTACTGCCTACTGAATTGTCTTGATAAGGTAAATCATTTTTTATCTGGTGTGTTTTTAATGACAGCTTTAAACCATCCCACACCTGTGGGTTCGCCAATACTTTGTCAGCATCCATAATAAGATAACCGCCATTGGCACGGTGCAATGCACCTGCTTGAATAGAGCGGTAACTGGTAATTAAATTACCTTGTGATGCCGCATATTCTACTTTACCAAAAATATTACCAAACGTTGGGTTTGGTTCGTAGACGACAGGCGCTGCGTCACCATCTTTATACTCAATTAAAATGTTAGGCGCAAAAAAGTCACTCAGCATCCCTTTTGAGTCAAAGTCATCTTTGCCTTCTTCGCTCGATATATCATCATCAAGCCACTCTAAAACAGCATCAACAATTTCTATTCGTAAATCTTTTAAATAGCGGACCACACCAATATGATTAGCATATTTGTGCTCTAGTGTTTTTATCAACGGCTTTGTGGCAATTTCAACCGTCGATTTCTTTAAGTTTCGAAGCTTTTCAGAAGACTCTCGCTTCCAACGTGGTAGCTCTATTAATGCTTCTATTAACGCATCCTCTAGCCCTTCAATGGCTTCAAAGAAATGGCTTTGCATTTTTTCATCTAAAGCGGCGAATTCAGCATCGTCTAGCTGCTTGCCATTCACGACTGGAGCAAAACCAACTTGATTATTTTCTTCCAGTAACGCCACACTTTTCTCAGCGGCTAATTGTTCAACCGCATTTAATGCCGCATCATATTTATTATCAAAATGGCGGTCTATTGATTTCTTTTTTCGCTGATACCCTGGGTTGTCAAATGCAGCAGGAAACGTATCAGCCACTTCATCTAAAAACTCATCAATATCATCGGCAAGCTCTTTACTTTGACCCGCTTGCATAAACATTGCGATAGGCTCTCGGTGGTCTTCATAATTATTAACGTACAACCATTCTTTTGGTGTCTGACGTGTTTTACTATGCGCCTCTAACTTATCTTTCACCATGGTGAAACGACCTAAAGCAGCTTCGCCCATTACAAACACGTTATAGCCTGGCAACTCCATGCCCAAAGCAAAATCAAGTGCCGTTTGCGCACGTTTTTGCCCTATAAAAGAAAGCGACTCGGGGTACGGGTTTTGAATACAAGTTTGCACGTGACTTAATGACACCGTCGGTGCAAGCGCGTCTTGAGAAAGTGGGGCTAATTTTTTGGTCATTATTAACTTCTTATCATCAGCGTCAGTATAAAAACTACTGAGGGAGTGCAGCTAAACCATACGACCTAGTCTGCTCATTATGGAGACAATGCTTTTCTTATAAACTCAGTGTGTTCACATTCAGAACAAGGTGAAATCTCACTGGCATACAGCACGTCCAATTTATGATCGCAATTCTTACATACTAATTGTCCCATTGCTATCCATTCACCCGCCTTATAAACACCATCATGTTCAAAGTCTTGCAAAAGTGCCAACCACTCTAACTGAGTGCGGTCTTCTAGTTGCGATAATTCATACCAAATAGAGGCTTTCAATTCTTGCCATGCTAAGTCATTGTAATGGCGTTGATGAGTACTGAAATGTTCGAGGTCACGACGTAAATAATAATGATATTGCTGAATTTTTTCTTTTCCTAATTGCTGTAAAGCCTGTTGTTGCTCGACAAACTTTTCAATTAAGTCATCTAGCTCGTGATCTTTAACGTCTTTTAGCCACTCACTAAAGTGTGTTAACCATTGCTTATAAGCAGACATTTTATACCCCACGTCAGTCTTCTTATTATAACTATAGCTTATTCACGCCGTAACGCGGGGTTCACCCACAAAATCGAAGCAACAAAATGGCTGCTAGATACTGTGAATCAGCCTTTATTTGGGGTATGCTAGCGAACAATTTTTTATTAATTTGCAAGAAGTCTGGAAACGTAGATGCAAGAGCAATATAACCCGCAAGACATTGAGTCAAAAGTCCAACAACACTGGGAAGAAAACAAGACATTTAAAGTTGTCGAAGACGAAAGCAAGGAGAAGTATTACTGCCTCTCAATGTTCCCATACCCAAGTGGTCGACTGCACATGGGTCATGTTCGCAACTACACCATTGGTGATGTTGTATCCCGCTTCCAACGTTTGCAAGGCAAAAACGTCATGCAGCCTATGGGTTGGGATGCCTTTGGCTTACCAGCAGAAAATGCCGCGATTAAAAACAACACAGCACCCGCTAAATGGACCTATGAAAATATCGATTACATGCGTGACCAACTAAAGCAGCTTGGCTTTGGTTACGATTGGGATCGTGAAATTGCGACATGCCACCCTGAATATTACAAGTGGGAACAGTGGTTTTTCACCAAACTATATGAAAAAGGTTTAGTTTACAAAAAAATGTCAACAGTAAACTGGGATCCTGTTGACCAAACTGTGCTCGCAAATGAACAAGTTATTGACGGAAAAGGCTGGCGCTCAGGTGCCGCGGTTGAGCAAAAAGAAATTCCACAGTGGTTCATTAAAATCACTGATTATGCGCAAGAATTGTTAGATGATTTAGATAAGCTAGATGATTGGCCTGAACAAGTTAAAACTATGCAACGCAATTGGATTGGTCGTTCTGAAGGGCTAGAGATTGACTTCAAGCGTGCAGATAACAGCGAAACGTTCACTGTTTATACAACGCGCCCTGATACCTTTATGGGTGTGACCTATGTGGGTGTTGCCGCAGGCCACCCAATAGCACAAGAAGCAGCTAAAAATAATGCCGCCATTGCCGCATTTGTAGAAGAGTGCAAAAACACCAAAGTTGCAGAAGCCGATATGGCAACTATGGACAAAAAAGGCATTGATACTGGCTTTACTGCAGTCCACCCATTAACTGGCAAAGAAGTACCAATCTGGGTTGCTAACTTCGTCTTGATGGATTACGGCTCAGGTGCCGTTATGGCAGTACCAGGACACGACCAACGTGACTTTGAGTTTGCTACCGCATACGGACTTGAAATAAAACAAGTTATTGCCCCTGAACAAGGTTCTGAATTAACAGCAGACATAAATAAAGAAGCCTTTACTGAAAAAGGTGTATTGATCAATTCAGGGGAATTTGACGGCTTGGCATTTAAAGCTGCATTTGATGCGATTGCGGATAAATTAGAAGCACAAGACGCAGGTAAACGTAAAGTTAACTTCCGTTTACGTGATTGGGGTGTAAGCCGCCAAAGATATTGGGGGTCGCCAATCCCAATGCTAAGCGATGAGCAAGGCCAAGAGCTTGCGGCCAGCGAAGATACGCTGCCAGTACGTTTACCTGAAGATGTCGTCATGAATGGCGTTACCTCTCCACTTAAAGCTGACCCTGAATGGGCTAAAACCACTGTAAATGGCGTGCCAGCGTTTCATGAAACAGATACATTCGATACCTTTATGGAGTCATCTTGGTATTATGCCCGTTACTGTAGTCCACGTTACGACGAAGGTATGCTAGAGCCAGGTGCGGCAAATTATTGGTTGCCTGTTAATCAGTATATTGGCGGTATCGAACATGCTATTTTACACTTATTGTATTCTCGCTTTTTCCATAAACTATTACGTGATTTTGGACTAGTTAACTCAGATGAACCATTTGAGCGTTTACTGTGCCAAGGTATGGTATTAGCAGAAACCTTCTACCGCAAAGATGAAAAAGGCGGTGATATCTGGATCTCACCCACGGATGTAGAAACAGAAACAGACGACAAAGGCCGTGTTACAAAGGCTTGGCACAAAGATGATGGCCAGCCGGTATTCTCATCAGGCATGAGTAAAATGTCAAAGTCGAAAAATAATGGTATTGACCCACAAACTGTTATCAAACAGTACGGTGCTGATACAGTACGCTTATTCATGATGTTTACCGCACCGCCGGAGCAAACATTAGAATGGTCAGATTCAGGTGTTGAAGGCGCGCATCGCTTCCTTAAACGTGTTTGGAAATATGCAGTGGACGTTAACGCGGCTGGTAAAGCTGAATTAGACACAAGTGCATTAAACAGCAATCAAAAAGTATTACGTCGTGAAGTACACAAAACCATCGCAAAAGTCACTGATGATTTATCACGTCGTCAAACATTCAATACTGCAATTGCCGCAATCATGGAGCTATCGAATAAGTTGGCTAAAGCGCCTCTTAAAGATACACAAGATATTGCCATTGCAAATGAAGCGCTGCACGCCATCGTCATTATGCTTGCCCCAATTGCACCACATATGTGTCATGAGCTTTGGGCTGAACTTGGCTTTGAGTCAGATATTCTCGATGCTGCTTGGCCAAGTGTTGATGAGTCAGCATTAGTTGAAGATGAAAAACTGATTATTGTACAAGTTAATGGCAAGCTACGCGCCAAACTAACCGTTGCCGCAGATGCAACACAAGAACAGGTTGAAGCAATCGCATTTGCACAAGAGAACGTTACCAAGTTCACTGATGACAAAACCATTCGCAAGGTAATCTATGTGCCTGGTAAGCTGCTAAACGTGGTAGCAAACTAAGATGCGCTTTGCTCATTTTGTAAAACACGGAGCAGCGCTTGCGCTGTTCTGTGTTTTGTTATCAAGCTGTGGTTTTCATTTAAAAAAAGCCTCATATCTTCCTGATGACCTACGTACTATCACTTTAACCGCTGATAATCCGCGCTCTGAGGTATATGAATTACTAAAAAGTGATTTAGAACGTGCGCAAGTTGCGTTACTCCCTACCAATAGCTCATCACAACATACAGCACTGCACTTATACAAAGACACCTTGGAACGACAAACATTAAGCTTGTTTAAAAATGGTCAGGTGGCGCAATATGAATTAGCGTATGCGGTCACTTACCGAGTGAGTAGGCCGGGTAAAGAACCTGTAGAACAAGGCTTTGAGCTTTACCGTAATTATCAAGATGATCCCGATAATGCACTCGCAAAAGCGAAAGAATTGGATATCATTTTACGTGAGCTTCGCCAACTGGCTAGCAAACGTATTGTTAGAGAGCTATCACAACTATAATGCGCAGTTATGCAAATCAACTCGCCAGTCACTTAAATAAAGCATTACACCCTTTTTACATGGTGTTTGGTGAAGAGCCTTTTCAAATGGCACAATGTGTCTACGAAATAAAACAAGCAGCGAAAAAACAAGGCTTTGACGAAGTTGTTAAATTCAACTTATTGCCAGGGTTTGATTGGCAAGAATTACTTGCACAATATAACAGTATGTCATTGTTTAGCGACCGTACCCTAATTGAGTTTGACTTAAACCAGCTCAAACCTGGTACCCTAGGCAGCCAGGCATTCAAATCTCTTACTGAGTATCTTAACCCAGACGTCATCGTGATCATAAAAGGATGTAAAGCGGGTCAAGACATTCAACGAAGTGCGTGGTTTAAAGCATTAGATAAGCATGGGTTATTTGTCCCCTGCTATACACTCGCTGGTAATCATTTACACCGTTGGCTAGATACACAATGTAAGCAACTCCAGCTTCATTTAGCGCATGAAGCAAAAACGAGCTTGCTCGAAGCCACCGAGGGCAATTTACTCGCTACCTATCAAGAACTCGAAAAGCTCTCTTTGTTGTATAAACATGAGCCTATTGATCAAACACAAGTACTCAGTGGCCTGCTCAACCAAGCAAAGTTTGATATCTTTGACTTAAATACGGCTTTATTACAAGGTAATTCGAATACCGCGATTAAAGTGCTGTTAAAGCTTGCAGATGACAATATTGAACCGATCAGCATAATTTGGACATTCAATAAAGAAGCACAAACCTTGCTCGCTATTAAGTTAGGCATGCAAACAGGTCAAAATATGGCGCAGTTGTTCAAGCAAAATAACATTTGGAAAAATCAACAAGCCGCAACTCAACAAGCTCTTGAACGATTGACAATTGAACGACTCCAACAAATCATTCATTTTTTAGCTGAATTTGACTCAGCCTATAAACGTTCAGCCATGGTTGCACCTTATCAAGCACTTGCCCATATTGCTCTGGCATTTTGTATGCCGTTGAATATACCGCTACCTTACCAATATGAAGAAACATAACCATGATTGCTTTATTCGGTGGGACATTCGATCCTGTTCACAGCGGCCACCTGAATATGGCCCGAAACTGCGTTGCTCAATTGTCATTGACGCAATTACATTTTTTACCGTGTGCATTACCCGTACATAAAGCTGCACCGGGAATTACTGAGCAACACCGTTTGGCCATGCTCAGGCTAGCAATACAACACAACCCACATTTTTCTATAGATACTCGCGAATTACAGCGTGAAGGCCCGTCCTATTCTCTGCTTAGTATTCAAGAGTGTCGTGCTGAAAATCCAGATACTCCCCTGCTTTTTTTAATGGGTATGGACTCCTTTAACAGCTTGCCTAGCTGGTTTGAATGGCAAAAAATCACATCTTTATGCCATATTATCGTCTACCAAAGACCAGGGGAAGTTCGTTCGAGTAACCACGTACTTAGCAACTATCTAAGTAACTGCGAAATAACAGAACCAACCCTATTGCACAGTCTTGTAGGGGGATTATGCTATTTTTTAACAGGCACAGTAGAAGATGTGTCATCAAGTGAAATTCGTGAACGCCTAAAACATCAACAACATACGGAACGTTTCTTAGAACCGAAAGTCAGAGAGTATATTCGTAAACATAACTTGTATGCTGATTAAGGTCTTTTGCTGTGCTAAAATCGCCGACTATTTTATAACTTAAGAGAAAATCAGTTGAATTCAGAGCAACTTTTAGACTTTGCATTAGACAAAGTTGATGATATGAAAGCCCGTGACGTCGTTAAATTAGACGTAAGAGATGTATCTACCGTTACAGATTACCTTGTTGTTTGTTCAGGTAATTCAAAGCGTCATGTACAGTCAATCGCGGACAACGTTGCAAAAGCTGCACGCCACGCCGGTGAAGAGCCTCTTGGTCAAGAAGGGCAAGATGTAGGTGAGTGGGTGCTGGTTGATTTAGGTGACGTCGTTGTTCACGTGATGCAAGACCAAACTCGTAGCCTGTATGATCTAGAGAAACTTTGGGGCTAACTTTGAAAATACAATTGGTTGCCGTTGGCACAAAGATGCCTGCATGGGTCGAAACAGGGTTTAAAGAATATCAACGTCGCTTTCCAAAAGACATGGCGCTGGAGCTACTAGAGATCCCTGCTGGAAAACGCGGGAAAAATGCTGATATTAAAAGGATTTTGCAAGTCGAAGGAGAGAAAACCTTGGCTGCAATCCCAAAGTGCAACCGAATTGTAACACTAGAAGTAACCGGTAAAGCATGGGATACCCATGACTTAGCCAAGCATATGCAAAAATGGCAACTCGACGGCAGAGATGTAAGCCTGCTTATTGGTGGTCCTGAAGGATTAGCACCAAGCTGTATTGCTGCCTCAGAACAAAAATGGTCACTCTCTAATTTAACCCTTCCCCATCCGCTGGTTCGCATTATTGTGGCAGAAAGCCTGTATCGTGGTTGGAGCTTAAATACAAACCACCCTTACCACCGAGAGTAATTCACGCCTATGCTAAAAAAACGGCCAACCATACGCGACCATTCAGCTGAAGCAAACCTGTTTGCACGTCGAGCGTTTGTTGGCTTTATTTTTGTTGTGTTACTCATTGGTATGCTCATCATGAACGTATACCACTTACAAGTAAAAGAATACGACAAGTATCAAACACGTTCTAATGAAAACCGCATAAAACTCATCCCTGTAGCCCCTAACCGCGGCCTTATTTACGACAGGAATGGCGTACTTCTAGCAGAAAACCGCCCAGTTTATAATTTGGAAGTAGTACCAGAAGACGTTGATGATTTAGAGCAAAACTTAGCAGATGTGTCACAACTGCTTAATATTAGTGATATACAACAAAATGAATTTTTAGAAAATATTCGTAAACAACGCCGTTTCAAAAGCCAAGTGCTTAAAGCCCGTCTTAATGAACAAGAAGTAGCTATTTTCTCGGTTAACCAGCATAAGTTTCCTGGTTTTAGCATTGAAGCACGACTCGCTCGACACTACCCTTTTGGCGATACACTCACCCATGCACTGGGCTATGTTGCCAGGTTGAACAAAAAAGAGTTAAGTGAGCTAGAGTCGGCAAATTTAGCCACAAATTACCGAGCTACACACGACTATGGCAAATTGGGAATAGAAAAGTTTTACGAGCGACTCTTACATGGCACTGTTGGATCTCAGCGCGTTGAAGTAAATAACCGCGGCCGTATTATTCGTACGCTCAATACCATTACCCCAACTCCAGGTGAAGATTTAGTACTAACACTAGATGTTGGTCTGCAACAAATCGCACAACACGCACTCAAAGATGCCCGGGGCGCTATTGTCGTTATGGACCCAAAAGATGGTGGCATCCTTGCTTTGTATTCAAACCCGAGTTACGACCCTAACCTGTTCGTACATGGGATCAGTGGTCAAAACTATAGAAAACTGCTCAACCCAGACCGGCCTCTCATTAACCGTGCAACCCAAGGGAGCTATGCGCCAGCCTCAACCGTCAAACCTCACCTCGCGATTCTTGGCTTAGAAGAAGGGATTGTTACCGAGCAAACAAAAGTCTGGGACCCTGGCTTTTTTCAAATCCCAAATGTAAAACATAAATGGCGGGACTGGAAACGCTGGGGCCATGGGCATGTTGATGTATACCAAGCCATCGAAGAGTCATGCGACACCTACTATTATCGCATCGCGTATCGAGCTGGGATCACTAAAATCAGTAACTTCATGGCGCAATTTGGTTTTGGGGATCTATCGGGTATTGATATTCATGAAGAAACAAGCGCTATTATGCCCACAGTAGAATGGAAAAAAGAACGCTTTAAAGAAAACTGGTGGCCTGGGGACACAATTTCTGTCGGTATTGGTCAAGGTTATTGGACTGCAACGCCAATTCAAATCGCCAATGCGGTCACGATTTTAGTCAATAAAGGTGTACATCGTCAGCCTCACCTTGTGCAAGTGACAAAGCAAGATAACGACATTAACCAGCTATTCACAGAAGAAAAAAAGCCGGTAGAACTCAAAAACCCAAATCATTGGCGCATTGCCTTAAAGGCTATGCATAACACGGTTTCAAAAACCACCGGGACTGCACATAAAGCCTTCAAGGGTGTTGATTATGACCCAGCAGGTAAAACAGGTACTGCACAAGTAGTCAGTATTGCTCAAGGCGAAAAATATGATGCCTCCAAACTCAATGAGCGTCATCGGGATAACGCCATATATACAGGCTTTGCGCCTTATGATGACCCTCGCATTGTTGTTGCCGTTGTCGTAGAAAATCAAGGTGCGGGCAGCTCTGTTGCAGCGCCTGTGGCACGCCAATTAATGGATTATTATTTCTCCGCCTACCCTTTGGATAAAACAGTTAATGACACCTCTGAACTATAAACGTACATTTTGGCAAAAAGTACATCTAGATTGGCCATTACTATTGGCTTTAGTCATTATGATGCTAGGTAGCTTAACTGTGGTTTATAGTGCCAGTGGTCAAAACTTGGGGATGATGACTCGTCATGCTACACGTATGGCAGGCGCAGTGATCGCGCTGTTATTCATGGCACAGCTTTCCCCAATCACCTTAAAAAGAATTGTGATCCCCCTTTATTTACTTGGCCTTGGAATGCTGATTGCTGTGCTGTTTGTAGGCGTAAGTAGTAAAGGTGCACAACGCTGGCTTGATTTAGGCGTGACACGCTTTCAACCTTCAGAAATTATGAAAATAGCGGTCCCCATGATGGTTGCTTGGTATATCGGTCAACATCGCCTCCCGCCTTCAATTTGGAATATTTTAATTGGCTTTGCCATTGTGCTGTTGCCAACCATTTTAATCAAAGAACAGCCCGACTTAGGGACTTCAATTTTGATTGCCAGCTCAGGAATATTTGTGTTGTTTTTATCAGGACTAAGTTGGCGGTTGATCTCCGTCTCAGCCTTACTAATGGGCCCAGCAGTATTTACATTTTGGCATTACGGAATGCATGCCTATCAAAAGCAACGCGTTTTAACGCTATTCAACCCAGAAAGTGACCCTTTAGGCGCTGGATACCATATAATTCAATCTAAAATTGCCATTGGTTCGGGCGGTATTGAGGGTAAAGGTTGGCTGCAAGGCACTCAATCTCAATTAGAGTTTTTGCCAGAACGACACACTGATTTTATTTTTTCTGTATTAAGTGAAGAGTTTGGGTTGCTCGGTGTGATCCTGCTGCTCAGTGTTTACTTGTTTATTATTGGTCGCGGTCTTTATATTGCTGTCAATGCGCAAGACGCATTTAGTAAGTTGTTGGCAGGGGCTCTCACGATGACATTTTTTGTGTATATCTTTGTCAATATAGGCATGGTTTCTGGATTACTGCCCGTTGTGGGCGTCCCTTTACCACTTATTAGCTATGGTGGTACATCCATGGTCACCTTAATGGCCGGTTTTGGTATTATTATGGCGATAGCCACAGATAAGAGAATACTACTTAAATCATGATTAAATCGAGTAAAATATTGGCAATATTCTGTCTATTAATATTGCTAAATGCCTGTAGCAGCCGCTATCACATTAAACAAGACAAAGCGCCTTTACGCGCCCCTACGGCGCTTGAAATGCAAGATGCACTGATCACAAATGAAGCCAAAAGCGTCAGTACAGGTAGGCCTTACACAATTAGAGGCAAGCGTTACAGTCCAATGTCAGATGAACATGGCTATAACGAAACAGGCGTCGCTTCATGGTATGGTAGAAAGTTTCATGGTTACCACACATCTAACGGCGAAATATTCAACATGTTTGATATGAGCGCCGCGCATAAAACGCTTCCCTTACCCAGTTTTGTAAAAGTCACCAATATTGAAAATGGCAAAACAGCGATTGTCAGAGTGAACGACAGAGGACCTTTTCACGACGATCGACTCATAGACTTATCTTACGCCGCAGCCTACAAATTGGGATATCATTTAAACGGTACAGCAAAAGTTAAGGTAGAAGCGATTACTATTGACAGAAATGCGCCAAGATTGACTTATATTCAAGTAGCCGCAGGAGGAAACTTAGACACCCTTCAAGCACTGTCACAGACACTGCAACAAGAATTTCAATTACAGTCACCAATTCATAATGAAAAAGGGCTGTACAAACTGCGGTTAGGGCCTATTCTTGATGACAAAACAGCCCAAAATGTACTTTATAAGTTACGCAAAGGTAAATATAAACATGCCTTCTTGCTTTATAGTGAACATAAACTTTAAAATATACCGTTAACGCTGATTAAATTTAAATAAAACTGCGAGCATAATGACTTTATTAAAACCAAAACTTATTACTAAATTGTGTGGCCTTGTGTGCTCTGTATCCTTATTTGCAGCGAACGCACAAATTATTCCTTCAGTGCCTCAGATTAATGCCAAAGGCTACTTCTTAGTCGACTTTACAACAGGTAAGATTATAGCTTCTGGAGAAGCTGACACTAAGCTTGCTCCCGCCAGCTTAACAAAAATGATGACCAGCTATGTTATCGGCACTGAAATTGTGTCTGGCAACATTGCACCAACGGATATAGTGACCATTAGCGAAAAGGCGTGGGCAAAAAATTTCCCAGAGTCATCAAAAATGTTCATTGAAGTTGGAAAAAAGGTCAGCGTTGACGATCTAAACAGAGGGATCATTATCCAATCTGGTAATGATGCCTGTGTTGCAATGGCAGAACATATCGCAGGCAGTGAAGATGCTTTCGCTGACTTGATGAATGCGCACTCTGAAAAACTAGGCATGACCAACACCCATTTTATCAATAGTCATGGGTTAGATACTGATCAGCATTATACAACACCGCGTGATATGGCAACATTGGGCGTTGCGCTTATTCGCGATGTGCCAGAAGAATATGCACTTTATAAAGAAAAGTCATTTACCTTCAACGGCATCAAGCAATATAATCGTAACTCACTCCTCTGGGATGCGAGCTTAAATGTGGACGGCATTAAAACAGGGCATACCTCAGAGGCAGGCTACAGCCTAGTCACCTCTGCTACCAAAGATGATATGCGCTTGGTATCTGTTGTAATGGGCACTACCAGTGAACGTGCACGTATGGTAGAAAGCCGCAAGCTGCTCAACTACGGCTTTAGATTCTTTGAAACAATTACCCCTTATAAGGCAGGAGACAGTTTTGCAGAGCAGCGTATTTGGATGGGTAATAAAGAAACTGTCTCGCTAGGCATTTTGGAAGATACCCCTATTACAATACCACGCGGGCAACGTAAAAACTTACAAGCTAATTTTGAGTTAGATAAAACATTAGAAGCACCGCTGGCTAAAGGCTCAAAAGTGGGCACACTTTTTTTACAGCTTGATGGCGAAGAAATCGCTGAATATCCGTTAGTTACATTGGAAGAGATTGAAGAAGGGAGCTTCTTCAGCAAAGTATACGACTACTTACGTTTACAGATCATGCAATAGTTAACAAAGCATTCTTACAACGCCCCTCTTTTGGGGCGTTTTTTTTTATTGCAAAAATGATAGAATGCCCGACATTATTGAGTATGATGCGCCAAAAGCGATTCAATCTACTCACATTTACATAAAGTAGTGAGGATACCGTCGTGGTAAAACCTGTAAAGAATACTAAGTTTGATGAATTTTTAGAATTCCCATGCCCATTTACATTTAAAATCATGGGCCTTGCAAACGTTAGTTTAACCGATCAAGTAATTGCTAAATTACAAGCCATTGTGCCCGGCGATTATTCTCCTAAAGTTAAGCCTAGCAGCAAAGGAACATACGAGTCTATTACCGTAGTTGCAACTGTGGGCTCAAAAGAAGATATTGAACAAATTTATACTGAGGTTGGCGACCTAGACGACGTGCGTTACGTACTATAGTAATAGAGAGCCTTATGAAGCAAAAATCAGTGATAGTACGTCAACTTGGCCGGCAGAGTTATGAACCAATTTGGCATAAAATGCAGTCTTTTACTGATACTCGGGATGAACATAGCCTCGATGAAATTTGGCTCGTAGAGCACGACCCGATTTTCACACAAGGTCAAGCAGGTAAAGCTGAGCATCTCCTTGCTCCTGGCAATATACCGGTGTTAAAAGTCGATAGAGGTGGTCAAGTAACTTATCATGGCCCAGGCCAACAAATGATGTACGTTCTGTTTAACTTACGCCGATTAAGCATCGGCGTAAGAGAACTGGTTACTTGGTTAGAAGAATGCATTATCGATTATTTGGCGGAGCTTAATATTCAAGCCTATGCCAAAGCCGATGCACCAGGTGTTTATGTCAATGACAGCAAAATAGCGTCTTTGGGATTGAGGGTACGTCGAGGGTGTTCATTCCACGGATTAGCATTAAATGTCAATATGGACATGGACCCGTTCTTACGAATTAACCCCTGTGGCTATGCAGGGATGAATATGGTCCAGACAAGTGATTTAAATGGTCTATCTAACATGAAAGATGTTGGTGATGGGCTGATAAAGCACATGTTACTACGCTTACAAGTAGAGCATGTTGAGCAAATTGAAGGGTTTGAAAACGAATGAGTAAACCAGTAAAAATGGAGCCAGGGGTAAAGCTTCGTGACGCCGAAAAAATGGCACTTATCCCAGTAAAAGTTTTACCGACTGAACGCGAAGAAATGCTTCGTAAGCCTGAATGGTTAAAAATCCGCTTACCTAAATCTAGTGAGCGTATTGATGGCATTAAACAAGCAATGCGTAAACATGGCTTACATTCAGTTTGTGAAGAAGCTTCATGCCCTAACCTATCTGAATGCTTCAATCATGGAACTGCTACCTTTATGATTCTAGGAGCAATTTGTACTCGTCGCTGTCCGTTCTGTGACGTAGCGCATGGTCGCCCACTAAAACCAGATGCTGCCGAGCCAGAAAAGTTAGCACTCACCATCAAAGATATGAAGTTAAGCTATGTCGTGATCACATCGGTGGACCGTGATGATCTCAGAGATGGTGGAGCACAACACTTTGCTGATTGCATCAAAGCTATCCGTAAGCACAGCCCTAAGATAACCATAGAAATACTGGTTCCGGATTTCCGAGGCCGTATGGATAAGGCGTTAGAAATTCTTTCTGAAACGCCACCAGACGTATTCAATCATAATTTAGAAACAGCACCTCGTTTATATAAATTAGCGCGCCCAGGGGCTGACTATAAATGGTCTCTTGAACTGCTTCGTCGTTTCAAAGAAGCGCACCCAGAAGTTAAAACTAAATCAGGGTTAATGGTTGGCTTGGGCGAAGAAATCTCTGAAATAGAAGAAGTATTGCGTGATCTTAGAGAGCACAATGTTGACATGCTGACTGTTGGTCAATACCTGCAACCTTCAAAGCACCATTTACCTGTCAAACGCTATGTGCCACCTGTTGAGTTTGATGCACTTAAAGATTACGCTGACGAAATTGGCTTTGTACATGCTGCGTCTGGGCCTTTTGTACGCTCAAGTTACCATGCAGATCAACAAGCCGCAGGTAAAGAAGTGAAATAAAAAGACAAACTATACTCGTCAAAAAATAAAACGCAGCACGCCAATTGTTGCGTTTTTAATTTGCTCTCCCCCCGATAACCCCCCATTTAAAAGTCGAGTACTTGTCGACTAACGCTAAGGCATAAAAGTACTTTTTACTTTTAAATATTACATCGAGATAAAAATTAAATTACAATCATTAACATAGATTTATAGTAAAACTATTTCCTTTTTATTGCAGCCGTTATATCTTCCTGTGTCTCTCACAAATAAAAGGGCAATGTGTGCTTAAAAATAAAACTATCGGAAGTATGCTGATCGTCGCAGGTACTACCATTGGCGCGGGAATGCTTGCATTACCTATCGCTTCCGCAGGGCTAGGATTCAGTACTGCGCTGGTACTCTTAATCCTCACTTGGGTGTTAATGACCTATACAGCACTGCTGATGTTAGAATTACATCAATATGCCAGCGTAGACTCCACCTTAAATACCTTAGCAAAATCAATTTTAGGGAAAAAGGGCCAGTATATTGCTAATTTCTCTATGGTATTCTTATTTTATGCCTTGTGTGCAGCTTATATAGCCGGTGGTGGAGCACAATTACAAACTAAGCTTAGCAAACTGCTGAATATCGACGTTGCTCCACAAGCTGGATCAATTTTACTCGCAGTTGTTATTGCAACCATTGTCACGGCGGGTACTAGCACCGTAGATAAACTAAACCGTGTCTTATTCAGTATTAAAATAATTGTACTTACGAGCCTCTTCTTTGTATTAACGCCATACGTGCAAGGTACTCACTTACTGGATATGCCTATTGAGCAAGGCTTAATAATTAGTGCAATACCTGTTATATTTACCTCTTTCGGTTTCCATGGGTCAATTCCTTCCATCGTAAAATATGTAGGCCTAGATATTAAATCACTACGTCGAGTCATGATGTTTGGGGCCTCGCTGCCGCTCGTTATTTATATTGGCTGGCAAATTTTAAGCCAAGGCGTAATGAGTCAAGAAAGTTTACTCAGCAGTAACGGCTTACAAGGGTTTGTTCAGAGTATCGCAAGCATTGCTCATAACCCGAATGTATCTACTTTTGTCACCCTTTTTGCAGACCTAGCCTTAGCAACCTCCTTCTTGGGTGTGAGTCTAGGTTTATTTGATTTTTTCGCTGATGCTTTCAAACAGGGTGATAATAAAAAGGGCCGGATCACCACGGCACTGATCACTTTCTTACCGCCTTTGGGGTTTGCACTCTTTTACCCACAGGGGTTCATAATGGCGTTAGGTTATGCAGCTATTGCTTTAGTTATTTTGGCTATATTTCTGCCTGTTGTGATGGTTTGGAGTCAGCGTAAGGATAGTGTACAAAGAAGTGGCTATCAGGTTAGAGGTGGGAGTTTGGGCCTAATAATAGCAGCGTTAAGTGGGATAACAATTATCACCGCGCAAACTCTACAGATGTTTGATGTTATTCCTTCACTTGGGTAAGATTTAATAAACAAAATAGCCATCGTAAGATGGCTATTGGCTTAAAGAATGCTATTTAACCTGAGTGTTTTTCTTAAACAACATCACCAAAGGTGCAAAACATAATAATACAATCGTAATATTTACCAGTGGTAAGATCGTCCTATATAAATACTCGGAATAAGTTAAATCTAACAAGTGCCGATCAATCAATCGAAATAACAGCAGTAGCGGAGCTGGCAATATCACTAACTGCGCAATAACACTTTGCCAAATATACACTTTATCCTTTATCGCCCAATACGCTAAAATAGCCATAAATAAGATGTCGTTTAATGTCCACACGATATACCGGAATATATACTTTTTATCGTCTATCTCAATAATCAGATCAAATAAACAGTAACCAACTACATAGAATACAGCACATAATCCAGCATATCGTAATGCTTGCATATCTTTCAGAATGATAAAAACAGCGACAGCAATGAATGTGATCACTGTTGCATGATCTCTAATCATCCATAAAATAGCGTCTATATTCTCTGGAAGCCACCCTTCAGCCATATCGTTTAAAATCTACTACTTTTGTGGTTCAGGGTCTGAACCATCACCATTACCACCTGGGATATATGAATATTTACTTTTAATTGACATATAGTTCTCCTTGTTTAAATTAGGCTTTGTAAAGTAGCCCAAATCGATTTCACAATCAAGCTTTGCTTAATTTTCCCTAACTTCAATAGGTTCTGACTCTTTAGCCTTCCCTTGTAGGATAGATATTTCGACTCTTCTGTTACGCCGTCTATCCATATTATTTTCATTTGGAACCAATGGTCGGGTATCAGCATGACCGACGACGACAAGTCGATTTTTATCAAACCCTCTGGTAGTCACCATCTCACTGGCAACAGCAACCGCTCTCGTTGCCGACAAGTCCCAATTATTGCTGAAGAGCTCATTGGTTACTTGAAAATCATCGGTGTGACCAGAAACTGTAATTTCACCTGGTACATCTTTTAGCAATTCAGCGATATCTTGAATAACAGGCTTAAATTTAGGCTGTAAGAATGCGCTTCCAGAAGGGAATGAACCGTTTTCTTGAATGCGAATAATAATTTGCTGCCCGAGAGATTCAAGCTCAATTGCACCATCCATAATTTGCTTTTCTAACTGTTGAGCAATCTTTTTAACCAGCTCATTCACTTGCTCTTGCTCGGCAGAAGATACCGCCTGTTGCATTGATTGCTCTTGAGAGGTACTTTGCGATTCTCCCCCTCGTTTATTGCCCCTTTGTTCTTGTCGTCCCCCAGCAGAACTTTCATCACCCGCTTGAAATTCCAACATTTGCTGCGTCATTTCTACGGTTTGCTGCTGTATTGTTTCAATAGGGGTAGGCTCAGGCTTACCAGGTGTAAACTCCATTGCAATTACACTGGTTCCTTTGGGGATATCTTTTACTTCAATCTTATTTTGTACACCAAATGCAAACTTCATAGAACCTGCAATTTGCTTAAACTTGAGGACGTCCATTTCAGAGAAAGCTAATAGCAGTACGAAAAAGCACATAAGTAGCGACATTAAATCAGCAAACGTCCCCATCCAAGCTGGCAGCCCTGGAGGTGGGCATTTACACTCCTGCTCATCAGACATGCTTACTCCTCTTTATCGCTACCGCGTTTCGATTCTGCTAAGTAGTTTTTCAAAATGCCTTCGATGACTTTCGGGTTTTGCCCATCTTGGATCCCTAAAATAGCATCAAGTATTAATCGCTGGTTTTGTTCTTCTTCGTCTTTTCGCAACTCTAACTTGACTTGAATTGGAATCGCGATAACATTGGCTAAAAAAGCGCCATAAAGCGTTGTCAATAAAGCCACTGCCATCGCAGGGCCGATGGCTTTTGGGTCATCCATATTTGATAACATCGCAACTAAGCCGATCAAAGTACCAATCATCCCCATCGCAGGCGCGATATCTGCTAATGACTTAAACAACGAAGCACCGTGTTCATGGCGAGATGTTGTTAAAGAAATATCCTTTTGCAGGGTAGCCCTTACTACGTCAGCATCATGGCCATCCACTAACATATCGACCCCCTTACGCATAAACGCGTTCGGTATTTCTGCCTCTTCAAGCGCCAAAAACCCGCCTTTACGTGCAGAGTCTGCCAACTCAACCGCTTTTTCAATGAGCTCTTCAGGAGACTCTATTTTAAACATAAAAGCTTTACCCAGCACCTTACCAATACCGAAAAATTGCGGCATGGTAAAGTTAGATAAAACAATGAAAAGTGAGCCACCGAATACAATAACCGCTGAAGCGGAATCAGCAAACATAGCGACTTCACCGTCACTACTCATAAACATAGACATGACAATCAAGCCAATGGCGCCCAATATACCTATTACGGTTGCTAAATCCACATACCCTCCAGAGAGTGTTATATACTATTTTTCTAATTTTTACTCTAACGCATTTAATTGTAGTGCTTCGTTACTGTGTCCTACAGTAAAAACATAAACATAGTCCTTTCTCAACTTCGTATCGGCAAGCTAGGCTATTTCTTAACTCAATTATATTAAAAAGCCAAAAAATTGCGAGTATAGCTATTCAGTTGATATCTAACAGTTTAGCGTAAAAAAGTTCGCTTATCTTTGACCTAGTACGTTATTGCCCCTAAAATTGAGCTCTTTTATTTAATTTGCCCAATAAAGAGACGTCCTCATGGCAGTAAAAAAACCAGAAAACCTCAGCTTCGAAGAAGCCATCAATGAGCTCGAAGGTATTGTTAGTGCGATGGAGCACGGTGAACTCACGTTAGAGCAATCTCTTAAACAGTTTGAGCGAGGGATCCAATTGGCAAATGCATCGAATCAAAAACTCCAAAATGCTGAGCAGAAAGTCGCGATCCTTATGGGCAATGATGAAAATAGTACAACAGCACCATTTACTGAAAGTTCGGAATAAGTCGTGACGCTAAAAGTAGAAATCAATAACGCTCAAAACCGCATAGCGCATTTTATGACGCAATATTTTGAGCAAGACTTAGTCACCGATGACACAGTCAAAGCAGCAGCCTTTTACAGTATCAATAATGGTGGAAAACGACTCAGACCATTTTTGGTTTATGCAACCGGTAAAATGCTGGGCGCAAAAAACAGTGATCTCGATGTTGTCGCAGCCGCTATCGAATGTATTCATAGTTACTCCCTTGTGCATGACGACTTACCCGCTATGGATGATGATAATTTGCGCCGAGGCAAACCAACTTGCCATATTCAATTTGACGAAGCGCAGGCTATTTTGGCCGGTGATGCATTGCAAAGCTTAGCCTTTGAACTCATTGCTAGTCATCGCTTTGCAGTGTCTGAATCACGGCAAATTAGTATGATCAGAGCGCTATCAAAAGCTGCAGGATTACAAGGTATGGTCGGCGGTCAAGCTCTGGATATTGCAGGCACAAATCAAGATATTAGCTTAGAAGACTTAGAGCAGATCCATAGATTGAAAACCGGCGCGTTATTAATATGCGCCATTGAGCTAGGTGCTTTGTGTGCACCAGAGCTAAATAGTTCCGATTTAGAAAGTCTTCATCTGTATGGGCAAAGTATCGGGCTAGCATTTCAGGTACAAGATGACATACTAGATATCGAAGGTGATACCCAGATACTTGGGAAACCACAAGGCTCAGATATCAGTAATAATAAATCGACATATCCTGCCATACTTGGCCTTAAAGGGGCAAAGCAAAAAGCCCAAGATTTAACTGAACAGGCGATAGAGCAACTCAACAACGTCAACGCGAATACCGATATGCTTGCAAAATTAGCAAAATACATCGTTGAACGTGACCATTAACCGTTATTAATGACGTATTAATGACTAAGTTGCATAAATAGATAAAATTAACCTCTGGCTTTGTATATAATTACGCAAGGTTTGAGTAGGATATATATAAATACAATGACATTTGATAGTAGCAAGTACCCTTTGTTGGCTCTCGTAGAAGAGCCCGAGCAACTGCGCCAATTACCACAACATAAATTACCTTCTTTTAGTAAAGAGTTGAGGGAATATCTACTCAATTCAGTATCACAAAGTAGTGGCCATTTTGCATCAGGCTTAGGCACAGTGGAACTGACCGTCGCACTTCATTATGTTTACAATACACCAGAAGACCGATTAATTTGGGATGTTGGCCATCAAGCATACCCGCACAAAATCCTCACAGGTCGTCGTGAAAAAATTCATACCATCAGGCAAAAAGATGGCTTACACCCCTTTCCATACCGAGAAGAAAGCCCATACGACACCTTCAGCGTCGGACACTCTAGCACCTCTATCTCTGCGGCTTTGGGGATGTCTATTGCGGCTAAGCAAGAAGGTAAAGGGCGTAAAACTGTCGCCGTCATTGGCGATGGTGCAATTACAGCAGGTATGGCTTTCGAGGCGATGAACCACGCGGGTGACATAAAATCAGACATGTTAATCATATTAAATGATAACGAAATGTCGATTTCTGAAAATGTTGGAGCGCTAACCAATCATTTTGCCAAAATATTATCAGGCAGTTTTTATACCAACATCCGTGAAGGTAGTAAAAAATTATTGTCTGGCGTGCCTCCAGTTAAAGAGCTAGCCAGTAAAGTAGAAGAACATTTAAAAGGCATGGTTATTCCTGGTACCTTCTTTGAAGAACTAGGGCTCAATTACATCGGGCCTATCGATGGCCATAATGTCAACATGCTGGTCGATACCTTACGTAATATGCGTAACCTGAAAGGCCCACAAATACTCCATATAAAAACTCAAAAAGGCAAAGGCTATGAACCTGCGGAAGCTGATCCAATAGGCTACCATGCAGTACCAAGATTTGATCCATCCATTCATAGCTTGCCAAAATCGAAACCCGCAGCTCCGACATTTTCTAAGGTATTTGGACAATGGCTCTGCGATATGGCAGCACAGGATCCCCGCTTAATGGCGATCACTCCAGCCATGCGAGAAGGCTCAGGTATGGTTCAGTTTTCAAAGCAGTTCCCTGAGCAATACTTCGATGTTGCGATTGCTGAACAGCATGCGGTTACCCTTGCCGCTGGACTTGCCTGTGAAAACCTCAAACCGGTCGTTGCTATCTATTCAAGCTTTTTACAGCGAGCTTATGATCAACTTATTCATGACGTTGCACTTCAAAACCTTCCTGTTTTGTTTGCAATTGACCGTGCTGGTATTGTTGGCGCAGATGGTGAAACACACCAAGGTGCATATGATTTAAGCTTTATGCGGTGTATTCCTAATATGATCATCATGACACCCAGTGATACAAATGAGTGCCGACAGATGCTTTATACTGGATTTAACTGCGATCAGCCCGTAGCCGTGCGTTACCCTAGAGGAAGTGCTGGCAATGCCGATATAGAACAAAAGATGACCAAAGTCGAAATTGGTAAAGCAAACACTATTAGAGTGGGTGAAAAAATAGCAATTCTCAGTTTTGGTACACTGCTACATAACGCGCAGTTTGCAGCAGATGAGTTTAACACCTCGTTAGTTGATATGCGTTTTGTTAAACCAATAGATACCCAGTTACTGTCAGAACTATCTCAGTCACATACACACTTCATCACGCTGGAAGATAATGCTATCGCTGGCGGTGCAGGCAGTGCGGTAAGTGAATTTCTTGCCAGTATTGGCGCAGCCACACAAGTAAGTCATCTCGGTATCCCAGATGAATTTATCAAGCATGGAACGCAAGATGAAATGCATCATGAAATGGGTTTGTCTGCACGTGGGATTTGTGACTATATACGTAATTTAATTACAAATTAAATTCAAAAAAGAAGGAGCTAAAGCTCCTTCTAAAATACTTGTGGGGTGAATATGACTAATAAAATAGATTCATTTCACTCTTTCAATGACTTCTACGTATTTTATTTGACGCAACATAACCACCCGAAATGCAGAGCTTTACACTATCTTGGTAGCTCATGCGTGATTTTATCCATTGTTGTATCTCTGTTCACTCAATCACTTTGGTATTTATTGCTTGCCCCAGTAACTGGATACGGCTTTGCATGGCTAGGGCATTTACTATTTGAAAAGAATCATCCTGCTACATTTAAATATCCATATTACTCTTTTTTAGCAGACTGGGTGATGTATTTTCAGTGGTTAACGCGTAAAAATACGTACTCTAAGTAGCGCAGTTATATTCGATATATTTGCGCGCTATCGCATCCATACTCTAACCTCGGCCAAACCGCTATCTTGTAGCGTTTGCAACTGAGACTCTATATTACTGCTTTGTTCAAATTCAAATGCATCGAGCTGCTCATCAAATATAATTGTCGCAGCACCATCTCCACCTCGCTCTTTCACTTGATGAAGCGCTATATCCGCTAAATTCACAGATGCTTCCCAACCAATCACTTGCCCACCTAATAACGGTAACGGGTAAAATGACCACCCCATTGAAACCGTTAATTTCATTGATTTACCATTTGGTAAGTTAAACTCAAAATCTGCAACGGCTTTGCAAAGCTCCCCTACATACTCTTCAACTTCATCACGTTTAAAGTCTCTTAAAAGCAGTAGAAACTCATCACCACTCCACCTTGCAACATAATCAGAGCCTTGCGTACGCATATTGAGTAACGTTGCGAGCTGCTGTAAACAACTATCTCCCCCAATTGGCCCATATGTATCGTTGATTTTACTAAAGCTATCGACATTCAAAATCATCAGCACTAAACGTTTGTTTTGTTGCTGTAAAGACTGAGCATTACGCTGATAGTGTTCAACATCTTTCGGCAATTGATCGAACAAGAAACGTCGGCTCCGTAAGCCGGTTAATTCATCGGTATGACTGACTAACTTTAACTGGGTATTTACTTGGTTTAGCTTTTCGTTGGCTTTTCTAAGCTCAGTTGTTCTATCTGCGACCAGATTTTCCAACGCAAGTTGTTTTCTGCGCTCTTGGGCGCGAAATACCCAAAATATGAGATAAAATAAAAAGATAAAGCCGCAAGTAATGACTAAGCGAAAATAAATTGTTTCGTCAAAGCGACGAGGTAAAGATATTGCTACTTGTTTATTACGCGCTTTTGTCCAATCCTGGCCTCGACGCTTTACTTCTAGCTCGAATAAATACTCACCTGGCGATAAATTAGTATAAATAGCTTCTTGACCTGTTGATGCGTTACGCCACTCACTCTTACTTTTACCAGATAAACGGTAACGAAATTCAATACTCTTGGGGGCATAAAAATCAATTGCGGTATATTTTATAGTAATATCACGCTCACCATTGCCCAGTACAATCGTATCCTTAAGTAAGCCCGCAGATATTCGCCTCTTCTTAGTGTAAAGCGCTTCTAGTTTGGGCTGTAACTCATCAGCCCCAAATAATTGCACATCTTTGGGGATTTCCACAACCCCTTGCGAACTTGGGTACCAAATAGAGCTTTCAGTTTCCATTACAGCATCATGACCGAAGCCTGAACAGCATTGACTCGCTTTGCCATCAAGTTGCCTATCAAACTGGCTGATCACCTGCTCAACTTTTAAGTTATCTATAGTCTGTTTAAATTGAGCAACAGGCATACGGTACACACCTTTTTTTGTACCAACCCAAATTTGCTCAAACTCTTTATCATAATGTAACGAATTAATAGAACCGTAAGGTAACCCATTAGACGCGTCTAGTTGAAACCAATCACCTTTTATAGTTTGATAAAAAAGCCCATGACTACGGGAGCCTATTAACGTAGAAATTCCATCTAAATGCAAAATACTGGTTATATAAGCAACGTCTAAAGCAGTATGACCCCCAAGCTTTTCTATACCTCGTTCATTATATTGATACGCGCCTTTGTTAGTACCAATAAAACCAAAGTTAGGTAAATCCAACACAAAAGTAATATATTGACTACCTAAAAATGAGTTGTATGCAAATGGCGTAAGGCCCGCATAATCTAATCGATAGAGCCCTCTGCCAGTACCTAGCCACAACCCGCCTTTATTAGAAGTACTGATTGAGAATACAGGGTTATCTCTCAACTCTATAAATGGTAGGGTATATACCTGTCCTTGTTCATATAAAAGTACCCCTTTATCGGTCCCTAAATAAAGGCGTTCACCTTGAAACTCTAAATCAAAGACTTGCCTACGCTTAAGTTGCTGCATAGAGAGTACTTGTTGATATTCTCCAAGCGTATTCAGTACCCCTATTCCTAACCGACTAGAAGCCCAAACCTTTCCGTCAGTAGCTTGCGTTATTGCTGTTACGCCTTGGTTGATTGTCGGACCTACCTGATGACGCTCGACTTTTCCTGAGTGAGCAAACCATAATCCTTCATTTAAACTGCCCAACCATATATTATCCTCTCGATCTTTAAATATATCTGAAAACCAAATACTTTGTTCAGCCTGAGTAGGTCTGATTGACTGCCAAGCACCATTTGATTCTCTGTACATCAGCTCACTAGATGTTGAAACCCAAAAACCTCCCTCTTCGTCACCCATAAATTTGTACACAGCAGCATTGCCAATTTCATCATAACGCCTTATGACTTCGTCGATATCTAAAAAGTAAGCGCCTAATTCAGAAGCTAAATATAAGCGACCATCAATCCATGAAAGATCATGAATAATTGTTTGTGCTAGTTGTCTGGGTAACGATAATTTGCTAGCAAGTTCAAGTCTAAATTGATTATTACTCGTCGAGCTCGACTCTTTAATCTTTAGCAGATGATGCTCATTGACCAACCAAATACCATCTAACGACAACGCCATTCGCGTAACAGAGCCTACTATTTGATTTATTTTTCTAGGCGAGAGGGCTGAAAGTCGGTCTTTACTTTTATTGATAACCTGAGCATCATACGATATGTAGTAAAGACCATTTGATGCTATCCAAATTCCACCATCGTGATCTTCTAATAAATCACGCACTGGGCCGGGTGTATAAAAACTTTGCGCTTCGAGTGTTTGAGGGTTTAAACGGTGTAATCCTCGGCGGGTTCCTATCCAAAGCATCCCATGCTTATCAATAATTAACTTGTGAACTGCATTCGATTGTAAAAAACTTGTATTTTGAGTCGTTAAATTAGTGAATTTATGCCCATCAAACCGACTTACTCCAAACTGAGTACCTAGCCAAATATACCCATTGTTGTCTTGGACAATACTTGCAATTGATTGTGAAGGTAAACCATTTTGTAAATTCCATTGCTTAACAACATAATCATTAATCGATGCGAATACAGGAGTAAATAAAAGAACCCCTCCCGAAAATAAAAACAACCAAATCGTTACTAACGTCTTCTTATTTATCACAAGTATCGCCCAAATTACCCAACCAAAACACCTGTTTTGATTAAAGCTTGTAAACAAATTAATGAGAAAATTCCTGCTAAAATATCATCGGCCATAATTCCCCACCCTCCTTTTAAGCGTTTATCTAATAACTTAATCGGTCCAGGTTTTACAATATCAAAGAAACGAAATAACACAAACCCTGCAAGTAGTGTTTGCCAACTCAAGGCAGCGCCTAACATTGTAATATAAAAGCCTGCAACTTCATCCCACACGATTGCTGGGTGATCATGCACTTGGACATCTTCCGCTGTTTTCCCACAAGCCCATAATCCAAAGATGCTAATAACAATAGCAAATACACATTGCAGCCATAAAGGATACGATAATGTGATAAAAATAAACGGTAAAGCTGCTAACGTACCAACAGTCCCTGGCGCTATAGGAGATAAACCGAGGCCAAATCCAAGTCCAAAAAACTGATGAGGGCGCTTTAAATTAAACTGCTTTGCCAAACCTTCTCCTAACTAAAATGCTCAAAACCTGACTCAGGTAAAAGCCAAGGTTGGTTATCGTATAATAATTCAATGTCATCATTGCCCGCTTGAATTTGACCAATACATATTGGTTCAACGCCATACTGGTGGAGCTTGGATTCCATTATAAGCTTATTATCTTGTGAAACAGTGAACAACAGCTCATAGTCATCACCATAGGCTAGTGCTAACTTTAACGCTTGATCCTGGGATACACTTCGACGTAATACATCTGACATAGGTACTTTATCAGCATGGATCTGCGCAGTAACACCTGAACGTCGTAAAATATGTGATAAATCAGCAAGTAGTCCATCGGAAATATCTATCGCAGAAGAAGCTATGCTTCTTAATGCTTGACCTGCTGCGACTCGTGGCGAAGGGTAGTGAAACTTTTTCAGCGCAGATGCTGCATCAGACTCACTCAATGGCCAATTGCTTTTACGGCTTTCAATGGCTAATGCCGCATCACCTAAGTTGCCAGTGACATAAATCCAATCACCGACTTTAGCACCTGAGCGTGTCAGTGCTTTACCTTTAGGGACAGTTCCTTTCGCACATATTGTAACAGTCAGTGGCCCCTGAGTTGTATCTCCACCGATAATCTGAACATTAAAATATTCAGCTATTTCATGCATACCTTCAGTAAACTCTTCTAGCCACTCAGGATCTATTTTAGGTAGGGTCAACCCCAGAGAAACCCAAGTTGGTTCTGCTCCCATTGCGGCTAAATCACTTAAGTTAACAGCAAGCGCTCGGTGTCCTAGAGCTCGAGGTGGAATATCAGCAAAAAAGTGGACGCCTTCAACTAATGTGTCAGTTGTAATTGCGAGTTGACAATTATCTGGCACATTCACCAAAGCACAATCGTCACCAATCCCTACATCAACATCTCGGCGCGTAACACCACGTCCAGTAAAATAGCGATTGATTAATTCAAATTCCTTCATACACAAAAAAGCCGGCCAATGCCGGCTCTCCTTTTGGTTGCCCGTTACTTGCGGATATCTTTAACCGCTTTATCTAGCACACCATTCACAAACTTATGGCTGTCTTCTGCACCAAATATCTTTGCCAATTCAATGCCTTCATTGATAGCAACTTTATAAGGAACATCTTCACGGAATTTCAATTCATAAGCGCTTACACGAAGAACTGCTCGTTCAACCATATCTAAATCATCAAAAGGACGCGATAAATGTGGTGTAACAATTTCGTCAAGCTGCTTTTGATTAACTGCAACGCCACGCGCTAAGTCTTTAAAATACTCAACATCTACTTTGGTAACATCGTTTTCAATCAACATTTGTTGCTCGATATCGCCAATTGGGTTGCCACTTAATTGCCATGAATAAACGGCTTGTAGTGCTAATACGCGCGCTTTGCGTCTTGCTGCTGGTTTCACTGATGTTCCTCTTAAATTTTATCGAGTACGTTAACCATTTCTAGCGCACCAAGAGCTGCTTCGCCACCCTTGTTGCCCATTTTTGTTCCCGCACGTTCAATGGCCTGCTCAATGCTTTCAGTTGTTAACACACCAAATGCAACTGGGATATCATAATCTAATGAAACACATGCAAGTCCTTTGTTCGACTCATTTGCAACCAAATCAAAGTGCGGTGTTCCGCCTCGAATAATCACACCCAGTGCAATTATTGCATCAAACTCTTTTTTCATTGCAATGCGTTTAGCCGCAAGAGGTAACTCAACAGCTCCAGGTACATAAACCACGGTGATATCTTCATCACTTACGCCGCCAGTACGCTTTAATTCATCAACAGCACCATCAAGTAAGCTGCTTCCGATGAAGTCATTGAAACGAGAAATGACAATGGCAAATTTTTTGCCTGGTGCGTACTTATTACCTTCAATAATATTCATTAGATGATCCTAATCTTGTGTAATACCACAGCAGCCCTTTTATGTTACATGCTACTTGGTATGAGCAATTGCCAAATTGGTGCGCATAATAGCACAACTTTACGTCTACCTAAACAACCTTTAACCCTACCCAAATATGCGTTATTTATTGCTACTTAGGTTCAACGTATTCCACGACTTCTAGGTGAAAGCCAGACAAGGCGTGGTATTTTTTCGGCATACTCATCAAGCGCATTTTTTGGATCCCCAGATCCGCTAAAATTTGCGAGCCTACGCCAACAGTACGTGATGTACCTTGGAATTTACGTAAATTAACACTTTCGCCAATATCTTCAGCGGCAAATGCCTTTACCATAGATTCAATATCTGCAGGGTTTTCTTGTTTACCTAAGATCACAAGTACACCATTGTTGTTACTGATGTGCTTCATCGCACCATGTAAGCTCCAGCTTCTGTCTGCGCCTCTGTCTGATAGCAACACATCATTAAACGTACTTTGTAAATGCACTCTGACCAATGTCGGCTCATCAGCATTCACTACACCACGTTTCATTACATAGTGAAGTTGGTTATCAATCGTATCTTTATATGTCACCAAATCGAATTCGCCATATTCAGTAGGTAGCTTACACTGTGCTACTTTTTCTATGGTGGTTTCGTTTAAGTTTCTGTATTCAATTAAATCAGCGATAGTGCCGATTTTAAGATCATGCTCTTTGGCAAATACTTCTAATTGTGGGCGTCGCGCCATAGTTCCGTCAGCATTTAAGATTTCAACTATTACTGAAGAAGCTTCTAAACCCGCTAAGCGCGCTAGATCACACCCAGCCTCCGTATGACCTGCACGAGTTAAAACTCCGCCAGCCTGAGCCATGATTGGGAATATATGCCCTGGCTGCACAATATCTTGTGGCATAGCCCCTTTAGCAACTGCGGCCTGAACTGTACGAGCACGATCTGCGGCTGAAATTCCAGTCGTTACGCCCTTGGCAGCTTCTATCGACATAGTGAAGTTTGTTGAAAACTGAGCACCGTTATTGCGAACCATCAACGGTAAATCTAACTGCTGACAACGCTCTTGAGTCATTGTTAAGCAAATTAAGCCTCGACCATGTGTTGCCATAAAATTGATGGCATCCGCTGAAATATGTTCAGCAGCTATGATTAAATCCCCTTCATTCTCTCGGTCTTCATCGTCCATTAAAATAACCATTTTACCGGCTTTTATGTCTTCAATGATCTCTTGTGCGCTATTTAAATTCATAATTTACCTGTCTTTTTTTATTTGCTACCGGGTTACTTAATAAAGCCCGCTTTGGCTAACAAATTCGTTGTGAGAGTCGATTCAGATGTTGGAGTATGGGTGCCTTGTATTAGGCGCTCTAAATACCGAGATATTTGATCAACTTCTAAATTAATCTGGGTGCCGACTTGAAAGTCCACAATCGTTGTTTCTTGTGCAGTATGCGGTACGATTGTCAGCTTGAATTTATTCTTTTTAATATCATTGACCGTAAGGCTAATACCATCAATCGCGACGGATCCTTTGTAAGGAATATATTTCATCAGCGCTTCAGGCGCTTTTAGCCAATATTCTGTTGCTCGCGCATTCTGGTGCACACTGTCTATCGTAGCGATACCATCCACATGCCCTGAGACTAAATGTCCGCCGAGTCTAGAGATGGGTTGCAATGCCTTTTCTAAGTTTACTTTTTGCCCTAGTTTATAATCAGCAAACAATGTTAATTGAAGCGTTTCATTAGAAAGGTCAGCTTTAAAGCCATCGTTGAACTTTTCAACTACCGTAAGGCAAACACCATTGGTAGCAATACTATCGCCTAACTTCACATCGTGCATATTTAAGGTATTACTTGTCACACGGACAGTTAAGTCGCCTTTTTTCGAAACTAACTCTGTCAGGGTACCTGTTGCTTCGATTATTCCTGTAAACATAATGCCTCTATGAATCTGCTCGAAGTGTTAAACGAATATCATCACCAACTCGTTCAATACTTGTAAAATTAAGTGCCGTTATCTCATTCATATGTGTTAACTCTGGGGTATTAAATAACCCTCGCCCATCATGCCCTATAATTTTTGGCGCAAGATAAACGACAAATTCATCAATTAAGTTGCGCTGATGAAAAACCCCTGCGAGCGTTGCTCCGGCCTCTAACCAAACACGATTTACCCCGCGCTCAGCTAATAGTAAAAGAACACTCTGGCAATCAATCTTTTCCCCACTGTTTGGGACAACAACTTGCTCTACAAAATGCGGCCATTGCTGTGTATTATCAAGGGATGTTCTCAAAATAATGATAGGGGATGGAAATTGAAATAACGCAAGCGCTGGCGTCAAACGATTTTGAGAGTCAAAAATAACCCGAATTGGTTGGCGCAGTGAAGTGCCTTCAGGCAAAGTGATATCACACTCAGTTTCTCGCACATTCAACTTAGCATCATCGGCTAAAACCGTATCTGCGCCGGTTAAAATAGCACAGCTTTGCGCTCTAAAAATTTGCACATCTCGACGTGCTTGTACTGAGGTTATCCATTTACTTTCGCCATTATTTAGGGCAGTTTTTCCGTCAACAGATGCTGCTAACTTGCACGTAACAAATGGCAAGCCAATTTCCATACGCTTTAAAAAACCATCATTCAATACTTTGGCTTGCGTTTCAAGCAAACCCGAACCGGTTTCAATACCGGCCTCTTCCAGCATGGCTAAGCCGCGACCAGCAACTTGAGGATTAGGGTCAACCATGGCAGCAACAACACGTGCAACACCGGCTTTTATTAGGCCTTCGGCACAAGGCGGTGTACGTCCATAATGGCTACACGGTTCCAAAGTCACATAGGCTGTTGCCCCTTTTGCTCGGCTACCAGCCGCTTTCAATGCATGAACTTCAGCATGCGGTTCACCCGCACGTTGATGAAACCCTTCACCAATTACCACGTCATCTTTGACAATAACACACCCTACATTTGGGTTAGGTGTTGTCGTATACTGACCTTTTTTTGCCAGTTCTATTGCACGCGCCATATAGTGTTTATCTTGACTGCTAAACGCCATTAATCTGCAAGCCTCGCTATTTCTTCACCAAATTCTCGTACGTCTTCGAATGAACGGTATACCGATGCAAAACGAACATAAGCCACTTTATCTAGCTTTTTGAGCGCTTCCATGATGCATTCGCCTATCATATGACTGGGGATTTCACGCTCCCCTGTTGCTCGAATAGTAGACTTAATTTCGTGTATCACCTCATCAACTTGTTCAGTGCTTACTGGTCGTTTTTCTAACGCTCGGTGTAACCCATTGATGAGTTTATCTTCATTAAATGGTTCTCGGGAACCATCTTGTTTGATCACTCTCGGCATGACGAGTTCCGCCCCTTCAAAAGTAGTAAAGCGCTCATGGCATTCAATACACTCTCGACGACGACGGACTTGATGACCTGAACTCACCAGGCGCGAATCAATCACTTTAGTATCTTTGGCGGTACAAAATGGGCAATGCATAGTTGTTCACTTTTAACTGGATACAAAAAAGGCCGCTATATAGCGGCCTTAATGATATCAAAAATCTCTGTTTTTGTGAGCTAAATTATGCGTAAACCGGTAATTTAGCACAGATAGCTTTTACTTTCTCTTTCACGTCCGCTTGAACTGTCTCATCATTGATATTATCAAGCACGTCACAGATCCAACCCGCTAATTCACGAGACTCAGTTTCTTTGAAACCACGACGTGTAATAGCAGGTGAACCAATACGTAGACCAGAGGTTACAAATGGAGAACGAGGGTCATTTGGCACTGAGTTTTTATTAACAGTAATATTCGCACGGCCTAATGCAGCATCTGCATCTTTACCAGTGATATCTTTGTCGATAAGGTCAAGTAAGAATAAATGGTTTTCTGTTTTACCTGATACTACCTTATAACCACGCTCTTGTAATACAGACACCATTGTTTGCGCATTTTTAACCACTTGTGTTTGGTACGCTTTAAACTCTGGTTGCAATGCTTCTTTAAATGCCACTGCTTTTGCTGCAATAACGTGACATAGAGGGCCACCTTGACCGCCTGGGAATACCGCACTGTTAAGCTTTTTGTAAATAGCTTCGTCGTCACACGCTGAAATGATCAAACCACCGCGAGGGCCCGCTAGTGTTTTATGCGTCGTAGTTGTAACCACGTGAGCATGAGGCACAGGGCTTGGGTAAACCCCCGCAGCAATTAAACCTGCGACGTGCGCCATATCGACAAATAAGTAAGCACCTACTTTATCTGCAATCTCCCGGAATTTAGCCCAATCAACGATGCCAGAATAAGCAGAGAATCCACCAATGATCATTTTAGGCTTATGCTCAAGCGCGAGAGCTTCAACTTGCTCATAATCAATTTCGCCCGTTGCTTCATTCAGTCCATACTGCACTGCATTGTACAACCTGCCAGAAAAGTTCACGTGAGAACCATGCGTTAAATGACCACCATGAGCAAGGCTCATACCTAGCACTGTATCACCTGCTTCTAGTAAAGCTAAAAATACAGCTGCGTTTGCTTGAGAACCAGCATGAGGCTGAACGTTTGCGTAAGTAGAACCAAACAGTTCGTTTGCACGATCAATCGCCAATTGCTCAACAACGTCTACATGCTCACACCCACCATAATAACGCTTACCAGGATAACCTTCTGCGTATTTATTTGTTAACTGTGAACCCTGCGCTTCAAGAACGCGCGGGCTACAATAATTTTCAGACGCGATAAGTTCAATGTGTTCTTCTTGACGAGTTGTTTCAAGATCAATCGCGTTAAATAATTCTGGGTCAAAATCTGCAATATTCATGTTACGTTCTAACATGGGGTCTCCTAGGTGCACGTAAAGGTATAAAAGCCGTATTGTACGCTCTAATGCGTGTTATGCCTATTGTATAAGCTTAAACATATTTAAACATATTTAAACAGGGATTGAATTTATTTCACAGTGTTTATGCAATGATATTTTTTTATTTAAACATTAATAAATTAAATAAATAAAACACGGTGAATTAAAGTTATAAATGTAAGAGCTGGAGAACCCAGCCCTTAAGAGAACATAGACAAGTCAAGCATCTGGCATTATGACACTAACAATGACGCAAACATTGCCGTTTTCAACTGGGTATAATCTGCTTCGAGGGGCTGAGCTAAACAGGCTTTGCCTAAAGCGCTCTGTAATACATCAGGCATTGATATTTGTTGATTTAATACCTCTTCCACCGACTCTTTGAATTTAGCTGGATGTGCCGTAGCGAGAAATATACCTGTACTATTATCATTTTTATCGAGCTTAAGCCCTTCATACGCAATCGCAGTATGCGGCTCTGCAATATAGCCTAAATTAGCAATATCTTGCATAACACTCGCAGTCACTTGTTCAGAGATACTACGTGAATAAAAATCATGTTTGTCAAATTTACCACTGTCAATCATGTTTTGGACACGAGGCCAATTATTAGGTTTACTCACATCCATTGCATTAGAAAGAGATTCAAGCGTCGCTTTTGGATCCCAGTTACCAGAAGTGACATATCGAGGTACTGTGTCATTCTGATTGGTCGTCGCCGACAATTTTTTAATCGGTAACCCAATCACTGAACCAATCATAGCGGCACATACGTTGCCGAAATTACCACTTGGTACAGAAATATGAACGTTGCTTCGTTCTGCTTTCGGTAACTGTGCCAATGCTTCAAAGTAATAACACACTTGAGCAACCAAGCGACTTATATTTATAGAGTTAGCAGAGTTCAAACCGAGTTTACTTTTCAGCTCTTCATCTAAAAAAGCTTGCTTCACTAACGCCTGACAATCATCAAAACTGCCATTCACCGCATAACAATGAATATTGCCACCAAGCGTTGTAAAAAGTTTTTGTTGCGCGAGGGAAATTTTTCCTTCTGGATAAAGGATCACGACGTCAACATTGGGCTTGTTATAGAACGCATGTGCTACAGCAGCTCCGGTATCTCCGCTTGTGGCAGTTAAAATTGTGACGCGTTCACCTTGGTTAAACAAACCTACACATTCAGCCATAAACCGACCACCAAAGTCTTTAAAAGCAAGGGTTGGTCCATGAAAAAGCTCTAGGCAAAAGTTTTTGCTATCGACCTTTTCGAGTTTAACAGGGAAGTTGAAAGCTCGAGTAACCATTTCAGCGAGTGTATCTTTTGGTAATTCATCCCCAATCAAATGCGCTAGGATCTCAGTACTTCGTTCTGTAAATGGCAATTCAAGTAATGCATCAATATTATCTAGCTTGCGTAAGTCTGTTGGAAAAAATACCCCCTGATTACGTCCTAACCCCGTTTTTACCGCATCAGTAAACGATACTTGTTGTTGTTCATCTTTTAAGTTTACGAGGTTCATGATTTAGCTCCTAAAGAAATAGCTCGAGTGCCTTGGTTATCTAATTTACAAATATGGCTAAAGCCATGCTCATTTATATAATGCTGACGCAGCCAAGCTTGACATTGCTCCGCCGCGCTTAATGTTTTACAAATCGTAAATAATGTGGGTCCTGCTCCAGAAATACTCACCAGTTCAGCACCTAACTCAGGAAGCGCTGATTTTGCATCACTGAAGCCAGTAATTAAACCTTGGCGATACGGTTCTGCTATCCTATCTTGCATCAGCGCGAGTGCTTCATCAAAACGCGCGCTCTGCATTAACAAGCAATAGCTCGACAAACGCTGAGCAAACTCAACACTGTCGTGGCTACTAATACTATCAGGCATCACCGCTCTTGCTTTGGCGGTATTTAACGCAAAACCAGGGTAGGCAGCAACATAGTACCATGCTTCATCAACAGGCAAACTCATAGCCTTATTCGGTACCAAATCAGCGGTCAGTTGCAATCCTCCCAAATAACACGGTGTGATATTATCATAATGACGTGCTCCGCTAACTTTACCCTCAAAATCAGCCATCAATTCAATTAATGCCTCTTGAGAAAGCGCGGGATGTGCAAATTTATTGAGTGCAGCAAATGTTGCTACCACTGAGCACGCACTAGAGCCTAACCCGGAACCAATGGGCAAGCGCTTCTCTAATACCAAGGATACGGGTGGCATATCTAAAGCAACATGTTCGCGAAAATGCACTAAGCACTGATACGCTAGGTTTTCTTCGGCCTCAGAAGGTAACTTGTCTGCATACGGGCCAATACATGAAAACTGATCTTTATCGGCTGCTTCTACATGGACAATATCGCCCAATAACGTGCCATCAATTGGCGCAAGTGCGGCGCCTAAAGAATCAAAGCCAACACAGAAATTACCTATCGAGGCAGGCGCATACATAGAAATCATCATTATTTACTCCTAGCGAGACAGTGTTTTTAATATATCTGCGAAGACACCCGCAGAAGTCACTTCAGCACCGGCACCGTAACCTCGAATAACAAAAGGGCGAGGTTGATAGTATTGACTTAATATCGCCAAGGCGTTTTCGCCATCACGAATATCATATAATGCGTTTGCTTTATCAACGGCTTCAATCCCTACCTTACAATGACCGTTATTAATACTTCCGACATACCTTAGTACCTGACCTTGTTCTGCTGCAGCTTGAACCCGTTGCGCAAAATCATGATCCAGTTCAGGGAGCTTAGCCATAAACTCGTCCACCGATGTGCCTGATGCAAAAGCGTCACTTACCACTGGCTCCACTTCAATATCAGACAGCTCTAAAGCCAAACCCGACTCTCGTGCAATAATCAAAAGCTTACGTGCCACATCTGTACCTGATAAGTCATCTCTTGGGTCAGGCTCTGTAAAACCATTTACTTTCGCCTTTGCCGTCGCCTCAGATAAACTTAATCCGTCTTCTAGCGCACCAAACATGTATGACAGAGAGCCCGATAAAACTCCGTTAAAAGAGAGTAATTCATCTCCCGCACCAAACAACAATTGTAAATTATCTAATACAGGTAGTCCCGCGCCCACATTCGTTTCATATAAGAATTTACGTTG
Organism: Pseudoalteromonas aurantia; assembly: GCF_005886875.1. Classification (GTDB taxonomy): domain Bacteria; phylum Pseudomonadota; class Gammaproteobacteria; order Enterobacterales; family Alteromonadaceae; genus Pseudoalteromonas; species Pseudoalteromonas aurantia_A. Next base: position 24,745 of record NZ_PNBY01000028.1, on the reverse strand, counting down.
CTTCCTTTGAGCCGCATTATTTAATGCTTGATAATATGTATAACTTCCCGTATTGGCTTTTTTATTCGCGGCCACAACATGGAAGCCTGCCTCGAGAAAGTCACAATACTGTTCAGCAAGCTGTTGAGAAGAACTGCAATCTACGATCACTGGATTAATAAGGTGGTTAGCTTTAACAAAAGCCTCTAGCTTATCCAAAGCAAAACCGGCTTGCTGTTGCTCCAACTCACTATGCCAAGTATCAAACGGCACACCATCTGCGTTTAAGTAAAGTTGACGAGAATTTGCTACCCCATATAAGTTAAGCTTTATATTACGGTTTTGTAGCCACTGTTGTTGTTTTTGAAGTTGCTTGATCAGCTCTTGGCCAACTAAACCAACACCGAGTAAGAAAACATCTATTGAAGGAACATGAGTAAAGAAGTTTTCATGGCATACCTTCACCGCATCATTACATAAGCTGCCATCAACCACCGCTGAAATTGCACTTTCAGTGGAGTCTTGCGCAATTGCAACAATGTTTACTTGTGCTTGTGCCAACGAAGCAAAAAACTTGGCCGCTAGCCCTTTATGAGCCTTCATGTTATCGCCCACCAATGTCACTATTGCTAAGTCACGCTGTACTTGAACTGGCTCGATTAAACCAGCTTGCGACTCCAGTTCAAAAGCCGACTCAAGCGCACTAAGTGCCAAGTTTAAATCAGCTTCATGAACGCAAAAGCTGATACTAAATTCACACGAAGACTGCGTGATCAATACAATCGATACATTGTCTTGGGCAAGGGCATTAAATACCCGAGATGCCATCCCGACTTTCCCTTTCATACCAGGACCTGAAACAGTTAACATTGCAAGTTCATCTAAGCTTGACAGCGCTTTGACTTGCTCATCACCCCGTCGCTTATTGCTGATCACAGAACCTGGTACATCCGGATTGTGGGTGTTTTTAATTTCACACGGTACCCCGGCTTTAGCACAAGGCAAGATAGTTTTAGGATGGAGTACTTTGGCACCAAAATATGACAGCTCCATCGCTTCTTTATACGATAACCAATCAACTTTGGTGGCCTTGCTGATAAACCTTGGATCGGCGTTAAACACACCATCCACGTCAGTCCAAATTTGACATACTTGCGCTTGCAAACATGCTGCAGCCACGGCCGCAGAATAATCAGAACCATTGCGGCCAAGCGTGGTTAATGCGCCTTGTTGGTTACACCCTGTGAAACCCGGCATGATGTAGTATTTATTTGGCTGTTCTCGCATTGCCGACGCAAAACGTGATTTACTTGCCTTTAAATCGACTTCTGCATCTAAATAACCACCCGACGTTAAAATACAGCGGGTCGCATCTAAATAACTGGCTTGTGAACCGCCTAGCATGGTTTGCATGAGCGCGCAGCTAACCCGTTCGCCAAAACTAATAATGAATGCTCTTATTTGAGCTGGGCAATGTTGCAGCAGCTTGACCCCCGCCAATTTATTTGCCAGCGCCATAAAGTCAGGCCAATGATTGATTGCGCCATAGAGCTTTTCGACTTGTTGATGTAAGTCTTTAACCCGTGACTCCAAAGCCTGCCACTGTTCCTCATAAGACACGCCTTGCTCTGCCAACTCAGCTAACTCAACGAGCTGATCAGTCATGCCTCCTGGCGCTGAAAGCACAATTAATGCTTCATCTCCAGATTGGCTTAATATTAGATTCTGGACTTGCCGTAAACATTTAAAGTCGGCTAAAGATGAGCCGCCAAATTTTAATACTCGCATCATGGTAATTTTCCTCATTCCAAAAACGAAAAAAGGCCTGTGTTCTTAGTGAACACAGGCCTTTTAAATACGCACCGACCTATGCCACTATCCAGACTGGATGGTGGTTGTAATAATAATGGTCGAAGTGTTAAATTTTATTTTCATGACTCAAGAGTGCCTGAAATGTAGCCGAACTGTCAACACTAAAAGCAGACATTCTTTATGCATTTTGTTCAAGTTAATGGTAGGAAACGAGCGAATGTATATTATAAATGAGTGAAAAGGGGTTATTTCTGCTGCTTTACCGAATACCATACTGTGTTAATAAATCCAATAAATACTGAGGCGTGACAGGTTTTTCAATAAAATCGATTGCCCCCAATCGAATGACTCTCTCTTTCATTTCTGGCTGAATATCGGCAGAAATAACCACAACGAATGTTTCTATCTTATTCGCCTTAATTGCTTCTAACACACCAATACCATCCATTTCAGGCATGGTTAAATCCAAACAGAGTAAATCAACCTGTTTTCCTTCGAGCACTTCAAGTGCTTGCACACCATTTTCAGCTTGGGCGATTTCAGCATCTAGCGCTGACGATAAACAACGAACAACTTGCTTTCGCGCTACCTTTGAATCATCACACACTAATATAGAAAAACTCATATCAAATATTTTTATCTTTTAGTCATCGAAAACATTGCAATACATTACTTATAACATATTTAGTAGTAAATCAGTAAGTACCAAAACCTTATATTCACCTAATATTGCTATTGTGTGCAATAATGTCAGATATTTATTTATTTTTAAGGCTTTATTAGCTAAGTTTAAGTACATATATCATGCTGTGACTTAATTGAGGAGCCTAGGTTCATTCATGCTACAAAAAAGCCTATCAAAAAAGCTACTCACGAATGTACTTTCGGTTTACTTTTTACTAACCTTCGTTGTCACATGTGGGCAAGTCATTGCTGAGTACGTAAACACTAAAGACTATATTCGCAACGAACTTACGATGTTGCAAAAAACGTTTAGCCGCAGTTTAACTCGAGCTATTTGGGAACTAAACACAAAACAGACCGTAACAACAGCCGAGGGGTTACTCGCCATCCCAATGATAGAGGGGATAATTGTTCGCGACGATAGTGGAGAAATAATCTCTCAACTTGGTCGCTCCCTCGATATACATGAATTATACAGTCAGCAGCTGGTTCAAGAAGAAGCCATCATTGAAGATACGCCCTCAGGCTTATTCGGCTATACCTTTCCACTCATTTTTGAGTTTTCTGGCAGAGCAACTCAGGTGGGTGACGTAACCTTATTCTCAAGCCGTGAAGTGGTGTTCAGCCGCATCATGATTTCGATTTACTTCTTGATTGGCAATGCCATGATCAAGACGACTTTTCTCATTATTTTATTTTTAATCGCTTTTAGGCGACTCCTCACTGAACCACTCACTGATTTAACTGATCAAGTCGAAGATTTTGAGCTAGACAATATCGACGCTCAGCGCATAGACATTGGTACAAGCGAGCGTAATGAACTTAAAGTGATGGAAGAAGCGTTCAACAAGTTGATTGATAGAGTCGCTGAATATCGAAAACAACTCGATCAAACACAAAAAGAACTTTTAATCAGTAATGAAAAACTTGATCAACACAATTTACAACTAGAGCAAGAGGTCGCTAGAAAAACCTCTAACCTCAGTCAAGCTATGATGGACTTACAGCAACAAAAATACGAATTAGAGAAACAAAAACTCACGTTAACTGAAGAAATTGATTTACGCAGACAAACAGAACAAGAACTGCTTACCAAACAAAAAGAACTAGAACGATATTTAGACGAATTAAATATGGCACAAGAACGCTTGGTTGGCTCAGAAAAAATGGCGGCGTTAGGTGGGCTTGTGGCTGGTATTACGCATGATATTAATACGCCTGTCGGCATTGGGGTGACTGCAACATCATTCTTGCAGGAGCGCTTGCATCAATTAGAAGCGGCGTATCAGGCAAAAACTTTATCACCAAAGGCACTTGAAGAGTTCATCAATGAAGCGAAGCAAAGCACCAGTTTATTGACCACTAACTTAGATAGAGCGTCTGAACTGGTTGCGAGCTTTAAGCAAATTGCGGTCGATCAAGCCAGTGAAGCAGTTCGTACCATAAACTTTAAAGAGTACCTTGCTGAGGTTGTTCGGTCATTGCATCCAAAAATCAAGAAAACCAAACATGATATTAATATCTCATGCCCTGAAGACCTGACTCTAAATTTACCCGCTGGTGCGATCAGCCAGATATTTACTAACCTTATTATGAACTCACTCATACATGGCTTTGAAGGTATAGATAAAGGCAGCATTGATATTGAAATCACCGATGATAACGACGACGTTCGTATTTTATATCGTGATAATGGCCGCGGAGTAAGCGCTATTCAACTAGAAAAGTTATTCGACCCATTCTTCACAACAAAACGTGATCAAGGCGGCAGCGGATTAGGAACACACATTACGTTGAATCTAGTAAAACAAACACTCAATGGAGATATTGAAGTAACAAGTCAAGAAGGCAAAGGTCTCGTTTATGCAATTAGCTTTCCGAAAAACATGCAAGCCCCACTTGCGATGTTTAGCTGAGCAAAATAAAACCTGAATACAATAATCTTGCAAGATTGCCGAATTAGGTACTTTAATTCCTTCCCTGCCTGTAAATTATTGTTATCATAGCTACCAATTTTTAGCACGGATACCGTTTTTATGTGGTTTAGTAACCTGATCTGTTATCGATTCAAACAAGATGTTTCATATAATCAAGAAGATTTTGAACAAGCATTAGAGCAAGACGTATTTCGCCCATGTGGTAGCCAAGATATGAGTACCTTTGGCTGGTCAAAAGCCCTAGGAAAACATGGTCATAGCCTGTCACATTTTTCTAAAAATAGTATTTTAGTTTGTGCTAAGCGCGAAGAAAAAGTGCTCCCAGCAGCAGTCGTTAACGATATGGTCGCCGAAAAAGTCGAATTAATCGAACGCGAAGAAAACCGCCCAGTAAAGAAAAAAGAAAAAGACGAGTTAAAAGAAAATATACTGGCGACTTTGTTGCCACAAGCGTTCAAAAAATCTAGTTTACAGTTTGCCTTTATCGACCAAGAAAATGGCTGGGTTATCGTCAATAGCGCTAGTTTCAATAAAGCCGAAGAACTGTTAGCATTATTACGAAAATCTCTTGGTACACTGCCAGTTGTGCCAGCATTTGCAAATTATGATTTAGATGTATTTCTCACTAATTGGCTCACAAACTTTGAAACTCCTGAAGGTTTTGCAATTGGTACTGATGCCGAGCTAGAAGAACCCGATGACAATGGTGCACAAGTTAAACTGAAGCAACACGACCTATCAACGGATGAAATAAAACACCACCTACAAAGTGGTAAACGTGTTACTAAGCTGGCCTTAGACTGGCGTGAGCGAGTCAAGTTCATGCTACAAAATGACGGTTCGGTCAAGCGCCTTAGTTATTCTGATGCACTCAAAGAGCAAAACGCTGATATTCCTAAAGAGGATATGGTGGTTAAACTAGATGCTGACTTTATTTTAGTGAGCGAAGAGATCAAAGAGCTTATTGAAGAACTTACCCAAAGCCTAGGCGAGGCCGAAGACCTAGCTTAAGATAAAAGCAATCGATAGTAAGGTGTACCCACCTTACTATCTACCTATCTATGATGTGTGGCTGTCAGAGTTATGCAAACATGCTTTTCACATCATCTAACGTTTCTAGATATTCATCACTGGTAAACATGTCTAATGAACGGATCGCTCCTTTGCTTTCGTATGTGCCCAGTGCGGCAGCCTTATCTGATACCTGCAGGATACTCTCAATAATTGCGCCAACTCGAATGAAGTCAACATAGCATACATGTTCGGATTTATAGTTTGGGTTTGACCAGCTTTCAGCCACTTCTGCAAAGTCATCAGTAAAGCCCCACTCTCGCATAATTGCTCCCCCAATTTTACCTGCAAGTTTTTGTATTGCATGTGCTAAAAAGCTTGGGTTAGCAAATACTTCTGGATGACGTTCTGCTTCGGTTAAAATAGGTAATACCCCGATATTGAAAACCAACGAAGCCAGTGTGATTGTTTCTTTATTTAACGATGTATGTTTATTGACGCGTAAATAAAAATCCATTGTGGTTATAGCTTGGCAGGCTACTTTTAATGTTTTTTGCCAAGCCTTATCCATATACGTTCTGATCAATTTATTATTCGATACAAATAACTGCTCCATTGCCATTGCGGTTGCAATATTTTTTATCTGTCTTAAACCAATGCGCGTAACAGCTTGGTTTAGCGTATTCACTTTAACCGACCGCCCCATAAAAGCACTGTTAGCGACTTTCATCATGCGCGCCGACAAAGCTGGGTCTTGAGAAATTACATCCGCCATTTGCACCAAATTCACTTCAGGGTCATCGGCGGCTTGTCTAACTTTGACTGCAATTTCGGGGAGCGTGGGCAAAACTAAAGTATCGTTATTAATCCTATCTATTAGAATGGTCAGTAAAGCATTTTCTGTCGACATAAGTTTATCCCTTGGGGTATAAATTTTTATGATGTGCACAATAAAGTACGCTTATTCTTATACTCCTTAGTATTGACTAAGTTCTCGATAAAGTTAAGAAAAGTATAAAAAACATCTTCTCTCATTTAGGTGAAAATAATATTTAATGCCAAATACATTATACAAAGGCAGCAATTAATAACGCATTCCGGTATGGTAGGCGTCACAAATCAATAACAAAAAATGAGTTTTCTATGAAACTTTCAAAGATCAGCTTAGCACTATTTCTTGCAAGCACATTCGCTTTAGGGGCCTGTTCTGATAACACCTCTAAACCTGCTCAATCAAGCAACTCTGAAGCGCAAAGTCATCACTACACGTTAGTTAATACTAACCAGTCCCGTCTCGATATTTATACTGAGGTTACACTTAATACTGACTTATCACACTTAAACGACAATCAGAAAAAGATGCTGAGTAAGCTCATCGATGCCTCAGAAATAATGGATGAATTATTTTGGAAGCAAAGTTTTGGAACGGATAAAGCAACATTTTTAGGCCGTATCAAAGACGATAAAGCACGTCAATTTGCCGATATTAATTATGGTCCATGGGATAGATTGGACGGTGACAAAGTCTTTCTCTCTGGCTTTGACACAAAAACCCCCGGAGCAGAGTTTTACCCCCATGATATTACAAAAGAAGAATTAAACACTGCTGCCATAAAAGATAAACAAGGGCTATACTCCCTGATCAAGCGAGATGAACAAGGCGCCCTATACAGCGTATCATACTCTGAAGCATTTAGTACTGAGCTCACACATGCAGCATCGTTATTAAGAGAAGCCAGTACTTTGGCCCAGGATAAAGAGTTTGCCAACTACCTTAATTTAAGGGCTGATGCACTTTTAAATAACAGCTATCAGCGCTCTGATTTCGCTTGGATGGATATGAAAAATAACCCAATCGATGTGGTGATTGGTCCAATTGAAACATATGAAGATCAGCTATTTGGCTATCGAGCTGGGTTTGAGTCATATGTACTTGTTAAAGATTTAGCATGGAGCGAGCGCCTAGCTAAGTTTGCTGCGTTTTTACCTGAACTCCAAACCGGCTTACCAGTCGATCAAAAATATAAGCAGGAAGTACCAGGCTCTGATGCTGACTTAAATGCGTATGACGTTATTTATTACGCAGGTCACTCGAATGCCGGCAGTAAAACCATTGCTATTAATCTCCCTAATGATGAGCAAGTACAGCTAGAAAAAGGCACTCGACGCCTGCAACTAAAAAATGCGATGCGTGCAAAGTTCAACAAAATTATGCTCCCCATCTCTGAGCAACTAATTGTACCTGAACAACGTAAACACATCACATTTGATGCATTCTTTGCCAATACTATGTTCCATGAAGTTGCTCATGGTCTAGGTATAAAAAATACCATCACAGGAAAAGGCACCGTTCGCCAGTCTCTGCAAGAACATGCCAGTGCCCTAGAAGAAGGCAAAGCCGATATTCTAGGTCTTTATATGGTTGAACAGCTCCTCAAAAAAGGAGAGATCACAGAAGGTACCCTAGAAGATTATTATACGACCTTTATGGCGGGGATCTTCCGCTCAGTGCGTTTTGGTGCGTCAAGTGCACACGGTAAAGCTAATATGATCCGTTTTAACTTCTTCAAAGAGCAAGGTGCATTCTCTAAAAATAAGCAAGGCCTTTACAAAGTTAATATGCAAAAGATGGCCATCGCGATGAAAAACCTCTCACAGTTGATCCTAACGCTGCAAGGTGATGGCGACTATGAAAAAGTAAGCAAACTGATCGCCACTCATGGTGACATAAAAGCTGAATTACAGGCGGATTTAGCGAAACTGTCCGCTGCAAATATCCCTGTAGACGTTACTTTCAAGCAAGGTAAAGCGATACTGGGCCTATAAACCAACGCTACATTTTTAAACTAAGAAGAAGGCGCTATAATGATAGCGCCTTTTTGAGTTCGACAAGCTGTTCATCTGAATAAGCAACGGGAGAACGCAAGCCCCAAACCGGCTTTGGCCATGCTATATCCGTTGTAAAACGAGCTATATGGTGCACATGTAACTGCGGCACCATATTTCCCAGCGCAGCAACATTGAGCTTATCAGGGTTAAACACATCTCGTAGTAACTCGCTGAGTTTTGCCGACTCCAACCAAAATGTTTTTTGCTGTGTATCTGTTAAGTCGATTATTTCTTTTAAACCGCTTATTCTTGGTACTAAAATGAACCATGGGTACTGGCTATCATTCATCAATAACACTTTACATAACGGCCAATCAGCCAGCGCGATGCAGTCTCTTTGTAATTCTGAGGCTAACTCAAATGTCATCAATCTCTCCAACGTATTTTTATTCGCACTCTATCCCAATTTATTGCCATTGCCTATGCTTGCTTATACCATTTACTAAATAATTACATTTTTATAAGGCATTCTTGTGCGAGCGATTTTAGCGTCTTTAACCTTCAGCCTGCCATTACTATTAAATAGTACTGGTATTGCGGCCAAGCCATTAACCCTTGAACGTATTTTTGATGATCCAAGTTTAGCAGGTAAAGCGCCTGTAAAACTCAAGTTTTCTCCTGACGGTAAGCGTGTGACTTACTTACAAGGTAAGGTCGATGACTATAACCGTTACGATCTTTGGGAATACAACCTGAAAGACAAATCTAATCGTTTATTGGTTGACTCTGCAGCCTTATTCTCTGGGCCAGAAACATTATCGAATGAAGAAAAGGCACGCCGAGAAAGGCAGCGTGTATTTGGTCGTGGTATTTTAGAGTACAAATGGTCAACGGATGGAAAAGCGCTCTTATTTCCATTGAATGGCGACCTATATCACTATCAGGTCAGTACGGGGAAAAGTAAAAAGCTAACTAATACCGAGGCCTTTGAAACAGATGCGCGATTTTCGCCAAAAGGCAATTATGTGTCTTTCATTCGCGAACAAAACTTATATGCCCTAGAACTTGCCTCTGGCAAAGAAATAGCGCTCAGCACAGATGGTGGTGGCGTTATAAAAAATGGGATGGCGGAGTTTGTCGCCCAAGAAGAAATGAGCCGAATGACTGGCTATTGGTGGGCTGGTGATGAATCAAAGGTCGCCTTCACTCGAATTGATGAAAGCCCTGTTGAGGAAGCGATTCGTAATGAAATATATGCCGATGAAGTTAAGTTATTCAATCAACGCTATCCATTTACGGGCACAAACAATGTCAAAATTGCATTGGGTGTAGTAAACATCAATGATCAACAAGTAGACTGGGTTGATTTAGGTAAAGACCAAGACATTTATCTCGCTAGAGCCAAATGGCTTAAAGATAATAAAACATTGTCATATCAATGGCAAAATCGCTCACAACAGGCCTTAGAGCTGCGCTTTTATGATAGCAAAACCAAAAAACAATCTGTTGCTTTGACAGAACGTAGCGATACTTGGGTTAATTTACACTTTGATTTACGCTTCTTAAACGACAAAAAACACTTTATCTGGGCTTCTGAGCGTGATGGTTATAAACACCTATACTTATACCGTACTAATGGTCAATTAGTACGCCAAATAACTCAAGGTGAGTGGATCGTTGACTCTATAAAGGGCATTGATGAACAAAAAGGCCTTGTCTATTTTGCAGGTCGTGCCGATACACCATTAGAGCAGCATCTGTATAGTGTCAGCATATTCAAAGACAGCAACGCCAAACGTGTTACTCAATTAGGTAGCTATCATAAAGTGGTGGTTGCTAAAGATGCCCAAACATTTATCGACAACAGTTCAGCTGTTAATAAACCAAACTCGGTTGCCTTGCGTAAAGTCAATGGGGAGTTTATTACTTGGCTTGAGCAAAATCCACTGAATAAAAACCACCCTTTAACCCCCTACCTAAGCGACCTTGCAGAACCTGAGTACGGGACGATTAAAGCGCAAGATGGGCAAACCTTGCACTATCGTATTTTTAAACCAGCCAATATGAAAAAAGGCAAAAAGCACCCTGTTATGGTTAACGTCTACGGGGGGCCTCATGCGCAACGAGTAACCAATAGTTGGCGCAGTAAGAACCTGTACTTTCAATACATGGCCCAACGAGGCTATGTGATTTTCCAACTTGATAACCGAGGCTCTTATAACCGAGGCAAAGCATTTGAAGCGCCAATTTATAAGCATTTAGGTGAAGTAGAAGTTGCAGATCAAATCAAAGGGGTTGAGTTTTTACGTACACTTGATTACGTCGACTCAACACGAATTGGTATTTATGGTCATAGCTATGGCGGATATATGGCACTGATGGCCATGTTTAAGGCGGGCGATTACTTTCAAGCAGGTGTATCGGGTGCGCCAGTAACTGATTGGGCGTTATATGATACCCATTACACAGAGCGTTACTTAGGACACCCAAAAACCAACGCGGTTGGATATGAGCAAAGTGCAGTATTCCCCTTCGCGGATAACTTAAATGGCCCATTAATGGTTTATCACGGCATGGCAGATGACAACGTATTATTTACTCATGCAACCAAATTATTTAAGCAGCTACAAGACAATGCAAAGCCATTTGAAATGATGACATACCCAGGTTCAAAACACAGTTTACGTGGTAAAAAAGTGCAAACCCATTTACATCAAACTATCACAAACTTCTTTAATCGACATTTTGACATGTAATCAAAAACGGTTGCAAGTTCCTATAAAGCCTACTTTTGTAGGCTTTATATTAGACCAAAATCTAATTGTATTATCACCCCATCAAAAAATCACAACTTTCTATTTTAAAAGAAAAAATTATTCAAATTTTTTACTGACAGTCCCTCTTTAATTATTTATCTTACAGTATTCACCTTCTATTTTTATGCACAGGATTGTGTATTTTTATAAGGATACCTATATGCAGTTTCTACGACGATTCACTATTTTTCAGCGACTCATGATGTTGCTGATGGTGGTTGTGCTCGGGCTGGTTTTGTTAAGTATAACCAACCTGACTCAGCAATATGCCACCCTTGAAAAACAACAATATGAAAAAACCAAAAACTTGGTAGAAACAGCGCATAGCCTACTCACTTTGTATCACACCCAATACCTCGAAGGTGTATTACCTGAAGTTGTTGCAAAACATGCTGCTCTAACAGCAATCAAAGGCTTGAAATATGATGGCGATAACTACTTTTGGGTGAATGACTTTAACCCCACAATGATAATGCACCCCCTCAAGCCTCAACTTGATGGTAACAGCTTAGTCAATAGTAAAGATCCAGATGGCACGCGCCTATTTGTCGAAATGGTCAACGTGGTAAAAAAACAGGGGGAAGGCTTTGTGCCCTACAAATGGCCAAAACCTGGTGCTCAAACCCCCGTTGATAAAATATCTTTCGTGAAAGGGTTTACGCCGTGGCAATGGATAATCGGTTCTGGTGTGTACTTAGATACCATTGATGCGGCATTTTCTGAATTGCGCTGGCTAATGATCATTGATGTCGTGGTCATTATTATTATCTTAGCTGTACTTAGCAGCGTAATAAGTAACAGTGTCTTGCACCCCATTCGCTTGGCAGCAGATATGATGAAGGATATATCTCAAGGTCAAGGAGATTTAACCCAGCAGCTAGATGAACACGGCAATGACGAGATCTCTCGACTCTCTCGATATTTCAACTCATACACTGAAAAAATGCGCCACTCCATTGCTCAAGTCTCAGAAAACACCCGCCATGTTGAACAATTTGCTAATCAAGTTGACGACGCTGGAAAAGTTAATCTAACTCACATTGAGCAACAAGATGATAACAGCAGGCAAGTTGCAACAGCAGTAGAACAAATGAGCACCCAAATACAAGCCGTCAGCGAAAACGCACATGCAGCAGAAATTGCAGCTAAAGACGCTCTGCAAAACAGCGAGCAAGGAAAACTTGTGATCGCAAATACCATTACAGCGATTCAAACGCTTTCATCTAACATACAAAGTGTGAGTAAAGTATCAGCAATTTTAGCAACCGAAAGCAATAATATTGGCTCCGTACTTGATGTCATACGTGGCATTTCCGAACAGACCAATTTACTGGCTCTCAATGCAGCGATTGAAGCGGCCAGAGCTGGTGAACAAGGTAGAGGTTTTGCTGTCGTGGCTGATGAAGTACGTACGCTAGCCAGCCGCACGGGGCAAAGCACGGACGAAATTCAAAAAATGATTGAGAAGCTACAAAAAAATGCCCAAGAAACGGTCAATGCAGTGCAATCATGTCAGGAAATTTCAGAGAATACCGTCGCACAGGCCAGCGGAGCCGATCAAGTATTAGACGAAATTGAACGCTTAATCACGGTGATCAGTGATATGAATAGCCATATCGCACGGGCAACACAAGAACAAAGCAGCGTAGCACAAGAAGTCAACTTACGTATTACCGACTTATCGAATGCGACCCAGCAATCATTAGACACAACGCAGACATTGACTGATGCCAGCCTCAACTTAAAACAATCTAGTCACCAATTAGGCCAAGTTGTGCAACGTTTTAAAATTTAAGTAAATACCGGATAATGCATTATATCATGCATTGTCCGGTCTGGTTTTTAAGTGTCTGCTCTAATGCCTACTCTTAATTAGCATCATAAATACACCACACTTAACACGTAGGCTTATAAGCAATAACGGGCAAATAAGCTCGCCACTGTCGCTGCAGTTGGTTTACCGTGCTGCCAATCACCACCTTCAACACCACTGCCAGCAATATCCATATGCACATACGGAATAGGCTGTTCTGCATCGCTACCATGCTTATCTAAACCACCCACTAATGCTAAAAATGCCATTGGGAATTGATGCCCGCGCGCAGTAATGGCCGATGGCGCATTATTACTTGAGATCACATCATCTGCCAATGTGCGAGGCTTGATAAAATCATAATCCTCACGGCGACTACGTGATAACTCAGCCCCATCAGCCCACAAATCACCAATATCTGCCAATTGACGAGATACTTTTGCAGCTCGGGCTGGGCCGTTTTCAACATACGCGCTATATGGACCCACTGCACGGGCTGCATGCCCTGTGAGTGTAGCGACAGTGAATAATTCAGGATTAATTTGAGATTGTGCCAAATCCTTCATTTCACTTAATAGATCACCCATCGCCAAGCGCCCCTCAGCATCGGTATTACCGATTCGTACTTTTAACCCTTCGCGACACGTTACGATTTCATCTGGGACAAAACAGTCTGAACCTATAGAGTTGCGTACAACCGCTAAGTAAGCAATTACTTTTACGCCTTTAGGCTGAAAATCAGCAACCGCTTTCATAAACCCAGCGACAGAGGCTGCACCGCCTTTGTCTCGGCTCATACCCGCCATAAAGCCACCAACTTTTAAATCAGCGCCGCCTGTGTCGTATACTAAGCCTTTACCAACAAACATCAATGTACGAGTTACGTCACCTGTTGGTGTATATTCTAGTTTAACAACGCGAGGGTGGTGGCGCTCAACAGTATAAGATGCACGGGCGACCATACCTAACATAGGGTAATCACTTTCAATCTTATCAATATCAGCAATCACTTCGACGGATACAGACGTGTTTGCAAAGAGCTCGACACAATAGTCAGCAAAACGCGGTGGGGCCATTCTTTCCGGCTCAGTACCACATAAATCTCTCGCAGCATATTGTCCAGAAGCTATTGCGTTCAATTGCTTAGCTTGCGCGTCGCTTGCGCCTACTAAGTGTATTTCCGTAACCGGTTCAATACTTTCACCACGATACTCACGAGCTTCCAGTGGCTGCCATAGCGCTTGGCATGCACCTAGAAAAGCAACCTCTAATGCATTTTTATAACGTTCATCGGCAGGTAGCCCCGTAACAATAAGTGCCGGTTTCGTCACGCCCGCAGCTTTGGCTTCTACGATGGCTGATTTTGCGGCGTCAAAGACTCGACGTACATCGTCATAATCACGATGTAATGGACCTGTTGGGGATACAATTAAGCGCTTGCCTGGTAGATCATTAGCCAGTACTAGTGTCGCTTTACTATTAATGCGCTGATCAACCGCTAAATAGGGTGCCAAAGCAACATCAAGCTGAGTATGACCCAAACCTTGCGTATTAGCAGCGATGACAATCACCGCATCGGCATCTTGGGTTAAAAAATCATGACAGGGTAACGCAAGAGGAAAAGACATAAAAAAGCCCTTAAAGATTAATTTAAGGGCGTAATTATCAGCTATTTGTACCGTGTTTACCAGTTTGTACGATAAACCCAATTGTTATCTTGTATCATTGAGTTTGCTGTTGTGTAGCGTTATCTTGCCTAAGGCGACTTATCACCGACCAAGCTTCAAGCATCACTAGGACACTCACAACCAGTACAACAATATCCAAACTCACTAACAACCAATTCCCTTGTTCATAATATTCAACCAGCTTAATAAGCCCGGCAAAAAATGCCATGACCAACACAAAACTCATTGGGATCAAGGTATACTTCGCAGGCCTTCCCAATTTAATCAAATAAACCGAAATCACCAATAACGTTAAACTGGCTAATATTTGGTTTGTTGATCCAAACAACGGCCAAATTATCATGCCACCACTGCCTGACGCGCCACCTGCACCAAACGCCAACAATAAACAACATGCTACGGCAATAAACGTCGCGACCATGCCATTTTTAAGCAGGTTAAGTTGATAAATATCACCCCACTCTTGAATAATATACCGTTGAAGTCGCACACCCGAGTCCATGGTCGTCCCTGCAAAAAGCACTACCATTACTGCAAGTAATGTGCCTGCAATTTCGGCAGAAATTCCCCAGCCACTGCTGATCAAATTAGAGCCGCCTGTAATAAACGCAGAGACACTCCCTGCACCTAAGTGGCTATATATTTCATGCCACTCCTCTGGTGACACAGCCAGCATAACCCCACTCACCGCAACTAAAGTGATTAACGCTAAACTGCCTTCACCAACGGCCCCCAAATACCCGACAAAGCGCGCATCTTTTTCTTTGTTTAATTGCTTTGAGCTTGTACCAGAAGACACAATGCCATGAAAACCTGAAACAGCGCCACACGCTATCGTCACAAACAATAAAGGAATAATGCTCGGTGTATCAACAACCGTTTGCGTGTTAAATGCCGGCGCAGTAATATCGGGCATCACCACAAATACAGCGCCGTATAGCAGTACAAGCCCTACCAACAGCTGCATGCCATTAATAAAATCTCTCGGTTGCAGTAGCATCCATACCGGAAGTAAAGACGCCACAGCCGCATACACAAACAAAATAACAATCCAGCTGGCTTTGTCAGTTAAACCAAATATTTCGCTCGGTAAAGCTATCGGCGCGCCGGTGCCCATATAAATGGTGGCATAAAGTATCGCTACACCCACAAAACACAATGGTAACAATGGTACTTTACGTTTTAATAGCTGACCTATTACCAACGCAACGACTATCGCAGCCCACGCTGGCAGCACCGCAGTCGGGTTAGCGACAAAAGAATTCGCAATCACCACACCAAATACGGCATTAACCATCAACAATACCAAAAACACCACAATCATAAATAAAGCCCGAGTGCGTTTGCCTATCACGGTTTCAGAGAGCGCCCCCATTGACTTACCTTTGTGCCGCGCACTTGCCCAAAGCGCGCCCATATCATGTACGCCAGCAAAAAAGATAGTTCCTATTACTACCCATAAAACCGCGGGGACCCACCCCCAATAAACTGCAATAGCAGGTCCAACAATAGGTGCAGCTCCCGCAACAGAGGTAAAGTGATGACCCCATAAAACCACTTTATTCGTAGGCACATAGTCTACCCCATCCTTAAGTTCATGGGCTGGTGTGACAAAGTCATCATCCATTTTAAATATTTTTTCAGCAATAAATTTGGAGTAAACAAACCACCCAAATATCATCCCGGCAATGCCAAACAGTACAATCATAATCGATTGCATAGTGCGCTCCTGTGAATTGTTATTTTTTTATTTATCTCACGCTATCACAAAAATCCCCAACAACACTTATCTTTTAGTCTAAGTGCATTGAGGGTAGCCCTTGCTAGGTCTATTCACTGTCAAATAAGCCCAATTGGGGTTGGCCTTGTTTTGAGTCTAATAAACCAATTTGGATACCAATTAGCCTGACAGACTTGTGTCGAAATCACGCCAATAATTCTTTTAATAAATTACAAAAAACCGCAGCATTGACCTCGTCAAATTGACACTCTTTGCTTACTTGTTGAAAATCGTGAAACTTGACCTTAACACCGAGCTTAGCAATCCCTCGCTCTTTGATATGCTGAGCTGCACGCTTTTCAAGTTCAAGCAATAAATCACACATTAAGCGTTTTTTAGTAACTCTAAAACACTAGTATCTTCATTGAATGTCGTTTCTCCCCCTACAGAACTGGCCCCAATTTCGGACGTAACTTTAAGTGATTGATCTGTATTATAGTAACCAAAAATATTGGAACAGATGATGACTAGAAAACGCAGAAACCACTCTCCTGAATTTAAAGCTAAAGTGGCTTTGGCCACTGCTGCTAAAGGAGATAAAACCGTTGCTTAATTAGCACAGAAATACACTCTTCACGCAAACCAAATCGCTACATGGGAAAAAGAACTGCTTGAAAATGCGGCTATGATCTTCTCCTCTATGAGCTTAACTGGTAAAGGCAACTCAGAAGAAACAGATAAACTACACGCCAAAATCAATCAGTTAATCATGAAAAATAATTTTTTGGCGAAAGTGCTCGGTAGTTAGATCGGGAACAGCGTAAGCATTCGCTGGATAAATCCACCCAACTATCGATAAAGCGTCAATGTGGGCTGTTTAATATTGTTTGACCGCTATTGTCAGCCTATAGGCCTCTGTGCTGAGGAAGCTAAGTTACGCTGTATGGTTGATGAAATTCACCTCCAGTATCCATTTATGGACAGTCGACGTATTCGTACTGAACTGGCTAAAAAGAATCGCCACGTTAATCGGAAGCGGAGTGTCAGAATCATGCGGGATATGGGCATTGGCGAGATTTACCCTAGCCAAGCTTGGGCAATTGATATTACCTATATTCCCATGGCTAAAGGCTTCTTATACTTGGCCGCGATTATTGACTGGTATAGTCGAAAGGTATTGTCCTGACGGCTTTTAAATGCTATGGATACGCACTTTTGCATCGAAGCACTTGAAGAGGCAATTCAATGCTATGGTGCACCTGATATGTGTAACTCAGATCAAGATAGTCAGTTTACCAGTACCGAGTTCACACAGAAGCTGCTTGAGCAAAATGTACGGATCAGCATGGATGATAAAGGTCGCTGAATAGACAATGTATTTATCGAAAGATTATGGAGAAGTCTAAAATATGAGGAAGTTTATTAAAAGGCGTTCAAGACGCCACGCTGAATTTAAAAATGTGCACGGTAGGTTAGTTTCAGTGAATAGCCTCTTTGGTGCAATCAATAATAGAAAATTATAATATAGTTAATATTATAGGTCTGAATAACTAGATCTTAAGCTGTTCTGTTCTATGCTCTATAGGTACTTCACTGCCATGGAGATAATATTAATGCATAAGTTTGCAAAAAAGCTTAAATCATTAAATTTAACAAAAAAGTTGATTTCTGCTTGGTTAGCGGTGTCTCTAATACCACTTTTTATCATCATTGGTATCGCACTTTCTACGGCATCTAACTCTATGACCAGTCAGATTTATTCTCAATTGGGTGCTGTCAGTCAAATAAAAAAAAGTGCCATTAATCGGTATTTTACAAATGTTGAGAGACAACTAGATACTTTTATTGCAAACCCAATGTTGCCCATTATAGCAGATGAATTTATTTCTAGTTTTAACCAAATTGAATCATCACATACACCTTCCATTTTGGCAGATTTTTATAGCAATAAATTTGCTAAACGCTTTATAAAAGAAAATCCTCAAAACACACAATTTACAGCAGAAGCACAGTTAGCTGGGATGAGCCACATAAGCGTTGAATTACAAATGCGTTACATTTCTAATAATAAATACCCCATAGGTGAGAAACAGAAATTATTTGAAACGGGTCATTTTGATAATTACGATCTAGCACATCGGGCCTATCATCAATATTTTGTTGATATGGCAGATATCTATGGCTTTCATGATATTTTCATTATAGACCCACTAACAGGGCATATTGTCTACTCTGTTTTTAAAGAAATTGATTACGCGACCTCATTAGATACAGGCCCATACGCTAAAAGCAATTTAGCTGATTTATATCGTCAGTTAAAGCATGCTACCCGCTCAGATAAAACAGAATTTGCTGATTACAAACAGTATATGCCGTCCTATAACGCCCCAGCAAGCTTCGTTGGTCGTGCAATTATAGTCGAGGGTGAAGTGGTTGCCATCATTGTGGGTCAACTTTCTATCGATTCGATCAATGAAATCATGACTGAGAGAGAAGGCTTAGGAAATAGTGGAGAAACCTATTTAGTGGGTCCTGAGAAATTAATGCGTTCGGATTCATACCTAGATAGTAAATTCCATTCAGTGAGTAATTCGTTTAAGTTTCCAAAAAATGGGCGCGTTGATACTGTCGCAGTAAACGAGGCACTCGATAACCTTTCCAATCAAAAAATCATTGTTAACTATAACGGAAACTCTGTTCTATCCACTTATATACCTGTTAAAGTATTCGATATTAATTGGGCTCTGATTGCTGAGATTGACGAAAATGAAGCCTTTGCTTCAGTAACATCACTCATAGAAAAGTTAGTTTTCATTATTGCTATTACCATTTTAATAGTCACCTCTGGGGCTTTGTGGTTTGCGCGCACTTTAACACGCCCTGTTTTTGATCTCGAAGCCACGATGAGATTGGTTGAGCAACAGGGAAATTTTTCACTGCGTACTCCCATTAGTTCTGGTGATGAAATTGGTAATTGTGCGCAGGCATTTAACTCTCTTTTGGAGGCCATTCAACTTTCAATTACTGCAACGAACAGTGTGATGAATCAGCTTGCATCAGGCAATTTTAATTACAGGATAGAAGTCAGTTGTCGGGGTGAGTTAGATTCACTTAAACAAGCGACAAATAATTGTGCTAGCACATTGAGTGATGCCATCTCAGAACTAAACCAAATCTCACTAGACATGTCTGATGGAAAGTTTGATACCCAATTAACGACCCCTATGTCAGGAGAGCTTGACTCGTTAAAGGCGAATATCAATGATTCATTAGCTTCAATTAATTCGACGGTGAGTGGTATTGTGCATGTCATGAAAAATGTCGAACAAGGTAACTTCAAGGAACAAGTAACAGTAACTGCTAAAGGTAAGTTAGGTAATTTAAAGGAAAGTGTGAATAACTCAGTAAACAGTGTCCAAGTTGCGATAAGTGGCATCAGTGGCGTGATGTCAGCGTTAAAGCTAGGGGACTTTTCTGCTAAATTAGATGTGCCGCTTTCAGGTCAATTGGGTCACTTAAAAGAAAGTATAAACTCTAGTATTGGTAATTTAGACACCATCATGGGTGAAATTGGACAAGTTATGTCAGGCGTGAGTTCTGGCGACTTCAAGCAACAAATTCAAGTTGAGGCGACTGGTCAGTTAGCTGAGTTAAAAAACAATATCAATAGTTCTATAACCTCTGTAGATATTGCTATTTCTGAGATTTCTACGGTGATTATGTCAATCAGTCATGGCCGATTTGACCAAGTTATTAAGTCAAAAATGTCAGGTCAATTAAATGTGCTTAAAGCTGACATTAATGATTCGGTTAAAAACTTAAATTTGGTCATTGAAGAGCTAGGCACTGTGATGGAAGCCATGTCTAAAGGTGATTTCACGCACAATATAGCATTGCCTTTGCAGGGGCAATTACAGCGTCTTAAAGAAGGGGTGAATGATTCTACCGACCAAGTCTCAGAAGCCATCAGTGAGTTTAGTGACGTCATTTCAAATTTGGCACGTGGTGACTTAAGCCATCATGTTACAGGCGTATATTCAGGTGTTTTTGGTACTTTAAAAGAAGACATTAATTCAACAATTTTAAAGTTGACTGATGTCATTCAAGATATTCAATCGGCCTCAAATAATGTAGCTCAAAGTGCTGCTGAAATCGCATCGAATAACACCGAGATTAGCCAAAGAACGGAAGAACAAGCTGCAAATCTTGAAGAGGCTGGAGCAAGTACTGCCAATATGCTTGACGAGCTAACAATGGTTGCCAATCAATCAAATGGGGCTGTGCTATTGGCTTCTAATGCTGAGCAAATTGCAATCGAAGGCGGAGAGTTATCTACCCAAACTGTATCGGCCATTAATGAGGTCAATCGAGCCAGTAAAGACATTAATGAGATTGTATCGGTTATCGATGAACTTGCCTTTCAAACAAATTTATTGGCATTGAACGCTGCGGTTGAGGCGGCTCGTGCTGGTGAACATGGCCGTGGATTCGCAGTGGTTGCTAATGAGGTTAGGGAATTGGCCGGCCGTAGTGCTGCTTCAGCTAAACAAATAAAAGAAATTATTGGCAACAGTAACCACAAAGTTGCACAGGGTACCGAGCTGGCAAATAGTTCGGGTGAAAAACTTGGGCAAATTATGGAAGCCGTGTCTGATGTGAGTGCGAATATAACGAAGATAAATGGGTCAACTAAAACACAACAACAGGCTATCAAAGAAGTAGACATTGTGGTTCAGAGGCTTTCAGAGCTTGTACAAACTAATTCAGCAGTTACAGAAGAGGCGATGGCAGCCGCTAAGAAAATGGCTGATCAAGCACATGCGATGCGAGAGCAGTTAAGTTATTTTAATTTATCAGAGTGGGTACCACAGCCTTCGAAAGACAAAGTAACGGCATTGACTCATAAAGTTATATGAAACTCACATCAAAATAATTAAAGTGATTACTAATATTAGGGCAGCATGCAAATAACTTTCGTTCGATTGGTTCATGGAGTAATAGAATGTGTACTAGACGACGACCCTGTAAATAATTCTGTGTAACTGCTCTTAGTTACAAGTATTCAGTTAGTCGGTCTTCAAACATAATCATAAAACGGTTTAGAGCTTGCTTCCAGTTATGAATAGGCATTGTCCACCTCTTGGAAGCATCCATTATCGCTAAGTACACCACCTTTCTAGCCGATTCATCTGTCGGGAACAGTTTGCGTTTCTTGGTCGCTTTTCAGATCACGCTGTTCAGAGATTAAATAGCATTTGTCGTGTAGATAGCTTTACGAATATCTTGAGGGTAGCTAAATAGAGTATTGAGATTATCCCAATGAGCCGTCCAGGAGCGACTGATTTGAGGGTACTTTTCATCCCATTTATCACCAAAGTGCTCTAACGCCAAAAGGGCTTCATCTTCCGTTGTTGCTTGATAGATTTCTTTTAAGTCAGTGGTAATTGCCTTGTAGTCTTTCCATGGGACGTATTTCATTGAGTTTCGCACCATGTGTACGATACAGAGCTGAATTTGAGTTTTTGGATAAACGGCATTGATGGCATCAGGAAAGCCCTTGAGGCCATCAACACACGCGATGAGGATATCATTCACGCCTCGATTTTGAAGTTCGGTGAGTACGCTAAGCCAGAACTTCGCTCCTTCGGTTTCGGACATCCACATCCCAAGAAGTTCTTTCTGATCTTCAATATTTACGCCAAGTGCGAGATAAATAGCTTTGTTGATAACCTGCTTATTCTGGCGTGCTTTCACGACGATGCAATCGAGATAAACGATGGGATAGACCACATCAAGCGGGCGAGATTGCCACTCAACCACGTGTTCTAAAACAGCATCTGTAACTTTAGATATTAGACTGGCGGAGATATCCGCGTCGTACATTTCTTTGAATGTTGCGACGATTTCACGGGTAGTCATTCCTTTGGCATATAGGCTTAAGATCTTGTCGTCCATCGATTGAAATCGGGTTTGATGTTTACGAACAAGCTTGGGTTCAAAGGACCCGTCACGGTCACGAGGGACTTCTAACTGGATCTCACCATCGTCTGTAATTAGGCGTTTAGATGAGTAGTCATTTCGACTGTTACTATCGTTAGTTGGTGAGTTTTTTCGTAACCAAGGTGCTCATTAAGTTCAGCATTTAAGGCTGTCTCAACCGTCACCTTGGTTAACATTTTCCTAAAGTCATCAAGATCAGAAGGAGTCTTAATCGACTTAGCTGCTTCGCGAGCGAAGGCTTCTAAAGCTTTCTTATCCATATTGCTTACCCTCAGCCATTACTGGCTTAATTATAAGCAGATACACAATTAAAATTACAGGCTCGAGAGCTTATCTGGCCATTAAAGTATTCAATACCGCTTTTGATTATTGTTATTAATACTTTCAATGCCATAGCCTGTAATATTTTTGTATTCGTTAACCTGAATTAAATATTAAAAGCCACTATTTTTTTATACTTACCCATCGATCGATTGTTTATTATTTGAACATATTGTATTTCTATTCTATAACTTTGAATGCGTACTACATTTATGCTTTTTAAATGGTTTTCTTAGGAGGCCCCTATCATGAAATATAGTGTTTCAACGGTTTTTTTATCCGTCGCTATTTCTTCATTTTGTTCGTTTAGCACATTGGCTGAGGTTGCTGTTGTAGTTCACCCATCAAACCAAATCAATTTGACTAAAAACGAAATAAAGAGAATCTACCTAGGCAAAATGAAGAATTTTGCCAATGGCCAAGTCATTTTACCCATTGATTTATCGGAAGGTGACAAGACACGTAATGCATTTAATAAACAACTTCTTGGGAAGTCTTCTAGCCAAATTAAAGCGTATTGGTCGAAATTAATCTTCACAGGTAAAGGGACCCCACCTAAAAATGTGAGGTCCGAGAGTGAAGTGATCAGTGCCGTAGCGGCTAACCCTGGCACAATTGGTTATGTTGAAGCTTCACAGGTTACTGACCAAGTTAGAGTTATTGTCAAATTTTAGGTAAAGGTGACAAAATGAAAATAACACATTCCTTAATTTTATTGTTAATCTTGGCAACAGCATTGTCTTTTACCGTAAAAGCGGATGTCAAATTCAGTGGCTATGGATCTGTTGTAGCTGGTCAGACGTTAGATGATGACGAACGTTTTACAGCTGACTTTTTTGAAGTTGGTCAATATAAAAACGAGTTTACATTTAATGCAGAGACGATGATCGCACTTCAAGCAACAGCAAACCTAGCTGATAATTTGATGATGACAGCGCAATTAACCAGTAAGGGCAGTGATGACTTTAAACCTGAGTTAAGTTGGTATTACTTAACTTACCTTACTGACAATGATTGGACATTCATGTTGGGGCGTCGAAATATCCCAATGTACTATTACTCTGAATTTTATGATGTCGGGTTTGCTTATCCATGGATGAGACCACCTTCAAATTTGTACTGGTGGCAAATTGTTCAGTTTAATGGTGTTCACATATCTAAAGATTTCTCATGGGGCGACTTATCAAATAATGTCACTGCATACTATGGAAATGAAAACTCTGAAGACAATAAAGAGATGGGTTTTTATGCAGAACAAGGTTTTTATGATACTGCCGAAAATAAAGCGATTGGTGTAAATGAAAATTGGCGCGACATCACGGGAGTCAGTTGGAATATCTCTGGCGACTTTTTTGATGTACGTGTGGCGTATATGGAACATCAACTGGACCGAGATTTTGTTATGGATAATGATACAATCCGTGTAGGTTTGAGAACCTCGCAAAAATTTTATGGGGTAGGCGGTTCGCTTGATTTTAGTCCATTTACAGTTTTATTTGAATATAACTATGTAAGACGCTATGACAGTTACCAAGAGGAATGGCCCACCTTCATTTTATCTTTGGTTTATACGTGGAATGAGTTCCAGCCATACATTGTCTACTCAAAAGCTGATCAAGATAGAGTCAACGGTGGCGAATATGAAGAACATACATTAATAAGTTACGGAGTTCGTTACGATTTCGCAAGCAGTGCGTCTTTAAAAGTTCAATTTGATAATTTTAACGATCAGGGCCATGAACCCTCCGGTTGGGACTTCCACGGCAGTTCAGACACACTATCATTTGGTGTTGATTTTATCTTCTAGCTTTTTCTAATTTAGAGTCCTTGTTGATAAGCCACACTTTGTGGCTTATTTACTCTCTATATTTTCTTTTTTATTATGTTGTATTAGACATATATGGACACTCCCAGTGTCTCAAACAAAATAACTCTGGCTGGGTAGAATAAACTACCTCTTTTTTTCATTTCGTCGCTGACAATGTTTGACGTTTGACCCACTTGCAATAAAGCGTTGCTCTGACATATATCCGGGCTTAACTGTTATTTCAGTGCTCCTAATGAGCTTCGAGCCTACAGTTGTGATTGGTTGATAATTTCTTCACTATAAGGTGCTTGTAGTGGTCAACTAATTT
>NZ_PNBY01000270.1 GCF_005886875.1 Pseudoalteromonas aurantia | reverse complement strand
GAAGCTCTCGGGTGCCCGCTTTACAGTAATGCGTGGGCAAATCGCGCGCATGCATCGCGCGTTGGTGCAGTTTATGCTCGACACGCACACCGATAAAAACGGCTATACCGAAATGTATGTGCCTTATTTAGTGAATAAAGACAGTTTGTTAGGCACGGGTCAGCTACCTAAGTTTGCAGAAGACTTATTCCACACAGAGAAACTGGGTGAGCACGATGATGGCTTTAGCCTGATCCCTACCGCTGAAGTGCCGCTGACGAACTGTGCGCGTGACGAAATCTTTGAAGAAAAAGAGCTGCCAGTACGAATGACTGCCCATACTCCGTGTTTTCGCAG
>NZ_PNBY01000027.1 GCF_005886875.1 Pseudoalteromonas aurantia | reverse complement strand
TGCCAATTAACCCCAATCTCAACCCCCCCACCATCGTCTCCCTGACGAAGGTCAGGGTCCATGCCAATTAACCCCAGTCTCCACTCCCTCACCATCGTCTCCCTGACGCAGGTCAGGGCCCATGCCAATTAACCCCAGTCTCCACTCCCCCACCATCATCTCCCTGACGCAGGTCAGGGTCCATCTCAATGACCCCCTAACGCCAAGGCATTTCTCCTCCCTAGACCCTGAAATAAATTCAGGGAGACAAATAAAAAACTAACCATGACGCAAAACCTACACGTCATTCGTCACCCTAAAATAGTTTCGTCTCCCTGACGAAGGTCAGGGTCCTCCACAACCAAACACGCCAAAGTCAAGGCTAACCTCCTACTCCACATCCCTTCCAAACCTCACCCCAATAAATTAAACTAAACCTCGTTTCAAGGAGTTACAGCAACTACAACAAAGCCGTAAAAGGAATAATCGTGGAACAAATCGGTATTTACGAGCAGCTCATCACCCAAGTGATCGAGCAAAACCTCAACAGAGAGCGCTTTTACATGGGTGAACGTGTGCTTGAAGTTCAAACTTCCCTAACCAACAACCAACACATATAAAAAAACAAAAAATCGCGCTATATTAAAAACAACTATTTATAAGTGCTACGCATATGCCAAACACATCAAAACAATGGCTTACCAGCAAACAAACTCAAGCACACCTCAAAATAAGTGGGTGCGAGTTAATGCATCGTCGTGAGCGTGGTGACCTAACCTTTGAGAAACGTGGCAGGGCTTACTATTACTACTTCGAAAATGTCGACTTTAATAAACTACCCTAAATTTAAAACACTGGTAAAAAGCCTCACAGTGGGTAAATCATTACCCACTGCAATTTACTTGCACCAAAGTGCATTACAAACCGTTTTACCAGCCGAGTTATACCAACTCTTGCAGCACACAATAAACCATCATCAATTTGAACACCCTTGGAACGTACTCAAACTCTTCAAACGCGACTTTAAACTTACCCTGCTGTATTACCCAGACTTCGAAACCTATGCTTACCCACAATTACATACCAGCATTACTGTCAACTTGCTCGAAAACACCTTTAAAATCACAGATTACCAAAGCTCAAACAATCCCCCCATACTCCACCGAAAAGAAGCTTTTGTACTGCCAAACCATCCACTTATAGAGCAGTTCAAACAACATACGCGTGAAGGTGAACAAATAGGCTTATATCAAAACACCAAAACCATTGGTTTTAAAAATCAGTGGGAAAAGCTCATTAAACGACACGGCTATCAACTCAATGACAAAGGCGATCTAATTGCCCTTACACAGCATGTACCAATACCTGCCGATACAACAACACATGCAATACAGCGGCATAAAACAGCAATAAACCGCGATAGGCTCTCTGCCCCCTTTCAAAAGCTCGCCAAATTTGGGTATTTAAATGGTGATTACTCAATACAGGATCTAGGTAGTGGTTTGGGGGACGACTACAACGAATGCATTAACCATGGCCTAAACATAAACGCATGGGACCCAGTACATAAACCCAATGGCCACAAAGTGCAAAGCGACATAGTAAACCTCGGCTTTGTACTGAATGTAATTGAAGACTACGACGAGCGCGAGCAAACGCTTAAAGCAGCATACGCACTGTGTGATAAGCTATTACTCGTATCAGTTATGCTAATTAACTCAAACATATTTGAGCAATTTAAACCTTATAAAGATGGCGTGATCACCAAGCGTAACACCTTTCAAAAATACTATAGCCAATCACAAATACGAGAATATATAGAGCAAACGTTAAATGTAAGCACACTACCATTTGGGCAAGGGATCATCGCCGTATTTAAATGCCCGGCTTTATTAGAGCAACATCACGTTGAACTGCAATTTAATAACCATGCATGGCAACATATTACAAAGCGCCCTATTGCTAAAAAACTGCCCGAACGCGTTAAACAAAGCGTATTTGAAAAACACACTGAACTATTTGAAGTTTTTTGGCAGCATTGCCTACACTATGGCCGTATACCTGCTAACGACGAGTTTGAATTAAGTGAGCAACTAAGAGCAATAATAAACAGCCACAACAAAGCGTTTGAACTTGCTCAAAGCCAATTTGATTTCGAAGAATTTGAAGCTGCCCAACAAAAGCGCCAACAAGATTTACTGGTGTATTTTGCACTAAGCCTATTTGGTAAACGCCAAGCAAAAAGCCATTTACCTAACCGGCTACAACGCGACATAAAAACGCACTTTGAGGGCTTAAACCAGGCCCTTGAGCAAGCCAAAGCACTGTTATTTTCAATAGCAGAACCGGCCAATATAGCGAATGCTTGTACTCATGTATTCGAGCAAATCAACATTGGTGAGTTTAACCATAGCCAAAGTTACACACTACCCAAGCAATATTTAAACAAGTTACCTGCAATTTTAAGAGTGTATATTGGCTGTGCTGCACAGCTATATGGTGATATTGAAGACATCGACCTAATCAAAATACACATGCGCTCAGGCAAAGTAACGCTATTAAAATATGATGATTACAGCAAAAAACTCCCGCTACTTACCGAGCGCATAAAAGTAAAACTTGCCGAACAAGACATAGACTACTTTTACTATGGCAACGAATACCCGCTGCAACCGCTTTACAACAAACTGGGTTTTATTGAGCCAGATACAAACGAATACAGAGCACAACAACGTTTTGATAAAAAGTTAGCACAAATGCTTAAAGGTGTACCAAAAGCAGAATGGCCTGATTGGGACATTCTGCAGAAAGTGTTTGCGTATTGGAAAGTGGAGCTGAAAGGGGATAAATTTCATAAAACACAACAATAAAAAACGAACATATAACGTACAAGATATATTTTATTTATCTTTAATAGCTAAAAAACTAGAAAAAACACGTAATGTACGTAATAATATTACGTACACCTCATTATTACGTAAAACACAATGAGCAACATAGACTCTAATTACTATTACAGCTTTCCTGCGGTTCGAGGGCAACAAGCCGGTAAACCTTTTTATATAGCCACTTGCCCTCTTCGCATTATTCCTAAGATTTTTATGTATGATGAAGAAGAGGTACCAGCCGAACTTCGCTCACAACGAACGCTTAATAAAAGCAGAATTCCTGAGATGGCACGTTACCTGTTAGATTCACCTGATGATTATGTATTTTCAGCACTTACGGCATCTGTAGGGACCGAGGTGGAATTTAAAAATTCAGTAGAAAACCCAAACCTAGGTACACTTGTTGTACCAATGGATGCACAAATTCTTATTAATGACGGCCAACACCGCCGCGCAGCAATTGAAGAAGCAATAAAAGAAAGCCCAGAGCTTGGCCAAGACAACATTGCTGTACTCTTTTTTGTAGATGAAGGGTTAAAGCGCAGCCAGCAAATGTTTGCAGATTTAAACAAATATGCTGTAAGACCCAGCTCCTCACTTGCAACACTTTATGATCACCGCGATCAGTCTTCTGAGATAGCGCGCTATCTAGCAAATAATTCAAAGCCATTTTTAGGCTTCACTGAATTCGAACGTTCTTCTATTTCTGTGAGAAGTAATAAGCTTTTCACTCTAAGTGGTATAAAACAATCAAATAGAACACTTTTTGGTAAAGGACCAAAAGAGGGCTTTACTGACGGAGAAAAAGCCATTGCAGTTAAATTTTGGAGTAAGCTAAATGACTCAATGCTAGAGTGGCAACAAGTTCAAAATAAAACTTTAGCTGCACCTGAATTTAGGCAAGAATTTATAAGTGCACATGGTATTGGACTTCAAGCAATAGCTTTTGTCGGGCAATGCTTATTGAAACTAGACGAAAATCAACAAATCGGTTACATCGAAAAGCTAGGTAAAGTAAACTGGCTCAAATCAAACCCAGCCTGGGCGAACCGAGCGATGCAGCATGGGCGTTTATCAAAAGCGGTATCAAATATCTTTTTAACCGCAATGCAAATTAAACGTGAAATTGGCCTAACACCCACGCCTGAAGAATTACAGAAAGAGAACAAGTTACTAAACGCATGAAGTTAATACACCAACACGACTTGGAAGAAGAGTATATCGATTTTATCGAAAACGAGCAGTTTTCAGGTCGTTATTTAAGTGAATTTATTGCAGACACACAACGTGTTTACCTAGCTGACACCCGCCCGTGGGTTATTGGCTATAGTGGAGGTAAAGACTCATCAGCTGTCATGGCACTTGTTTATATGTCGCTTTTAGGTTTAGAGCCAGAGCAACGCCATAAGCCTGTCTTTGTGGTAGCTTCGGACACACTGGTAGAAACACCTGTGGTTGTTGATCATGTAAATAACTCACTAAAAGCAATCAACGATGGTGCCAAGCGTGATGATTTACCTATTACAGCACATAAAGTGACACCTAAAACAGAACAAACCTTTTGGTCAAACCTATTAGGTAAAGGCTACCCAGCACCAACGCGTAATTTTCGTTGGTGCACAGAGCGCATGAAAATTGACCCTGTAAGTACCTTTATAACTGAAAAAGTAAGCCAATATGATGAAGTCATTGTTGTATTAGGCTCTCGCTCACAAGAAAGTGCATCGCGGGCGCAAGTAATTAAAAAGCACAAAATTGATGGCTCAGACCTCGCAGTGCACACCACACTTGCCAATGCATTTATTTATACCCCTATCGACACATGGCATGTTGATGATGTATGGAAAATCCTGCGTTTATGCCACTTAAAACAACAAGAAACACCATACGGCCCACGCAATAAATGGATAGATAAATACGACCTAGAATGGGAAAACCCATGGGGTGGTAAAAACCTACTTCTCTGGAACCTTTACAAAGATTCTTCTGGTCAAGGTGAATGCCCATTAGTCATAGACGAAACAACACCGTCATGTGGTAACTCACGTTTTGGCTGTTGGACATGTACCGTAGTAACAAAAGACCGCGCGATGGAAAGCCTAGTAGCAAACGGTGAAACATGGATGGAGCCATTACTTAAATACCGTAATATTTTGTCGCGCAGTACGTCACCTGCACTTAAAAAGAAATACCGTAACCATATTCGCCGTAATGGACGCTTAGCGTTTAAAACACTCAAAGAAGATGGCGAAAAAGTATTACTAGACGACTACACAACAGGCCCTTACCTACTTAAATACCGCCGCTTTATGTTACGCGTTTTACTGCAACTACAAAAAAAACTCGAAAAACATTTAAGTGGCCAAGCACTGATCACTATTCCAGAACTTCATGCTGTGCGCCACGAATGGTTGAACGACCCTAACGAGCCTGATTGGGATGACTCACTGCCAGCCATTTTTAAAGAAGTGTATGGCTATGACCTTGATTGGACACTGGACGACACCACACAATTTAGCCGTGAAGAAAGCCAGCTACTAAACACCATTGCCCCCAAGCATGGTATTTCACCGCATATGATTAAAAAGCTGATTGATCTTGAAACATCAATGAGTGGTTTAACACGCCGCACAGGCATATTTAATAAACTTGGCCGATTAGTACAGCAAGACTGGGAATCTGCCGAAGAAATTATTGAAGAACATTTAGAAAGTCGCCAAAATCAAATGCGCCAATCAAAAGAAGTAAAAGAAATTTCACAAGAGCTTGAAGCGCTCAACAAGCTACTAGTTAAAGAGGGCTTATCATGATTTTTAAAAGCCTAACACTGCATAATTTTCGTGTATTTAACCAAACCACACATATAGACCTCACACCAAAAAAAGATGAGTTTAACGAAAAGCCCATTATTTTATTTGGTGGTTTAAATGGTGCAGGTAAAACCTCTATTTTAACGGCCATTCGTTTAGCGTTACTTGGTCGCCGAGCACTGGGTAATACAGTGCATAAAAAAGACTATACCGCCTTTTTAAGTGAGCAAATAAACAAAAAAGCGCTTAAAGATAACAACCAAAGCCAAGCCAAAGTAACGCTTGAGTTTACCCATACACATCAAGGCCAGCATAACGCTTATGTTATCGAGCGCGCTTGGGGCAGTAATGGCGATGAAGTTGTTACGCTAAGTGAAAACGGCAAACAAGACCAAACGCTTAATTCAGAACAAGTACAAAGCTTTTTAAATGAGCTTGTTCCGCCGGGTATAGGCGACTTATTCTTTTTTGACGGTGAAAAAATTGCCGAGCTTGCAGAAGATGACACAGGCACCTATTTAAAAGAAGCCGTACAAAAACTACTTGGTCTAGATGTAATCAATCGCCTTGGTGATGATTTAGATATTTACATAAAGCAAATCACTAAAGACAAAGCATCAGCAAGTACGGTACGTAAAATTGCCGAGCTTGAAGAAGAGAAAAAACAACTTCTCTTACAAGCCAATACTGAGCGCGAACTCGAAGCCAGTATTCAAAGCGAGCTTGCAGGCATCAATACACAAATTGAGTTGATCGAGCATAAAATTGAATCACGTGGCGGCGCTTGGGCAAAAACCAAATCGCAAGAAAAAGCCCGTGCCGATGAACTTTTAAAACAGCAAAACACATTAAACACCTCAATACTGAATGAGCTTAGCAGTGAATTCCCAATGGCATTGGCACCAACAGCCATGCAGGGTTTAATTAAAGAGCTTGAAAACGAGCAGCAAATAAAAGCCAAACGGGCCTTTACCGAGCAACTTGGCCAAAATATGCCAGGATTAGAGACCGTACTAAGCCAGCAATTTGCAGATAATGCATCTGATATATACAAAGAAGTAAATAAATACTTTGCACAATTAAATGCAGGTGCTGCACTTGAAGTATTAGAGCTTGATATATCAGACTCTGATTTTGCTGTTATGAAAGCACAACTTGAAAATGCAAACACAGCTAAACAAAATATTGCTGACCTTTCTGAAAAGATTGAGGCAACTACGACTGAATACGAAAACCTGTCATTGAATATTCAACGTGCGCCTGATGAAGAAGAGCTAAGCACCCTTTATACGTCACTGCGTGAGTTAGATACGCAAAAATCAGCGCTTAAAACTAAATACACCAATCAGCTTTTAAAAGCTAAAAAGTTAGTCGAGCAAGCGCTAGAAAACGCAAAACGCTTAGAGAAATTGTATGTGAGCCAAAAAACTGAAAGCTCAATTACTAAGGCGGTTACTCGTGTTGATGCAACTAATGCAGCACTTATAGAGTTTGCTAACGAGCTTACCCAGCTGCGTGTTAAGCAACTAGAAGAACTCTTTGCCAAGTCTTATCGCAAACTAGCGCGTAAAGAAGACTTAAAACTCAGCGCACAAATAGACCCAACTACCTTCGATGTTAACTTGGTTGACCAAGATGGTATTACCATTAACCGAAAATCAATGTCGGCAGGTGAAAAGCAAATTTTTGCCTTTGCGATTTTAGAGGCGCTAGGTAAGCTTTCAGGCAAAGTACTGCCAGTGGTAGTTGATACCCCGCTTGGCCGATTAGACTCAAAACACCGTAATAAACTGATTAAACATTACTTCCCAGAAGCTGGCGAGCAAGTAATTTTACTTTCAACCGATACCGAGGTCGATCAAGACTACTACGATATAATGGCAAACAAAGTATCACATGCATTTGAGATTGAGTTTGACCAAATCACTAAGTGCTCAATGCTTTCTGAAGGTTATTTTTGGGCGAGTAAAATTAAGGAGGCCGTATAATGCTACCGCAAACTATGTGGCTTAAAAAGTCAGTTGAAGAGCAACTGCAAAACCTCAAAGCCAATACAGGCATTACACCCAATGTAGCAGCACGTATTGCTTTTTTCCATTCAGTAGAAAGTGGTTTTGTATTTGATAAAACAACTGACTACAAACTTTCTGGTAGCCTTAAACTCGATAAATTCACCTGGCTGGGGAAAACCCAGCAAGTAACCGAGTTACTTCTTAAACAGCGCTACCCTGATTTTTCTGATAAGGAATTACAGATGGCGTGGGCAGCGTATGTTGAGAATGGTACACCCTATATTAGAAATGTTAACAAAATAAATGATTTGACTAAAATTTAACTCATATATGTATAAATTTAAATTGTACTAGCTCTATCAAAAAGAACTAGTACAACTAAATTACAATTCTAAAGCTAGGTTTTCATATACCATATCGTAAATAACTTTTACTGTTTTAGATGTTGGATCAATTGTTTCAAATTCATTTTCATCAAGAGCTCCACCATCAAGCATTTCATAGAATTCATCACTAGTTATTATTCTATCTTCATCAACTCCTTC
The DNA here is from genome assembly GCF_005886875.1 of Pseudoalteromonas aurantia. Classification (GTDB taxonomy): domain Bacteria; phylum Pseudomonadota; class Gammaproteobacteria; order Enterobacterales; family Alteromonadaceae; genus Pseudoalteromonas; species Pseudoalteromonas aurantia_A. The sequence continues at coordinate 15,409 of NZ_PNBY01000027.1, read as the reverse complement.
AAGTTTACTTATCTCTTGCAAAATATTTCTGAGAATTCTCATTAAAGCTATAAACCCAATAGTCTTATTTAACGCTGACCTCTTATTAGCTTTGTCCCAGGTATTAGGCCAAAGTGTTTCAACAGCAGTAAAAAAGTGATTTATATTGGCAGCAATTACAGAATCTTTATCCTTTATAAAACTCTTTCTAAAAGGATATTTAGCAAAATCTTCAATTCCGACCTTCTCTAGTGTTGCTCCAGATGCAAGTTTTCCGCCTTTAGATTTCGCTAAATAATAGTTTCTGTCACTTTTTTCATCATGTGTAATTAGTTTTAATAAGTTTTGAACAAAAGCAGCTTGAGTTAAAAGTTCATTTTCTACATCTGGAGTTGCAACACCTAACCGCTTTATACGCTTATAGAATGGTCCGGCTTTATTATTTAAAAGTACCGCTACGTCATGCGCCGTTTTTTCAGGACTTCTGGAAATTGCAAGCGACTCTAAATCATATACCAAACTTCTATTTACTTTTGTTTGAGCTAAATTGACTGTAGCAAATATATTAGCTTGTGTTGAAATGTCTGCATCTACAAATATAGTGACTAGTAACTCAAAATCCTTCTTCGCATCCTCCTCATCTAAAAAAACTCTATTTGCACTATCAAAACCCGCAATCCTGTGTTGGCCATCAAGTATCTTAGCTAAATGCCTCTTATCATCATCTGTTTCATAAGCAATTGTGAATTCTGATGTCTTTTCACACCAACTAGCAGAATTTTCATTTATAGAAATAATAATAGAGTTAGGAAATGTTGCATCTATGCTTGTTACATACTTATTAATCTGTTTGACTCTAGTTTCGTTCAGAGGCCGTTGTATTCCAATAAAATCGTCTAGTTCTCTAGAGCCATCGTCTGATAAACGCCTAACATCAGAATAGGTAATTTCACTTAATGTCTTTGCATCAATGACACCACAATAAAAGTTACCAATAGGCTGCGTTACTTTAAGCGCTTTTATTACTATATTTTCCATTAAGCTGCCTCCTGCGTTGCATCATATTCTTTTGACAATTTATCATATTGATCCTTTCGAATGTTCTTATACTCACCGGTACCTAAATGATTCATATAGGACGCATAATACCAGATACATAGTGAGACTAAATAAATTGCCCAAGCCCAATAACCAAATTCAAAGTTGAATAGTTCATTTGCAGGACTAACTGAGTATTGATTTTTTATTATCACTCCAATCCGGTAGTAAGAAAATGCAAACAACCCTGCAATTGTTGATACTAGTGTTACAGGGAGTATTAAACCGAAATAAGGTAGTTTATTTTCTTTCTTATACTCAGGATCAGACTTCACATAACGGTATAATAAAAAATAGAATGGAGTTATTAGCGCTGATGTTAAAAGAAAAACCTCCCCCCCTTTTACATTAGAAGCAAATGCTTCTATGAAGGTTTTGTCTAGCAAGACTATTCTTAATAGTGAATCGAAGATAATTGGTAAAAAAGCCCCCATTAGCATCCAAAAACATTCAATAGCCGCTATTTTATGAACTTCAACTCTATTAATTGTCAATTTAGACAAAAGTTCAAAAGGGTTTACATATACCTTTTCAAACCAAGATTCGTTTTTCTCTTCGTTCAGAGGTAAGTTTTCACTCGATATATGTACAACCTTTTCCTCAGGTACAATAGGTTGTTCGAGTAAGGTAAATAGCTCATCTTTACCTCTACCCCCCTCACTTTTAAAGTATTTCTTTGTCATTTGCGCGCTTTTTATATTTGCGTTTGCGCAGTGAATTCTTAATTTAACTCTTACAACTGAAACCGGATTTTTTGCACCAAATGTATAATAATCATTATCAATTATATGCTGATAAATTTCTCCATAAGTGGACGCCCTATTCATATCAATAAGAGCCTGACTTATGGCTTCGACTATCGTCACTAAACACCTCCAAACTATCCTTTTTAAACTTTTTAATAAGTATTTGATTAAACACTTTTGATCTTTTACAAAATTTCACACGCTACACTGAGGTACTTCTTACAGAAAGCCTTTACAAAATTTATTAACTACATAAAAACATTTTCAAAATGCCACTGATAAAACGAACTTAACGGTAAACACTCTGTTTGACGAGGAAGCTGTATTTGCTTAGTGTCAAAATCCCAAATCAATTGTTCAACCATTCCACCTCCATTAACCGCACTTGAAACTTGAACCCGCATTTCATTGGTAATTGTGATAGCCCCTTTATCAAGTGCTTTATGATGAATTGAACACAATGCCAAGCCATTATTTACTGAGCATGGGCCATTAAATTGTTTCCATTTAATATGCGCAGCTTCTAGAGCAAACAAGTCATCATTTAAACGCGCATCAAAGCCACAAATTGCACATTTACCGTTGTAGGCATTGAGCACTTCACGCCTAAAATTTGGATCGCGTTTTTGCACTTGCCTAAAGGTAAATTCTAAGCCAAGCTGTGACGTGATTTCTGGAATAATACTTTCAGGAAAGCTTTCACTTAAAATGCTGTTCAAAAGCTCCATTGCTAATTGCGTATCATTTTTCAGTAGCTGGTAAGCTTCATCGTTAAATCCACCCGTTACCCCATACTTTATTAGCTCAGATTTAGGTGGATCGGTATTACTTTTTCGTGGCAAACACTCTTCGGCATTATCTAAGCGCCAAAATCCATCGTTAATTAAACGCCAAAACGGGTATAGAGAATGGTAAGACTTTCTCGACGGGCCAAAGCGCTTCAATAGGTCATTTACTTGATGCTCTACTTCATCTTCAAAACTAAACATTTGGCCGTGGCCATTTATATAATTCGCTAGTGTATAAGCCATCATAAGGGGCTTGTTGGGCGCGCGCTGATCGGCACGGCTCCAACGCTTTACACCGAGTACAGCCTTGCGTAACTCATTGGCCGTCATGATCTTTCACCCAATGCAGTTACTTTCACTTTTTTAGCACCTTGTTTTATGTGTCCATCTTTATCGATATAAAGCCCAACTGAAATACATTCACCTTTTTGCAACGTTGCAAGCTCATTAGCCCAATATTTTTTACTTGTACCGGGTACTGCTTGTTCGAGCAATTTTGCATAGCTATCAGCTTCAGTCTCTGCTGGTGCAAAAAATATCTTATGCGCAGCTTGGAATAAACGGTCTTGCTCATCTTTTTTAAGATTGCTTAGTGTTTGTGTCGCCAAGATAAGTGATAGGCCATACTTGCGACCTTCTGTGAGCATTTTAGCTAGTGGACTATCTTCGCGATGATCTAAGTTTTGCACTTCATCTAGTACAACAGGTAACGGTTTAGTTTTATCACCATGTAAACACGCATGAGCATATAAATCCCAAAGTATAAATTCTGTAGCAGCGCGCCATACATCTCTGGAAAGTGTGGCCATTTGTATTAATCGACAAACAGACTCTTTGTCTTCAAATATTGCCTGCCATCCATTTTCATTATCTTTACATGCAAAAATATTCGCTTTTACAATTGGCATTAGCTTATTGGCAAGTTTTGCGCCTATAGCATCATACTCTTCAAGCTCTTTTAGCATTTTATTAAAGCTATAATCAGCACCATATAGCTCAATACCCTCTTCAATTACCCTTATTAAGGTTGGCAATTGTTGCTCACCAATACTAGAAAAGACTGAGTTAAAAACAGAGGCTATACGGGTTGCAACATCATGTGCTTTATCTTTGAGCTCAATGCCTGCAATCACACTTTTTTGCTTTTTAAATGGGTTTAAATCTATGGGTGCGTGTACGATTAAATCAGTTTTAGGGTTAACTAATTGCTTAAATTCTTTCTCTAATTGTTCAGGTAAAAAACCATTTGTGTAGTCTACAACTAATGAATTTACATGCACTCTCGCAAGCTCACTTAAAAGCGCCTGTATGCAATAGGTTTTACCTTGCCCTGAACGACCAAAAACAATGAGGTGCCTATTTGCTAGTGCTTTATTACCATACTCCCAATAAATAACTTCATTAGTATTTAAGTCTCGACCTATAAGTACGCGAGTGCGCTCAATATTAAATGGTTCAACATTATTTTGAATGCTACTTAGGTTACTTACTTGCTCAGGTGCTACAGGTGCTTCAGGTGCTTCAGGTGCTTCAATGTCAAGATTTTCTAACGTGTGGCTTTCTTCAACATTAATTTTGCTATCAAGTTTTTTACTTTGTTGCTCAGTCTCTGTTATAACAGCTACTGTTTGATCATATTTGGTTGCGTTAGCAACTTGGCTTAGAACACGTTTTACAACATGATCGTAGACGCAAATTCTTGCTTTAACCCATTCAACTGCTCCGGCATTTGAATCAGTGACAAGCAATGCTTGACGGCAAAAATCTGCTAAGCCCTTTTCTTGTAACTCAACTTTAGACATTAAGTTTTGAACAAAATAAAGGCTTAACCCGAAATCGCCACTATGAACTTTTAATAAAGAGATATAAAAGTATTTGTTTAATTGAAGCTCTAGCTTACGGTTTAAGTATGACTGTAAGCTTTCTCCTTCGATGATGTCTTTTTCTCTTTCAATAAATACAGCTGCATGCTGCATAATTTCTTCGATGTTATAGCCTTTGAAAGCATTATCAACATGAGAATAATGGGTTTCGTCTATACGAACAATGACACCTTCAGTTAATAAAATATCCATATAAAAGGCTGCATGGCCTAATGAATTACTGCGAATTCTCGCTGCAACATCGTGTTTATTTAGTGGGCTTAAACTATCTTTAAACACACTGACTAAAACTGACCGTTGTGAAGCTAGACTAAACTCACTATTTAGACTTACCGTATCAGCGCCAGATTTACCATTGAAGTAAATACCAGCAGTTTCACCAAATGTTCTAACTACATAACGTATAACAAAATAGTCATGGACAAAGCGAGTTTGGTCACAAATATCTACAGATAAATTCACTGCATCTCTATTTGTATGCTTATATTCTTGTAGCTTTGATTTGACGGTAGTCAAAATATACTGAATATCTTGGTCACTGATATGCAAATAGCATAGGTGCCTATAAAAACCACGACCACTTTGATAGATTAATTCACGATCACAGCCATTGGCAATACCTGGCTCAGGTCGCTCAAGCAACATTTCATTTGCACTAATGCCTTTTTCTTCAGCTTTTTGTTGAAGCAATTGCCATGCTGCACCATTTGGAAAGTCTAGCAATGTATTTGCAATAACTTCTACTTTAGGTAGTTTTAGCGGTTGAACGTTTTCGTTAATTAACTCAAGGTGGCCACTTTCTTGCCATCTTAATATTTGATTTTCAGCTACAGCCAAATCAATATCAGCAGTTTCATGTAAATACCAAATAAAGTCATCAAGGGGTGCTGGCGACTTGTTAGCTATCCAAAATTCGTTAAAAGTGTCTCTAGATAATGATGGGTTTGTAATGTATTGAATTTCGTTTTCTTCAAGGCCACAGCAAAGTTCTAAAAACATATAAAACTGTTTTTGGTTGGTAAAACAGTGCCTTAATTGAGGAAATAAAGGCTCACGCAATTCACTCAAGTTTGACTGCACGACTGCTTTAATGACTTTTTGAGATATGGTTAATTTAGAGAGAAAGCTCTTTTTAGCTTTGACTTCTAACTGCCTAATACGCTCTCTTGTTAAACCAAAGTCTTTGCCTATCTCTTCAAGTGTTTCACTCTGGGTGTTTATGCCTAACCTACGAGTGAAAATCTGTTTATCACGCTCTTTAGCTGATTCTAAATAGCTTTGTAAACTATTGCTTAACTCTGTTTCTAAGCTTGCTAAGTCAATATCATAATCTTCTATTAATAATGTGACTTCATCACTAGCCGCTACAGCAAATGTATCCTCAGCTAACTTTTGTTTAAATTCATTAAATTTTCCAAGCTTACCTGTACCAAAGCCAGTTAATGCTAACATTTGAGTGTCTTTTAACTCGGTAACTTGCTCAACTGTAATTTCTTCACCAAATGAACGAATAATAAAGTTTGCAAGCGCATTAAACTCTTGGTCAATTAGTAAGTCTTTAAGCAATACAACACTTGCTTTGGCTTTTTCTTGAATAGGATTGTTGAGGAAATCTTTTAACTTGTAGAAAGGCAATAAATAAATATTATCGTTGTTAACTAAACCTAAGAAATCACTTTCGGTAAGTGCAAACAGGTCTTCTTTCGTTAAATTACACTGTAAGCATTCGCACAGTATAGTAATTAATTCTTCAAACTCTTCTGGATAGTCAAACTGCGCATTCCAAGAAATTTCTGTTCCTTCGCTGCTTTCTATATCGCAAATTTCTATATCATTGTTGTATTCACTATCAAGTTGCAAAGTTTCAATTTCTTTGGTGTTAATACCTTCATTAGAACCGTTGCTGCCAACCAACGGCTCATACTTTAATAATTTTGGTGCAGTATCAAATAATGTGTATTTGCTTAATTCAGGCAACTCTTGGCTAGTAGTTAATTTTTCATTTATTAATTCAATTGGGTTACTTTGTAGAAAACGCAACCAGCCAAATGAAATCTCAATTGTAAGTATGTTCGTTGCTTCATCAATTTTAGGTTTCGTCCTTGCTGTTTTCAAGTCGTTTTTGAACGCTATAGCAAAGCCGTCAACATAATCTTCAACATCACATAATTCAAACTGACCTTGCTGATAACACTCCTTATTACTCACAAGTGCTGCAAAGTACTTTTCTGAAAACAGCTTATATAGCTCAAAACGCTCTACTTGAGCGAATACGTGCTGAACAAATAGAGTTCGGTATATTTGTGCTTTTAAGTCATTACCAGAGAGTAGATCACTCATAAACGATTTTAATTCTACAGCTTGCGCTATTGCTTTACTGAAGTCATTACCAGTTTCGCGAGTTTTTACTTCAAGTGGAAGCAAGTACATTTGGTTTTTTTTGAACCCAACAAGCAATAAATCATCGCTCATCACCTTATGCTTTTTATTCTGCAAACGAGCAGAAAAATCAGATTCAGATATTTTTAATCCTAAATTGCCTGTTACTCTAATTAATTCAGCAATAGATAAAGGGACCCACGTAATGTCACTTTTAGCCAAAAGCCCTGAAACGAATTTATAAGCAGCAACAATACCTTGCTTCTCTTTCAATTGATTTTGAACACTGACAGTTTGCGGTTTGCTCACTGTTTTAACTACATCTAGTAACCATTGACCACTAATTGCATTAAATGAATTAACCAATTCTGTTGAGGTTTCTTTCAGCAAGCCGCGATACAAATCCGTTTTAGTAGAGATAGTAATCGCATCATAGCCAGTACAATTTGTGTACTTATCTGAATAATGGATCAGAATAGTATCTTTATCATCAAAAAACTCTAGCGTAACTTTTGGATCTACAATACATGTCCATATACTCGATGAATAAATGGAATTTAATGACTGCCTGAATGTATCTTTGACAGCCAATGCTGGAACAATAGAGGGATTATAACTCGCGGTATTATCGCGAAATGGCTTAAACAAGCTATTGTATTTCAGTGCAAATCTTACTGGTGCGCTTAGCTGCTCAAGCCCTTTAACACCAAAACCGGTGTAATAGTTTTCATTTTCTAGATACGAAGCTTCACCTGCAATTAAACCATTACAACCAACACCAGAGTTGGCGCTATTTGCAGCTTTGTCGACAAGCTTAACTTTTTCATTATTTTTGAAAAAGGAAATGTGGGCATAAGCATAATCTTCTTGATTAACCTTCTTACTGTAAATAAGTTTACTTTTTACAAGATTTATCAAAGAATCAGTTTCGTCTACTTTTTCGCTTTCTTTCTTACGTACTAGCTTTCTAAGTACATTAATATCTGTGGACTCAGTAAATGTATCAAACGCTGTGTTGTGCAGCCTGTCATCGTACAGAGTGATATGAATTCGTAGTGCCTTTTTCTTATTTCGGCGATAGTAATCAATTATGCCTTCAAACACATATTCATTCTTTTGGTTATGTATTGAGTTTATTAGTACTGGCGTATTTTGATTTCTCTCAAATAACATGTTGAAACAACCGATGAAATCATGAAGCTTTTCTTGTACTAACTTAGCGACATAACTTTGATTACTTTGCTTCTGAGGTACTATTTGCAACCAGAGTCTATTTGCTGAAGCGGGCTTGCTATATGCGTAGTCATAGTTAGCATCATAAACAACTGGAAGTAGTCCCGCCGGTGTCAATTTATCAATGGTGACTTTTGGCAACTTGCCTATCGCTTTGTTGCCGTCATTATTTTGCTTTACCAATTGCAATAAATAACTCAACACCATAGGGTGAAAAGGCGTCAACCAATCTGTCGCATCTTCTTCTTGCTCAAATTTCCCATGGTACATGCCCACTTTAACTAGGGCTTTATGATGAGTAGATAAGGAACTTTCTGGAATACTATTTAAGGCTGTTTCAAAGTGCTCAAGTAAGCTTTCAACTATTACTTGTAATTCTTCGGGCCAGCTTGTTAATGACAATATGGTATTGTTAGTCGAAAGCCAGTTATAAAGAGTTTGGTATGCTTCAGCTAAATTGGCGTTAATATCTTTTAATTCAACTAGCTTGAGCTGCTCATCAGTAGTTTGTTGCTTATAAAGTAAATTACTTTCTATAAATTCAGCTTCTATCCTACATAAGCCTTTTGCGCTTACAGAAAGCTCTTTCTCTTTACCTGCATAAACAACACGTTGAGTTTCGGTTTTATAATTTGCTTGACCATCTAAACTATAAATATTGTTTACTCGGCTCTCATCAAGAATACTCGGTAGTTTAATTTTCTCTAAACTGGCTTTACCAAAAAGGTGTACTGGTAGCTCATGAAATTCATAACAAAGAGTAGCGATGCTTGCTGTTTCTGCTTCAAGTAAAGGTAAGAAGTTTACTTTTCCTATTTTTAGTAAATCAACTTTTGAGTCAACGACTGTTACATCAAGAGCTTCATGTAACTCTTCATTAAACACAAGCGGCTCAGTGACATTATCTAGGTTTAACTGCCCTTTATTACGTTTAAACTCTAGTGTTATTTTTTCCCATATATTTATTAATGGGAACGTGTTTTTGGGGATCAACAGAACATTAAGTTGTATCTTTTCAGGGCCACTATTGCGGTTTAACTTAATTTGGAATAACTTAACGCTGCCATCATAGTTAAAGTTAGTTGTCAGAATGCTATATTTTTCATGATTGCCGATACGAGGATCTAACCTGCTTAGTGCATAATCACCAACCACTTTAACTTCATCCATTTTAAGTAAAGTGTCGCCTTTTTTGTATTTAACCTTTATTTCCAACGTGCCAGCTTCGGCTTCAATCAAAATACTATTTACTTTGCATTTTGTATCATGAGCTTTGATGCGTTTGTGCTTTTGACCATTCACTTCTAATTGCTCAAAAGTGAGTTTTCTTGTTTTGTTATTTTCTATTTCAGTCTCTAAAACACTAAACTCAAGATCTTTCCATTTATCACTCTTGAGAAAATTATCTTTTGTAAATTTCTCACCAAACCCTAGCTTTTCAAATTTCTTTTTGGCGTCATCTTCTTTAAGGTCGTCGTTTTTGATTATCTCTATTTCGGTGTAGAGTCGTCCATTTTTATTAATATCATTTCTAATCGCTTTTTTATCAGTAAATTCTAATAAGCGACTATCTTGGAAAAGGCCGTGCTGTTGGAATTTTGTTTCATTATTGATTATTGAGTTATATAACGCTTCGTAACCAAATACACTTAAATTTTGTTCTTCAACGTCGCGCTTTTGTTTTTCTGCGATAGCTTCAATGACATTTGTATATTTGTGCTCTTGAGCTAATTCATCCAACTGATTTTGTACATACTTAGGTGTAAAAACCCCCTCATTTACACTTATATCCTGGCAGCTTGTAAGTATTGTCTCTAAAGCACTGTTGTGTATTACAAATAGACTGGTATTTTCTAGGTTATTAATCGCATCTCTTACATTTGCAATAAAATCTTCGCTATACGTTTCTTTTTCTTTTGCTGCACTATCATGCAACATAATAATCAACTTTAGCCCACACTCTGCTTCAACCTCAGGTACAGAGACACCGTCAATTATTATGGTGCTACTTTTTGTATTCAAAACACCTAAACGTGCATTAAATAATTTTTTGGCTTTATCAGGGTCGGGGCACACATAATGGAATTTCGTTGAGCGTGTATTGCTAAGTTTAATACTCTCAATAAAAAGATTTAGAAGGAACGACTCAAATGGTACTTGTGACATAAACTGCATCCCCGCTATCACTTAATTTAATTACATTTCCGATATTTTTATATATCGCTAAAAGTGCTTGTTTAGATTTGAGGTCAAAATAAATCCCACGCTCATTAAAGCCTTCAACTACATCATCGATTAATAGCTTTTCCTTATTTCCAATAATAAAATTTGTGATAAGTAATACTGTCTTAGTTGATAATTGGAAGTACCAACCACCCGCTCGGACTTTGTTGACCCTAAAATTACCAGCAAAGTTTGTCGCAGCAGAATCACAAACCTTTTTGTTTGCATCATAACGTGTTGACTTTTTATTGTTTTCTTTAAAAATTTCTTTGTGGTAAATCAATCCATCATTTATAGCGTCTTCAAAAGAGTTTCGATAGCCAGCAAAATGGATATTGAACTTACTACAAAATGCTGAATTCAATTCGTTTATTTGGTCAATAAAAACTTGTTCATGGGCTTGTTGACTTATAACCCAAAGAGGTTCAGTTGCAATTAATTCTAAGTAACCTAAATGAGGAAAAATATCATAACTAGCACCTACATCTTTTTCAAAAACCCTTTTGTAACCTTTTAGAAATGTAGAATGTCGTTCTTTGCTTACTTTTTCCCCTTCTAAGATAAAGTACATTTCTTTACTAGTTGGTTCACTGAAGCGTAATTTAGGAGAATATAAATGAAGTGATAACTGAGTAATGTATAAAAAGGAATATATCTCTATAAGATGTTCTATAGACTCATTGAGTAATCCAGGCCTAGCACTAATAAACAAAAAATCTTCTTGGCATTTTTTGGATAAAAATGGCAAATATGCAGTCTTCGTTTTGTTTTTTACAACTTCGGTACATAATTTCTTAGCACTGGCATTTACGATCTCTTCAAGAAAATTATTTCCTATAAAATCCATATTTTTAGTAGTTATACCGCATAACATAGTATCAAACACGTCTATCATTGTTTTAGTTCTGATAAGTGCCTTCTCGCTATTTACAAGCCTAGAATATGGCGTAATTTCAATAGATTCAGTATTTTCGAAGTAAACTTTCTCAATAATCGTCGCTAAATCTTTTGTTTGTCGATTTTCTTTTATATCTTTTAAGATACTTTCATAAAACTCTTCTAGAGTTTTTTGTTCACACCCAAGTGAAAATAAGTTTTGGCATACATTTTTGTAAACAATATTCCAGTTTAAGTTTTGCTCTTTTGGTACTTGCGGCCCTATTGGGAGATAACGTGCTGCGTTATTTTCATAAGTGCCATTAAAATTTTCTTTTGATTTAATTAAATGCTCATTCATTTGAAATCACCAAATACTGTATAGCCTCTACGTCCCTTTTTAGCTTCTGCATAGAAAGTACCTTGCGCTTTTTTATCTATAATTCGCACTTCCTTAGCTTTTGAAGTAGCAGCGATTAACTCTGATATAAACTCTTCGAGTTTTGTGTATTCATTATGCAAGTTACTGTTTGGTAAGTAACCATGCTGGATATTTTTTATAAGAGTAAATACTTTGATATCAAGGTTTAGCGTAACAGGTTCCTCGCCATTAACTAAGTACCTTACTGGCATTATATCTGGAGCTGTTAGTTTATTTTGTTCAAGCCAATCAAGATCTATTTCCGCTTCTATCTTGTTACAAATAGCATAGTCTTTTAGCTCTCGGCTGATCACAAAACCACTGACATCGGTGTTCACTTTTCTATTCACATAGTTAGCCACATCAGCTAGTAAATTTTCTTCTAAAATACCGATTAATAAATCTGCCTCTTCCTCATTAAACTCACTTTTAATAAGTATTTCATAAAGAGCGCAGTAACTTTCTAAGACTTCATTATTAATTAGGTTGTTTAAATCACTTTCAGGATAGAGGTCGCCTAACTCTTTATTTAAAACCCACGAAAACCTAACTAGGTTATTCCTGCTTAACTTACAGCCTGTGAGTTTTTGAAGATAGTTGATGCTTTTTAGAGTGTTTTCATCTAAAGAATCAGTTGCTAGCGCTAGTAAGAAACTATCAAGTAATTCGCTACTAGTTTGGAGAGGGTCTTGGGTAACTATTTTTTTAGAAAGCTGATTATCTAGGCGACTGAAAAGATTACCAATTATTCCGTCATCATTTTCTGTTGTGATTATTTGGTAGATAAAATCAACAAAAAGCCTAGGTATTAAAAATTGCTCATCATGCAACCTAATCAGACCAAATAAATAAACAAGCGCATTTTGAAATGCAGGCAAGCCTATTACTTGAAAGTTATAGGCTATTTGGCTTTCTTTTTGCTTTTCGGAAAGATATAGCTCGAAAAATGGGTTAGAAGCACACTCTTTTGTTAAATTTTTTAAGTAAGAAACAACAAACTCAGATTTCACACCGCATTTGTTGAAATGCAATCTAGGATAACTTTCGAAATCATAAAAATATGCATTTTCTATTTGATACCCTTTTTCATGTCTATTTTCTAAAAATTTAGAAAATAGCACTTTAATGTCGCTATGCTTATCAGAGCCAAACTTAATAAACTTTTGAAACATACCAATATTAATACCGACAGCGAGTTTATGTTGTTGTTTCTTCTGCTTATCAAACAGCTCATCAAGGCTTTCAACCGCTGTACCGTGTTGGGTTTTTCCATGAGTAGCATCTAAATGAAATACTACATTTTGGAATTCTGGCTTATTGTATAACCGTGTTAATACCTCTGACTTACCATCACCGGAGCTACCGCAGAGAAATAAAATGCTATTTGTTGGGGTTTCATTTAATGCTCGCTCGAAATCAATTGCAATTTGAGGCTCGATATAGAGGTATTCTTTGTACTTGTATTCATTAGGCTGCTGACCTTTTCTAAGAGTCGAAACTGAATAAGGTGAAGACTTTGATAAGACACTGAGGGCTTCTTTTAACCGCATAAAAAATCCTGTTAAAACACGGTTACTTCCTTAACCGTATCAGTTAATAATTAACTTTAATGTGTATTATCAACACTAAAGCTTTAAAATCAATAAATTGAGCTAGGTTAAAACTATAATTACTTCAATTTCACCACCACATTCAACCACACTTGCTCGCTTCTATCGGGGCGTTGATCTTTGCTTTGCCATACTTTAACCACGTTTAAACTGGGGATTTGTTCTAGTAGATCTTCTAGGCATGTTTCGGTTAAATCACTGAATGTGCGGTTGCCATCGCTGCGCTCGCCTTTGCCGTATTTGAATGAGGCGTACAAAATACCATTGGGTTTTAATGCGCTAGCGAGCTTGGTGAAACGGTCTGGGAGCTCGTTATGGGCAACGTGAAGTAAACTGGCACAGCACCATATGCCGTGATATTGCGCGTGTTCTTTAACTTGTCGAAAGGTTTTTACGTACACGCTTTGTTGTAAATGAAAGCTGGCAATGTCGGCCAGTTCACTGCAGGCATCAAAGGCGGTGACTTTATAGCCGAGTTGCTTAAACGCGAGTGCGTCGCGCCCTGCACCGCAACCGGCATCGAGAATATGTATTTTTTCATGCTCGCTGTGATGCGGCGATGGTAATAATGGCAAAAACTCTTTGTATAGCTCGGCCATATCCACGTGTAGTGTTGACTGTGCAAAATCGTGCGCGTTATTGGCGTAGTATTGGAGTGTACTATTTGTTTTAGACAAAGACGCGGTATTGTTCATGGTTGGTGCTCACTGTGTGAGTTTACTGAATATTGGTTTGATGAACTCAGATTTGCAGAAGACGGGTTTTCAAAAGAGTGGCAAGCACAATACGTAATGCACTTTTGGGCACTGTTAGAATGGGTAGTTTTATAGTGTGTGTGCTTGTGGCCGCTTAAAGCTGCTTGATATAAGCGCATTAAAATTCCTGTTAGTTCTGCGGCTTTGTGTATACCTAGGAGTGTATAAGCAGAGCCGCCGCAGTTGTATTGCTTCCTTCAACCGCTTCTATGCCAAGTGTAACCGTGTATTTGTTACTGTATTGCTACGCTAAAACGACGAGCCTTTCGTCTTATAATTTAGCTATTGGCTGGTAACTTAGCACGATTTATGTCGGTTTGAATAGGCTTTGCGTTGAAGTCCACATAATTAACATGGCTTTATCTGTTACGTTATTTTTACATTAAGTTGTTGAGGTTGGTAGGTGATTTTAATTGGGATGAACCCTGACCTGCGTCAGGAAGACGGAGTATAAATTGGGGGCTGTGTATGAAGTGAGGCTGGTGTGTGAAGGTGCGCCGCTGCTTCATCGCTCTGAACTGGTTTCAGAGTCTATTTATCTTTGGTGGTTTGGTTGGGATGAGCCCTTACCTTCGTCAGGGAAACGGAGTGTGAGGCATTTGCCTTGAAGTGCATACTTAAAATGGATCCTGACCTTCGTCAGGAAGACGGTGTATAAATTGGGGGCGGTGTGTGAAGTGGTGCTGATGTGTGAAGGTGCACCACTGCTTCGTCGCTCTGAACTGGTTTCAGAGTCTATTTAACTTTGGTGGTTTGGTTGGGATGAGCCCTAACCTTCGTCAGGGAGACGGAGTATGGGTTGGTTTTGGTGATTGTATTTGAGGTGGATCCTGACCTGCGTCAGGAAGACGGAGTATAAATTGGGGGCTGTGTATGAAGTGGTGCTGGTGTGTGAAGGTGCACCACTGCTTCGTCGCTCTGAACTGGTTACAGAGTCTATTTAACTTTGGTGGTTTGGTTGGGGTGGGCCCTGACCTTCGTCAGGGTGACGGTGTGTGAGGCATTTGCCTTGAAGTGCATACTTAAAATGGATCCTGACCTTCGTCAGGGAAACGGGTTATAAATTGGGAGCGGTGTATAAATTGGGGGCGGTGTGTGAAGTGGTGCTGGTGTGTGAAGATGCACCACTGCTTCGTCGCTCTGAACTGGTTACAGAGTCTATTTAACTTTGGTGGTTTGGTTGGGATGGGCCCTGACCTTCGTCAGGGTGACGGTGTGTAGGGTTGGTTTTGGTGACTGTAATTGAGATGGATCCTGACCTTCGTCAGGAAGACGGAGTGTGAAGTGGTGCTGATGTGTGAAGGTGCACCACTGCTTCGTCGCTCTGAACTTGGTTCAGAGTCTATTTTACTTTGGCGGTTCGACTGGAATGGGCTCTGACCTTCGTCAGGGAGACGGAGTGTGAGGCATTTGCCTTG
>NZ_PNBY01000269.1 GCF_005886875.1 Pseudoalteromonas aurantia | reverse complement strand
TTAATCTTATTGTCTGCTAAATATTTTAAAAATACTTCTGTAAGTTTTAGCCAACGAGGGTCGGTATCGGGTATACCAAACTGGCCGATCATTCCTTTCTTACCATTATCTTGTAACCATTTTACAAAAGGCATTACTCTTTTTACCCCTGCATTTTCGTCTACCTGATTTTGTTCATAGCCATATAAATATTTCCCGGTAAAATCA
>NZ_PNBY01000268.1 GCF_005886875.1 Pseudoalteromonas aurantia | reverse complement strand
GAATTTTTGCAGGAAATTTTCAAAAACTCAAATTATTTTAGCTTACGGTGCAATTGATGGCAGTAGTTGATGTTGAAGAAAATTGACCAATCAACAGATGAGGTATTGGAAAATACAGTGTTTCTAACTCTGAAATGCTGCTTTTTGGGAGTTTACAGATAATTGCATTATTCGGGAGCTTGGTATTCTTTGCTTATGCAGTTTATGATCAATG
>NZ_PNBY01000267.1 GCF_005886875.1 Pseudoalteromonas aurantia | reverse complement strand
GACAGCACCCCGCCTTTGTATAGTTTCCAGGCGAGCATGATGGGCATTGCGGTTTGATCCAGTTGCACCCCCACCCACTCTAATTCACCGTCAACATGGGTCTTTTGTAAAAACCAGCCGGTATCGCCTTGGTTGCCTGGGGTATCCTCTCGTACCTGGACCTTAGGTAAATAGTTAAACGCCGCTTTTGCCGTTTGCGTGTCCCCCATGGCTAGAAAAGCCATAGCAACTTGATAAAAGTCGCGTACCCATACCGCCTTATAGCCAGTATGGCCTTGCTCTGCGGCCACGGTATCACCCCATGGGTTTGATAAAGAGGCAATCAATGCCCCAGCATGGGTTTTGTCTTCC
>NZ_PNBY01000266.1 GCF_005886875.1 Pseudoalteromonas aurantia | reverse complement strand
GAAAAGAAGTTTTTCAGCTTCATAAGTTAAAGCCCATTTCCTCAATCAGTGGGCTTTTTTATGTCTGCATGAAAACCAGAAATAGCAGATGGCTCACATAAATAATTAAAACCAATTAAGGATTTTAATTATGGAGCTGGAGCAACTACTAAATACAGTCAAGCCACATATACAAGACTATTATCAAACAGTTGTCGAATATTATAAACAAGGCATTTTCCCAACCTTCAAACCTTTTGATATTGAATCTTCAAATTA
>NZ_PNBY01000265.1 GCF_005886875.1 Pseudoalteromonas aurantia | reverse complement strand
AAAGAATAAGGGCAAGTGGCGTTTTACTTCTCCAACCCATACCGTGAGGGCTTTTCATCAGGCTCTGGCAGAGCTGGATGAAGAAGGAGGGATTGCGGCCCGCTATAAGCGCTATTCAAGCAATCAGAGTCTGCTGGTTCAGGGTATGAATGAGTTAGGGTTTCGATGTCTGTTACCTAATGAACTGCACTCGCCTTTCATTACCTCATTTTATTCTCCCGAACACCCTGACTATGATTTCCGCCGCTTTTATGAGCAGCTGA
>NZ_PNBY01000264.1 GCF_005886875.1 Pseudoalteromonas aurantia | reverse complement strand
TGATTCAGTTTCACCAGGTTGAGGTGATCCATGATCAGCAGGGTCAACCGGTGTGGTTGGTGCAAGCGAATATTCCTGTGTCAGCCAGCGACTGCACTCCGGTCACTTTGAGTGTTTTTCATAATGAGCAGGGAAATCTTCAGATCAACGCGTTTGATGGTTTTTTATCCTCTGTCTCAGGGCTTGAGCCAGCAGTCTTCACAGTATTTGAAGAAACGAGTGATCAAGATCCATCGGAGCAGGAGGGGCAAACGGTTCAGCAGGAAGATGATGGATTGGGTGGAGCGAGTGGTATGGACACTGTGCAAATCAATGTGGATGATGAAAAAAAAGATTATGAAAAGCCTGGCTGGCTTTCAGAAGACTATAAGCCCTCAAAAAGAGCATTA
>NZ_PNBY01000263.1 GCF_005886875.1 Pseudoalteromonas aurantia | reverse complement strand
GCTCTATGGTTGAAAGTGTTATTGCCAATGTAGCTGTTAGTGCTAATAATCCACGCGACAATAACAGGAGCACCCAATCTAATTTAGGTAGAATTCAAATTTCATTTGTAGAGTTTGAAAAACGACATGGAAAAAGTTCGGCCGTTTATTTAGATGAAATTCGTAAAGCTATGAAAGGCATACCCGGTGCTTCTATAGAAGTAGGAAAA
>NZ_PNBY01000262.1 GCF_005886875.1 Pseudoalteromonas aurantia | reverse complement strand
GAAATTATATTGTAGTATACTCATATCAAATGATTTCGAAATAACGTTTTAATTCCCAATCGGTAACCGGTTTTAAATGCTGTCTCCATTCCCATTCTCTGGTAGCGATGAAATGATTAGTGAATGCGTCCCCAAAAATTTCATTGGCCAACCCGGTTTGCTTCATTCTCGCTGTGGCTAATTCTAAAGTTGCCGGTAATCTTCCGTACTTTTCTTCTTTATATCCATTACCTGTTGTTATACTTTGTAATGCTAGTTTATTTTCAATGCCATATAAGCCAGCACCGATGGATGCTGCTATGGC
>NZ_PNBY01000261.1 GCF_005886875.1 Pseudoalteromonas aurantia | reverse complement strand
AGTACTTCCATCAAAGTTCCTCCCTCCTCACCTTCACTAAGGGGGGTATCCATACTGATGTGCCTAAAGCCTGCGCTCATAGTAGCACTGACTTCTTCAACAGGCATATCTAAGAGATCTGCCAACTCTTGTGGCGTAGGCTCGCGTTCAAACTCCTGTTCAAGCTGTTGATAAGCTTTACTAATCCGATTCGTTAAGCCAACCTTAT
>NZ_PNBY01000260.1 GCF_005886875.1 Pseudoalteromonas aurantia | reverse complement strand
GAATCAACAGCTGGATGATATATCCCAGCAGGAATACCAGAATTACACCGCGCTACTGAATGACCTCAAAGACAAAACGGAAAGCAAATACAGGGTACACCTGGTTGACACACCTTTTGGTGAAGTCCCTCTGGAAGATATTACCGTGAAAACTCATGGCGAAGGAGCATTCCGGGTAGCCCGAGTGAACAGCTTTCAATACACCCTCGATCATTGCACCCCCTGGTTGAAGTCGGCCCATCCAGTGACTGACAAGTTTGCTGAATTGCGCC
>NZ_PNBY01000026.1 GCF_005886875.1 Pseudoalteromonas aurantia | reverse complement strand
GAACTCAATCTGTACGAGTGCCCACACAGATGATTGCTTCATATTTTTAAAGAACGTTGCGATGATTAAGCGCTTTGCTTTATCTCGCTAGGGCTGCGCATATTACGCTTTCCTATTTTTTTGTCAACACTTGATTTTAAACATTTTCTTAGTGAAAAGCTAAACTAAGTTTTACTTAACGCTGACTTCGTTTTGCTTTGCTAAGTGAGCGTAGCGCTCCGTGTCAGTGGGGTCGCATTATAGGGCGATGCAGAAAAAGCGCAAGCGTTTATTTGAAGAAAAGTGATAAAAACAGCGCGTTCGAACAAATCCCACTCGAACCGTATATTTTTAGTACACAACACTAACGGGGAGTATATTTACCATACAAAAATTTCGTCATGTTAAGAGCTCTAAGCTTAACCCTATCTTATATAAAGCTCACTGTTGATGAACATGAGGCTGTAGCTTCTTATGCCACGATAACAAGTTTCCTAATAAGCCTAAAGATTACACATAAAATCATTTGTTCAATGGCTGAGGAATGGGCTGTTTTCGTCTATTGCATATTCGGCGCTCAAATAAAGGATGAACAATTTGCTTGAACTGACGGCGCTCTTTGAATTTCCGCTCTTCAAGTAATGCTTCTAGTTGCTCTATAAAAATAATCGGTTTCATAAGCACACCCTACAAAGTTCTGTAAAGATAAAAATAGCTCAGCCGAGCACTTTTGCAATATATGCAACTAATTTTTTATCTTTATAACAACAAGGCATTGCATTATCAGAATTTTTAAACCTATTTAATCCCAATAATCACACCTATAAGCTCTATTCGTAAATCATACAATACAGTTGACTAACCCCCCCCATAAAAATTTACTTTAAGTTTACATAAAAGGAATACGTCAGAGAAAATAAGATAAGGATACAACATGAAATCAATATGGTACCTGTCATTGCTCGCATTGCCCGTGACCAGTTTTGTTCAAGCCCAAGGACAACACCCGCTAATCAAAGAGCTTAGTGCGCAGAACAAACCGCGTTAATTAAAACCACCGTAAACTCAGTCATAGCTATTGACTAGATACTGTATTTAACAACGCATTACGAACCCAAGATTAGGATGCTTTTTTCTATCGCAGTGCCCCCCATTAATTAGAATTTAAAGCTACCATTTTTCACTGGGCGGTTTACTCTAGTATTAACCCCAAACTTTTGCTGGCATTAATAGAATTACAGAGCAATGTATTAAGCGAACCGACTACATTAAATATAGTATCTTAATTTGGTGCAAAAAAGCGACAAACAAGAGTTTACTGAGCAAGACCAAGGTTTAGCAATCACATTAAATTAATGCTTTTATCAAGTTGCACAAAAGTTGAGGAGCAAACACTACAAAGCCCAATAAATTCTTCCACGTCCAGTTTGGTAAATATACTCAGCAGCATACAAGTCCAGCCCTCTGACACTTTGCATCTATTAATTGATGTATGACACTCTTATCAATATCTTCCTTTTACTCCACAAAACCGCACGGTGATAAGTACAGAGCAACCAAGTAATATTGATATGAGCTTCCCATGGCCATTGGGCTATACATGGTATAGCGGCGGCGTATATTTGAATACCGGCTCTGGATACCCTTACTCGTCATTAGGTTTTAACAATAGTTCTGGTAACTAGGGAAGCAATCCCCCCTGGGTACAAGCTTCACACGGTGGCACCGTTACACGATACTCTTCATGTAATGTTCGCGTCACCCACTCCAGTGGTTACGCGACACAATATTATCATATGACTAATTTGCACTATCAAACAGGGAGTGTAATTAATTCTGGTACGTGGCTCGGACGTTACGCCAATAAGAAAAGCCAAGATCTCTGCCTAAGCGGTCAATCCAATGGACCCCATGTGCATTCTTTTTGCTCAATAATGGTTGTTTTACGTCTCTATATAATTGGTCTATCAGCAATTATAGAATAGATGTTGGTAATAGTAATTACGATGATAACTGTCGGAATTTTTATTTTAAAAAGATGGCTACAGAACGTCTACCTAGAGAGCGTTATATAAGTAATATGTTAATAAATTAGGGCTGAACTCACTCAGCCCTTGCCGTATCGCACTGCTTAATTTAAAGCTCGCTCAACTTGATCAAAATGCGCGATCACTTCAACAATTTCTAGTTCTGCATCTTGGTATGCGGTTTCAGATTTAAAGCCTTGCTTCGCAATTGCTTGCACTGTCGCTGGGTGCACTAATAAATCTTTAGCATGGTAGCACACTGGGTCATCAAATTTTGGTAACTTACCATCAGCATGATAGCCCGTTTCAATTTCTTCAAGCGGTAAAGTGGGGATTAGATCGGCTGCGGCATCAAGCGCCCCTAAATACGTTTGACATTGGGGGTACTTAACAGTGAATTCTGATAAAAGCTTGCGCGATGTTTTAACTAAGTTTGCAGAGCTTTTCTCTAGCTCTTGCGCCGTATTTTGAGTACGAATATCGGCTAATAATGATTTAGCCTGACTCTTATATGTCTGAAGCGTAGTTTCCGCTTTTTCAACAGGTGCTTTTTGCACTTGCGCTACTTCTTCCTTTTCTGAACATGCAGTCAAACTGGCTGCAGCTAGCAAAATTACCAACTGTTTATACATAAGAACCTCAAAGTATGATTGAAAACGATTCTCATTATACTCGAGTGTCATTTTATTGAAACAAAAAAAGCCACACTGAGTGTGGCTTTTTAAATACACGAATACGCTTTACGGCATAGCGTCTAAATCAGCGCCTTCTTTCTCTACTTCAACAGGAATAAGATCTTCTTTACTTACCCCCATTGCAACAGCAACAGAACTGGCCACATATACTGAAGAATATGTACCAATGAACACACCAAACAGTAAGGCAGTCGCAAAACCATGAATTGTTTGACCGCCCCAAACAAATAGGGCAACAAGTACAAGAATAGTTGTAATAGACGTTACTAATGTACGGTTCAGTGTTTGCGTAAGTGAAATATTAATGATTTCGATGGTGTCATCAATACGCACTTTACGGAAGTTCTCTCGAATACGATCAGATACAACAATCGTGTCATTCAAGGAGTACCCTATCACCGCAAGTATTGCCGCTAAAATGGTAAGATCAAATTCTAAATCTAGAATCGAAAACAATCCCATCGTGAGTATTACATCATGAAAGAGTGCCGCTACTGCACCAATTGCAAAGCGCCATTCAAACCGAAAAGCAACATACAGTAGAATACAGATCAACGCAGTCAGCATAGCTAAACCACCTTGCTCTTTAAGGTCTTCACCTACACTAGGACCCACAAACTCAATACGGCGCATTTCTACGCTGCTGTCAGCTTGTTGTAGAGCTGCAACTAGCTGATTACCAATCTCCTCAGCTTTCACATCATCACCGCGCGGGGCTAAGCGGACGAGTACTTCTTGGCTAGTACCAAAGAGTTGCACTGATGCATCTGCGAAGCCATTTTCCGCTAACACTGAACGGATTTTTTTCAGATCAGCCGGTTGTGAAAAACCAACTTCAACGGCTGTACCGCCCGTAAAATCCAAACCAAAATTTAGTCCGCGTATTGTCATAGACGCAATTGATGCAATGATCAGCAACGCTGAAAATGCCATCGTTAGTTTGCGAGCCGCCATAAAACGAATAGTATCTTTCAATTTTAATAACTGCATAGTGTTCTCCTAAATTGAAAGCTTATCGATACGTTTACCACCGATGAAGAAGTTAATCACCGCACGTGTGCCAACAATGGCTGTAAACATAGATGTAATAATACCAATCGCTAATGTCACCGCGAAACCTGCAATTGGACCGGTGCCCACAGAGAACAAAATAACTGCTGCTATTAAGGTCGTAATGTTTGCATCAAAAATGGTACTGAATGCACTGTCATAGCCTTGATGTACAGCTTGTTGAGGACTTCGCCCATCAACTAACTCTTCACGTATACGTTCAAATATTAATACGTTCGCATCTACCGCCATACCAACAGTTAATACGATACCCGCGATACCCGGTAAAGTCAGTGTGGCACCTGGGATCATCGACATAACACCAATGATTAACACTAAGTTTGCTGCCAATGCCAGATTTGCCACTAAACCAAAGCCTTTGTAATAAGCCAGCATGAACGCTAATACAAATGCAAAACCAAGCACAACCGCAGTCATACCCGCTTCGATGTTTTCTTGCCCGAGGCTGGGTCCAACTGTACGCTCTTCAACGATTTGAATTGGCGCAACCAAAGCACCTGCACGTAGCAATAAACTTAGGTTATGTGCTTCAGCAGGGCTATCGATCCCCGTAATACGGAATGAATTGTTTAAACGAGATTGAATCGTTGCAACGTTAATAACTTCTTCTACTTTTATAGGCGGTAACGCTTTACCATTTTCATCTTTCTTGCCAGATGGCTTATATTCAATGAAAACCGTTGCCATACGTTTACCAACCGCACGTTTGGTAAATGCGCTCATTTTTGCACCGCCTTTACTATCAAGGCTAATACTTACTTGAGGACGCTGGTATTCATCAACACCAGACTGCGCACCCGTGATATGTGTACCACCCAAGATCACACGCTTTTTCATCACGACTGGGTAACCATCTTTGTGATTTATCACTTCAGTGCCTGGCGGTACTCTGCCTTGAGCAGCTGAACGCACATCAGCATTTTCGTCTACTTCACGAAACTCAAGTGTTGCGGTTGCACCTAATATCTCTTTAGCGCGCGCCGTATCTTGGACACCTGGTAGCTGCACAATAATGCGCTCAGCGCCTTGACGCTGTACATTTGGTTCTGCTACACCTAATTGGTTAATACGGTTACGAATGATAGTTTCGTTTTGTTTGATTGCATATTCACGAATTTCTTTAAATTTTTGTGGTGACAAGCTGGCAAAGAACGCTAAACCATTACTACTATCATTTATAAATGTATAAAGTGGGTAACGGGTTTTTAAAAAGCGCTCAGCTGCATCTCGATCCGCATCATTGCGCATCACAACTTGAATTCGTTCACTACCTGCAACTCGGCGAATACTGCGATAACGTAACTTTTCGCCTCGCAAATCACTTTTAAAATCTTGCTCCATGGTTTCTAATGCATTATCTAATGCCGTTACCATGTCAACTTCCATCGTAAAATGAACACCACCGCTTAAATCCAATCCTAGCTTCATTGGATTACCACCTAAGTTTTTTAACCACTCAGGCTGTGCAGGGCTCATATTAATCGCAGAGATATAATCTTCACTTAATGTACCTCGCAAAATATCTTGTGCTTTTAACTGCTCTTCAACATTTTTAAAACGTACTAATACTTGATCATTTTCTAATACTGTTGATTTAACAGTGATATTATTACTTTTTAGTGTTCTATTTACCTGATCAAGTACGCTTAAGTCAGCACTGGCACCTTTGGTACCAGAGATCTGTATAGCCGGATCACGGCCATACAGATTCGGTGAGGCATATAAAATCCCTACCGCTAACACAGCGAGCACAAGTAAGTATTTCCACATTGGATACTTGTTTAACACTGGATTATCCCTTTTTTATTGTTATGTGTTATAGCGACTTCATCGTACCTTTTGGTAACACGGCTGAAATGGCTGATTTTTGAACTGTTACTTCGGCTTGATCATTTAAAGCAACAACAACAAAGTCTTTATCATCAGATACTTTTGAAATTTTGCCCACTAAACCACCTTGCGTTAACACTTCATCCCCTTTACTTAAAGCACCCATCAAACTTTTATGCTCTTTAACACGCTTTGCTTGAGGGCGATAAATTAAGAAATAAAACACAAGGCCAAATACAGCCAACATGATCAACATTTCCATACCACCGCCTGCAGGCGCAGCACCTGCAGTGCTTGCATGCGCGCTTGACATAAATAAACTCATAATACTTCCTCTCTAATTTTAAAACTTTCTATTTAATTTGTTGCGGTATTAACTTGTTGTATCAGCCAATGGCGGTACTGGTAAATCACGGCGCGCATAAAAATCAGCGACAAACTCATCTAATTTGCCTTCGCCAATTGCGTTACGTAGCCCTTCCATCACACGCTGATAATAACGCAAGTTATGGATCGTATTTAAACGCGCACCTAAAATCTCATTACATTTATCTAAATGATGCAAATACGCGCGAGAGTAACCTGTACACGTATGGCAATCACATTCTGGATCTAGCGGACCTGTATCAGTTTTATGTACTGCATTTCGAATTTTAATGACACCGCCAGTAATAAATAAATGCCCATTTCGTGCATTTCGTGTAGGCATTACACAATCAAACATGTCAATACCACGACGCACTGCTTCAACTAAGTCTTCAGGTTTACCAACACCCATTAAATATCTGGGCTTGTCTTCAGGCATTTTGTAAGCACAGTGGTCTAAAATACGGATCATATCTTCTTTAGGCTCACCAACTGACAAGCCACCTAGCGCATAGCCATCGAAACCGATTTCTTCTAGGCCTTTTTGCGACACAGCCCGTAATTCTGGATACATGCCACCTTGGATAATACCAAATAATGCCGATGGGTTATCACCGTGCCCTTCCTTAGATCGCTTAGCCCAACGAAGAGATAGCTCCATAGAGTCACGCGCTTCTTTTTCAGTCGCTGGATAAGGCGTGCACTCATCAAAAATCATAACAATATCAGAGCCTAAATCACATTGCACTTGCATTGCTTTTTCAGGAGATAGCATGATCTTTTCACCATTTACGGGGGACTGAAACAACACGCCTTCTTCAGATATCTTGCGCATAGCACCTAAGCTAAATACTTGAAAGCCACCTGAATCAGTTAGAATGGGCTTATCCCAATTCATAAAGTCATGTAAATCACCATGCTGTTTGATGATCTCAGTACCAGGGCGAAGCATTAAGTGAAAGGTATTACCTAAACAAATTTCTGCCCCAGTGCCCTTCAACTCATCCGGGGTCATACCTTTTACAGTACCGTACGTGCCAACAGGCATAAATGCAGGTGTCTCAACAACACCACGGTCAAAAATTAAGCGTCCACGACGCGCTTTGCCGTCTGTACGATCTAATTCAAATTTCATCATTACCTCAAAGTCGGAAAAACAGTCCAACATAAACTGTTATCAACATGACATTGTTAATAATCAGGTTAAAAAATCTGCTCAATTCTACCTTGTTTGCCAGTGCAATTCTAATTATTGGGTCGAAAATTGGCTTTTAAAGCGAGCATAAGAGGAAAACTAAAGGGTTTAAGAATGAGCTCAGCGTGTTCTGAGCTCAAAAGCGGGTTACTTTTGGCTTTGTTTCGTTAAAAACATCGCGTCACCATAACTAAAGAAACGGTATTTTTCTTCCACTGCGGTATGATAAGCCCTCATAATATGAGCTTGTCCAGAAAACGCACTGACAAGCATGATCAATGTCGACTCTGGTAAATGAAAGTTTGTTACCATGGCGTCAACTACTTGAAACTCGTAACCGGGATAGATAAAAATATCCGTATCACCGTAAAATGCTTGTAAGTCCCCTGCACTCGCTTTGGCAGCTGACTCTAACGATCTAACTGACGTTGTGCCAACGGCAACGATGCGACCGCCTTTTGCTTTAGTACGGGCTATGGCATCCACAACTTCCACCGGTACTTCAATATACTCTGAGTGCATAACGTGATCATCAATTTCATCAACACGCACAGGTTGAAAAGTACCGGCTCCGACATGCAAGGTAATAAAAGCGGTTTCGACGCCTTTACTCTGAATTTGTGCCAATAACGCTTCATCAAAATGTAATCCCGCTGTTGGCGCAGCAACCGCTCCCGGCTTTTCATTATAAACAGTTTGATAACGTTCTTTATCTTCTTCTTCGTCAGGTCTATCTATGTAGGGGGGTAATGGCATATGACCAATGTCATCAAGTATCGTCAGTACAGTTTGCTCACCCGCGAACTTTAATTCAAATAACTCACCATGGCGCGTAATCATTGTAGCCTTGGCTTTGCCTTCCAAAATAAGCTCAGCCCCTGGCTTTGGTGACTTGCTGGCACGCACATGTGCCAATACACTGTGCTCATCTAACACACGCTCAACCAAGACTTCGACTTTACCGCCCGACGCTTTTTGGCCAAACATTCGAGCTGGGATCACTTTGGTATTATTAAACACCATCAAGTCATTTGGCTCCAACATATCAATGATATCAGTAAAAGTTTTATGGCCCAGCTGACCACTATTACCGTCTAAGGCCAGCAAGCGACTACTTGTACGCTCTTTTTTTGGATGACGAGCAATTAATTCATCGGGTAATTCAAAGCTAAAATCAGCAACGCGCATAACAACTTCTCTAAATATCTAAATTGGCGCCAAGTCTAGAGATCATAAAAGCCTAAATCAAGTACTTGTAACCTTGCAAAAATAGCATTAACCTAGCCTGATTGCTGGCTGCTGATAAAAAAGCGCAATGCACCAAGGGAATTGGGTCTGCGAGTTACACTAGATAGCCAATTAGAAACAATTACTTGTGACATTATTATTACTCGGGGTAAAAATTGTTACTAAAGATCGACATGGGATTAAAGCTGTAACCATGGCAAGACAACTTAAATTGTTAATCGTTAATGCGAGCAATGAAGAACGCAGTGCTATAAAACAAACCTTGGCCAATTTAGACGTATTCAACTTTATTGAACGTTCAGATAGTCAAGAAGCCTTGCATGTTCTAAAACAGCAAGCAGTTGACTTAATCATAACCGGCCTAGATGTCGGTAAAATAGATGGCTGGCGCTTTGCAAGAATGGTGCGTTCAGGGTTACTGAATACGCC
This sequence comes from Pseudoalteromonas aurantia, assembly GCF_005886875.1. GTDB lineage: Bacteria > Pseudomonadota > Gammaproteobacteria > Enterobacterales > Alteromonadaceae > Pseudoalteromonas > Pseudoalteromonas aurantia_A. Next base: position 44,377 of record NZ_PNBY01000026.1, on the reverse strand, counting down.
TAAGAATACCCCGATTGTGCTGATCCCACCTATTTATTGCGAACGAATAGCAGAGACTACAGCACGCAGCTACAGCATAGATGCAGTGCTGCCTTTTGAACGCCAAGAAATGCTGCCACAAGTGCTCGCTAATGTGCTGTCCACGCACCTAGAAAAAAGCAGCCGCTTAGATTTACTATTGCTTGAAACAGACACCCCACGCGCAAATGAGATTTGCCAGCATTTAGCACTAAACTTTGCGTGCAAACATGTCACCACAGCCAACGCAGCACTCTCGCAATTTTTACAGCATCAATACGCCATTGTGTTGCTAGATGCCACAGCCACAAGAGCAGAAGCAGCAAAAGAACTCGTTGACAGTATTTTAGATCATAATCCCAACCAAGCCATAGTCACAATAATTGATAACAAAGATGCTGATTACGCTGAGCAATTGCTGTTGTTAGGGGTTACTGACTTTGTTCGTGCGCCCTACGATATATCTATGCTCGGAAAAGTATGCGACCACGCAGCTCGACGCGAAGACTTTATGGTCAGTTATGCTGAGTTTGCAGATAAAGTGTCCTTACTAAGCAAAAGCGAACATCGTTACAAAGAGCTTTTTTCTGCACACCAACGTATTTTGTTACACCTCAATACGGTTGTCATGGAGTTGGATACACAAGGCAAGATCCGCTTTATTAACCCAGCGTGGGAGTCGTTAACTGGTTTTGGTATAAAAGCCAGTCTGGGTAAAAGCCTCAGTGGTTATTTTGATGCTCAGTGTCGTACGACATTACAAACGACGCTCAATGATATTTTGGTAGGCAAGCAGCAACATGCCAAACTAGAATTGAAGCTTGTCCATCAGCAAAACCATAACATCTGGACCGAGTGTCGCTTTCAGATGATCAAAAATAGTACCAATACAGCAACAATTACTGCCACGGTAGATAATATCCATGAGCGTAAGCAAGCTGAGCTGCAACTGCGGCACCTGGCATTGCATGATACGTTAACAGGACTACATAACCGCTATTATTTTGATCAACAGTTGCAAGCGTTATGCTCTAAGGTGCAGCCCAATTCATCTACCGAACATGCTTTACTGTATATAGACTTAGATCACTTTAAAATTATCAATGATAGTAAAGGGCATCAACAAGGCGATATTGTCCTCAAAGAAGTATCTCAGCTTTTTGGCCATAACATTGATGATGAACATTTGATTTTTCGGATCGGTGGAGATGAGTTCGCCGTGATCTTAAAGGATATTAACTTACTTGATGCGCACCTTGTCGCTGAAAGTATTTGTGTTGCCATTGAAAAGCATACATTCCATTCTGAAGAGCATAGCTACTCAATTAGTTGCTCCATTGGTTTAACCCAAATCACCTGTGATAATCACGACGCTAATGAGTGCCTTAAGCAGGCTGATATCGCGCTATACATAGCCAAAAGCTTGGGCCGAAACCTTGTACACTGCTATAACAAAGAAGACGCACAAAATAATACGCTACAAACAGGCCTTGAATGGGGGCATAGCGTCAGACAAGCATTACAAAACAATCATATTGAGCTGCACTACCAAGCAATATGGGACTTTAAAAAAGACACCGTTGCGTATTATGAAACCTTATTGCGCTTAAAAATAAATGATGAATTAGTGTACCCAAATCATTTTATCCCCGCTTTAGAATTGCTCAATGACACCTTTTTAATGGATAAATGCGTTATCCAGCACGCGATACAAGATGTTGCACAACACCCTGAACTCAATCAAGTCGCGATTAATTTGTCGGCCCATTCCTTCTTAGATGAGCGCCTTTTACCACATATACAAGCATGTTTAATCGAACATCAAGTGCCAGCCGAACGCATTATTTTTGAGATAACCGAGTCTGCCAGTATTAACAATTTGAGTGCAACACAAGCGATGATAGCAAAGCTAAACCAGCTAGGGTGTCACTTTTCCATTGATGATTTTGGTACTGGTTTCAGTACTTTTAGTTACTTAAAACAACTGCCAGCACAGCACGTTAAGATAGATGGATCCTTTGTGAGAGACATGCTCAATGATCCCATTGACCTTGCATTAGTGAAAGCTGTTCACGATATAAGTCACTCTCTAGACAAGCGTTCCGTAGCAGAGTATGTTGAAAATGTTGATATTTTCAATGCTTTAAAAGACATTGGCGTAGATTACGGGCAAGGCTACTACATTGCTAAACCCATGCCCATAGCTTCCTTGAAAAGTAATTTAACAACTATTTTAGCCTGTAAAACAAGTTGATAAAAAATAATTGCCGCCCCGCCCTTTTGCTTGTCAAAAAATCACCTATAATTATTTAAAGTGAAGATGTCCACCTAAGTTATTGATTTATTCTTTTCTGGTAGACATTCAATGGATTGAGTTACATCACGTTGTAGATGTTGAGGAGTACTATTATGCTACTTTTAGTTTCATTCTTATTGGCGGTCCACTTTGCTGTTGCACAACAATGTTATCGGCTTTCTCTAAACAAAGGTTATCCGAGTAAGATCTTCGTTGCTCTGGGTCTAATACCTTACTTTAATTTAGTGGTGTGGGTCTATTTATTGTTTTTGCCCGATCTGAGCAATGCACGTAAATTTGAACAACCCTTATGATATTGTTCTAATAAAAGCTTTAGTGGGTGCACACGGCACCCATGTTTATGTTTATGATGCGTTATTGGCATTGCTCACTTACAAATGATCCTACCTTTTCGCTGAATAATCTAAAGTCTCTGATCCGCCCTGTTGTTTTGCGCCACAATAGCCCGATTTCACGATAAGCATCAGCTTGTGAGGCTTTCGTTGTCATATTCTTTCCATCAAGGATCCCTGCATTAATAGCCATTTTAGGTAAGAAAGTGACCCCATTTTGGTATTCCACCATACTGAGCAGCGTATGTAGATTTGCTGCTTCAAAAGGATTAATACACGCACTGCGATTTAAGTGACACGCACTTAATGCGTGGCCTGTCATACAGTGCTCTTTTTCAAGAAGAAAAACACTCTGCTCTGGAAGCAAATTAAAATCTTCCACTCCTTGCGCAACAGTGTAGTCTGTATGATGTACTAACGAAAAGTGGTCCTGAGCCAATACCTGCGTGTGAAATTTTTCAGTCCTATATGGTAGAGCCAACATCGCCATGTCAATATGACCATGCTCTAGCTTATCAAGCAACCTATCACTGGTATCTTCAACTAGGATCAATTGAAGGTGGGGGAAGTGCTGCTTACAAAACTGATATAAAGGTGCCGCAATAAAACTGGCAATAGTGGGGATCACCCCGAGCGTCAACTTGCCTGATAAAGGATGCTTATAACTCTTCGTGAGTTCTTTCACACTCATTGTGTCTGCGATAATTTTCTTCGCTCGTACAACAACCTCTTCGCCAATGTCAGTGAACATTAAACTGCGATTTTCTCGCTCAATAAGCTGACAACCGAGGGTTTCTTCTAGCGTTTGAATTGCACTGCTTAAAGTCGATTGGCCAATAAAGCATGCTTCTGCGGCTCTACCAAAGTGCTGATGTTGATGTACTGCAATTAAATACTGAAGCTGTTTAATACTAGGTAAATTATTCACTATATAAAACTTTGCTTTAAGCTTTGGAGATCAATACGTCCAGTATAACCTTGATATATTATGAGGAAAACTATTTGCTGATATCAATCGAACTGATCACACAGTGCTCAATATCTATAGCCTGTACTTTAAAGACAAGTAAAGTCAGTTAGTTTATAGCTTACGGTGCGGCCGCACTCTGGATGATTCTGTCACCAAAAAATAAAAAGACCCCAATACCTAGGGTATTGAGATCTTTTCAAGCTAAAAGTCTGTTCGATTAATTACACGCCAAACGCGCTTCTTAATACGTAGAATATAACAATAGCAAGGGCTGCGCCAACTGGCAATGTGATCACCCAAGAAACTACAATGTTTCTTATCACCCCCATGTTTAATGCGGCAATACCGCGCGCCATACCAACCCCTAATACCGCACCAACCAGTGTTTGTGTAGTAGAGATTGGTAAACCAGTACCTGAGGCAATAACCACTGTGGAAGCAGCTGCAAGCTCAGCCGCAAAGCCACGACTTGGTGTTAAGTGTGTGATGCCTTCACCAATGGTTTTAATCACTTTCTTACCTAAAATAGCAAGACCCGCAACAATACCAAACCCACCAAGTGGTAATATCCACCACGCAATCGCTGCTTTCTTAGCAATTTCACCATTATTTTCAACGATATTTACTACCGCAGCAAGTGGACCAATTGCATTTGCAACATCATTTGAGCCGTGCGCGAACGCCATACAACATGCTGTTAATACCATCAAGATAGCAAATACTTTCTCAACATTATTGAACTGCATCTGTTTGTCAGCTTGTGGATCCATCTTCATACGATCAATAACAAACTTACCGATCACACCAATGATAACCGCAAAGCCAATAGCCAGCGAATAGCCTTCAACGGTACCAAAATTAATACCAATGTGTTTTAAGCCTTTCTTAATAGTCACTAGCGACATGACAAAGCCTGCTAGACCCATATAAATAGGCACATAACGCTTCGCATTCTTTAATGGCTGCTCCGTATCAAAAATCAATTTTTGCGCACTCATGAAGATGAGATAAGCGATAAAGCCTGATATAGCAGGGGTAACAATCCAACTACCGACAATACCTGCGACTTTGCCCCACTGGATTGCTTCGCTACCAACAGCAACTAACGCAAAACCAATGATTGCACCAATAATTGAGTGCGTTGTTGATACCGGCCAACCTAACATTGAAGCCAATAATAACCATGTACCAGCAGCAAATAGTGCTGAGATCATCCCCAATACCATCAGTTCAGGAATATCTGCAAAAGGGGCTGCGTCAATGATCCCTTTACGGATTGTTGACGTTACTTCTCCGCCGGCAAGATATGCACCCGCGAACTCAAAGATCATAGCAATAATAATTGCTTGTTTAATAGTTAGCGCTTTAGAACCAACCGATGTCCCCATCGCATTGGCAACGTCGTTCGCACCAATACCATAAGCCATGAAAAAGCCCACTGCGGCTGCTAAAAGCACCAGCATGGTACCGTAGGATGCAATGATATCCATTGTAAAACCTTACTTTTTTAAAACAATAGTCTTTAGATTAACGCGCAAGCATTACTTCTAATCTTGAGCCAACACGCTCAGCAATATCGGCAAGTCCGCCAACCCACTCGATGATTTTGTATAAAAACATTACATCTATTGGATTAAGCTCACCTTCGATTGCTCGTAGTTCTTGGCGAATTTTAATTTGCATATCATCCGTGTCTTGCTCGATTGCATCCAATTCAACCAACATCTTTTCAACCAAGGTCACTTCTCGACCTCTAAATCCGGTTTCCAATAGTTCGTCAAGTTCGTTGATTGCCTTCGATGCTTGTTTTGTGGCATCCACACAACGTTGTAAATAGGTAAGGAAGTAGACTTGGATAGACTCTGGGATCTCCATTTCACGACCAACAACGCGACCTGCGATGTCTTTCGCTTTATTGGCGATTTTGTCTTGGTGGGTAATCAACTCCAGTAAATCAGTTCGTTCTACTGGCATAAATAGACCACGAGGCAGCTGTAAGCGTACTTCACGCTTTAATACATCAGCTTCACGCTCTAAGTTACGGATCTGAACTCGTAGCGCTTCCGCTTCAGTCCATTCCCCTTTGAAGACATGCTCAAAAAACGGCACTAAAGTTTTGCTCGCTTTATGCACTATTTTGATGTGTTCTTCCACTGGCTTAATAGGAGATTTTGCAAATACTCCTAAAAACGCATTTGTAGGCATAATTGACCCTTAAATCATATTTATATGCTTTGCAGATCGAATTTTACAGCATTGAGCGCCATTGTGAATGGATTTTTATCGTAAAGATGATTAAGTAGTCACATAATTCATTTTTATATGACTACTTTTTACCGAAGTAGTTAGAGTGATTTCTCTATATCTTCTTGAGATGTATGACGAATATCTTTACCATTAACAAAATAAATTACATACTCTGCAATGTTTTGGCAACGATCGCCAATACGCTCTAATGAGCGAACGGACCAAATTAAATCCATTATTTTTGGGATTGAACGCGGGTCTTCCATCATATACGTCATTATTTGACGTGTTAATGCTTCATACTCACGGTCTACTTTTGCATCTTCTTTGTGTACTTCAAATGCTTTTTGCACATCCATACGTGCAAATGCATCAAGTACGTCATGCAGCATACGAGACACTTGGCGCCCCATATTATCAATGTTCAATAATAAATCTTGCTGATCTTTAGTAAATGAGTCTAACGCCACTCTTGCAATACGCTCAGCTTCATCACCAATACGTTCTAAATCGGCAATGGTTTTTGCTATTGCAACGACCAAGCGTAAATCACTTGCAGCAGGCTGACGTTTAGCAATAATGCGTGTACATTCCTCATCAATATTGACTTCCATCGCATTAACTTTATAGTCATTTTCGCTGACTTTACGTGCTTTATCAGCATCTGCACTGTTGACCGCATCGAGTGCTAAGTTGAGTTGCTGTTCAACTAACCCACCCATACTCAAAACATGATTTCGCACATTTTCGAGTTCTTCGTTAAAACGACCCGAAATGTGCTTATTTAAATTGTGTTCCATAATTCTTCTCCTACAAACTTAAAGCGCTTAACCGTAACGGCCCGTAATATAATCTTCGGTTTTCTTCTTTAAGGGTGTCGTAAACAAGGTATTCGTATCTGCATATTCAATCAATTCACCCATGTACATAAAGGCTGTCTGATCAGATACGCGCGCGGCTTGTTGCATGTTATGCGTTACAATAACAACAGTGTATTTGTTCTTTAAGTCATTAATGAGCTCTTCAATCACTAATGTTGAAATTGGATCGAGTGCAGATGTAGGTTCATCAAGAAGCAATACCTCAGGTTCAATTGCAATAGAGCGCGCAATCACCAAACGTTGCTGCTGACCACCCGATAAGCCAAATGCGCTATCATGAAGCCTATCTTTTACTTCATCCCATAGCGCAGCACCACGTAATGACTTTTCAACGACTTCATCGAGTTTGCGTTTATCTTTGATCCCTTGTAAACGCAAACCATACACAACATTTTCATAAATTGATTTAGGAAATGGGTTAGGGCGCTGAAATACCATACCGACATTTCGACGCAATGCTGCCACATCGACACGTTTATCGTAAATATTTTGCCCATGTAGAATGATTTCGCCTTCAATACGGCATGTATCTACTAAATCATTCATACGGTTGATACATCGTAATAATGTTGATTTACCACACCCTGATGGGCCGATGAACGCAGTCACTTGCCCTTTTGGGATCAGCATGTTGACATTGCTAAGCGCTTGCTTGTCTGCATAGTAAAGATCGAGGTTCTTGATCTCAAGCGCCGTTTGCTCTGGCGACAAGTTTGCTAAATCTAATTTATTTTGGCCATTGGCCTGATTAACTTCTGGAGCTACTGTAATCATTATTTTTTACCTACTTAAAATCTTTACTATTAATGCTCAAGTGATCTGAACTTTTCACGTAAGTGGTTACGAATACCAATCGCTGTGATATTGAGTGCAATGATCACCGACACCAACAAAAACGCAGTCGCATATACCAACGGTCTCGCGGCTTCAACATTCGGGCTTTGGAAACCGACATCATATATATGGAAACCTAAGTGCATAAATTTACGGTCTAAATGAATATACGGGAAGTTGCCATCCAGCGGCAGCGTTGGTGCCATTTTCACAACACCCACCAGCATGAGTGGCGCAACCTCACCCGCAGCACGTGCAACGGCTAAAATCAGTCCGGTCATAATCGCAGGGCTTGCCATTGGTACAATAATACGCCATAGAGTTTCAGCTTGCGTGGCACCCAAGGCTAACGACCCGTGGCGCACTGTACTCGGAATACGAGATAAGCCTTCTTCTGTGGAAACAATGACCACAGGCAATGTTAAGATTGCAAGAGTTAGTGCAGACCAAATCACGCCTGGTGTACCAAACACAGGACTTGGAGCAGCTTCAGGATAAAACAACTGATCTAGAGAACCACCTAACATGTACACAAAAAAGCCTAAGCCAAATACACCGTATACAATAGAAGGAACACCCGCCAAATTAATAACAGCAATACGGATCATCTTAGTCACTGCATTTTTCGCGGCATATTCATGTAAGTATATTGCCGCAATCACGCCAAATGGCGTCACAATAACGGCCATTAGCATCACCATGAATACAGTACCAAATATAGCAGGGAATACGCCGCCCTCAGTGTTTGCTTCACGCGGGTCATCGCTAACGAACTTACCAATTTGAGACAAGTAATGGGCAATTTTTGCCAAGGTGCCCATATCATTCGGAAACCAAACATCAAGCACCTGGTAAATAGGTAGAGTTACGAGCTCGCCACGCATATCACGGACAACAACTTGATCACGCTTTGCTTGTTTGCGCAACTTAAATAAACGCTCTTCAAAGACTTTATATTCATCTCTAAGTGCAGTGCGTTGAGCTTGTAAATCAGCAACTCGTTCTTTGGTCAACGCGTTATCAAGCACATAGCCTTTCTCTTTTAAACGAAGTCGTTCAAGTTCATAGTTAATGTGGCCAATTTCACCATTTTGTAAGTCGAGTGCCTCATCATTCAAATCAACCGCACGCTCAACTAACTCGTATAAACGCACAACTGCTTGCTCATTGATCACTTTGCCATCTTCAATAACATGATCGACATAACCATAAAAGTTACCATTTTTACTGCGTTCAAACACCGCCAATGCTTCAGGTGCCGATTGCTTTTGTATATCAGTCGATAATACCCATCTGAAGTCTAACTCTACATATTCACGGTTACCTGTTTTAACCAAAATACGTTCAATAAACTCCGAATCAAAAGCCGATAAATCATACCCTGCAGCTTCTAATCGTGTTTTTGGTACCATCTCACGGTCATAAATTTCACCTATAACCGTTTGTTGAGGTACAGACCCATTTAACTCTAATTCAACGACTTCTGATGGCCAGAAAAAACTCAAGCCTTTCCATGCGATCATTGCTAATAACCCAAGTACCGATATCAAGCTGATACTAACGGCACCACCTGTCATCCAGATCCACGGAGAACCTGACTTAAACCACTGCTTTACCATGTCATGAGCTCCAGTAATTACATTGAACTGTATTTTTCACGCAACTGCTGACGTACAAATTCAGCAATGGTGTTAAATACGAAAGTAAAAATAAACAATACAAACGCTGCGAGGAAAAGAATTCGATAATGCGAACTCCCTACTTCTGATTCTGGCATCTCAACAGCAATATTTGCGGCAAGCGTACGCATACCTTGGAAAATACTCCAATCCATAATAGGGGTGTTACCTGTGGCCATTAAAACAATCATGGTTTCACCTACTGCACGACCTAATCCCATCATAACTGCAGAGAATATACCTGGACTTGCAGTTAACAACACAACTCTGACGAGTGTTTGCCACTGCGTCGCACCCAATGCTAATGACCCATTTGATAAATGCTTTGGTACACTAAATACCGCATCTTCTGCAATAGAGAAAATCGTCGGGATAACCGCAAACCCCATAGCAATACCCACCACCAAAGAGTTACGTTGGTCAAATGTCAAGCCGAGTTCATTGGTTAAGTACTGACGCACATTACCGTCAAACATAAACTCTTCTACACCGCCACTGATCGCAAATGACAACCAGCCAACTAAGAGCACAACAGGAATTAACACGATTGAATGCCAACCATCAGGTAATAAATGACGAATACGCTCTGGAAGTTTTGTCCATAAAAAGGCCGTTCCTATCATAGAAAGAGGCAGTAAAATCAACAATGCGACGATAGCAGGTAAATGCTTTTCGATTAAAGGCGCTAACCATAAACCAGCCAAAAAGCCTAAAATTACGGTGGGTAACGCTTCCATTATTTCAACGGTTGGTTTTACCACTCTACGCAGCTCACTCGACATAAAATACGCCGTATATATCGCCGCAGAAAGCGCAATCGGGACTGCGAATAACATCGCATACATGGCTGCTTTGATGGTACCAAATGAAATAGGCACCAATGAAAACTTGGATTCAAAATCATCTGACGCTGAAGTCGATTGCCAGGTATAAGCAGGTTCAGGATACCCTTCGTACCATACTTCTTGCCATAAAGCTGACCATGTTACCTCTGGGTGCTCATTGTGAATATCAAATACAGAGATTTTATTATCTGTAATGATCAATGCAGCATCAGAGCGCGGCGATACGGCAAATGCTTCAATGGCACTGTCGCTGACTTTGCCTTGCCATAAGTGGGCTTGACTCGTTGTATAGTATAGCCCTAGATCACCCGTATCTGTCGTGGTAAAGAACGTACGGCGATAAAACTCACTATGGATATCTACATTGCTATTTTTACTGGTTTCAAATGCACGAATTTTATTAAACTTGCGACCGTCGTCAGTATTTACTTCAAACCACTGTGATACTTCACCATTATCGTTGGCAAGCATTAAAGAGTTCGCGCCCGCTAATAACGTGGTACCCACTAAGTTAGCATTTTCTTCATTAGCAGCAAGTATCTGAATTTGTCTAATATCACTCGCATCTCGGGTATCAAAGATATAAATTTGATTTGCTGAGCGAATGAAAGTACGTGTCGTGTCTGGTGACATTAATAGCTCATCAATTCTGCTATCGACTCCCAGTTCACTTCTTTCTACCACCCACTCGACTTCACCACTGAACATATTTTCTTCAGCAGTGAAAGAGGCAAAAATGACGCGCTTGTCGGCAGTTAATGCAACAACGGCGGTTTTTTCTTCATAGTGACTGAATGCTAGGCGTTCAATAGCAGCCCCCTGTTCATCAACTAATAGCTGCTGACCATCTAACGGATAACTTAAACGCGGTGTGATCACACGCTGATTACCTGGGAACGTTACTAAGAACGAAGGGCGTACCAATTGTACTTGACCGTTATCTAAACCATATGCGTACTGGCCTAAGAATGGCGTACTTTTCGCAAAGCTGGTTACTTGTCCATCAAGGTCAGTCACCAAGCTCTTTAGTTTTTTACCTGTGTTAGCTCCTTTCAATTGAAAAAAGTCGACAGCACCGGTGCTATTTAATAAGTAAGCAATTTCGGTTTGTTCCTCAACACCAATACCCACATATTGTTCAGAGTTTTGCAGCGTAATATCAACACGCTTCTCAACTTTAGCCGACTCTAAAATTGGTTGAACAACATATAATAGGTAAAAGAAGATCATCAACAAAGCGATCAAAACCATTACCCCACCGGCGGTAATGCCATATTGTGCAAACCGATCTTTAAATAGACGGCTTCTATCCGTTTTAAAAGACGGTTTCTGCGGATTTGAAGACATCAAAACACCCTTTTATCTTAAAGTTGCGCGCATTATATTTCATCAAGATGACAGTTATGTTACATACAGCATGTTACATCGAGAGATAACGAACATCATGTTTTTAGATACATATTTTCAAGGCAATCGCGCATGTTGATATTGCGCAAAACAGTTTGCATTTGTTTACATTACAACGATGATTTTATTGGACAAGCCAAAACACTGAACTAATCTATAGAAGCACTATCTACCTTAGTAGGCTATGTATAAGGATCATACCCACTTTGTTGTAGCCGCTTTTTTCATGCCTTGTCATATTCACAAGGCTACAATAATAAGAGATTCACATTATGAAGCAGTTAGTATTAACCATTATCGGAAAAGACCGACCAGGTTTAGTAGAAGAAATTTCCTCTACTTTACTGAAGCACCACGGAAACTGGCTTACCAGTAACCTAAGTCATTTAGCAGGTCAGTTTGCTGGCATAGTACAGGTCGAAATAGCTGAAGAGCACTTACAAGAAATACAAGGTGCGCTGCAAACCTTACCTGGCTTAGAAGTAAAACTTGAGCTAGGAGAACTAGAGCTTGCTCCACAACCCCCAGAAACATTGAACCTCGTTATCACAGGTAATGACAGACCCGGAATAGTACAAGAGTTAGCCGCTGTTATTCGTCATAAAGGAGCAAACATCACGCATTTAAACTCAAGGCAGCAAAGTGCGCCTAATTGGGGTGTTCCTATATTCAGTGCTTTTGCCACTGTCACCCTCCCTATAGGTATGCATAAAGATAATGTTATTGAGGCACTAGAATCTATCACCAGTGATCTTATTGTTGATATTGAGCCGGAATAAAGACTGAAAAAACAGTTCTTATTGAATGATTTTCATACGTGACAAGCACATAACGCTTGTCATGAAGGTGTCATTATTTGGACCTATATTATCTTCAGCGTCTTCCAAAATGAATTTAATAATGCAGGCAATACCTACACCTCCTGAGACCATAAGCTACTTTTCTAAAGAACTGAGCTGGCTGTCATTTAATGAACGCGTTCTACAAGAAGCCAAAGACAAAAATAACCCAATTATTGAACGCATGCGCTTTCTCGGGATTTTCTCTAACAACCTTGATGAATTCTTTCGAGTCAGAGTAGCCGATGTAAAAAGGCGAGTATTACTAAACAACCTTTCTGATGCTAACTTTGATGCTAATGAGGATTTATTAGGTAACATCAATAAAAAAGTACTCGAATTAGGTCAGAAGTTTAATGTAGTGCACCAGCATATATTAAAAGATCTCGCGCAGCATAACATTTATGTCGCGCAACCAAGTGAATTATCCGATTTCCATTTGACATGGTTACAACAGTTCTTTCAAGATCAAGTGCTGCCACAGATGTCACCCATGTTATTGACTGAAAATAAAGATTACTCAGACAATATCAATGACACAATGACCTATTTTTTTGTGCAAATGCTCGGAGAAAAACAGCACCATGCATTGCTCGAGATCCCAACCGATCGAGTAGAGCGCTTTGTCCAAATGCCCCCAGAAAAATCGAAGCGACATAAAACCATCATCATGCTTGATGATGTCGTTCAATACTTTATCGCTGATGTATTTAAAAGCTTTTTTAATTTCGACAGTATCGAAGGCTATGCCATAAAGCTCACTCGTGATGCTGAATATAATCTCGATAATGAGATTGAAGAAGGTTTGCTCGACAAAATGTCAAAAGGCTTAAAACAGCGCCTTTATGCAGAGCCCGTTAGACTAGTCTACGATCAAACTATGCCTGAAGAGATGTTAAAGGTGATGAAGAAGCGCCTCGGTGTAACACACCAAGATGCATTAATCCCAGGAGGGCGCTATCGCAATTTTCGCGACTTTATTTCATTTCCTAACGTTGGCAGAAAAAATTTAGAAAATGCCCCGCTTCAGCCATTGCAAAGCAGTGCGTTCAACGCTCACTCAAGTGTTTTTAAAGCTATCAGTGAGAGAGATATTCTGCTGTATTATCCTTATCATACTTTCAATCACATGTTGGAATATGTACGCCAAGCCGCCTTTGATCCTAGAGTAACGCAGATCAAAATTAACATCTACCGAGTTGCCAACCGTTCGCGGCTAATTTCATCGCTGCTCAGTGCTGTAAAAAATGGTAAAAAAATTACTGTTATGGTGGAGCTAAAAGCTCGCTTTGACGAACAAAATAACATCGAATGGGCTAAGTTACTGTCTGAAGCTGGGATCAAAGTCATGGTTGGGATCCCTGCACTGAAAGTTCACAGTAAATTATGTGTGATCCACCGAAAAGAAAAGGGAAAAATCGTCAAATATGCACATATCGGCACAGGTAACTTTCATGAAAAAACCGCGCGTATATACACCGATTTTAGCTTATTCACAAAGCACAACGAAATCTGTAATGAATGCGACAGCGTATTCAAATTTATAGAAAGTAGCTATCGCCCTTTTCATTTTGAGCACCTAATGATCTCGCCAGTTAACGCACGAGATTGTATTTTAGATCTCATTGACAAAGAAGTCCGCAATGCAGAACAAGGCAAAGTTGCTAGAATCACCATTAAGGTCAACAACCTAGTTGATAAGCAATTAATTGATAAACTGTATTTCGCAGCGCGACATGGAGTCAAGATCAGAATAATCCTCAGAGGTATGTGCTCTTTGGTTCCAGGCTTACCGCGTTTTAGTGATAACATTAAAGTGATCAGTATCGTTGACCGATTTTTAGAGCACCCTCGAGTTATGGTGTTTGAGAATAACGGCGATCCACAAGTCTTTATCTCATCTGCAGATTGGATGACACGTAACCTAGATCATCGTGTTGAAGTAGCTGCACCTATTTATGATGAAACGTTGAAACGCTTAATTCTAGATATCCTTGAGCTACAATTTCGCGATCGAAGTAAAGCGCGCGTCATTGATTCAGAGCAAAAAAACTTATACGTACGTAGAGGAAACAGAAAAAAAATCCGCTCACAAATAGCCATATACGACCACCTAAAGAAATATGAAAGCCACAAAACACTATGAACACTGAATACCCTTCAATTGCCGCCGTTGACTTAGGCTCCAATAGTTTTCACTTACTGGTTGCCCGGCATGTCGATGGTCGCTTTCAAATATTACATAAAGAAAAGCAACGCGTATACTTGGCAGCTGGGTTAGATGATGATTATTACCTATCTCAAGACGCCATCGCACGTGCATTACATGTATTACAGCAATTTTCGACTACACTCGAAAGCTTTCCTCATAGCCATGTTCAAGTTGTTGCTACTTATACGCTGCGAAATAGTAAAAATATTCATTACTTTTTACGCAAAGCACACCGTTGCTTCCCATTCAAAATTAACGTAATTTCAGGTCAAGAAGAAGCACGGCTAATTTATCAAGGTGTCGCTAATTATATACATAGCGACCATAACCGCTTGGTTATTGATATTGGCGGAGGAAGTACTGAACTTGTGATTGGTCGGCACTTCGAACACCAGCACTTAGCAAGTAGAAATATGGGTTGTGAGACTATCACTAAACAGTTTTTTGCTGATGGAAAACTCAGTGTTCAACGTTTTAATCACGCACAAATAAAGGCTGAACAAGATGTAGAATCCATCACGGCGACTTACCTAAATACCGGCTGGAAAACATGCTTAGGTACATCAGGTACCATTAAAACATTAGTAGCAATAAACCAAGCTAACTTTGCTCAAAGCCTGTTAACACTGCACTCTTTAGAGCAAATAAAAGCGCTTCTTCTTGCACAAAACCACATTGAACAAATAAATATCAAAGGGCTACCTACAGAACGACATTCTAATATTGTCGGTGGGTTAGTCATTCTTATTGCCGTGTTTAAACAACTGGATATCACCACACTTGACTACTGTGACCACTCGCTCAGAGAGGGGCTACTTAATGAAATGCAGCGTAATGAAGCACGTGATATTCGCTCTCGAACCATTCAAACCTTGAGTGAGCACTATACCGTTGATACAGTACACAGTGCCAACATCTGTAAAACCTTACAACGACTCTTTAAAGCGGTGAAAAAGACCTGGCAACTCACGTCATTTGACCTGCAAATGTTGCACTGGGCAGCACAATTACACGAAGTGGGCTTAACGATAAACTCTTCAGGATTACATAAACATAGTGCTTACATCGTGATGCACAGCCAGCTCCCAGGGTTCACACAAGAGCAGCAGCTAATGTTGAGCAGCCTTATCCGCTTTCACCGAAAAAAAATTAAACTAACTGAACTTAATGTGCTTAACGATGAACAGCAGCAGACATTACGCAAACTGCTTCCCATACTTCGCCTGGCTGTTATATTTAATCAAAAACGCCAACATCAACCACTTCCTGTTATTGCATTACAAGCACAAGATGAACAGCTAAGCATTACCATTGATCAAAACTGGCTTAATAAACACACGATCCTACTCGCTGATTTACAGCAAGAGCAACATTATTTAAAACCATTGAATATTATTTTATTGATACGCTAGCGTATCAATAAAATAAGTTTACCCCGTATGAACAACAGCAAAAACCTCATCGGCATAGGCACGGCTTTTCATAGCTAAGTCAAATAAGTGTTCTTTGCCAGTTGCGGGTCGAATAGCATTTAAAATAGCCTCAGCTTCTACCCAGTTATTTTGCTCGACTTCTAATGCCAAACGCAATACACCGCCTAATAGACCTTGATAATCGAGTAAAGCACTGCTTAGAGAGCTATCTAATGAGAACTCAGAAATAACGGTCGTAAGTTCGATTTCTAATACCGCATCGAGAATAGACATCAAGCCAATCAAATAGCCCTGCTCAGCCATTTCATTTCCTCCAGGTTTCAAAAAAAGCTCAATAAACCGCGCTCGCATTAAGCCCATTTTGGTTAATTCAGCGGGTTTGTCTAAACCCAATTCACTCAAGGCTAACACTCTGACAAACTGTCGTATTGCATCTTCCCCTAAGTATACAACAGCTTGCGCTATCGACTTCATTTCAACTTTACTCTCACCGGCTTTGGCATTTGCCAGCTTTAATACCCTAGCCGTCAAACTCAAATCTTTTGCTACACGTTGTTGCACTTCTTTGAAGCATAAGTTTTTCTTCGCCGTACACCGCAATAAATCAAACACAGCAAATTTTGACGGTTCAATATTGCCGTGATTCAACATCTCGGGACGCGCAAAAAAGTACCCTTGAAAATAATCAGCCCCTGCAGCATGGATAAAATTATACTCTTCTTGAGTCTCTATGCGCTCAACAACAATCTTTACATCCGGATACGTACGTTTTAGCTTTTTCAGCATCATTGTCGTTTTTATAATTGGCTGCTCAATTTCTAACTTGATGTAATGCATATGCTCTAGCAAAGGCAACCAACGTTCATCCCCGTCATAATCATCAAGTGCAAAATGATAGCCTTGCTGCTTCAAACGCAAAACCGTCTTTAATAACTCGGGTATATTTTGGGAACGTTCAACTATTTCAATTACTAGGTTATCAGGGTTAAATAGCTTGGGGAGCTCTTGGAGTAAAGATTCATCTGATAAATTAATAAAAGCGCGATGGCCTGCTGCCAAACGTTCTAGCCCAACAAGCATTAATGAATTAAAAAACATCCTGCCTGTAGCCTGACCATCAGTAACGCCGGATGGAAATGCATTATGGTCAGAATCTCGATATAGTAATTCATATGCAAACATATTTTGCGCTTTATCAAGGATAACTTGGCGTGCAATGTATTGTACTGAGGAGTTTTTTACATTCGCAGCTGTCCCACTCATCAACATTCATCCCCTTTATTTTACTGAATTAAACTAAACTAAGTTTGTAATGCAGAATACGATATGCATGTATGCTGAGCAATTAAAAACTGGCTTTGTTCACCATTAATTACTTAATTAATGCATAGGCTTACATCTAGTAAGGTACGCTAAAATCTACAAAAATGGCACAATGTTCACTTATACGAAGTCAATCTCTATGTATGACGTATTAATGAGTTGCATTGAGTTATGTCAAACACCAGTGATGACATATGCTATCTAGCATAACGCTACAAAACCCTTTACTGACATTAAGTATGGCACCATAATCTTTGGGGCTGTTAAACTTTGCTGTTCTTTTTTCTCTTTAAGCCTGCTTTATCCCGGCGCTTAGTATGTAACCTAGTAATCTAAGCGATTATTAAGCAGCAAAGAGCACTCAAACGTTCAACACCACCTAATATTTTGACACTTTTTTTGCACCGTTCCTAATCATATTACTGAGTATATATAACGCCTCTAGTCAATTAATTCGTTAAAGACTATAGACCTTATAAAAAGTATGGTTAAGTGTTTTGCGCCTCTAGCGACATACTCAATGAATAAAGTATAATCACACTTTTAGTCGTATTTTTAGGAAAAAATTATGAGTATTGCCGCCACTTTAGCTGAGCGCAGTAATGGACAATGTGAACTCTGTAGCAGTCACCTAGATCTCAGTGTATTCGAAGTACCGCCGGTCAATGAAGCTCACTCAGATAAATGTGTCTATTTATGTGCAATCTGCAAAAGCCAAATTGAAGGCGAAGAAACCCTGCTAGCAAATCATTGGCACTGCTTAAATGACAGTATGTGGAGCCAAACACCTGCTGTACAAGTGGTTGCTTTTAGATTATTGAGCCGATTAGCGGCAGATCATGGGTGGGCACAAGACGCGCTTGATATGCTGTATTTAGAAGATGATACCCGTACGTGGGCAGAGCAAGCACTTGCTGAAGAGGACGATATAGTTCATGTAGATAGCAATGGCGTAAGACTCAGCGCCGGTGATACAGTAGTGCTTATCAAAGATTTAGACGTCAAAGGCAGTAGCCTTGTTGCAAAGCGAGGCACAGCCGTTCGAAATATTGGCCTCACCTCAAACCCTGAACACATTGAAGGGCGTGTTGACGGGCAACGCATTGTTATTTTGACTAAATTTGTCAAAAAATAGAGAGCTATTGGCCCCGTATTTTACGGGGCTAATAGGAGTTAGTTTTATTTACTCTGCAACCAATTGCTCGCTGCGATAAAACCCAGCCTCGTCACTCAATATTTCAACTAACTCAGGTAACACCGAATCCATGGTGGCTTTCAATGTCCATGGTGCATTAATAACAATCATGCCCGATGCTGTCATACCATGCTCTTGCGTATCTGCACTGGTCGCTAACTCAAACAGTTGAACATTACTCACACCAGATTCAATTAAAGTTTGCTCAAGTAAATCAATACGCGCCCTATCGACAACCGGATACCAAATCATATAAGTACCCGAATTAAACTTTTTATACGCTTTAATGATCATTTTTGCTGCTTGCTGATAATCTGTTTTGATTTCATATGGCGGATCCATTAACACACAAGCACGTCTTGATAATGGGGGAACTAACCCTAACAGCCCTTTAAAACCATCTTCACTGCGCACTCTAAGTGACTTTTTGTGTGCTAAATTATCTGTTAGTAATACCGAATCTTTTGGATGTAATTCAAAAAACCACCCTTTATCTTGGCGTCTTAGAAACTGCTCTGCTACTTTTGGAGAACCTGGATAAAACGCCAATGTATCGTCATTAAATGATTTAACTAAATCAACAAACGCTTTAATCGCATCATTGTGACCTCTGTAATGCCAAAGCTTCGCTATACCGTCTAAATATTCTTGTGTTTTTTGCGCGTCACTGCTGCTCAATTCAAAAAAACCAGCCCCGGAATGCGTATCAACATAATCTAAAGGCTTATCTTTACGCGTCATGTATTCAAGTACATTTGCAAGCACGAGGTGTTTAATAATATCCGCAGGGTTTCCTGCATGGAATGAATGTCTATAACTGAGCATATGGTAACCTTGCTGGGCAATTGAGCAATTTTGCTGAACCGCGTGTGAATAAAATAGGGTTTAACCTCTATTATCGCGCAAAGCGCGAGAAAAATCAGTATAAAGCCACGTATTTACTAGCATCCTAAGTCACTTTGTTTTACATTTGCATGACAAAATACAGTGATAAGAGCGCATTTATGAATAACGAGACACTCCCCCAACTCGAACAACTGATTGATCAATTAATTGCTCAAAATGAACGACTAAATAATGAAGTTTCTGGTCTTAAAGAGCAAAACAGTAAGCTAATTGATGAAAATGAAACTTTACAACTTGAAGTGCTTGAAAGTGAAGAGAAGCAAAAAGAGACAAGTAGCACTTTAACTAACTTACTTGATAAATTACAAAGCGCAACTCAGGCGAGCTAATGCCTGAGAAAACCAATCAAGTTGAAGTAACTTTACTCGGTAAAACTCATCAATTTGCCTGCACCAAGGGGCAAGAAAATTTGCTCCTTGATGCTGCGAACTTGCTCAATGAACGTGTTGATACAATGAAGCAACGCTCTACCGTGCGTAATGAACAAAATGCACTGCTACTAGCAGCCTTGCACTTATGTCATGATCTACAGGCATTAGAACATCAGCAAAGTTCACAACAACAAGCACAACAAACCCTGATAGAAAAGCTTTCTCTTTACTTGGAAGTGGATTGAGCCCTTTATAAAAAACGTGTTTTCGGTTAAATTATCACCATGAATATTTCATGATTTTTCAGATGATGCGTTTTTTAACTTTACTAATTTTAACCTTTCTGTCTCTCTCTTGTTTTGCACAACAATGGTATCAAGTCGATACGCATACATTTATTATCGCACCGCCTAAAAATATAGCCCAGCTTCAAGCAAATCAAGCAGTAATAACAGGAACTGACTGTGCTGCAATCATTAATGCCCATGGTGATTTCACTGTATTAGAGCAAACAATCAATCAAATTAAAAAACGCCTATCGGTCCCTGTGTGTTACCTCATAAGCACCGGCAGTTCACACGACGAAATATTAGGTATTGCGCTTTTGCAACATGCTTTTCCTGCAGCTAAATGGATCGCGCCTGACTATGTAAAAGAGAATATTCAATTATATCAAAATGCTTATAGGCAAAAAATCGACCACTACTCACGCAGCTATTCCGTGAGCGCTCAACGAAAAAAAGCCTTGAATGAGCAAGAAACAGCACACTGGCAAAAAAGGTTACATACCGCCAAGCAACGAATTACCTATTGGCAATCTTTAAATATCCCCCTACCACAGGGTAAAGTCACGTTAGTACAGTTAGGTCAAAATACGCTTGAAATTACACCCGCAGTTGCTGCCAGCGCCGGGGATTTATTCATATTCAATCAAAAAAATGGCGGACTATTTGGCGGAGCCAATTTAGATCCTATTCCATACGTGACTCATAACTCCATCTCCCAGTGGCACAATACACTAGTATCATTAAAACAGCGTAACGAAGTCGTCTGGCTATTACCCAGCCATGGTAAACCATATCAAAGAGATGAACTCACCAAGCCTGTTGCTTTCTTGCATGCAATTATGACATTCGGTCTAGATCAAGAGCCCTCTGTACCGGCAGCATTACGAACAATGTATAAAAACGATGTTGCTGAACAGCAAAAGTTACAGCTGCTCTTTAATCTTGCCTTAAAACATACCCAATCAATGCCAACGAGTACTATTTCAACCTATAAACATGCACACCGTAACACGCTTGCTCTGCATGAATAACATAAGATCAACAGTGTGCTTATGCTGTATAAGTGCATTCATCTTAGTCGGGTGTAAACTCCCCCCCCCAACAAGCAACGACACTGATGCAGTACTCAGTGCTTTAGCCACTGAGAATAAAACGCAGTTATCAGATAAGCAGCCTGCTGTAGTGCTTCAGCCCAATATAGAAACACCCAATGTCGCAATTCCCGCCCCTCCAGAAACGAACTTATGGCAAGTCATTGCTGATAACTTAGCATTTGATGTTATACCAACTCCCCGGCTACATAAACGCATTGACTGGTACTTAGCTCAACCAACTTATTTAGTGCAAGTAAATAAGCGTGCTGCGCCCTATTTATTTCATATAATACAACGTATTTCACAACGTAATATGCCTATGGAACTAGCATTACTGCCATTTGTTGAGAGTGACTTTAGGCCCACGGTGATCTCAGCCCAACAAGCTGTAGGAGTATGGCAATTAGTCGATGCAACCGCCTACCATTTTGGTATAAAGTCCGATCCTTGGTACGATGGACGCAAAGATGTGTTAGCAGCAACAGATGCTGCGCTAAACTATTTAAGTTATTTACATAAACGGTTTAACGGCAATTGGCTCCATGCCATTGCAGCCTATAACAGTGGCGAGGGTCGTGTAAAAAATGCCATCGAGCGAAATAAGAAGTTAGGGATCAGTACGCATTTTTGGCATTTAACACTGCCAAAAGAAACCTCTGAATACGTACCAAAGCTCTTAGCTTTGAGTTATTTACTACAAAAAAACCACCCTAAGTTTACATTGCCCGATGTGGTCAATTACGCCTACACGACCCAATTAGATGTTGGACAACAGTTTGATTTTGGTCTGTTATCTAGTTTAGTGAATATCCCAAAACAACAGATCCATCAACTCAACCCTGGTTATCTGCGCCATCAAAGCTCACCACAAGGACCCCATAAAGTCTTATTACCGATGACCGAAAAACAACTACTACAAAGCCGCTTTTTTAAACGTCATTTTAGCCAGACTTACACGGTAAAAAAAGGTGATACTTTGTACGGTATCGCCAAACGTTTTAATACCAAAATAAACACCATTAAACTACTCAATAATAAGTCTTCGTCTTTGCTCGGTATCGGGGAGGTGTTAATTCTAAACAAAGCACAAAAAACTGATAGCCTGTTAGTTAGCTATGAAATAAGTCCATACTTGGTAGAAAAGAAACGACCTAAGCCTGCCACAATTGAACACTATCATACTATCAAAGCGGGGGATTCATTATGGGATATCAGTCAACGGTATGATGTGGCACTTAAAGATTTACTCACGTGGAACAGCTTGAAGACTCACAGCATACTGAAACCAGGTAAAACACTGGTTTTACACTTGCCCAAACCACAACAGGCTACAAAGCCACAAAAAGCCAAACAGTACTTGTCAGAATTAGAGCAGTTAGTAAAGCCAGAAAACGGCCCGAAGCCCTAGCTTACTCTTACTTGCTAACGTAAAATGGCCCCGTAATTAAATTAAAGAGACTGTTATGCAAATCATTAAAGACACCGCTGTTGAGTTTCACTACACCTTGAGTGAAGGCGATCAACAAATTGAAACCAGTAAGACAGACGAGCCTCTAAGCTATATCCATGGAAATGATAGTATGTTGCCAGGCCTAGAAAAAGCATTAGACAACAAAGTCGCTGGTGACAAATTCAGTGTAACGCTTGCCCCTGAAGACTCATACGGTGAATTTAAAGAAGGTCTCATACAACGTATCCCTATTAAGCATTTACAAGGCTTAGGCGATAACAAGGTATGGAAAAAAGGAATGTCTGCCATTGTTGAGTCGAATCAAGGCAGACATCAAGTTACCGTGGTCAAAGTCGGCCGTTTTAATGTAGATTGCGATCTTAACCACCCATTTGCCGGTAAAACGCTAACTTTTGACGTAGAAGTGGTTTCTGTGCGCGAAGCAACAACTGAAGAACTTAGCCATGGCCATGTGCATGGCGCTGGCGGTTGTGGCCACTAAGAGAGAAAAGGTTATGACAAAAGTTGCCATTGTAACAGGTGGCAGCTTTGGCATTGGCTTGGCCATTGTCGAAAAGCTGCTATCACAAGATTATCAAGTATTTAATTTAGATATAAAACAGAGCGAAACAGGCCATTTTGTAGAATGTGATGTAAGTAACGTAGCTGACGTTACACACGCTATTGACGCTATTACCCAGCGTACTGGGCGTGTTGATGTACTGGTATCAAATGCAGGAAAACACCTCAGTGCAACCATTGAAGCAACAGATGAAGAAACGTTAGATCAGCTCTTCGCACTTAATGTAAAAGGTGCGTATGCGGCCACTAAGGCGGTATTACCGTGTATGAAAGCACAACAATACGGGGCGATCATCTTTATTTCATCTGATCAAGCATTGATAGCAAAACCAAATTCATTTGCCTATAACTTAACAAAGTCTGCACTGGCATCAATGGCAAAAACCACCGCGCTCGACTACGCAGCAGATAACATCCGAGCAAATGCAGTATGCCCTGGAACAATCGAAACGCCCCTCTTTCATACAGCAATCGACCAATACTGTGAAAAGAGTGGAGTAAATAAAGCGGATATAGTGGCTGAAGAAGCGGCTTTGCAACCACTAGGCCGATTAGGTAAAGCCGAAGAAGTTGCAGCATTAGTGGCTTTTTTAGCCAGTGAAGATGCGAGCTTTATAACAGGTAGCTTGCAGTCAATTGATGGTGGGTATACTGCACAATGATCCCAATAATTGACCCGCACATTCACTTTTTCGATCTAGAAAAGGGTCAATATCATTGGCTAACCGGCACTAACCCGCCTCCTTGGCCAAACCTATTCTTGATAAAAGTAAACCATCACAAAGCACAGCTTAATAATCCAACTTTTTTAGTTAAAGCAATTGTTCATATTGAAGCCGGATTCAATAATAACCAACCTTATCAAGAGCTTGAATGGCTTGAGCAAACCGTGCCTCCACTGCAATATGGTGCTATCGCCTATCTCGATATTACACTCAAACCATGCTTATTTTCTCAGCAGCTTAAGACATTAGCGCAAAGTAAATATTTACGTGGGATCCGTGATATTACTGAGGGTAACGATGCTGATCGATTACTCCATCAACATGTTCAGCAAAACCTCGCAACACTGAGCCAATATCAGCTACATTTTGAAGCACAGTTTGAATTACACCAACATAATATTGCTAACCAAGTTGCACAGTACTGTATCCAATTACCTAATTTGCAAATCATACTTAACCATGCCGGATTAATTGAAAGTGATAAGCCTTATAAAAAAGGCTTAAACACGCTCTCGAAGTGCCCCAACATTGCGATTAAGTTTTCAGGCATAGAACATATAATAAGCCCTTTAGAGCCACAAGCATGTTTAACATTGTTATTGTCATATTTTGGCGAGGACAGGATAATGTTTGCGTCAAACTATCCGGTTTGTTTGATGCGTCAAAATTATGAAACCGTATGGCTTGGCTATCATGGGCTCGTAGAAAATGAATTACTATGGCAAAAGCTCAGTCACCATAATGCAAAGCGATTATATCGACTAAAATAAACTAAGAGCGAATTTGTACTAGGTCATATGCGGCTAAACGCGGTACTATGGCCTGAAGGCGTGCTTCAGTCTCATCGAGTGTATTTAAACACTCACAATATTCATCAGCCTTACTTTCTAGTTGTTGCGCTTTTTTCTGTAGAGATTTATCTATTTCTTTAGTAATGATGTCCATGCGCTGTCCCATGTCAGTAATACGATCTTCAATATTACCTTCCCTAGATTTAAAGGCATCACCCAAAGACATTAAAATGGCCCCTAAAGAGCCATGAACGGCGGAGTGAATTTTTTGACTTATTTCTTTTGTAAAAAAATCATCAATTTTAGACAAAGACTGCGGAGCAATGAAAAAGAAGTCATCACCCCGTTTAAACTTATCCATCAGTGCGCGTTCAACATATTTTAATTGAGTTTGTAAAACTTCAGGTTTTTTATCAGACATCCCTTCAACAACTTGCTCAATTGCACTGAGCCCTAAATTCACCCCATCTGTTGCGAGGCTAACCAATTCAGGAACTGTATCTCTGATACCTTTTGAGTACTCACGTAAGACTTGAGTTTCTCGTTCTGATAAGTCTATCCAGTACCCTTGGATCAGTAGCTGATTGTCATTATTAATTTGCACTCGGGTTTGCCCGTTATCAACAATCCGTATCACTGAATCGGTAATAATTAGACCGTGGCCTAGCTCAACATCACATTTGCTTTGCGCCACACTAACCAAAGGCAATGTAGCAAGCAACAACGACACTCCACAACGCGTAACAAATGACATAGGCTACCCCTTAAAATACTTCAGCCAAGGGTAGCAAATTTTTATGCATTGCCAAAGTTATTTGCTATACCTGACTAACCGTAAAAAAATGTCTGAGGTTTTGGCTTTAATGTTGTTTTTCCCATCAGCGAACTGATAGGCCCACGCATGATCGATTTGCTTAATCGCAGTGGTACTACTCCAATAATTTTCGTCAAGTGTCTCCGTAAATACACTGGTATTAGCTGCTGGCTCCACACATTGGTGCTCTACAATGCTTGCAAGCTCTTTTACACTCGGTACATGCCAATCTTTAAAATCAGCGAATTCATCATTTTCTGCTACCGTTAGCGCCTGTTGCCAATTAAGCTGCTGTGCAGTTCCCGTGCAGCTTTGGCTTCCAGAGCTAAAGGTTTGACCGTAACTACAGCGTTGCCACATTAAGTCTGTCGCAGTATCCGTCACCGTGTCGTCTGCGTTCACCGAAAAACGTGCAGTCGGCGTTGTACTCACCACGCTAGAAACACAAGTCTGTGCAGACCATAATGATGTTGAAACCAAACTTAATACAATACCTAGTACTTTCACTTCATACTCCTAAGGCGTTCTAACTAAGCGAACATACGCTGTATTATTTTTCGGGTAAGCCAAATCATTGCCAGTTAACATATCAAGGATAAACGCTTGAGTTAAGCTACGTCCATCAACGCTGGTTTGAGTTGTCCAATAATAAACGTGATTTAAAAATGATTCACTGGGTGTGTTAGGAAAAAATACAGGGTCAAGCAACTGCAAACCATCACTTCGACCGAAGTCTATGATGCTCAGTAGCTCCATGTAGGTTGGTAATCGCCAATTACTTCCTCCGCAGAAGTTGCTCGCATTTACATCATCAATGAGCGACTGAATGCCGCAATGCAAATTGCTAGGGCAGGTTGTATTCGCAGACCCCGTAATAGAGCCATCCTGCGCGGTACCATCTGTGGTTAGATACCAAGTATAGTGATTTTTCCCTTCACGTACTGATGTATTTGGAAGCGTGCCCGTATTCGCTTCTTTCACTTCCCAAATTAGCCCAGAAACATTGTCTCGTACACAACTAAAAGTGGTTTCAGTGTCTGGTAGTTCATCAGCAAACTCATTTAATTTAGTAAAATCAAAAGCCACACGCCCAGTGCCAGTTTTATCTAGGTAGCTCGCAACACTATCGCGGCCCATATCACCATCCTGAGCAATAAACGTATCATCGTTACAAGAGATCAGCGCCGTATTACTAAAGCAGCTTTCCATACCAGAATCGTTTAACAAGCCGAGTGCTTTAGGGTTAATGGTAATAGTCACCTCATCGTCATTCACCAGATTTAACGGGTCTTTCACCGTGACTTTAAATTTAGTTTCAATGCTGCTGTCGACATCCGGGGCTAAAAACGTGGTTTTACAGGAGGTAGGATCAGATATCGAAAGTGTTAAGCTACCACTGGCTTCTTGGTTCCATGTACAAGTATAGTTACCAGACACACTTACACTTTTGGATGCATCGAGCGTGACCGTATCAAACTCAACAACGCTTTGTTCATCTCCCGCGTCAGCAATAACAGGCGTATCCGTAGACTCTAATGTCATTGAGAATTCAGTGCCGGCTTCACCGCCTTCATCGTCCACTAACGTTAAACTAAATCGAGCTGTTTGACTTTGTAATAGGAGTGGATGAGTAAAGCTTATTTCACTTTGCATTAGATCACTGAACGTTAATGTCGGGCCTGACAATTGCTGCCATTGATATGACACAACGGCGCCATTGCTGTCGGGATCCGTTGAATCTTTTGCACTGAGTTTAACCGTATCTGGATATTTGGCAGGTAATGCGGCTGGTTCTGTTTGAGTGACAACAGCCACAGGTAGCTGATTCTCAGACGTCACATTGATGACCACAGTGTCTGATGCCGTTTTATCATTAGGTGCTCGGTAATCAACTTGTAAGGTGATCACACTGTCCGTTTTTACATCAGGAGCAGTAATTGTGACTTCGTTGGTTTGCTGCGGAAACCCTTCCAATGCGGGACCACTGATCACTTGCCAATTAAATGTCCCATCGGCTGGTGAAGCTGACGCCGTTATGGTTACACTGGCTTTCTCTACCACTGTAACACTGTTACTTACATTGATACTGGCGTTAACTTCCGTCGGCTCAGAGGAAGATGAACCGCCCCCACAGCCTATTACAATACTGCTAAAGAGAACTATACAGGATAAACGGTTCAACATACTTCGGCTCCTAGCCTGCTACATGTAGCTCTCTTGATGAATTCTCACAAATAATTTTGTGCCTACTTTACTATAATCGACTTTATATTCTCTGCCGTCCAGCGACTGGATAAATAACAACCGCTTCACTTCGCCAAATATATCGGCACTGCCAATATTTACCACCTCTAAATATCGCTCTTTGGCTTCTCTACGATTGCGTGGAAGCTCATCTTTAAACGGGATCAGTCCATTCACAGTGACTTGGATCTTCGGGTGACTTTCCCCGTTAACTATAACCAAATCGAGCTTTTTCTCTTTATGAATGATCGTATTACGACCGCTTTTTATATAGGCTCTATCATCGCTCATGGACTATTCCTGTTACATCTGTTCATTGGTAACCTGCTCTTCTCGCAAGTTTTTAACCACCTGTTCTGGACTTAATTTCCAGCGGTTTAATAAAGTAGAAAAACGCCAAATGTCTCGGTCCAACACATTTGCTGGTAATAGCAAATCGTAACCGGTTAACGTTTTCAAATTGTGCATTCGGTTAGCAAACATCGCAATTAAGCCTGTATATGTTTGCCCTGAATCAGATTTAAATTCATCTGGCTCAATTAACCATTCTGATGGGCAGTTGCCATTTTTGCAATGCATTTTAACAGCTTGTAAAAATATATGCCGCTGTTCAATCAACAATTTACCCGCTAATCTTGGACTCAACGCCTCTAAGAACTCATCTATACTAATAAGTTTAATGCCAACTGCGTTTAATTCCAGTAATTCAAAGGTTTCCCCTGCCTGTGGGATCCCGCAAGAATGCAAATTGTGTATCCCTATTTGCCATTGACCGAACTTGTGCACATATACGATCTGCTGTGCATCAAGTAATATACTATAATATGGCTGCTGACTTTTCAAAAAACCTATTAATATCGCTACTATAGCGCTACTTGTTAAAGCGATTTCAAGGATACTAATCGCGCTGCTACGCAAAGATACAAAAATCATAATAACCGCCAGCGAAATACCACCAACTATCATAAACTCGATACTATGCCGATTTGCCTGCGCTCTTAGTTTTGCCTGCATTTGTTACGCCACCTTTACGTATAAAGACCAAAATAAAATACAAACATAATGATCGCCCATACCAGCAATTGCCGTATTCTCCTACACGTCTGACACTTTTGTCGTTTAGTCATAATATATAATTCAAACATTTAGGTACAAACATAAAATATTTAGGCGTTTTTTCGGTCAACGCACAAATTAACGAGACATCCAACCACCTTTTCTCGCTACATATTTTGTACACTAAGGTTATCAATAGCAGTGGTCAAATAACATGTATGCAAAACAATCGGGTAAAGCCCTCTTTCCGTTTATTATTTTAGTCTTGATTTGTATATCAGGCTATTTGTATTTCCCCGCATCACAAGGTAAATCAACAAATACTAAACGCGGCGCAACAGCCGTTACAACAGTCTCAGCACAAGAACAATCTCGGATCATTACAATTGCCGCAATAGGCAACGCCAGAGCAAATCAAGCTATCGACATCGTCAGTTCGCAAAATGACTATGTTAGTGATGTCTATTTTACCGACGGCGATATGGTTTTACAAAATGATAAATTAATACAACTGCAAGATATAGAAGAAAAGCTGGCAGTGAAAGAATTAACTATCCGATTAAAAGAACAACAACGACAACTCGCACGCCTCACTGAATTGGCTAAGACACAATCAGCGGCACAGTCAGCCTTAGAAGAGCAGCGCTCAGTGGCTGACGCCTTATTCACACAACTTCAAAGTGCCAAAGTAGAACTGGCACAAATGACTGTCACAGCACCTTTTAAAGGCGTACTCGGAAAACGACTTATCTCGGTAGGTAGCTTTGTTGATAACAATACACGGATCACAACACTAGATGACATCAGCGTGATAAAAGTCGACTTCCAAGTACCTGAAAAATATTTAGGCAAGTTGAAAAAAGGCATGACTGTCAAAGCCTTAAGTGATGCATATGGCACCACCCCTTTTGACGGCGTGATCTCTCACATCGACCCACGTATTGATGAAACAACGCGCACGGTGCAAATCACCGCCGATTTTACAAACGAGCATACGCAACTTAAACCAGGCATGTTGTTACACATTATCGTAGAGCTGCGTGCTCTCACCGCCATTATGGTCCCTGAGAAAAGCATTATACCAAGGAAAGGGCAACATTATGTGTTTGTAATTAATAATGAAAACAAAGCACAGCTCACAGAGGTTGAATTACACACTCGATTTAGTGGCTGGGTCGCCATTAAAAATGGCCTCGCAATAGGCCAAAAAATTGTTTCAGAGGGTACAACAAAAATACGCTCTGGTTCTGCAGTCACTGAGAAGGGGTAGACTGTGAAAATAACTGATACATCGGTTAAAAGACCTGTTTTTGCCATTGTTATTAATTTGCTACTACTGACCTTTGGTATCGTGGCATTTAGTATGCTGCCATTACGCGAATACCCCGACATCGAAACTCCCATTGTCAGTGTCAGCACTGACTATACAGGCGCATCAAGTGAAGTTGTTGAAGCAAAAATAACACAAGTGCTTGAAAATCGAATCTCGGGTATTGAAGGGATCAAAAGTATTAACTCGTCGAGTCGAAATGGTCGCTCTAATATCACCATCGAATTTAATATTGATAGGGATATAGATGCGGCGGCAAATGACGTGAGAGAGCGAGTATCGCGTGCATTAGATAGGTTACCCGAACAAGTAAGACTACCTGAAGTATCTAAGTCAAATTCAGATGAAAGTCCAATCGCATGGTTTGTACTTAACAGCGACAATATGAACACATTACAGCTATCTGACTACGCTCAGCGTTTTATTGTCGATAAACTAGCTGTGGTAGACGGCGTGTCTAATGTCCGGATCGGTGGCGAGCGAGAATACGCCATGAAAGTATGGCTAAATCGGCAGGCAATGGCCGCCCGAGGTGTTACCACAAGCGATATAGAACAAGTATTACGTCGAGAAAACGTAGAGCTTCCCGCCGGGGAAATTGAATCACTTGATCGAGATTTTGCAGTGCGTATTGCACGTAGCTATAAAACCCAAAATGATTTTAAAAACCTCGTTATTAAACGCGGTGATCAGGGCTACTTAATTAAGCTCGGAGAAGTCGCGGATGTTGTATTAGAAGCCGCAGATGATGAAAGCACCTTCCGTGGCAATGGTAAAAATATGATTGGCCTTGGCATTGTCAAACAAGCAAAGGCAAATACCTTAGATGTGGTTGATAACGCACGCCAAGAACTAGAAAAGATAAAACGCAACCTGCCTGAAGGCACCACAATTCAAGACAGCTATGACTCTTCAGTTTTTATTAAAGAATCAATTACTGAAGTGTACCGTACATTAGCGATAGCGATGGGCCTTGTCGTTGCCGTCATCTTTTTATTTTTAGGCACTATTCGTGCTACTCTAATCCCCGCAATTACAGTACCTGTGGCATTAATTGCCACCTTTATGTTTTTACTGGCAATGGGTTATTCCATCAATCTACTCACCCTACTCGCACTTGTACTGGCTATAGGGCTAGTCGTTGATGATGCCATCGTCATGTTAGAGAATATTCATCGCCGCATAGAACAGGGAGAGCCCCCGCTTCTCGCCGCTTATCGGGGCGCAAAAGAGGTGGGATTTGCCATTATCGCGACTACATTGGTACTCATCTCAGTCTTTTTACCATTGGTATTTATGGATGGTCGGATTGGCGCATTGTTTACAGAGTTTGCCATGGCTGTCAGTGCTGCGGTGTTGTTTTCTAGTATTACAGCGTTAACGCTTGCCCCCGCTTTATGCTCAAAAGTCCTCAAGCCAAGCAATTCAAATAATAAATTCAGTCAATGGATGGATAGCCAGTTTACGCGTTTGGAGCAAGGTTATCGCAATACCTTATTAGCCAACTTAAAACGTCGCTACAGTCTTATCGTGCTCTTGATACTGGCAGGTTTTACCAGCTTTAGCCTATATAAACAGATCCCCTCAGAACTAACCCCTAAAGAAGACCGAGGTACATTCTTTGTTATGATGAATGGTCCTGAAGGAGCAAGCTATGAGAATAACGAACAAAACATGTCACAAATTGAGCAACGCTTATTGCCTTATGTCGATGCAGGCGAGCTTAGTAGAGTGTTAGTACGGGTACCAGGCTGGGGTGGGCAAGGTGGCGTAGCCATCATTGGTATGCCTGACTGGGATGAGCGAAAGCGCTCAACTTGGGAAGTAATGGGCGAGATCAGTACAAAAATGCGTGAGGTCACAGATATTAGAGCCTTTGCCATCATGCGCCGTGGTATCGGTGGCGGTGGGCAATCTCGTCCTATAGAATTTGTACTTCAGGGCAATGATTACGCCGAACTATCGCAGTGGAGAGACCGGATCATAAAACGCGCACAGGAAAATAAAGGCCTAGTGCGCCTTGACCATGATTATAAAGAAACCTTTCCACAATTTCTTATCCACATAGATAAAACCAAAGCCGCAGATTTAGGTGTATCTATAAGTGATATAGGTAATACATTAGAAACAATGCTAGGACAACGCCGTATTACCACCTTTATCGACCGTGGTGAAGAGTATGACGTTATCCTAAAAGGCACTAAAGCTGATTTTAGTGGACCTAATGATATCGCCAACATTTTTGTTAAATCACGCACCGAACAACTGATCCCGCTAGACAGTCTCATTAATATTAATGAAGAGGCGACCGCTTCTAGGCTTAATAGGTACAACAGAATGCGTGCTATCACCATCACAGCCAACCTCGCCAATGGCTATACACTGGCTGAGGCGCTCGCATTTTTAAATACCATCGCAGCAGAAGAAAATGACATCGATGGGGCTGTTGATTATAAAGGCGAGTCACAGCTGTTCTATGAAGGCGCTTCAGCAATGACCTATGTATTTATTCTCGCCCTAACAGTGACGTTTTTAGTACTTGCAGCCCAGTTTGAAAGCTTTGTTCATCCACTTGTGATCATGCTCACAGTGCCACTAGGCCTAGTAGGTGCTATGTATGGCTTGTACTTAACCGATAGTTCACTCAATATTTATAGCCAAATCGGGATTGTCATGCTGATTGGCCTAAGTGCTAAAAATGGCATTCTCATTGTTGAATTTGCCAATCAATTACGTGATAAAGGCGTCGCGTTCGAACAAGCAATTGTTGATGCATCTGTGCAACGCTTAAGACCAATTATCATGACCTCACTCACCACAGTAATGAGTTCAATTCCACTAGTAATGGCTGTCGGCCCGGGAGCAGAAAGCAGAATGGTGATTGGTGTGGTTGTGTTTACTGGAGTCAGTATTGCCACATTGTTAACGCTGTTTGTGATCCCGTGTGCTTACAACTTATTCTGTAAAAATACCCAGTCGCCTGAGTTTTTAGCACAAAAGCTAGAACAGCAGGCCTCAACAACTAAAGAGATACAACATGACTAATCTACACATTGCGACTTTCGGTGGAGGGTGTTTTTGGTGTATTGACGCGGCGTTTCGCCGTGTCAAAGGCATCACCTTAGTAAGCTCAGGTTATACGGGAGGTCATCTAGAAGCACCGACATACCAGGCAATATGTCAAGGTGACAGCGGCCATGCTGAAGTGGTCAAAATATCTTTTGATCCAACAGTCATTGATTACGACACATTATTAGAGATGTTTTTTACATTGCATGATCCAACGCAATTAAATCGTCAAGGGAATGATGTGGGCACACAGTACCGCAGCGTCATCTATTTTCATAACGAAGCGCAGCAGCTAAAAGCACATGCAATGATCTCTACACAACAAGCGCATCATAACGCGCCAATTGTGACAGAAGTAAGCCCCTCTTCAACCTTTTATCCCGCTGAGGACTATCACCAAGATTACTTCAACGAAAACCCTCAACAAGGGTATTGCAGCATCTTAATTGCACCAAAAATAGCCAAGTTTGAGCAAGTATTTAGAAGATGGATTATCGGCTAATTTATTAACGTATGCTTAAGCGCTACGCAACGCCTACCTGAGTGCATAAGAAAGGCGAGTAATTACTCGCCTTTTTAAACAATATTCAGCCCGCACAGTTAGTGCCAGTTAAAAACGTACTGTTGCACCAACATAAGCTTGACGGCCCAACGAAGTATACCCCAATACGTTGCCATTACTCGCATATCCAGTGGCTGCGGTAATATAATCTTTACCGGCAATATTCTCTAATCTCGCATTCAAGGTTAACCCATCAAAAAGCCTATAATTAGCGCCTAAGTTAAACACTGTATACCCTGCAAGGATGGTCGCCATAGACTGGCCTAAATTCGAATCATACAAGTTAATTGAAGGGCGTGATGAGCGATACTGCATGGCAAGATTCACATCAAGCTTGTCCCATGAACGTGCCACAGTGTAATTGAATGACTCTGAAGGACGGCGAACAAGCTTTTCGCCAGTTGTGCCATCTTTAGCGTCTAAAAATGTGGCATTGATACTATGTTCAAAACCGAAAGCACTCACATTTGCAGACAGCTCCACCCCTTCCATCGTGGCTTTATCCACATTGTAAGGAATATACTTTCCAGAATCTGCATCATATTGATTGCTGATCAAGTTATCTATTTTGTTCTGAAAAACAGCAACATCATATCGACCCCAACGCGTTGACAATGACATGCCAATTTCATTATTAGTTGCCTCTTCAGGCTTAATATCAGCATTCGGTAAATACCATGGGCTTTGCGCTACAAAAGTATTGGTCAGTGAAGGGGCTCTGAAAGCTGTGCCATGATTTACTCTAAATGTCACATCTCTATGAGGTTTAACACCAAAAGCGGTAGTATAAGTATTTGCTCTGCCATGGTAATCATAGTCATCAGAGCGCACAACCACATTTGCTAGCCATTTATTATCATCATAAAACCCACCCAAAAATACCGCTTGATTATCTCGCTGTGTTTCACTGAAAGTCGCAGTAGAGCCGCCAAGATCTTCAGTCAAATAATTAACAGCACCAGTAAATTGAGTTGCGTCATTTAACCTATACAAAGTACGGTATTCGAATTCTACACGGTCAGTACTATAAATATCATGCTTAGGTATACCAGTTTGGGTGTTCTCTTCTAGCGATGTACTCACTGAGGCGGAGTGTTCAAATTGACCTAACTTTTTCTGCCACGCGATTCTACCGCTATAGTTTTCAAAGTCATAGGCATCATTACCCCATGCATTGTCATACTCAGCATCGCCTTCACTATATTGAACAATGGCGTTAAATTGGCCCAACTCATCCGTATTTACCGTAAGATTAAATCCAATATTTTGGTTATTGTAACCATCTGAATCATGATCTTTACCAACAGGTGCTACAGGGTCTTTTGCTATGACGTCATAGCCTTTTGTATCCTCATACCCTAAGTTATAACCAAGGGTAATATTATCTTGGCTAAACTCACCCGCTTGCTGATAATTCACATAGTTGTGACTACCACTCGTGAGTGTAATTTCATGCTGCACAGCTTGGCGAGTAATAATATTGATCACCCCAGCCATCGCATCAGAACCATAAATCGCAGCACGTGCCCCTTTAACGACTTCGATTTTCTCGATGCTGTTTACGGGAATATTGGTAAATGACACACTGCCTGAATTGGCATCACTAATACGTACCCCATCAACCAATACTAGGGTATGCTTTGTCGCTGCACCTCGAACAAATACACTGGCTTGTTGACCAAAGCCACCGTTACGTACTACATCAATGCCAGCTACCGTGTTTAACAAAGAAGGCAAATCACGGATATTGCTGCTTTCTATTTCTGCACGTTCAATCACATTGACCGTAGCAAGCGTGTTATTAATTGCTTGTTCAAATTTATTTGCTGTTACCGTAATACGTTCAATATTTTCGGTAGATGAACTTTGTGCTGATACAGAAAAAGAGAGCGCAGTCAAAATTGCAGCGCTTAGTGCGGATTTAGCTAGCATTGTTTCCCCTTACTCATACCCACCGTACAAGTAATAATTAGTAAATGAATATCAAGGCCGGTCTCCGGACTTTGCTTATAAAGCATTACCGTTGCGGGGGCAGTGTTGGACTTAAACCAGTACATGCATTTGCACCAACTTCCCGATTATCTTAGCAAGTTTATTCATATTAACTGCACAATATGAAAATCATAGAAACTTATTAAGCACCTTGAAAAGAGCCGTTATTGTGCGAATTTTGAGGGGATATGTCAATGGACGTCTAGAAATCTAAAAACCAAAAGTTCACACATAGAGTCGATAATTTGATGGACCAGCATAAACTTTGCAAGTAAAAGTGGTACAGCTTGGTACCACTGAATCTTCATTAATCGCGGAAGTTTTTAAACTGAAAAGGCTGCCCTAAATCAGCAGTGCGAACTACTTGCATCGCTTCTTGTAAGTCATCGCGCTTTTTGCCTGTCACACGTACTTCTTCACCTTGAATCGCCGCTTGCACCTTAATTTTGGCATCTTTAATCGCTTTAACGACTTTTTTCGCCGTTTCTTTATCAATACCTTGCTTTAAAGCCACTTTACGTGAAACATGCTTACCTGCACGTTCAATGTCTTTTAACTCTAAGCTAGCTACGTCTAGACCACGTTTTGATGCTTTACTTGCTAAAATATCAAACAATTGCATGACTTGTGGATCGGCTTCTGCTTTCAACGTAATGGTTTCATTTGTTAGCTCAATAGAGGCATCAACACCACGAAAATCGTAACGAGTTTCTAATTCACGCTTCGCATTATCTACTGCGTTTTGCGCTTCTGTAATTTCAATTTCTGACACAATGTCAAATGATGGCATAGTAAATCTCCTAATATTTATGCTGCAATTATATCAACCTAAAATAAATTTTGGACAACTTTTTATATTCACCCAACAGCCAGTTTTCAGTGATATACTGACTTCACTATTTTACACACGAACAACCCAGGAAGTTT
Source organism: Pseudoalteromonas aurantia (assembly GCF_005886875.1). Lineage (GTDB taxonomy): Bacteria > Pseudomonadota > Gammaproteobacteria > Enterobacterales > Alteromonadaceae > Pseudoalteromonas > Pseudoalteromonas aurantia_A. Next base: position 7,645 of record NZ_PNBY01000026.1, on the reverse strand, counting down.
TGTGACCAGACGTATTTATCAAATTGTTTTGCTTATTACCTTGGCTATCTGTACTGCGCTTTTTGCGAAAGAAATCCAACATTCAGGCATACGGATAGAACACCTTGATAAAATTGCTCACTTTGGCATATTTTTTATACTTGCTTTTATTATGCATCACGCCTTTAAATGGCCAATGTGGTTACAAATAACCTTGCTCGCAAGTTATGGCGTTGGTATTGAGTTAATGCAAGGCATGCTGCCACACCGTCACGCATCGTTTGCAGACTTTATTGCCGATGTCCTTGGTGCTATTAGCTATTACGCCAGCTATATTTTATGGCGTACTTGGCGTGGTAACAAATATGGCTAATCTACATATTGTGGGTGCAGGCGCAATTGGTTTATCACTTGCTAACGCATTCGCTTATGATCACTCAGTGACTTTACTGGTAAGACGACGCTATACAGTACCTTTTGCGTTTTCAAGCGGCCAAGAGCTGTATCATTTACCTGTAAAGCACATCGACTTGAGCGATCCCACACAAAATAAACCACTCATCCAGCATGGCTTTATTTGTGTTAAGTCATATCAATTAAAACAAGCAATTCAATCAATTGCACCCTATTTAGCAGAGCATGCCAATCTATTTATTAGTCACAATGGCATGAGCGATCTGAAAGAAATAGAACAATATTTAGGTGAAAAACAGGCACTGTTTTTCTTCAGTACATCTATGGGTGGATTAAAGATAAATGACACCACCGTAAAAGCCACTGGAGCTGGAGAAACCTATCTCGGTGCATGTAATGATATCGCTTTAGAGCGCCTATCTCTCAGCTTTAACCAGTTCTTCTGCTCGCAAATTCCACACAGTAAAATTCATCATAATATCGCACAACTGCGATGGCAAAAACTACTCATAAATGTCGCGATAAACCCTTTATCTGCCATTCACCAAGTAAAGAATGGTCAACTACGTCAGCCACGCTATGCCAGCATGATCTTACAGTTATTAAATGAAGCATGTGTCGTGGCAAATGCAGACAATATAGACATAAAACTCAACGAAGCACTCACCAGTGCTTATCAAGTTATGACTGGAACTCAACATAACTCATCTTCTATGGCACAAGACATACTGAACGGTAGACACACTGAAATCGATGCTATTTGCGGATATATCGTAAAAAGAGGAGCATATCATGGTATTGACACCCCCTATAACCGCGAGATGCTAAATCAGCTATTGAAGCTTCATAGCTGACATATCGCTGAGTTTGTAGACCCAGCGATAAATAATGTACTGTTAATTTACTCTGGTTTATACACTTTAACGTTCATAAAGCCATTTTCATGAAGGATAAGCGCTTGTAATTGACTCATCACCCCTTTTTTACAGTATAAATAGTACTCTTTGTCTTGCGGTAAGTCGGCAAACTTCGTGCTTAGGCGGAAAAACGGTAAATGCTCTACATCAACGCCCTCAACCTCTAATGGATCCGCATCTTCCTCATCAGGTGAGCGAATATCAAGGATCACACCATTCTCAGGTAGTTGGTTTGCCGTTTCGGCTTCTTTAATTTCTTCTTTGGCTTCTGCTTCAATCTCTCTAATGTCTTTAACCGTTGCGTTCTTAATCACGGTATCTAACACATCAAAATCAAACTTGGCTTCTTCAGCAACAATAGTCTCAAGCTTTGCTTTAACTGTAGGTTTTTTCGAAATAACCCCACAATATTCAGGCATCGCCTCAGCCATTTCAATGGTACCAATATCACGCGCAATCTTAATGATTTCTGCTTTGTCATGCTGGATCAGTGGACGAATGATCAGCGTCTCTGTTACACGGTCAATCACGTTCAAGTTTGCCAATGTCTGGCTTGATACTTGACCAATACTTTCACCAGTAACCAAAGCTGGAATATTTAATCGTTCGGCCACTTGGCTGCCTGCACGCATCATCATACGCTTGAGCACCACACCCATTTGCCCGTTTTCTACATTCTCCAAAATCTCAGCAACCACGGGCTCAAAATCTACCGTAATAAACTTCACTTTATGGGTAGAACTAAAACGATTCCATAAGAAATGGCTCACTTGCTTCACACCAATCTCATGTGCAGCGCCACCTAAATTGAAGAATAAAAAATGCGTACGCGCCCCTTTTCTCATCATTTGATAGGTTGCAACACCAGAATCAAAGCCACCGGAAATAAGTGACAAAACATCTTCTTGTGTAGGTAATGGGAAGCCTGCAATGCCATAATGCGTATGCGTTACAATATAAGCTAAGTCACCTTTAATCTCGATTTTAACAGTCACTTCGGGTTTGTTTAGCTTAACGTGTGCGCCTTTTACATGCTGGTTTAACCCACCTCCGACGTAACGCTCTACATCCGAGGAGGTAAATTCGTGGTCACCTCTACGTTTTACACGTACACAGAACGTTTTGTTTTCAATGCTGTGCCCAGCTAATTCAAGCGTGCGCTGATAAATATCATCTAAGCCCTCAAATGCTGTTTCTTGTACTTCAATAAATTGCACAATACCTGGCACCCGCTTTAAATTATCAACAAACTGACACCGTAGATTTTCATCAACACTTTGACTTTCAACCGAGATATTGTCCCAATTGTTTTTTACTTTTACATTTTCATCAATCCGACGCAAAATGATTTTAATATTTCTTTCAAGCACTTGTGTAAAGCGCTTACGAACGGACTTGCTCTTAATTGCAATCTCTGGATGCAATTTGACGATAAATTTAAGCATAGAAACAACTCTTTAGACTAGGCGAACGCGCGCCGGGACAACAGGCGCGCGATTATAGCAAACTTCTCTGCGACTAGGAAATAACCACCTACATAAAACAATGCTATCAAGCAATACTCGGGAGTGACTCATCAGCAAGCCGCTGGTAGTGCGCCTGCAACGCACTAATCTTTTGTACACTTAAGTCGGTACAATAAGGTTTAAACAGCATGAGGACTTTAACAATGCCATTGTAAATATCTTGTTGTTCAAGCACACCGGTCAATCGTCTCGCTTTAACATATGGTGTCCAGAAGCTTACGGTCATTTTTAGCATATGCGCCACTTCAACAGCATCTTCATCACTAATATCAATGACCTTACTGGTTCGTAAACCAATAACAACAGAACGCACTTGCTCAAAGAGGTCAGCCTGAAATGAAATATAGTCTTTTTTCAACACCTCATCTTTGGCCAAAATGTCTGTCAAGTTATCGTAAAAGAAATGGTATCGCCACATCAGTTCAAACAAGGAGTCTAAATATTTAGTCAACTGTTCTAACGGCTCAAACTCGGTATTCAAAGGTTTAAAATGCGTACTTAGATGTTCACGATATAACGTAAAAATATTGCGGATTATGTCCTCCTTGTTTTTAAAGTGATAATATAAGTTTCCTGGGCTTATCCCCAAATTGGAAGCAATATGATTGGTGGTGATCGCCCGTTCCCCATGTAAATTAAACAAAGCAATACTGGTACGAATAATTTTTTCCTTGGTATTCATATCCTGTTCTCTCTAACACGCAAATTTTTATAATATAAGTGAATTTCTATTAGCTGAGTATAGCTAAATAGAATAACTGAAAATAGCATTAATCAGTTTTAGATATAAGCAATATTACATCTAAGCAGACCAGTGAAATTTACATGGAACACTGCTACCATAGCGAAAATTCCAATGATTACTATGATTTTATGAAAGTGACCGCCTTATACCCAGGTACATTTGATCCATTAACCAACGGCCATGCTGATCTTATTAAACGCGCAGCCAAAATGTTTGATGTTGTCATCCTTGCGATTGCACATAACCCAAATAAAAAGCCGTGTTTCACATTAGATGAAAGAGTGGAATTAGCTAAGCAAGTACTTGCCCAGCATAAGAACGTTAAAATTATTGGTTTCTCAGGGTTGTTAGTCGATTTAGCTAAAGAGCAAAATGCAGAAGTATTGATCCGTGGGATCAGAGCGGTCTCCGATTTTGATTACGAATTTCAGTTGGCCAATATGAACCGCCGATTAAACCCAAATTTAGAAAGTGTGTTTTTAACCCCTTCAGAAAGAAACTCCTTTATCTCTTCAACACTGGTTAAAGAAGTCGCATTACATGGCGGTGATGTCAGTGAGTTTGTCAGCCCTCTAGTATCCAACGCATTAAAGGAAAAATTACACGGATGAAGTACATTCCGCACACTATTGCACTGAGTCTTGCTGCAAGCACACAGGTCATCGCAAGCCCTTGGGTAACCCATGATCAAGCAGCTCTAAAGCACTCTATTGATTTATTAGTAAGTCATAACATAATAAACCGCCCTGTAAATCAGTACCCCTTACTATGGCAAGGTATAGTGCAAGATTTAGCAACCATTGATGAAGCAAACCTAACAGCGCAATCTCACTTTGCTTTGCAGCACTTAAAACATGCTTTACAACAAGCAAAACGCACACAATATTCAAGTATCAGAGCACAGTATAATAGTGAGTCAGACTTACCCAATGGGTTTGGATCACGCCATGCTGCGCGCTCTGGTTTAAATACCTATGGCATTATTACTGGCGCAAACGTGAGTGCTAAATTGAATATGAATTACACGCACGATGCACAAGACAAAAAGCATGTAAATCATCATGGTAGCCACCTCGCTATACTTTACGGTAACTGGGCGCTTAGTGCTGAGCGATTAAATTATTGGTGGGGACCTGCCAATGAAAATGCACTGCTCCTGTCAAACAATGCGTCTCCAATGAAAGCACTGCGCTTGAGTCGCGCTAATAGCAATTATGAAGGCCCCAATTTTTTATCTTTTGTTGGCCCTTGGCAAGTAACCGCAATAGCCGCTAAACAAACACCATTACTAACACGTACAGAGGAAGGTAATTTCTGGGGAATTCGTTTATCCAGCACGCCTATTGCTGGACTAGAGTTGGCATTTAATAGCACCCACAGTGATTTTGTATATACCCAGTTAGACCCAATTAATAACCCTGAGCAGACAACAAAAACACGGCTCACGAGTATCGATTTTAAGTATTCAACAACCCTGCAAAGCCAACCTATCTCAGTTTATGGTGAACTGGCAGGAAACAATGACAATGGTATTTCATCAAAGCATAACAGCCTCACATTGGGTGCAGAAACCTTTTTTGGCGACGTTGAATACCGAGTTAAAGCCTACCTAGAATACAGTGATAGCACCACAAACTGCCAAGCTCAACAAGTTAGCTTTCAATGTAATTTTGACAATATAAATAACGGTTCTGATTATACTGAACGAGATCTCTGGCTAGGTGCAGCAATAGGCCCTCAGGCTAAAAGCATTACCCTTGCCGCGGATCACTATCAAATGTCAGGTGTTGGGGGGTACGCAAAGCTAAAGCATATCAACTTTGAGCACACACAAACCAACCGTATATTGTTAGAAGGCGGCTATCAACAAGGTTTACTCAACGGACTCGCTAAGTTAGCAGTCACTGTTTGGCAAGACGATAACGCGCAAAAAGAGAGTGACATAGAAAGTGCAGTAAAAATAAGCTGGGAGTTTCAGTTTTAGTAGCTATGTTTTAGTAGCTATATAGATAAATATCTACAGCAGCGATCCACATAATTAGAGGTACAGTGGCAGTACCTCTAATTTAAATAAACTCTGCATAAAGCAAACTTGGGCAAGATTCAACAACAACCTTTCATACCCACTAGCTTTCTTTTCAACTGATAAATACCTAAAAAATCCCTTTTCAATAAAAGTACGGCTATCATTATTCCATCCAACGTATTTACCGTATAAAAATGAATGGTCCAAAGCAACCAAGTTCCATACTCTTTAGTGCCCCACTTAAGTACAACATCGACATGCAATATAAGAAAAAAAATGGCATTTAAGCTGAGACAGAGCACCAGGTAAAATCGACAAAAATGGCCTGCGTAACTCGTTACTCTAACAAAGCGGCATACAATTAAAATTGTAACAATATCAAAAAGGAAGTAAATTAATAGAACGATAAAAACCAGGGTAAGAGCATGAAAAAAACATTATAAACTCAAGACCTTTTCGAGGTAATCTGTACTACGCATCGCTTTCTTTTGCTTTGCGGGCATACCTTTCTTAAAGCTTGTTTCAGCTTTTAGGTGATTAAAAGCTATATGCCTAAGTCCTGCGAACACTGATGCTGCTCCTTGACGCCTAATTCGGCAACCATCTTCTCTAAAACCTACATCTAAGCGCCAGTGTAATCCATTTTCAATTTGCCAGTGTTGACGCGCTGATATCGCCAGTTCTTCTGCTGTTAAATGCGCTGAACTTATGTAATAGCGATAACTTAACTCATTGCTTATTTTACCTTTTTCTTTTCTATATGATGCAATTACACCAATCGTTTTTGCACTTTTCCAATGAACCGTTTCTGATAATTGCTTTAAATCATGGCTCACTGCACAACACCGGAATTCTTCTCTATTTCTTTGATAGTCAGCTTCATTAAACAGCACACCACCTTTTGCTTGTTCGGCTAGCTTTGGTAATAGAGCACTTTCAATTTGCTTAAGTAACGCTTTTTGATTTGCCTTAACTGCAAGTAGATAATCGGCCTCTTTATCAATGATTTTTTGCGCTATCGACTTTTGACACCCCATTGCATCAATCGTAACTAAGCAACCCTTTATTTCTAAAAGTCTCAAAAGCTCTGGTAACGCATTTATTTCATTAGACTTTTTATCAACTTGGGCTTGTCCCAAAACGACGCTGTTTTCACACGCAAAAGCACTCACCATAAACAGTGCATCACGCCTATCAGCTTGAGTAAATGAGCCTTTTAATCGCTTCCCATCTAAGGCAATTACTTCGCCATGAGTAAGCTTACAACACGTTTTCATCCAAGATGAAAATGAATCTTGAAATTGTGTTATGTCTATACGGCTAATGACTCTAGCAATCGTATCGTGGCGAGGAATGCCATTTTTAAACGGTACAAACTTTCTAAGCCAATTGAGTCGATCATGTCCAAAGTCTTCTATATCTTCCCAACCTTGGCATCCTGAAATAACAGCGCTCACAGTTAAGAATATGATATCAAGGAGTTTGTGAACGACTTTACCTTGTTGGCGAGGGTCATCAATTGATTCAAAATATTCTAGAAAAAGGGGATCAGACATAAAAGTAACAACCTAAAAAAACATATAAGATCATACTTTTAAGTCAAGGTAAAGTTCGTGATCTTGCCCTGAGTATAAACATCACAAATGATAATAGTGTGACTTCTTTTCTTCCTAAATGCCAATCACTCAAACTGCCAGAAGAGATAGAGCTTGCGAAATTAATAAGTGTGGAAATAAGAAAAAGCCATAAAATCAGATAATTCAACATAAAACTAACCATATAGTTAATTTCATCAGCTATGACATTTTGCATACCATAAATCTTAAATCTAACATTTCAATAAATAAAAATTAAAAAAGGATATATTTTAAATATATGGAAGTAAAACGCTAAATATTAACAAAAAATTTCTATTCCCTAGAATGAAATTCGCACTGAAGAAGCCTGATTTCATATAATAAGTGCGACACTCATAGAAAGGTTTAGAAGAGGAAGCCAACTGCTGAAAGTGGTACGCTTTTCTCGCCAAAGAAACAAG
>NZ_PNBY01000259.1 GCF_005886875.1 Pseudoalteromonas aurantia | reverse complement strand
TGCCGACAAAATTTTTGAAAGTACAGATACCCAGTGAACTCATGGCATCGGACTGATCAGCAGAAAACGGTCAGCCCTGAAGCAATTCACCATGGCATTCACTTTAACAAGGAACCCTCATTGACCTGATTTTGTTCAGTCATGAGGAAAGCAACAATACCGCTTTTGTCACAAACGGCATTGTTCAACTCAAAAAAATCATAATAAACGACTATTGAGGCCTGACTATTTCTTATGATGA
>NZ_PNBY01000258.1 GCF_005886875.1 Pseudoalteromonas aurantia | reverse complement strand
GTATTCTTTTCTTTGTCAGTCAACTCATCACTATCAGCGAGGCCTTTGGTCATACCGGCACCGACATCAGTGGACTGGAGACTACCAATCAGGGCCAGACCCACCGTTCCTGGCACCCCCATCAAAGGCCGAAGCAAAGGTGTCAGCAGTTTTCGTGCAGCTCTTAGAGCACCATAATGCTCCAGCACATTGATCATACCCAGGGAAAACATACAGGTAGGCACCA
>NZ_PNBY01000257.1 GCF_005886875.1 Pseudoalteromonas aurantia | reverse complement strand
TTCATGGTCTTGATTTTGCTCCGGAAGGTTACGTCTATGCCGACAATAATGGAATTCTGTTTTCTCAGGAGCGTTTGATTTGAACGGGGAGTTCGTCACTATTAAAGAAGGTGATTTTCCTGTTTAAAAAAGTGCTCTGATGGCCGCTACCAAGGTGAAGGGAATCAATCAGGGTAGGGTCATGAAAGGGATTATTTTTACTGAATTCATGGAAATGGTCGAAGATCGTTTTTCTGAGGACGTTGCCGAAGAAATTATTGAGCTGGCTGATTTGCCATCAGGGGGTTCTTATACCTCACTGGGAACCTACTCTCATGCTGAAGTTCTGAATCTTGTCACTTGTCTGAGTCAGGTTAGCGGAGCAAAAATCGAAGATCTGGTTCAGGCCTTTGGTGAA
>NZ_PNBY01000256.1 GCF_005886875.1 Pseudoalteromonas aurantia | reverse complement strand
TGATAGCGCCATTGCCGTCGGCATCAAGTGCGTTAAAATCTGCTGCAAATACAGCGCTTGATGCAGCTAAAGTGACAAATGCGATTGTTGACGTCATACCTTTCATAACAAATCCCTCTTAATGGAAATAAAGTGCGTGAGAAAAAGCGAATAGCGCTTAAGCTTGCTCGAACTCTTCTTTTGAAAGCTCACCGTTACCATCGGTATCTAGCTTGTCGAAGTGCTTGCTAAGCTCTGCATCCACTGCTGCTTCTTGCTTGCTGATAGCGCCATTGCCGTCTGCATCTAAAGTAGAGAAATCTGCTGCAAACGCTGCGCTTGAAGCTGCTAAAGTGATAAGTGCTAAAGTTGAAGTCATGCGTTT
>NZ_PNBY01000255.1 GCF_005886875.1 Pseudoalteromonas aurantia | reverse complement strand
ATAGTCATCTTCGATCGCCGCCAGTGTCAGTTCCTGACGGGTAACAGACAGCTCCTGAGCGCCTTCTTCAACTTTCAGATTGCAGTAAGAAAGCGGTTTCATTGGATATCTGAAAGCAATATCGGTCTCGTGGTAATACAACTCCGGATCGTTTTCGCGCTCATCCCGCTTGATGGAACCGTTGTAGACCTTACGAATGGCTTCCACCTCAAAAGGAATACTTTGACCGTTCAAAGTGATGTCAAAGC
>NZ_PNBY01000254.1 GCF_005886875.1 Pseudoalteromonas aurantia | reverse complement strand
AGTAGAAAAGGCTGCTCATACTGGAAATCGAGAACAATTAAATAGTGTCATCGATAGTCTGATAGAACTGATACCAGACACAAAAGAAAAAATGGAGCTTTCAAACCAGCTTGGCGAAGGAAAACTTGAGGCGCTGATCAAGAGATATGCTGAGTCTTTCGACGCAATAACAACAGCAAAAGAATGGGGACTGATAGAGTCTCCAGACAAATAATTCCTCTCTTACAAACGTTCAGGGTGGCCGAGGTAGAATCCCTGGCCACCCTGAACGCCCA
>NZ_PNBY01000253.1 GCF_005886875.1 Pseudoalteromonas aurantia | reverse complement strand
CTCTGGCATTGATCGCTTTTGATGCCCATGATCACTGGCAGTTAAAGCATGCTTCACCCTGGGTGGCCAAATACCGTTTGCCATTAATGTTTTTCCTGGCCGTGGCTTTCTGGAATCTGGTCTGTGCAGGTGTTCTGGGCTTCCTTATAAACCCGCCATTGGCTTTGTACTATCTGCAGGGGCTTCAAACCACGCCAACCCATGGCCATGCGGCACTGTT
>NZ_PNBY01000252.1 GCF_005886875.1 Pseudoalteromonas aurantia | reverse complement strand
CAAGCCCGGTTCCCTCGATTCAAGTCAAAGCATGGTAAACAGAGCAGCTATCACTGCATGTCGGTTTCAGTCAGTGAAAGCTGGATCAAAGTGCCTAAGTGCAAGCCCATCAAGGCCAAGGTTCACCGGGAGATAGCCGGAGAGGTTAAGTCCATTACCTTGACCAGAACGCCCAGTGGCAAGTATTACGCCTCCATCCTTGCCGAAGATGGCCAGACAGAAAGTAAGCCGGCTGCTGCCCTGCAAGCCAGCAAGGTTGTGGGCGTCGATGCCGGTCT
>NZ_PNBY01000251.1 GCF_005886875.1 Pseudoalteromonas aurantia | reverse complement strand
AACGAATATTTGAAGCAGGAGAGAAAATCAATCTATTTATATTTAATGTCTCACTTCCAAATAGAATTGATCTCCATGCTCCAGCAGCATTACATAAAAACCATATGTTTTATAAGAATAGTAAGCTGAAGTTAATAGAACACCAATATTCATCCCTCTATTAACTTGCAATGCATAATACATGAATATAAAGTAGCCAAAGATATTTAGTCGACCATCTCCCAAAAAATATGCAAAACACATAAGC
>NZ_PNBY01000250.1 GCF_005886875.1 Pseudoalteromonas aurantia | reverse complement strand
TATTGAACCATTACAATATCAACAGCGGTGTCCTTGATTTTGATGATTCTGGCAAGAAACGATCTAAAAGAACAACCCGCATTACTGGTGCTCATAAGGTCAAAGATAAAGCCACAGGCGGTTACTTTAACGGTCAACAGCTGGTGTTTATGGTGTTGGTGACTGATGTCGTCACAATTCCTGTGGGGTTCCGTTTCTTTG
>NZ_PNBY01000025.1 GCF_005886875.1 Pseudoalteromonas aurantia | reverse complement strand
ACTCTCGGCGTTGCTTTCATTTGTAATAGCCGGCTATTACTGCGTGAAAGCGCCTTGATATTGAGAAAAATATCATCATTGGATTTTACGTAAGTTTTTTCAAAACATTTTCTATTCCAAAACCCTTATCCAAACCTGAGGTTAGTTAGAGTAAGTTATAAAAGCTCTTCATACATTAGTTATTTACCTAGTAAATTAGCCATTCATTTATCGCGTTCTCTAGTCAGGCTTTTCATTGAAGTGACAGTCAATGTTCGCACCCTAATTAATGATTTAACGTGTATTAATTAGAATGCGACTCTAGAAAACAGACTGGTCTAAATTTAAATCTTGGTCGATGTTTGTTTGATCCCAAATAACAAACAGTACATAACGGGAATAACGATTAGGGTAAGTATGGTCGCAAACCCTAAGCCAAACATAATCGTCACTGCCATTGATTTGAAGAACACGTCAAACAATAAGGGGATCATCCCCAAAATAGTAGTTATCGCTGCCATTGAAACAGGTCTAACACGACTTACGCCGGAATCAAATACCGCGGCATAGGGTGCCTTACCTTCTTTTATCTCAAGATTGATTTGATCAACTAATACAATCCCATTTTTGATTAACATGCCTGATAAGCTAAGTAAGCCAAGCAATGCCATAAAACTAAACGGTGCGTTTAGTGATACTAAGCCAGCGGTAACGCCAATAATAGCTAGAGGAACGGTAGACCAAATCACCAGAGGTTGTTTTAGTGAGTTAAATAACATGACAGTGATCATGAACATAGCAAGGTAGCCCAGTGGTAGCGAGCCAAAAATAGCGGTTTTAGCTTTTGAAGAAGACTCGAATTCACCACCCCAATTCATTTCATATCCGTTGGGGAGTGGAATATTCTCTATATCTCCTCTCACTCTTGCGAATAGCTTAGCGGGGGTTTCATCACCAATTACGTCATGATCAGCCATTACCGTGATAGTACGTTTACGATCACGACGCATTATCAGCGGGTCTTCCCATAATACTCTAAATTTATCTACAACTTGTGTGACGGGCACATAGACGTTGAGTACTGGGCTAAAAATTTGCAGATCACTTAGGTTCTCGACATTTTTACGTTCTTCTTCTGGCGAACGAGCAACAATGGGCAACAGTTGTGTACCATCTCGATATAAGCCGACTTTATTACCCGAAATACTGGTAAGCAGTAGCTGATCAAGATCTGATTTACTAATACCTAAACGACGAGCTTTTTGTTCATTAAACTCAGGACGTATTACTTTAGTGCGTTGTCGCCAATCATCGCGAATATTAAATGCATTGGCATCATTCGAAAATATAGCTTGTGCCTTTGCTGATAATTGTCTGAGTACAACCGGATCAGGACCGGAAAAACGCGCTTCTATTTTTGCATTCGTAGATGGGCCAATTTCCATTCGTTTGATTTTAAGTATACCGGAAAGAAGATGCTGTTGTTCAAATACTCTGAGTTTTGCAATCATTTTGGCAACAGCGTCACGGTCTCTTACTCGAACAATTAATTGACCATACGCATCATATTGTTTTTCAGGAGAATAGGTAAGCATAAACCTTGGTGCACCTTGTCCGATTGTTGATGTTACTTCAAGAACGAGGTCATCGCTTTGTAAAAAAGACTCAATGTCTGTCAAGTTGTCAGAGGTGCTTCTAATGTCAGCACCTTGGTAATGCCAGTAATCTACATAAAACATCGGTGTATTTGAAGCGGGGAAAAATGACTGTTTGACCGATTTGAACCCTACAACTGATGCCGCTAACAGTAAAATCATTAGAGCTAATGTTGATAGTCTAAATTTCAATGCAGTTGAAAGAAGGGCTTTATAAAAATTAAAAATAATACCTTGATAGGGGTCATCATTGTCATTTGCTTGACCTGTAGGAGTCTCCTTAAAGAGCAAGTTAGCAAAAAAAGGTGTTAACGTAATCGCTGTAACCCAACTTAGCAGCAAAGATATAAGAAGCACCCAAAATAGAGAGCCTGCAAATTCACCGCTAGCGTCGCTACTGAGTCCTATTGGAGCAAATGCTGTAATACCAATAATCGTTGCGCCGAGCAGTGGCCACTTTGTTTGCTGCACGATGTTAACAGCTGCATGTATCTTAGTTTGCCCACGTTTTAAATTGATCAAGATACCTTCTGTGACTACTATCGCGTTATCAACAAGCATACCAAGAGCTATGATCAATGCACCCAGTGAGATCCGTTGCAGGTCAATAGCAAACAGTTTCATAAAAATAAAGGTGCCCAGTACAGTGAGTAACAACACTGCACCGATAAGTAGTCCGCTTTTTACGCCCATAAAAATCAATAAAACCAATATTACAATTGCAATGGCTTCAATTAGGCTGACAATAAAGCCATCGACAGATTGTTGCACTTCGTTTGGTTGATGATATACGGTGTTTATCTCCATACCATGTGGCCGTTGATATTCTAAGTCGGTTAGATGGCGTTCCATTGCACGGCCAATATCAACAACATTGACACCGGAGCTAAAGGAGACACCAACAAGCAGAGCGCGCTGATCATTAAACCGAGTTATGTGTTTAGGTACTTCAGCATATTCTCGGCTGACTGTTGCCACATCACCTAAATAGATTAACTCTTTTGACCCAGGCTTTGAGATCAATAGGTGCTCTAGTTCTTTCACGTCTTGGAATTCACCAGTAGGATGAAGCCTTATAGACTCATCACCGACACGTATTTTTCCTGCATTAGATACACTGTTTTGTGATTGTAACAAAGAGAATATTCTTGAAGGTGCAATACCTAATTGTGAGAGTTTTTGAGTGGCGATTTCAACGATGACTTGAGCTTGTTGCTCTCCAGCCACTGTGACTTTACTCACACCGTTTACTAATACGAGCTCTCGTTTTAAATAGTCAACATAATCTTTTAACTCATCGTATGAATAGCCATCACCAGTAACAGCATACATAACGCCATATACATCGGCAAAATCATCTATCACTTTTGGTGAGTACACTCCAGGGGGTAAATTGTTTTGTAAATCATTTACTTTTCTACGCAGCTCATCCCATATTTGTTTAAGGTCATCTTTTCTATATGTGCTCTTCATCTCTACAGAGATCTGAGACTTTCCTGCAGAGGATATAGAGGTAACATAATCGACGTATGGCAACTGTTGAATCGCATTTTCTATTGGAAACGTGACTTCTTCTTCAACTTGTTGTGGTGATGCGCCAGGGTATAATGTGACCACCATGGCTTTTTTTAGCGTGAATTCAGGGTCTTCTAGTTGGCCAAGTCCGAAGTATGAAACCGTACCAGCTAAAAGGAGCAATAAAGCAAACATCCAACTAATCACGCTGTTTTCGATAGACCATTTTGCTAGGCTCATCGTTATAACCCTCGCTCTTTAGCCCATGGGCGAACCTTTAATCCCTGTTTTAGGTGATGCACTCCGGCACCCACGACAATATCGGTGTCTGATAAGCCTGACAATATTTCAATACCTTGGTCATACATATCACCCACCACAACCGGCTGTTTGGTTATAGTGCTCGTGTGTTCATCGAATAACCAGACAAAAGAATTATTATCTTTTGGTTGTGTTTGCTCTGAAAATACCGCTTCTACAGGAACAAACAATTTCCTCGCAGGTAATTTAGTGATTTTACTATGGTCTATGTATACATGTCCGGTCATGCCCGCCAGTAAGTTAAAATCATTTGGAATAGGTAGCGTAAACACGACCTTGTAGCTTAACGTTGATGGATCCGCTTGTGTGTCCCATTCTTTTATCGTCAAACGGTATGATTTAGAGGGGAATCCGTCAAAGACGACATTAGGATGATAATCTAACTCTTTGTTAACCCTTGCCACTAATTTTTCTGGTACCTGAATAATGACATCCATCATGTCACGGGTTTCTAGACGTAAAATGTTTTGTTTTGCGACAACATTTTCAAAATTCTTGACGAAGACTTTTGCAACGGTTCCACTAAACGGTGCTTTTAACTCTGAATTTTCTAAATTAGTTTTAGCAATTTTAAATGCGGACTCTGCGACTTGTTTATTCGCGAGTGCTTGGTCATATTCTGACTTGGATGTTATTGACCTATCATATAAAGACTTAACTCGGTCGAGTTGTGATACAGCGAGGTCATACTGTGCGCTTCGTTGTTCATATTGAAGTTGTAAATCTTCTGGATCGAGTTTTGCCAATAACTGACCTTTTTGCACTTCTTGCCCTGCAAGCACTGGAAACTCGAGTAGTTCACCATTGACTCTAAATGCAAGGTAAGAGCCCTGGTTCGCAACAACTTCCGCAGGGAAACTTCTCACCGTACTGTGCTGTGAGTCTATCACTGAAACCAGTTTCACAGGGCGAATAATATCATCTATGTTACTTTGCTCAGGTGCATCCTGACATCCGTTTAAAAAGAGTAAAAGAGACGCAACGGTAGTAAGTTTTAGCATGGTAAAAACTCCATCTTTATTCAGAAGTATCAAACATTTTGGTGCACAATATCGAAAAGCACGATAAAATAAAAATTATATAATATTTTAAACTATATAAATATAATTAATGAAGATATCAGACATCGAAATGCTACATGTTGTTGCTGATTCAAATAGCTTGAATGAGGCTGCCTGCAAGTTGTTTAAGACACAGCCAGCTATTACACAGGCAATGAAGAGGTTAGAAAGCCAACTAGGGTTTAAGCTATTTGATAGGCAAAACTATCGGATAACACTGACCGAGCAGGGGAAGCGATTCTATTCTGAGTCGATAAAATTACTGGGTGTGAGAGACGATCTTCAAATTATGGCAAATGAATTTTCATCAGGTAATGAAGCAAACCTCACTATATGTTATGAACCTTTATGTCACCAAAATGGTTATAATCGAGTGATAGCATCAATTTTTAAACGGTTTACTCAAACTGAAATTGCAATTACGAGTGGAAAACGTTTTGCTGCATTGGAGCAAGTGAATTCGGGTGTCGCTGATTTAGGAATTGGCCCATGGTTTGATTTATTTCATGCTACGGGGGATTTAGAATCTATCGCAATTGGCGAGTTTAGATTGGGCTTAGTGGCTAAAAAAGGTCTACTTCCCACATCGTTAACCTATGATGAGTTAGCGCATTATCCTTGCTTGGCGATGTTTGAAAGTGGCTTTGACTTTGATAGTGAACGATTAGCTTATGCGCGAGGGAGTAATATTATGAAACTGGATGATATTGCGTCTATAAAATCATTTTTATTGTCTGGGTTGGGTTTTGCAATGATCAGTTTAAGCCATTGTCAAAATGAAATTGATGCGGGCGTTTTGGAGCAAATACATGTTTCGGACAGGCAAGACTCTTTTACAGCGGGAATACATGTGTTTAGACAACATAGCAAGCACCATGGGCCAGTCGCTAGGTCAATATGGTCAGAGTTTAAACTGTTAGGAGAGGCGTATGCAGGGAGAACATAAACAACGCCTATTTACCCTAATTGGTGCGATCCCAAAAGGGAAAGTTGCCGCATATGGACAGTTAGCAAATTTAGCTGGATTGCCGCGTCAAGCTCGCGCGGTTGGTCGTTTACTGAAAGAGTTGCCTAAAGGTAGTGCACTTCCTTGGCACAGAGTAGTAAATAGCAAAGGGAAGATTTCATTTCCTCATGGCTCGAAAAAGTACATTGAGCAGAAAGAAAACTTGGAACTTGAAGGGATAGTTTTCATCAAAGACAAAATTAACATGCGAATTTATCAGTGGGACTGACTCCAAGCAAACAATGGATTGATCGGGTTTAGCAACTAAGACGTATAGAATTACATATTTTTTTAACTACAGCATGTTTATGAACCGAGCAATCTTCCCGTTACCTGTTTTTCTTTTACCGCAAGGCTACACACGTTTGCGGATATTTGAAGACAGGTATATGAAAATGGTAAAAAAAGCGTTGCTTCAGAATACGGGGTTTGTGCTGTGCACCGTGGCTAGATTGACTGAGGATACATTATTAAATGAAGGTGTTTACGTAGAAATTGTGGATTTTTCACAAGATGAAGCAGGGCAGCTTTTGATAGACGTTTATGCACGTAATAGAGTTAAAATTAAAAATGTGCACCAAGACGAGACTGGGCTTAGGCATGGTGACATTAGAGTGATAGATGATCCGTTATGGTTTTACAAGGAAGATGAAATATCCGACTGTGATGCTAAGTTGTCTTCTATGCTAGAAAGTATTTTTAAACGGCACCCGCACTTAGATTCTTTGTATCAAGAAAAATCATTTACCAGACCTGTGTGGGTTGCTTCCAGATGGTTAGAGCTTTTGCCTATGGAGACAAGTCAGAAAGAAAAGCTTAAGTCAGCGCAGAGCTTTGACCAAGTCACTAACTTCCTTCATACTATTTTAATTGAAGCAGAGTGATCGGTTTGATTTGGTTGTGCGTAATGTATAAAAATTAGAGGTCGAATGGGACATAAGTTATGGTTAGCCAATCACCGACTACAGCTGTATCGCTAGAGTCTGGGCAAAGTAAAAGTATGGACGATACACCTACACAAGCGTTATCAGAAGCACTTGTAGAAGTAGCTGATCAGCGTGATAAGGTAGCATTTGCTACGCTATTTAAGTACTTCGCACCAAAAATAAAGCGGTTTGGTGTAAAGCAATATGGTTCAGAAGCAATGGCAATGGAACTTGTGCAAGATACGATGACATCCGTTTGGCGAAAGGCTCACTTATACAATAAAGATAAAGGAGCTGCAACTACGTGGGTTTACACTGTGATGAGAAACGCTTCGTTTGACGCTCTACGCAAGTTAAAGAGTAAAAAGGAAGAACATATTAGTGAAGAAATTTGGCCTACTCTCCAAGAGAGTCAATCATACGATGATGGCTTTAAAGATCACCTGCAGGACAAGCAGATACAGAAGTATATAAGCTGTTTACCAGTCGCACAGCAAGAAGTTGTTAAAGGCGTATATTTTCAAGAAATGTCACAAGAACAACTGGCGGAACAATTGAACATTCCAGTCGGTACCGTCAAATCGCGCTTACGTTTAGCGCTCCAAAAACTTAGAGCAGAAATGGGAGATAGCCATGATTAAACATCATCCAACAGCAGAGATGTTGATGCAGTTTTCACAAGGCACATTACCTGAATCGTTAAGTATCGCTGTTTCTGCCCATGTTGAAATGTGCCCGTGTTGTGCAAAGCAGGTAGCAAAAAATGAAGCGCTATGTGGTCAAGAGTTGTTTTCAGATAGTGATGCGTTAGATCTAGACTTCGACTTTTCACAAATGATTTCTAATATAACAGAAGACAAGGCAGTTGAGCTTGTAAAACAGTACGAACATGAGCTTATTGAGTATCATGGGTCTAAAGCTGTTGTTCCAAGAGCCATAGCAACCTTATCTCGTTCAGGGTTCTCACACGTAGGTAAACTAGCGAGAGCAAGGCTTGATTTAGGCGATGGCGATGTCAGGGCAAGTTTATTGCAGATATCACCAGGTGGTGAGATACCCAATCATACACATACTGGATTTGAATTAACGCTATTGTTAGAAGGCAGTTTCGAAGATGAGTCTGGAAGCTACGTTGCTGGCGATTTCATTTGGTTAGACGGCAGACACACCCATACTCCTAAGACTCAGGATGGGTGTTTGTGTTTCACACTGGTTAATAGTGCACTACATTTCAACAAGGGCTTGAGTAAGCTGTTGAACCCAATCGGTAATTTAATCTATTAGGAGAGTGAATATGCGGATTTTCGAATCACCAATACAAATTGGTATTAGCGCATGTTTAGCTGGGGATAAGGTTCGCTTTGATACGGGTCACAAGCGTTCGAATTTCTGTATGGATGAGCTGGGTAACTATGTAGAATACAAAAAGTTTTGTCCAGAGGTTGCGGTCGGAATGTCAATACCGCGCGCCACAATCCGACAGGTTAGGGTTGGAGATACGATAAAAGTGTGTCGTCCAGATGGTTCTGGGGAAGTAGGCGAAAAGTTGACTGAATATGGTAAAACCGTCGCTCACGAGCAAGCAAAGGAATTGTCTGGTTTTGTATTTTGCGCTAAAAGTCCAAGTTGCGGTATGGAGAGAGTAAAGGTCTACAACGAAGCTGGAACAGGTAATTCTTCAGAAGGTGTTGGTTTTTTTGCTGCTCAGGTGATGAAGCATAACCCAAACTTGCCGTGTGAAGAAAACGGTAGATTGAGCGATCCACATTTGAGAGAGAATTTCGTCACTCGTGTATATGTATACAAGCATTGGCAAGAGTTAAACCTCGATTGTGTTGGTGTTCATGAACTCACTCAGTTTCATGCGCAGCATAAGTATTTGTTGATGAGTCATAATTATGAATCATACAAAGCACTTGGTAAGCTGTTAGGACATGCAGCAGGACGAGACCTTGATGAAGTTAAAGAAGAGTATATAGGCGGGTTGATGAAGGGCTTGTCTAGACCTGCGTCTCGGAAAAACCAAGCAAACACGTTAAGTCATTTGCAGGGCTATTTTAAAAATTTTCTGTCTAAGGTTGAAAAGCGCGAGATGTGCGAGGCTATTGATCATTACCGAGCAGGTATAGTACCTTTATACGTACCACTGACACTGATAAAGCACCATTTGACGGTGCATGGCAATGAGTACTTGGCGAAACAGGTATATTTTAATCCTTATCCGAATGAATTAAAGTTGAGGTTTGGTATATAATGAAAATTGCGTTTTGGTTTCGACGAGATTTACGTTATTTCGGAAATGAAGCCTTGATTGAAGCAGTTGAAAACGGCGCCCAAGTGGCGCTGTTTTTTATGTGTGAGCAGCAATGGCGAGACAAGCATGGTATAGCGCCAATACAATTAGATTTGATTAAAAGGCGAGTTGCTTATTTGGGAAATAAGCTCGCACAATATGGGATAAAGATGCACATAGAGGTGGTCGATTCATTCTGCGACATACCTGCACGATTACAATCAGTTTGTGCGTCATATCAAATAGAAGAGGTTTACGCGAATAAAGAATATGAAGTGAACGAACGCGCTCGCGACAGCGAGTGTATGTCGATTGGTATCGCCCTGACATTATTTGATGGAGATGTAATAGCTAAACCTGGATCTGTACTGACTAAAAATGATGAAATGTTTAAGGTTTTTACGCCTTTTAAAAAAGCATGGTTAAAGCTATTTGAACGTCAGCAATTTATTATCCCTCGCTGGCCTTTAGAAGATAAAATGGTCCCTGCATTAAGCTGGTCTACCCCAGAATGCTTAATCGGCGATAGCAGCTCTATTAAATGGCCAGTAGACGATGAAAGTTTAGCTGGAGTTGCGAGTCACTTTGTTGCTACTAAGTGTGTTAGTTATCACGCTCATCGAGATATTCCTAGTATAAAAGGGACATCGGGGTTAAGTCCATACCTAGCTATTGGCGCAATATCTGTGAAGCAGCTGTTAGCTGAAGTGCAGTGTCATTACCCTGATATTTTGCAAACACCCAGTAGGGAAGAGTTTACCTGGATAAACGAGTTAATTTGGCGTGAGTTTTATCGCCACTTGATTGTTGCGTACCCGAGTCTATGTAAATACAAAAACTTTAATAAAAAGTATGACGCAGTGATTTGGAATGAGGATGAGCACTCGTTCCGTGCATGGTGTCAGGGAGAGACTGGCTACCCGATTGTTGATGCAGCAATGCGGCAGCTTAATCAAACTGGGTGGATGCATAACCGCTTGCGCATGATAGTCGCGAGCTTTTTGACAAAGCACCTGTTAATAGATTGGAGAAAGGGCGAACGCTATTTCATGGCAAAGCTCATAGATGGTGATTTAGCAAGTAATAATGGAGGCTGGCAATGGGCAGCTAGCACAGGGTGTGACGCTCAGCCATATTTCAGGATTTTTAACCCTATTACGCAAAGCAAAAAGTTTGATCCTGACGGTGATTTCATTCGTACATATGTGCCAGAACTCGCTGATGTACCAAGTAAATTTATTCATTTTCCTCATGAGTTTATAACCTTGGCATCATCTATTAATTATTTACCAGCGATTGTTGAGCATAAAGAGGCAAGGCAACGCGCATTGGACGCATTTAAGGTATAGTATGGAGCCTATTTTAGAGAAGTTTATTGGTATGTATGATGTTCTGAGAGCCGATAATTTATCGGTTCTCGCTGATGTATATCATCCAGATATTGTATTTATCGACCCGCTTCATGTTGTCGAAGGGCTCGGTGAGCTAACAGAGTATTTTCAACACCTTTATGTCAATGTTCAATCTATAGAATTTGATATAACAGATCGTTATACAAAAGATAGTAATGGGTTTGTGTATTGGCAAATGCGTTATTGCCACCCAAAACTGAATTCAGGTAACGAGATTGTAGTAGACGGACATAGCAAGCTTACTTTTTTGGGTGGAAAAGTTGTGCATCATAGAGATTACTTTGACGTTGGTTCGCTTCTTTATCGGCAGATCCCAATTCTCGGCTTTTTGGTGAAGTTAGTTGATAAAAGGGCTTCAGACGCATGAAAAAAATACTAATAACTGGTGCGACCTCTGGTATAGGAAAAGGACTGGTAGAAATTTATCAAAAACATGCCCATGTTTATGCGTGTGGGAGAAATGTCGAAGTACTGAATCACTATAATACGTTTGATAATATAACGCCGCTTCAATTTGATGTAACCGATATAAACGACATAAAACTGAAAACATCATCAATAGATAGTATAGACATTTTGGTTCTAAATGCAGGCAACTGTGAATATATTGATGATGCTCGTAATTTTGATAGTGTGCTATTTGAGCGTGTTGTTCGTGTCAACCTTCTCTCTATTGGTTATTGCCTAGATGCATTACTTAAAAAGGTTGAACCAGGAGGGCAGCTAGTTATAGTAAGTTCCAGTGCTGCGTTTTTAGCTCTTCCGCGCGCGCAGGCTTATGGTGCATCGAAAGCTGCGGTGACATATTTGGCACAAACGTTGGCGGTAGACTTAAAGGATATAGATGTCAGCGTTGTACATCCTGGGTTTGTTAAAACGCCTTTAACAGACAAGAACGATTTCCCAATGCCAATGGCTGTAACGGTTGATGAAGCAGCCATATACATAAAAAAAGGCGTTGAAAAGCGCAAAAGAGACATACACTTCCCTAAACGATTTACAATAATAATGAAGTTATTCCAATTATTACCATTTGGTATGTGGAAAGTAATAGCTAAAGGATTATCACGATGAATAGTATAGCAATAATTGGTTCTGGCATATCGGGTATGACAGCTGCCTACCTTTTAAACAAGGAAAATAAAGTCACCATATTTGAGAAAAATGATTACATTGGTGGACATACTGCGACAGTCGACGTTGAATTAGAAGGTAAGGAGTATGCGGTTGATACGGGCTTTATTGTATTTAATGACCGAACTTATCCTAAATTCGAAAAATTGCTTAGTGAAATTGGTGTCTCTAGGCAACCAACGCAAATGAGTTTTAGTGTTCAAAATACACGGACTAAGTTTGAGTATAACGGTCATACTCTGGCATCACTTTTTGCACAAAAGCGAAATATAGTGCGACCTAAGTTCTGGCGGCTATTATATGATATTGTTCGCTTCAATAGGGTGTGTAAAGCACTCTTTGCGAAAAAGCAATATGGTGACCTATCTATCTTGGGCGAGCTTTTAAGTCAGCATGGTTTTAATGATTTTTTCAAAACGCATTACATATTGCCCATGGGTGCTGCGATCTGGTCAACAAGTATTAAGGAAATGGAAGATTTTGAAATAGAATTCTTTGTTAAGTTTTTCTTTAATCACGGATTATTAGACATCACAAATAGACCTCAGTGGTATGTAATTCCAGGTGGTTCTCGTTCTTATATAGAGCCATTAGTCGGTGCGTTTAAAGATAACATTCAGTTAAATGCAGACATTAAAACAGTGCGTCGCAATGATAACGGCGTTGTGATCATAATGGCTGATGAGACTGAGCATGTATTCGATAAAGTGGTATTTGCATGTCACTCGGACCAAGCGCTTGCTCTATTAGAAAACCCATCGGCTGATGAGCGTAAAGTCTTAGGCAGTATTCCATATACTGAGAATTCAGTTATTTTACACACTGACCAAGCGATGTTGCCAAAGAGGCATGCGGCATGGGCAAGTTGGAACTATTACCTTGACGGAGCCATTGATAACGCTGCGGTTGTAACTTATCAAATGAATATCTTACAAGGGATTGAGAGTAAAATCCCATTCTGTGTCACGCTTAACTACGATAAAGGAATAGATGAGAGTATGGTGCTGCGTAAGTTTAAATATCACCACCCAGTATTTAATCAAATAAGTATCGAGGCACAAAAGAAAAAGCCTTTGATTGATGGTAAACAACACAGCTATTTCTGCGGAGCATATTGGTTTAATGGATTTCACGAAGATGGCGTCAAAAGTGCAGTAGACGTTGCAAAGCAATTCGGGATATATTTTTAACATGGCCCTCAACAGTGCGCTCTATTTAGGAGATATTAGGCATCGCCGTTCGCACCCAAAAAAACATACATTCAAGTACCCTATGTACATGGCTTGGATAGACTTAGATGAGGCTGACAGGCTTGATTCTGTGCATCCATGGCTTGGCACTAAAGGCTTTAAGGCACTTAAATTTAATCAATCGGATTATTTAAAAAGCCATAAAGGCAGTTTAAAAGAGAGGGCACTAAGTGTTAGTGAGATGCTAGGGCAACCAGCTTGTTCTGAACGCGTGATGATGCTTTGTCAAGTTAGGTGTTTTGGTATTTATTTCAGTCCAGTCAACTTTTACTTTTTTAGTGATGCACACGGCAACTATACACATATGGTTGCAGAGGTTAGCAATACTCCCTGGAATGAGTGCCATTGTTATCTCGTATATTTGAATAGAAAAGTGAACTTTAAAAAAGTCTTTCACGTATCTCCTTTCATGGATTTGGACATGAATTATCATTGGACTGTTCGAAATCCAGATAAGAGTACATTAATACATATTGAAAATAAAAAAGACGATATGTTAATTTTTGATGCAACATTACGACTTAAACGACATGCATTAACATCAGCGAATGTCAGTAAAGTAATTAGACGCTTTCCAGCTATGACAGTTTCAATTTGTAAAGGGATCTACTGGCAGGCATTAAAACTATTTTTGAAAAAAGTGCCGTTTATAGGGCACCCAGGATAAGAACATGGAAAATACATCAGATCTAAAAGTTCGCAATGCGACATCGTGGCTAACAGGGGTTTATAAAAGGCTGGTTTTTGCTGCTTTCAATACTATAGAAACTGGGCATATCACATTAAAAGATGGTCCACAGACACATGAGTTCGGTAGTTGGTCTAGCGACCTGATGTGTTCTATTACCGTCGTTGATGATCAAATGTATAAATCTTTTGCGTTAGGTGGCAGTGTTGGTGCCGGTGAAGCGTACGTAGATGGTTTTTGGAAATGTGATGATCTAACCGCCTTAATTGAAATATTTGCAGTTAACCAAAAGCAACTAGACATTTTTGAAAGAAAGTTCTCCATAGTAAGTGGACTTGTTAATAAGCTAGGGCATTTAAAAAATCGTAATTCAAAATCTGGGTCGAGAAAAAATATTGCTGCGCATTACGATCTTGGTAACGATTTATACTCCGCATTTTTAAGCCGTGAAATGATGTATTCAAGCGCAGTATATCCGAGTACTGACGCGACATTAGAGCAAGCGCAGGAAAATAAGCTCGCTGTAATTTGTGAAAAGTTAGATTTAGAGGCGTCCGACACTGTTATCGAAATTGGCACAGGGTGGGGGGCTTTTGCTATTTATGCCGCGAAGACATATGGTTGTCATGTCACCACGACGACTATTTCTGAAGAGCAACACGCTTATGTGGTAGATCTTATCGAGCAGCATGGTCTACAAGATAAAATAACGCTACTAAAGCATGATTATAGAGATTTGTCTGGTAAGTATGACAAGTTGGTATCTATTGAAATGATAGAGGCTGTGGGCCATAGCTATTTGCCAGGTTTTTTTGAAAAATGTAACGCATTACTCAAGCCTTCTGGTGCCATGCTTATTCAAGCTATAACCATTGCATGTCAGCGATATGAACATTACTTAAAAAATTCTGATTTTATTCAACAACATATTTTTCCTGGTGGTTGCTTACCCTCGATTGAACAGATGAATAAGCAGATCAAGGGTGGCACAGATATGGTTGTACATGAGATATCTGATATTGGGTTGCACTATGCAAGGACGTTATATGATTGGCGCAAGCGGTTTATTGATGCATGGCCAACGTTGGATCATAGTAAATTTGATGAGCGCTTCAAGCGTCTATGGTTATTTTATTTATGTTACTGTGAGGGGGCCTTCAAACAAAGAGCCACGAGTACAGTGCATTTAGTTGCTAGGAAGCCGAGGTATGTATCAAATGAATGTAAAGCTACGCTTAATTACTAATTTTATTCTATTTCAAACCAGTTGGTTTAGTGCGCTCTTTCTTCAAGAGGGAGCGCTAATAATTATAGCGATTGCCATTTTTTTTATGGCTTTATTAGCGCAAAGTCGGCAAATCAGTTTTTTTATTTTGGTATGTTTATTACCGCTTTCTCTTTTGTTCGAATTCATTGCGATATCGATAGGCATTGTTAGCTATGAAGCGACATTTGTGCCGACGTGGTTGGTTGGTCTATGGGTGGCATTGTTATTAACGTTTAATGATTCATTCAGGTTCATGCTAAGTTTAAAGTGGTGGACGGTTGCTTTAGCCTTTGCTGTTTTCGGTCCATTAAGTTATATGGCAGGTGCACGTTTTGGTGCTCTCACTATTTCTGAGTCAATGATACATTATTGGGTTTTATTTGGGGCCATGTGGGCTACTTATGCAGCTCTTGCAAAGTTTATTTATCAGACTGCAGTGATAAAATTCCAACAACGGTAACATAAAGTATTGCTTAATTGTCAACGCCTTGGTAGTTTGTATTTGCTGGCTAGATTTAACGCAAAATGTGCAATGAACGCGCGCCATCACTGAGTATCGTAGGTTTTTTCTGAAAAATCTCAAGAAATGGTTGCACATCTAGTTAAAATGCATAAACATAGCTTTTGCTCAGGCAAAATATAAATGAATAGGAATCTTATAATGAATAAAGCTCAACTAGTAGAAAAAATGGCGGCAGATGCTGAAATTTCTAAAGCAGCAGCAGCTCGTGCTCTTGAAGCATTTACAGGTGCTGTAACTACGTCTTTAAAAGATGGTGATTCGGTTGCACTGGTTGGTTTTGGTACTTTCTCTGTAAAAGAGCGTGCTGCACGCACCGGTCGTAATCCACAGACTGGTGACGAAATACAAATTGCAGCGGCAAATATCCCAAGTTTCAAAGCGGGTAAAGGTCTAAAAGATCAAGTTAATCCATAAAGCTTGATTTATATGTAAAGAAAAGGGGCTATTCAGCCCCTTTTATGTTTTTATAAGTAATTCTAACCTTTGAGTGCTTTATCGCCTCGACCAATGCCAACCGCGCCAGAACGTACTAATTCAATGATATCTGTTTCATGGCGTAACATATCTAAAAAGGACTCTATTTTTTCGGCATTACTGATCAGCTGCAAGGTATAACTTTGTTTACCCATATCGATGATTGCGCCACTGTAAACATCTGCAATACGCGTTACTGATGCACGTGTTACTTCATCTTTAGCGTATACTTTAACAAGTAATAACTCTCTTTCAATGTTTGGCATGTCGGTTAAATCTATCACTTTTAACACATCGACCAACTTATTAACTTGCTTGGTGATCTGTTCAACGATGCGGTCATCGCCTTGTGTCGTGATAGTGATGCGAGATAAGGTATTATCATCGGTTGTGCCTACAGTTAAGCTGTCAATATTGTAAGCGCGTTGAGAGAACAAGCCGACAATACGAGATAAAGAGCCAGGTTCATTCTCTAACAAAATACTCAGAATTCTACGCATTATCCTTTTACTCCCTTTTTAAGCCACATATCATCAATTGCGCCGAGTTTGATTTGCATGGGGTATACATGTTCTTTTTCATCAACTCGGATATCTAAAAATACTAATTTGTCTGTTATCGAAAATGCTTTCTCCAGCGCAGCATCTAATTCATCAGGATGGTCAACCCGAATACCAACATGTCCATAGCTCTCAGTTAGCTTTATAAAGTCAGGTAAAGAGTCCATGTAGGAGCTTGAATGCCGACCATCATACATCATATCCTGCCATTGCCTAACCATGCCTAAAGAGCGGTTATTCAATGAGACAATTTTTACTGCAAGCCCATATTGAAGGCAGGTAGATAGCTCTTGTATGTTCATTTGAATTGAACCATCTCCAGTCACACACACAACATGTTTATCAGGAAAAGCAAGTTTAACCCCCATTGCTGCGGGAAGACCAAACCCCATTGTTCCAAGACCACCAGAGTTGATCCACTGACGCGGATATTTAAATGGATAATACTGGGCTGCAAACATTTGATGTTGTCCTACATCGGAACTGACATATGCTTCACCTTGTGTAACTTGGTAAACTTTTTCAATCACTGTTTGTGGTTTGATACAATCCTTTTCTGTATCGTATTGTAAGCATTTAGCAGCTCGCCATTGTGTTATCTGTTGCCACCAATCTTCTTGGGCACTGCGGTCGATTCGCTTCTCATTGGTATCGAGTGCAGTTTGTAGTTGACCTAAAACGGTAGCTAAACAGCCAACAACAGGGATGTGTGCAGGTATCGTTTTTGAAATCGAGGTAGGATCGACATCCACATGAATGATGGTCGCATTCGGGCAAAACTTTTTAACATTGTTGGTAACTCTATCGTCGAATCTTGCACCTAAAGCGAGAATTACATCGGCATTTGCCATCGCTTTATTTGCTTCTAAGCTTCCATGCATACCTAGCATACCAATGAAATTAGGGTGAGTACCACTGATCCCACCAAGGCCCATTAAGGTATTAGTAATTGGTGCATTTAGTGTTTCAACCAGCTCTGTAAGTTGCTTTGAAGTATCTGAAAGAATGATCCCTCCACCAGAGTAGATAACTAACCGTTGGGCATCTAAAATTGCAGTGACCGCTTTTTTGATTTGCTTAGGATGTCCCTTTACATTTGGCTGATAAGTACGCATTTTTGTGCATGTTCCAAACTTATAATCAAACTTTGTTTGGGGGTTGAGAATGTCTTTTGGCAGTTCAACCACAACAGGCCCAGGCCGTCCGCTAGCAGCGAGAAAAAATGCTTTGGCCAGTATGGTTGGAATTTCTTGGGGATCACGGCAATTGAAGCTATGTTTCACAATCGGCCGTGAACATCCTACAATGTCAGTTTCTTGAAATGCATCATCCCCAATCAAAGAGGAGGGGACTTGACCAGAAAGAACCACCATGGGGATTGAATCCATATATGCTGTTGCGATACCGGTGATACAATTTGTCGCACCTGGTCCAGATGTAGCGAGCACCACTCCAACTTGACCTGTTGCCCTTGCATAGCCATCAGCCATGTGTGTCGCTGCTTGTTCATGGCGAACTAAAATATGCTTCACATCATCTTGCTGGAAAAGCGCATCATACAAATCAAGCACTGATCCGCCTGGATAACCAAATATATATTCAACATCAAGCTCTTTCAGCGCTTTTACTACTAACTCGGAGCCATTAAATTGCTCTTTATTCATCCTCATTCCTCAGTTATTGCCCGAACACTAAATTTGAACCAAAAAAAACCCCGCAGTTGCGGGGTTAAAGCGTAAATTTACTCAACACGACCCCGCTGGACTTAAGTATAAGACCAGGACGAGGACAGATAAGTGAGAAATACGTTTCATTTTGGTGACGATCCAAATATTTATTAACATAAGTTATTAAAAATGTTTTTGTCTGAACTGTCAACCGCACTTCTTACTTTTTGCATAAATAACGCGTTATATATTTTTTTTTAAAGTTTTATGTGTATTTGGTGTGGCTTTAAGTGATTTATGGCATTATTAATTCACTATTTCTTGATTCACAGGACTTCCTAATCGTCATAAAGTCAGAATAGTTTTGTCAGGTAGTCATCTATTGCACTAATCTGGCTAGAAAACAGGTAAATATAGTTTAGTATTAAAGTATGAGTGTAAAAAAGTCCGCATAATGCTCAGTGCTGATCAGTCAAGAAATAAATAGATCAGTTAACCGATCTTTTAAAGGGTTCAGAATCCGATATTAGAAAACTAATATCAAATTTTTTATGTCTCTTTCTAACCATTTTGAAGACCTATCTACATTTTTAGATGATGTACATACATTGGATAAACATAAGAATGTCCTTGAACTGGGTATACTTGAGTAAACTTTTGAGCATGCAGGAGTAGCAACTGTTCGCCGTAGAAGACTGCCATTAAAAGCCATAATGTGGTCAGTCATTGGTATGAGCTTATTTCGTAACGAAACGCTCTGGGATATCGCTAGTCGACTAGATATTACTCTGACTGAAAAAATAAACTGGTTGCGCCCAGTGTTTAGTTCAAGGCCGTCAACG
Organism: Pseudoalteromonas aurantia; assembly: GCF_005886875.1. Taxonomy (GTDB): domain Bacteria; phylum Pseudomonadota; class Gammaproteobacteria; order Enterobacterales; family Alteromonadaceae; genus Pseudoalteromonas; species Pseudoalteromonas aurantia_A. The sequence continues at coordinate 43,062 of NZ_PNBY01000025.1, read as the reverse complement.
TTTAGGCGCTGATGCGGTACAATACACATTTCAATTACTTGCCAAAAAAACATTTTTCGAACATGCTTTTCAACAGTGGTGTTGGCTGAATTTATTGGTTGTTGATGGTGTAAGTTTTAGAACGCAATATAATAAAGAAAATCACAATGCGTTTGGGAGCGACAGCAATCAATTTGGTGAAGGGAGTTATCCTCAAATCAGAATGTGTAGTTTGATGGAAGTATCGAGCCACCTTTTATTGAATAGCAGTTTTAATGCTCGTCATGTTGGAGAGATGACGCTTGCTAAAATACTTTTACCTTCAGTCCCTGACGACTCTTCAACGCTATTTGACCTAGGCTACTATTCTTTAGGCCTTTTATCTCATTGGCACACTCAAGGACAGAATACACACTGGAACCTACCAGATCGGAAGGACTTACAATATCAAATTGAGCGCAGCATCAACACCAACGATAAAATTATCATTCTCACAAGCAGTCCTCAAGCTAAAAGAAAGTTTGCTGATTTGCCAGAGCAAATAACCGCACAGCTCACAACTTATAAAGTGAATGGAAAAAGCTATCGTGTACTAATCTCGTTGATTGACCCCGCGCGTTATCCATATGATGAGTTAACGGAAGTTTATACTCAACGTTGGGAGATAGAGCTCGGATTTAGAGAAATGAAACTAGGACTGCATCAATCCAAACATGCATTACGAAGTAAAAAGCCAGATATGGCACGTCAGGGGTTGTTGGGCTTGCTAGTGGCATATAACTTAATACGTATAGTCATGACTGATGCAGCAAAAGCGGAAAATAAGCTGATACCAAGACAACTAAGTTTTAGTTAATGCATACGGTATATCGTCGCTTTTTTAATGTTTACACCAATCCACAGTGCAAATAAGTTGCCTTTACACTATGAAGAATTACTGAAAACACTGAGCATGTTCGTATTACCAGACCGGCTTCTTGATAGGAAATATCCATATAAAAGAACATGCCAGTCAATTCTTAACTGACTGGCATTGCGTATAATGGGGACTTTTGATAAGTGAGTAATTATAGGCGGTCGATAACTGCTTGTGTGAAGTCAGTTGTACCACTATTACCACCAAGGTCACGTGTAGTACGGTCACCGGTTCTAATTACTTCAGCAACGGCGTTGCGAATTCGCTCGGCTGTGTCACCCATTTGTAAATATTCCAACATCTGAATTGAAGCTAAAATAACAGATGTTGGGTTCGCTAAGTTTTTACCCGCAATGTCTGGTGCACTTCCGTGAACAGCTTCAAAGATTGCAGCATTTTCACCAATGTTTGCACCTGGCGCCATACCAAGTCCACCGACCAAACCCGCACATAAATCTGATAAGATATCACCAAACAGGTTTGTCGTAACAATAACGTCAAACTCTTCAGGCGTCATTACGAGTTTCATACAGGTTGCATCAACAATCATTTCTGCCGACTCAATGTCAGGGTAACGCTCGCCAACTTCACGTGCAACTTTTAGGAAAAGACCTGAAGTTGATTTTAAGATATTGGCTTTGTGTACAGCGGTTACTTTTTTACGGCCTTCTCTTTGTGCTAGCTCATAAGCGAAAGTTACAATCTTCTCCGCCCCTTCTCGCGTGATTTTTGACATTGCTTCTGCTTCGTTACCATCTTCAGAGATTACTTGACCAAGCCCTGAGTACATACCTTGTGTATTTTCTCGTACTGTGATGATATCGATGTCATCATAACGTGCTTTAGTGCCTTCAAAAGATTTTACCGGGCGCACATTTGCATATAGACCAAACTGTTTACGTAGTGTTACATTGATTGATGTAAACCCTTCGCCAACAGGCGTAGTGAGTGGGCCTTTTAAGGTGATTTTATTTTTCTCAATGACTTCAAGCGTTTCTTTAGGCAGTAATGCACCTGTTTTTTCAAGAGCTGCAAGACCTGCATCGACGAATTCATAGTCAAAGTCACAGCCTGCTGCATTTAGGATCTCAATTGCTGAGTCAATGATGCTTGGGCCGATGCCGTCGCCTTTAATTACGGTAATGGTTTGCTTAGCCATGTAAGTTTCCTTTATCAAATATGTATATAAACACTAGCCCTACATTTGAGCTGACATCATTTAGTGTAGTAAACAAAATCGAGGGGAGTGTCTGTTCGCTTGAATTTTAAGGGCGATTTATATCAATTTATACTGAGATATTCCAGTAAGGAATGTAGAAAAGGTATAAATATTAATTATGTTTGCTATGCATGGTATTTATATCGTAAATGATGGGTCATATTTACTGCATCTTGGTTTTTTTTTAAACAAATATGGTTATTCAATTGTGCACAGAGGCGATTGCTCTAAGATGGCTGTCAAGATTTGCGTCCGACTTTGCCAGTTAAATTCGTCTAATATTGAGTCTAAAACTTGGCTTTGCCAAGCGGTTAGTTGGGTTTCACCGGTTAGTATAATGACAGTAATGAGTTTAATAGCAGAAAACAGCTTGGCATCGACAGATAAGCTTTGCTTTTCTGTTAGCTCTGTTTCGGCAAAGGCATTATGCATCTTAGAAAACCTGAAGTTGTCTTGCACAAACTCATTTAATAATGAGCCATCGAGTTGTTCAAATCCAAAAATACAGGCGGTTGAAATAGGTATTTGAGAGAAATCATCTGATGGCGGAGTAACTAGTCTCATGATTTGTGAGTCATGGTTCAGCACAATAAAATAGATGACAGCAGTAAATGGCCCCAAAAGGGCTTCAAACGATTCAGGTTTACTTTTACTGAGTAAAACAAAAATTATCTTATTTATTAGGGTGTATTTACACCAAATATCGGCAGAGAATGGATGGGGTTGTTCAGCTAATAAGGTTTCTAACAATACACGTTGACAAAGGAGCCCAGCAGTATCCAGTCCAACCATAGTTAAACAATGTCTAAGTGTTGTGGCTTTTTGGCCCTGCCTATTATATTGGCGAGCAGCGTGACGCAATGCTTGTTCTAATTGAGTAAAAGGGGCTATGGTTTTCTCAATTGCCTTAAACTCTATATATTGTTCTTGGCCTAGTTTACCAACGGCCTCTAAAATCATATCCTTATTATTGTGCTCTCGTTGCGGCAACTCAATGACTTGATCATTAAACCAAATACTATATAAAAGCGTTTTGTCTGTTGTAATGATTGGTTTATAAAAAGGGCTGAGTTGTTTAGATGTTTTGACCACTCCTGCAACTTTATTATCTTTTAATATTCCCAGAGTTATAGATTTATTGGCCTTTGCAAGCACCATTGCATGGTCGCTCTTATAATTAACCATAACACCGGTCGGGTAATGTGCAAATTGCTGTGCAAGTGCTGTTAGACTCGATTGTGCAAACTGATTGTGGGTATTAACATATAAAGACTTAATTGTTTGGGTAATATTAAAAGTTCTGACTTTGGGGCGCGGGGTTATCGCTTTTGAAATTCGCTTTGCTAGGCACACTAGCACGGTTGTATTGTCATAAAGGGGGATGTGCTTGACACCTGTGATCGCGGCGGTGTATTTATCAAGGCGAGCTAAAATTCGTTGCAACTGGCCGCTTGGTACTTTCGCACTTTTTAGCATCTTGATTGCGATTTGGTGACGTAGTTTTAATAGTTTTTGTTCTTGGACATTAAGCGACTTCGCGTTAGCTAAGCGATTGGTTTCATTCGTGCTGCAAATGTGGTCTGATAGGCAAGCTAATACGAGTTCTTCTGTAAATTGTGACGAATATCCGTTTGCGTGACACAGTGCGCATATCACAATACATTGATTTACGACGAGGTTAGTGGTGTATCCATGGTCTGCAGCGTAAAATTGTAAATGTGCGTGTAGTGCATTGGGTGTATGGTTATACATTAAAACAAAGCGTTCAGCTAATTGGGTTAATGTGGGGTAAATCGCAGGCCATTTTTCTTTATTATAATATAAACGAAGGGCTTGATGAGTGTGATCAAACAATCGCTTTAGTTGCTTTGGACTGGCCTCAAATTCATACACTAATTAAACGCCTTCTCATATGCTACAGAGGCACTAGGGCCCCACAATGTCAGTTTGCCGTTCTCAAATAATAGACCTGTGCATTCGTCACGAGTGGTAATGCCATCGGACTTAACCAATTGGGTTCGATAGTAAATAATTTGTACAACGTTATCATTGTCTTTTTTAGCAAAAGTTAAATCAGGACTCCCTAGAGTTTTGAGCACACCATCAATGGTTTTTTCCTGTCCAATCTCTAATTTAGAAATAAAGCGATTGTTAAACGCTTCTCGGTCTTGCCAAATCATTGCCTGCGGATCGTCTTTATAAAAGTTAATGACCAACATAACAATGACAGCATATACTGCTAATCCTAACACAATGTATTGTAGTACTTTTTTTATCATATAATGCTCATAAACCGATTATGTTGAGTATAGCAAAGCGCTGTATATTTAAACCATTGCATCTAAAGCAGTTAATCTTATTTGATTTAGGTTGAAGCCTAAATGAATATCAGTACGTAACGTAACGAGATTTTTGCTAATGATGTAGTTATCCATACCCTCCGTGATTTTATTACGCAAGGCAGGCTTAAATTGTTCGTTTGCCATAGCCGTGTCAACATTACCATATTCTCTAATTAGCGCTACGGCAGATTTGCTCCCAATCCCTGCAACACCGGGGATATCGTTGGTTTTATCGCCTGCTAATGCCCATAGCTCAATAAGTGATGATTTAGGAACGCCAAATCGAGATTCTACCTCTTCATCGGTGACCCATGCTTTTTTAAAATAATCAAAGATACCGATATAGTCACTTATAAAAGGGTAAAACCCTTTGTCTGTAGAGATAATTGTTGAGGAGATACCGTTAGTCTGAGCTTTATAGGCAAGTGTCGCTATAATGTCATCAGCTTCATCTTGCTCTGGACGATATGCTGTGACACCTAATTCAGAAAATGCTTCACAGATAGTTGTTAAGTTGCCAAAAAGCAAAGAAGGCATCGGTTTCCTTGAATGCTTATACTGTTCAAAGTAGTGATAACGCCAACTTTGATCGCCGTCAAAAACCGCAATCATATGTGTTGGTTTAGTTAATTGAATAATTTTTTGGGTTGCGTGCTTCACCCTTGCTTTACAAGATGCGATTATCTGTTGGTCGCTGTGGTGTGAATGCTGCATATCAACAGCAAAAATGCGCCGAATTAAGTTCAGCGCATCGATAAGTACTATGTTTTTATTCATGCTTTTATTTTATAACACGGGATATATTTACTGCCTGGAAGCTTCATTCTACCTTGTTCGACAAAAGCTTGCAGAAGTTTATCCATATCCTTCATTAAAGAGGTGTCACCACTGAGCGTATATGGTCCACTGCGCTTGATGGCTCTGATCCCCTCATCTTTGACATTACCAGCAACAATTCCAGAAAACGCACGACGTAAATTGGCTGCCAATAATTGCGTTGGTTGTTCTAAATGTAAGTTAAGTCCAGACATATTTTCATGAGTCGGCGCAAATGGCATTTGAAATTCATTATCAATTTTTAATGTCCAATTGAAATAATATGCGTCACCTTGCTCTTTTCTGTATTGTCTGACATCCGTCATACTCTGTTTGAGTTTTGTTGCGACTAGTGTTGGGTCGTCTACAATCACTTCGAATTTATTGAGCGCTTCTTTTCCTAGGATGCTTTCTACAAACGCGCATATTTCAGTAAAGTAACTTTCTGACTCTTTTGGGCCTGTTAAAATGACGGGTAAACATTGCTTTGTATTATCTGGGTGTAACAAAATCCCAAGTAAATAAAGTAGCTCTTCAGCTGTACCGGCCCCTCCAGGGAATATGATGATCCCATGAGACATTCTAACAAATGCTTCCAACCGTTTTTCAATATCGGGTAAAATAACCAGTTCATTTACGATGGGATTAGGTGGCTCTGCTGCAATGATACTTGGCTCTGTAAGTCCCAAATAGCGATTGCTTGTAATACGCTGTTTAGCATGCCCAATAGTTGCACCTTTCATTGGGCCCTTCATCGCCCCTGGACCACAGCCTGTGCATATGTTCATACCGCGCAAACCAAGCTGATAGCCAACTTCTTTAGTATACTGATACTCGGTTTCATTAATAGAATGTCCACCCCAACATACAATGAGGTTAGGATCAGCATTCACTTGTAAGGCATCTGCGTTGCGCAGCATATCAAACACCATATGAGTGATTTCTCTAGGGACGTGTATTTGCTCTTGATGTTTTTGGCAAATAAATAAAATGTCCCTTATTACTGAGAAAATATGCTCGTGAATACCTGTAATTATTTCTCCGTCTACGAAGGCGGTGTCAGGCGGGTTATCCAGCTCTATTTTAATACCTCGCTCTCTTGCGATAAGCCTTATCGCAAAGTCTTGGTACTTGTTGTATATTTCAGAGCTGGAGTCGGTATGGCTACCGACGTTGAGTACTGCAAGAGCGCAGTTCCTAAAAAGGCGATAGCGTTCGCTATGTGAAGATTGTTGTAATAAGTCTACTTCAAGTTGAGATAACAGATTTAGTACACCCGTTGGGTTTAACTGTATTTGCATAGGCATTCTCCTTATTATTCACGAAGACAAATACGGTCTCTTCCGCTGTTCTTTGCCTCGTAAAGTGCGTCATCGGCTCTATCAAAAGCTGACAACGGTGTATCACCTTCTTTAAACTGTGTTGCGCCTAAAGATATGGTGATTTGTACTTGTTTCTCTTTGAACTTAAACGGTATTGATTTAATTGTAGTACGTACTTTCTCTAGAGGTTGCTTTGCTTGACCAAGCGGCATGCCAGGCATTAGCAGTACAAACTCTTCACCGCCATAACGGGCAATGAAATCACTTTTTCTAATTGATTTTTTTAGTGCTCGGGCAATAACTTGCAGCGTTTTATCGCCAGCACTATGACCATACTGGTCGTTGATAGACTTAAAATGGTCAATATCAATGACCACTAATGTAACATCTGTTTTTTGTAAATCAAAAAGGTGAAACTCTTGATTAAATCGGTCGTCAAACGCAGCTCGGTTTGGCAGTTTGGTTAACCCGTCTAGTAAGTTTTTAAAACGTTGCTCAGAGAGCCGCTTTTTATAATTTGTGACTTTGGTTTCAAGAACATTTATCCTATCGTTAATCTTTTCAAAGCTGGCAAAAAGTGCCTCCTTATCAGCTCGTTCGAGTTTTTCTCGTTTGACTAAATCACTGCTTAAAATTTTAAGCTCGCCATCTACTAGTGCTTTTAGTTCTGTCATAGAAGTTGCTTTTTGCGTCTGTTCGTTCAGGCTTTTTATTTTTGTTTCTATTTTTTTATTCAAGCCATTGAGTTCGTCACTCATTGAGCGAGAGTTTTTAGTTGTATCAATAATAGAAGAATGTAGCTCTTCTAATGTTTGATTTAACGAAACTAAAAAACCTTGAGCAGATTGACGCTCTCTAGCAATACTTTTTACAATGATTCTGACAATACCCAGTGCTGATTCTAGCAATACATCAACATTGTCATTTAGACTTATATTATTCTTGATTGATTTAACTTCATTTGCGACATCTTCGTCAAAAATTAACTCGTTAGCTAAAGCGAGTAACTCAGCAGCAACTTCAGGGTTTTTGTCTGGCCCTGAGCTGGGTGTATCAGTTAATACCGTTGCTTTGCTTTGCAGTGCTTTATTGTAAATTGTAACAAGTTTATCGAGTATGGGAATAAACTCATTGGTCGATTGTACGTCAAGTTCATGATCTAACAGGTAGCGAAGCATTCTTCGTCCATCTTCAGGCAAACCTTTTACGCGCTGTAGTTGCTTTCCTGAGTCAGTAATGGATTGAAGTAACTGTCGATGGTTAGCTGAATTGACCGCTTCTTGCTTTTTTAGCATGGTGCTCATATTATCAATCAGGGGAGAGAATTCTTCAAAGTCCATGCCCTTGTTTAACGCACTTCTGAATTTAGCAAGTTGGTTATCTAAGGCGACGTCTTGACCTTTACAGCTAAGAGATAATTTGGCCGCAAATTGCGATAGCACATCAACCTGATATTTTCTTGCTGTTTCTAGGGCTTTGCGAACTTTTATTGCTTGCCCGAGTTTTTTTTCTAAATGCTCAGTATTATCAGTCACAAATATAGGCCATTTCCGTTGTAAAGGTTCTCACTCACAAGTTTACAACAAATATCTGACTAATGTAGATGATTTTGCGTTTTGCTGGCATTTCTTCAAATAAAAATGGGGATTCACCGCGTTTTATAAATAACAAGATAAGAGATTTGATAGGGTCGAAGAAAACATTGTTATTTAAAAAGTTATGATAAATAAACCAACCCTAATTGCTTTGGCGTGTACGCCGTTCTTTTCGTTTGCTGAAGTTGCATACCAACTAAAAATAGACCAAGGCACTCATCATTTAGGTGACGTGTCAATTACGTTCCCTAAATCTGCGCAATCCCATCTAGATATAAAACTACCTGATTGGCGCACGGGTCGTTATGAAATATTGAATTTAGCAAATGGTGTTCGACTATTTAATGCCGAAGATCAAAATGGCAAAGCGTTAGAGTGGGAAAAAGTAGATAAAAGTACCTGGCGTGTTCATTTTGATGAGCCTACAAAAGTTAATATTGATTATCAGGTTTACGCAAATGAGTTAGGGCTTCGAGCAAGGCATATTGATGACAGTCATGCATTCATTGATGCATCGGGTTTTTTTATGTTCAGCGATTCTTTTCGACAAGAGCCTGTGAGTGTTGAATTAGATGTTCCTGACACTTGGCGATCTGTATCGGGCATGGCGTTTGGAGATAATAAACACAGTTTTGTCGCTAACAATTATGATGTTTTACTAGATTCACCAATAGAAACGGGTATTAATGAATTACGTAAGTTTGAAGTTGACGGCCGACATTACGAATTAGTGATATGGGGTGAAGGCAATTACGATGTTGCGTTAATGCTGAGAGATTTAGAAAAACTAGTCAAAACGGGTACCCTGATTTGGGATGCTTACCCATACCAACGTTATGTCTTCATGGTACACGCAACGAGTGGTGCACGCGGTGCTACCGAACACTTAAACTCAACAATAATTCAACGCCATAGAGATTCGTTTGCTAAAAGAGATGACTATGTTGCGTTTATCTCCACAGCTGCTCACGAGTTTATTCATACTTGGAACGTGAAAAACTATCGGCCAGCGGGCTTAGTACCTTACGACTATATGGATATTAACTATAGCGATTTACTTTGGTTGGCTGAAGGGTCAACAAGTTATTTGGAAGATTATTTATTACTTAGTGCAGGTATCACAACCAACCAAGAGTACTTTAAAGGACTCACTCGTACCATTAATCGCCATTTAAACACTCCCGGTCGAGAAATTCAGTCTGTTGCCCAAACAAGTTTCGATAAATGGATCAACCAAGGGGGCGATCACGGCAAAAACTTCAGTACCAATATTTATTCTGAAGGTACGCTTGTTTCTATGGCGCTAGATATTGATTTATTAGCAAAGAGTGATGGGAGCGTCAGCTATAAGGACGTACATCGCGAGTTATATAAACAGCATAAACTGCCAAATTCGTTTACCAGTGCTGATGTAAAAGCAATTTTAAAGCAGTTAAGTGGGAGAGATTATAGTCAGTGGTGGACGAAACATGTAGATGAGCCATTAAATTTGGACTTTGATGCATTATTGGCGCAGGTCGGTTTAGAACATGCACGCCCTTCATCTGCAAAACCCGTTGCGTCAATGGATGCCATAGCAAAAAATAGTGGCGAAGTATTAATACTCAATCATGTTGCAAGAGAAGGAGCGGCTTGGACTGCGGGCCTTACCCCTGGTGATAAGATTGTCGCGGTGAACAAGCAACATGTTAGAAAGTCACTCAGTGCAACATTACAAAGTTTTTCTGCCAGTGATAAAGTGACGGTTGATTTTATCAGGCGCGACAGATTGATGAGTACAACATTGACCCTGTCACGTGATTATAGTAAGCCTAAGTTAGTAAGGGCGATATTAAATCCATCAATTAGACAAGCTAATCTGTATAAAGCTTGGATGGGGGTCGAGCACCCATCTCACCCTATTAAGTAATTAGCTACCTCAGCTGAACATATTCACTCCAGTTATTATCTTACATTAGCTGGAGTGAACATAGCGTGGTGTATATTAGTTATTGAGCTTACTTTTGAGTGCCTCGATGGCTTTGCGTGTTGCTGTGTGGTTAAGCCGCTTTTCTAGAAACTGCTGCCATTTTCTTTTCCAAAAGTACTTTTTAACTGGAGTACCGCTCGATGCTTTGGCAATATCACTCTCAAATTCACCAGCTTGTTCAATGTAATAGGGCATCATTGAATACACGGGGACGTTGGTTTCCCAAATATGTTGTATATCAGTGTCAACTGGTCGTGCAAACTTGTCGGTCGCCTTTAGAAGCTGCTTAGCGCCTTCTAAACTAATGGCTTGAGCACAGCAGCCTGTCATCGCCTTTTTATGGACCACTAGGTCGAAGTGGCTATTTAACTTAGACTTATACGAAATTGGTTTTTCTCTATTTTCATAAGCGGCAAGTTTAATGAGTTGCCAATCAAAGTTAAGTTCAGCTATTGAGTCGAATACATCTTGTAAAGGGCCAACAATTTTAAAATCGTCCTCAATGATAATGGCATAATCAAGTTGTCGATCAACAATGGTTTGCCATGCCTTTCTGTGGCTTAAGTAGCAACCGATTTCACCTTGACTAAGTGCACGATGATACTTTTTTAGATTCAAGGTGTGACTGTAGTGACGGGTGAGCTCCTCTTGAGTTAAAGACTTTCCATAGACGCCAGATACTCGTTCAAAAGGAATATTTTGGCTATTTAACCTATCGGTACACGCTTTTAAGCGTTGGGTACTTTGATCTAAGTTGATCAAAAATATAGCAGGAATGTTATCGTGCATTACTGTGATATCTCTAATTTAACTTGCCAAGGCTTATTTTTATCAAAAGTATCGTGCTTGGAAAGACTAAGGGTAGGAGACTGCGCCGCTTTTGAAAATTGTAGCGTGTTTTTCTTTTTTACCGCTTTCCACTCAGTACTTAAACATGATTCAACCAGGTGCTTTGAGGTATCAAATACGTGTGAGGCAAGGTTTTCGCTAGAAAAATTCTGTTCACAATGATAGCCAGTAGATCCAGTACTGTAGTTACTTATTTGACATTGCTTACCGACCAAATGTGCTTTTGCTTGCCATGATGTTAAAAATGGGGTCGAGGTTTGAGCACCTTTTAACGGTTCAAAACCCGATGGAGCACTATTAATGAGTGCTTCAACCTTTTCACACAGACTCAGTGTATCGACTTGATCTTGCTTTGAGGGTGATGATGTATTACAGCCAGTTAAACCAATAATAAGGGAAAAGACGCTAAGAAGAGGTTTTACCATGGTGAGATCCTTAACTATTTTTAGCAAGCATACCATGGTAAAACGGAAAGACCAGACTCGTGTTATTTATGTCTGTTTTGCAGGCAGTTTATAACGCTTGATAAATTAGTTTCACTGCGCTGTAACAAGACCAATAAATGATAGAGCAAATCTGCAGACTCATTTTCTAATTCGTTTACGTCAGCTTTCATTGCAGCAAGGGCTACTTCAACGCCTTCTTCTCCGACTTTTTGACAGCTACGACTAATGTCTTTGGCAAACAAGGATGCCGTGTAACTTGAGTCTGGGTTATCATTTTTACGAGATACAATGACTTCTTCTAGCTCTGCTAAAAATCCGATTGCGGGTTTGGCGTCTCCAAAGCAACTTTGGGTACCCAAATGACATGTGGGCCCCTCAGGTAACGCAAACAATAATATTGAATCTTGATCGCAATCGGTATGTGCGCTTACCAAGTTGAGCACATTATTAGAAGTCTCCCCTTTGGTCCAAAGGCGTTGTTTTGATCGAGAATAAAATGTCACGAGTTTCTTTTCTAATGTCATTTTTATTGCATCACTGTTCATAAACCCTTGCATGAGGATCACACCTGATGTGGCATGTTGCACAATGGCTGGCAGTAACTTTGCTTTATCAAAATCTAATTGTGTTAGGTTTGTGGGGGTTAATTGCATAGTCTACTCGCTATATTTTGAGATGTTAGAAACTGCTTAAGTTCGTTAATATTTATAATGTTTTTATGAAATACGCTGGCGGCTAATGCGCCATCGACCTGGCTCTGTTTAAATACATCAGCGAAGTCTTGCATTGTACCTGCACCACCGGAAGCAATCAGCGGCACATCACAAATGGCTCTTATCTCACTTAATTGGTCATTGTCGTAACCTTTTCTTACTCCGTCTTGATTCATACAGTTTAGAACGATTTCACCTGCACCTAACTCTTGTACTGTTTTAACCCAATCTTGGGTTTTATAGCGCGTTTGACTCGAAGCATTAGGATCGCCAGTAAGTTGATACACTAAGTATTGGTCTGTCTTTACATCGTAAAAACTATCTATCCCTACAACAACACATTGCTTGCCGAATTCATCGTGCAATTCTTTTATTAGTGCAGGTCGTGCTATTGCTGGGCTATTGATACTGATCTTATCAGCACCTTGTTCCAGTACCTTTGCAGCGTCGGCTACTGATTTTATGCCGCCGGCAACACAAAAAGGAATATCAATATATCGAGCGATCGTTTGCACCCAATTAACATCTAATAAACGCTTCTCTACGCTGGCACTTATCTCATAAAATACTAACTCATCAGCACCGGCATCACTGTAGAGCTTTGCCAACTCTAAAATGTCGCCAACAACTTCATGGCCTTTGAACTTAACGCCTTTGACGACTTGTCCATTCTTGACGTCTAAGCACGGGATTATTCGCTTTGATAACATGCGAGTGCCTCCTCAACTGTAAATGCGCCATCTAGCAGTGATTTTCCAAGAATAATACCGCCTACCCCTATCTCAACGAGTCGAGTTATATCTGCTAACGAACTCACTCCGCCAGATGCTTGCACTTTGATGTTCTTATTATGTGCACAAAGTTGTTCGTATAACGTAAAAGAGGGACCTGTCATGGTACCATCCTTACTGATGTCCGTGCATAAAAAGTCGATTATGCCCAGTTCAGTATAAAAGTCGACGAGTTCAAACAATTCAACTTTTGCGTCAGATAACCAACCATGTGTCGCTGGTGCCCACCGTGTATCAGTTTTGTTTACATCTAGGGCTATAACGAAACGTTCAGCGCCAAATTCTTGAATCCAATTCGACACCTGACCTTGTTGGTCGACAGCCATTGAGCCGATCACAACTTGAGAAGCACCAGCGTCAAGCCATTGTTTAACATCTTCATAGCTTCGGATCCCACCGCCAATTTGATAAGGAACCGATAATTGGTTGGTGGCGGCTTGAATTTGTTGCCATTGTTTTTTAGCAGGATCCCGAGCTCCTTCCAAGTCAACTAAGTGAAGTTTAGTTGCGCCACAAGTCTGGTAAGTCAGTAGCCGTTCATCGAGTTTGAACGGGTAAAACTGAGCGGTATCGTATTTGCCTTGATACAGCCTAACAATCTGATTTTGTAATACATCTAATGCAGGTATGATCATAATAAGGTCCTTTACAGTGTCCAATTAACAAAGTTTTGTAGTAAGGTTGCGCCGACTTTGGCACTTCGCTCAGGGTGAAACTGCATTCCCGCATAATTGTCTTTAGCAACAATAGCTGAAAAGCACTGACCATATTCGCCTTGCGCCAAGGTCGTGTCGTTGACCGAGTGCGCAAAACTGTGCACAAAGTAGACTTGATCATTGCGACTGATATTGGCAGTCAATGGGTGCTTTACACAGTGTGTTAAGTTATTCCAACCCATATGTGGGGCGGTTAACCCTTTTACGTCTAATGCAGAAACATCCCCCGGTATTTTGCCAAGACACGATATATTTCCTTCTTCAGTGCTGTCACATAGTAGCTGCATTCCTAAACAGATCCCCATCAGTGGCTTTTGATAGTCGTTTATTGCGGCATCCCAGCCTAAGGCTGTTAGGCGTTCCATTGCGACTTTAGCATGTCCGACACCTGGGAGAATGGCGCGGTCAAAATGCGCCAGTTTAGCAGGATCTATTATCACCTCAGGCTTAACGCCAAGGCGTTCAAAAGCGAATCTCACTGAGTTGATGTTGGCACAACCGGTATTAATAATGGCTATCATAAGCACCCCTTAGAACTGGCTGTTTGTTGCGTGGTATCTTGTGCAATAGCCATTCTTAATGCCCGAGAAAAGGCTTTGAATAACCCCTCAACTTGGTGATGACAGTTACCATCAGAGACCGATAAAATTAAGCTGATCTGTGCATTATCGGCGAGTGATTTAAAGAAATGTTCCACCATTTGTACATCCAAGTCTCCCGTACTTTTCCGGCTAAACTCGGCATTGAGCACAAATGATGCACGCCCTGATAAGTCAAGTTGACATTCTGCTTTGCACTCATCCATTGGTAAAGAGAAACCATACCTCGCTATTTGTGATTTTGTGCCCAGAGCTTGTTTTATGACTTGCCCTAATGCAATGCCAACGTCTTCTACAAGGTGGTGTTCATCGATGTGAAGATCGCCTTTAGCGATAATATTTAAGCCTATATTTGCGTGCGTCCTAATTTGGTCGAGCATATGGTCGAAAAAGCCTAACCCTGTTGAAATGTCGCCATTTTTTGTTTGATCAAGATTAGCTGAAACACTGATCTGTGTTTCTTTGGTATTGCGACTTACCGTTGCTTTTCTGTTTAATGTGGTCAGCTGGGTTACAATGTGGGACCAACTTCCTTCATATAAAATACCTTCGATACACAAGTTTTCAGCGAGCCCTATATCGGTTTGTCGATCTCCAATTACATATGATTTAGCAAGGTCAACTTTACCAGAGCGCATAATTTGTGTGAGTAACCCGGTTTTTGGCTTTCGACAGTTACAGTTTTCTTCATCAAAGTGTGGGCAGATCAACACTTCTTCGAAACATATTCCCTGACTTTCAAATATCTCCATCATTTTATTTTGTGCTATGTCGAAGTTAGCGGTTGGAAAACTATCGGTACCTAGCCCATCTTGATTAGATACCATGACAAGCTTGTAACCTGCATTTTGTAATTGGAGGAGGGCGGTGATCACATTAGGCAACAGGACGAGCTTTTCAAGGCTATCGACTTGTTTATCTGTTTTTGGCTCGTCTATTAGCGTGCCATCTCTGTCTATGAATAAATATGGACTGCTCATTATTAATTCCTTACACTTGCGCCGAGATGACGTCTAGCCAATCTTTAACGGATTTTAAGTCTTGTTCATTACCAATTGATATACGCAGCCAGTTATCTTGGCCATATAAATTAAAAGGTCTCATTACTAACCCCATTTGTGCCGCGAAAGATAAACAGCTTTTGTCTTTAAGTTGTAATGTCACAAAGTTGCCGTCACCACTGAGTATGTTGTTGACAGCGGGAGACTGTTCCAACCAACTTAAAAGCGTTAGTTTGGCTTTGTTTAAAATGGTTACTTGGCGACGCATCTGAGTGATTGCATCACTGTTCAAGGCTTTTTCAGCGATTTGTGCAACCACGGTTGATACAGGGTAAGGCGCTATAACTTTGCGAATAGGCGTGAGGATTGATTTATCACCCAACATGAATCCAGTGCGCAAGCCTGCCAGTGCAAATGCCTTTGATAGCGTTCGTAAAATTACAAGGTTGTCGAAGTCCTTAAGCAGTAGAGCGCATGAATTAGATTCTGAAAACTCTATGTAGGCTTCATCAACTACAACGATGGCCTTACCGGCCAATGCTTTAGTGACTTGGGCAATTTTTTCTACTGGCGTGATACTACCTGTCGGGTTGTTTGGGTTGCAAATGAATACCAGTTTACTGCCTGATACTGCTTTAATGATGTCTTCGACAGTGCCACTTAGCAATAAATCTTGCGATAGGCCATTAACAGCAACATTATGTGTGTCAGCGGTTACTTTATACATGCCATAAGTTGGCAAAAATAGTGCAATATTGTCTGTTGCAGGCTCACAATAGGTTCGCACTAATAGGTCGATACCTTCGTCTGCACCGCGGGTCATAATAACTTGTTCTGAACTTACGCCCGCATAATCTGCATATGCATCTATAACGGGGGCAGGTTGTGGGTCAGGATACCTATTTAGGTCACTCAGTATGATATTTACGTCTTTCACATAAGGGCTTTCATTGGCATTGAGCCATATATTACCTGATACTTTTTCACTTTTTGCAGAACTATAAGCCGTCAGTGCTTCTATATTGCCAGGTAACAACGTGTCTTGTGCTGGTTTATCAGTCATTGGTTAATCGCTCCAGTCTTACTTTAACTGCGTAGGCATGGGCGTCTAACCCTTCAGCCTCTGCTAGTGGCAATATGGCTGAGCTTAATGCTTTAAGCCCTTGTTTTGATATTGTTTGAACGGTGTATGTTCTAAAAAAATCTAATAGATTCAAACTAGAATATACTTTGCTGTAACCATAAGTAGGTAATACATGGTTGGTACCTGAGGCATAATCGCCAGCCGACTCTGGGGTATAGTCACCAACAAATACAGATCCTGCGTTATTGACTAACGGCAAATACTGCTCCGGTTCTCCAAGTTGCAGTATTAAATGCTCTGGTCCATATTCAGTCGAAACGGCAAAGGCTTGCTCAATTGACTCTACCAAAATGAGACTACTATTTTGCATAGCCGCTCGCGCGATATCTGCTCGAGGGAGTGACGCTAATTGCGCTTCGATGGCCTGCTGCGTTTTTTCAATGACTGATGTGTTGGTACATAATAAAATAACCTGAGAATCACGACCATGCTCTGCTTGTGATAACAAATCTGCTGCAATAAAATCGGGGTTTGCACGTTGGTCTGCTATTACCAACACTTCAGAGGGACCTGCTGGCATATCAATGGCAAATCCTGCTTTGCTTTGGCTCAATATTTGTTTTGCCATTGTGACATAGCTATTACCAGGGCCAAAAACTTTACATACTTTTGGCACCGTTTCTGTGCCGAGCGCCATCGCTGCGATGGCACCTGCGCCACCACTTTCAATCACTGTCGAGATCCCACATAGCTTGGCGGCATAGAGTATTGCTGGGTCAATTTTCTTGTCACCATTGACTGGTGTGGCAAGTACAATCGTCTTTGCTCCGCTAAGTTGTGCGCACACACCTTGCATCAATACTGATGAAGGTAAAGGTGCACTGCCACCAGGCACATAAAGTCCAACAGCATCTATGGCTTGGTAGCGCAGTTCGCAAAGTACCCCAGGCGTTGTTTCTAATGATGTACTTTTTGGTAACTGCGTTTGGTGAAACGTCTTAATATTGTTATATGCTGTGTCAATTGCCACTTTTAGTTCTTCGCTCAGCGCTTGAACACTATTGTCGATCTCTTCTTGAGGGACCTGAAGCCTTACATTACTTCGCTTATCAAATTTTTCAGCGAATGTGATGAGTGCGCTATCACCATTTAATGCTACTTGCTCGATAATATCGTTTACAGCGGCTTCAACTTTTTTGCTGGCTGAAAGTGCAGGGCGCATTAGTGCGCCTTGCTGTTGCTGTAACGTCAATTCGTTCCAACGGATCACGTGATTACTCCATCATTTTTTCGATTGGCATAACTAGGATTGAGTTCGCACCGAGTTCTTTTAGTTCTTCCATTGTTTCCCAGAAAAGCGTTTCACTGCTTACCATGTGAAGTGCAACGTATTCATCACTACCAGCCAATGCGAGAAGTGTTGGTTGGCCTGTGCCCGGCAGCAGCGCACATATTTCATCTAACTTGCTCTTTGGTGCATGCAGCATGATATATTTGCTTTCTTTTGCTTGTTTGACCCCTTTTAAACGAGGCATAAGCTTTTCAATTAGGGCGAGCTTTTCGGGCTCTTGCAGGGCTGGGTTTTGAATGAGGCAAGCGTTAGATTCAAGGATTGTTTCTCCTTGCATTAATCCATTGGCTTCTAAGGTAGCACCGGTTGATACTAGATCACAAATTGCGTCAGCTAAACCAGCTCTAGGCGCGACTTCTACCGAGCCTGTAAGCATGACTGCGCTTGCGCTGATATTTTCGCGCTTTAAGTACTGTTTTAAAATCTCTGGGTACGTTGTTGCAATCCTTTTGCCTTCAAACCAGTCCTTTGACTGTTCACCAAGCTCTTGCGGCCAGGCAAGTGCCAGTCGGCAAAAACCAAAGTCTAATTTAGACAATTTGATCACATCTGCATTTTGTTGCTGATTTTGTCTTTCGGCTTGAGACTCCACCAGAACATTCTCACCAACAATGCCTAAATCACAAACGCCGTCCATAACTAACCCTGGAATATCATCATCGCGTACACGAAGTACATCAATTGGCATATTGGTTGAGTGCGCAATGAGACGTTGCTCACGCAAATTTAATTTTACACCGATTTGTTTTAAAAGGTCTTGGCAGTCTTTTGATAAGCGGCCAGATTTTTGAATTGCGATACGTAGTCTATTTGTGTTGCTCATAATTTATTTTCCATAAGTTTAAAAACTAAAAACCCCGAGGGAACCTCAGGGCGAAAATAAGCTATGAATTTTGCTCGCCGGAGGTTCCTTTTAGGAATAACCCACCAGCGAAATACCTGACAGGTTATCCCGATGAATGATGATGATGATGTAAAGCTGTCATTGTATTGAACATGGTTAACTCTTCGTTAGTATTTGATTACACTTATAGATAAACATATTACCAGAACGTAGCGCAAGCTTTTTTTATATCAACTTTAGAATATCTTATAACTGCCGATAATAAATTATGAGAACATGTTGTTGGGGACAAATGCTTATGGATGCGTTAAAACCACAATTTAATATTGTCAGACTTGAGGTTCATCACAAGCCTTTATTTTATATTGCAGGCGTGCAAGAAAGTGCAGTTGATAGAATAAAAATTGAGCGAGAAAAGCGCGAGAATATTGAAAACAAGAAGCAATCGAAAGCATCAAAAAATAAACAAAATAGCAACAATGGCCTAGATGAAACTGATAAACACCTAGATTTATGGGCTTAGTTCTTTTGTACTAATATAAAAGTTGTATTTTTTAGCTGCTTCAATATATAATCTTTCCCAATCATCTAATTTAATTAAGTTTTTTGTTGGTCTGCCTGTATGATATTTACACGGTAGTAATGTAGTCTATTCAGGGTTATATATATGAACTTTACCATTGTCCAAAAGTTACACGCTGCATTTTTTGCTGTGTTGATTTTATTTTCATGCACCTCAATCTTTGTAATTTATAAAGAAATTGAGATTTCTTACGTTACCCAAGAGGTAGCCAGTGACGATGTACCCGGCGCGTTCGTCTATATGCAACTGATTGATGAACTGGGTGATGTTAATACTGCTTTATATGCAATTGTTAATGCTGTAGATGGGGCGACGCAAAGCTACTATGATAATAAGAATGAGTTATTAGATTATTACGAAGAATTATATAAATTAGAATCTAAAAAGGCCGCAGACCGACGCGTTATGGCTCAAATAAAACGGTTAATTGATGACTTAATACAGGTTGCAGAGACAAAAATAATTAGCGCGTCATTACCATTTAATGAAAAGTTAGATACGTTAATCGAGTTGGATAAACAGTATATTTCGAAGTTAGAAGGTATCTTAGAGGTAGGGGCTAATGAAGAGCGTGATGATACAGCACTCGCGATGACAGAAATTCAGAATCAACTTGATTTTTTAAATACAATATTAGTTGTTATGACGCTGGTGGCGATAGTTATCTCGGTATTAATCGCGTGGCGTTTAGGTCGTTCAATCTCACAGAGGCTGCAATTGGTGGTAGTACAAGCGGGGAATATTGCCCAAGGGCGATTGGATATTCAAGCACTTGAAACAAGTCATGGAGATGAAATCAGTGCGCTATCATCATCTATCAATGATATGCAAACGTCATTAACCACACTTGTCGGACAAATTAAGGCAGTAACCGGTGAAGTTGGCGATAGCAGTGCTACACTTGGCAAAATCAATGAGCAAGTTGCACAAGGGATCAATAAGCAGCAACTAAAAGCAGATCAAATTTCCACCGCGGCAGCTCAAATGAGTAGCTCCATTGCTGAAGTGGCTCACCAGAGTGTCGACGCGGCGGATATTGCAAACCAAGCAGGCAGCAGCGCAAGTCATGGCGGAAAGATTGTTAATGAAATGGTGATGAGTATTCGTGATGTGTCGTCCACCATTGAAGACTTGTCGGATTCGGTCGGTAATTTGGGGCAACGTGGTAAGCAAATTGGAGAGATCATAAAGGTGATCAATGAGATTGCCGAGCAAACTAATTTATTGGCGCTTAACGCGGCGATTGAGGCAGCAAGAGCTGGCGAACAAGGGCGTGGTTTTGCGGTAGTTGCTGATGAAGTTAGAGGGCTTGCTAGTCGAACAGCAACAGCAACACAAGAAGTCGCAGAGTCAATAAGTGCTATTCAGCAAGAGACAGATATTGCGGTGTCAAGAATGGCACAAAGCACTGAGGTTGTTGATAAAGGAGTATCGTTAAGCGAAGAGGCTTTAGCAGCGCTCGAAGATATTGTCAGCCAGGCTCAAACGGTTAATAGAATGATTGACTCAGTTGCTGCGTCGGCAGAAGAGCAAGCAGCAGTAACCAAAGAGATTAGTCAAGACATTACAAGTATTAATGAAATTGCGACCGAAGCCGTTGCTAATTCTGAGGCTGCGCAAAGTGCTGCAAGCGCACTATCTGAGAATGTTGAACACCTCGAAACCACACTAAGTAAGTTTGCCGTTTAGGATGTGCCATGGTATCTGCGCATAGAGCTTACTTGCTCTATGCGTGAACTCTTCGTACAATCTTGGCAAATTTTTTTAGCAGTATAGTTAATTTGTCTATTCAACAAGTATTTTCAGAGCAAGGTCCACTTGCTATAGCGCTTTCAGGATATAAACCTCGCAAAGCACAAATTGATATGGCCCAGTCGATTTCTGAGACAATTGACTCGCGTGGGCAATGTGTTGTTGAAGCGGGCACTGGTACCGGTAAAACCTTTGCATATTTAGCACCTGCCTTATTGAGTAAACACAAGTGCATAATTTCAACTGGCTCAAAGGCGCTACAAGAACAATTATTTCACCGCGATTTACCGGTATTACAAAAAGCGCTTAAGGTGGGGAAAAAAGTTTCGTTACTAAAGGGGAGATCGAACTATCTTTGCAGTTATAGGCTGAACGAACATGTCACTAATGTCCCCACCGACGATCCTGATGTCATGCATCAATTGGCTATGGTTGCAAAGTTCGCGGCACAAACGCATACCGGGGACTTAGCAGACTGTGTGGGTATTGAAGAGGATGCCAAGGTTCTACCATATGTTAACTCTACTGCGGATAATTGTTTAGGCAAAGAATGTCCAGATTTTCAAGAATGTTATATAAGAAAAGCGCGTATTGATGCAACAGAATCAGACTTAGTGGTGATAAATCATCATTTGTTCTTTGCTGATATGGCGGTTAAAGAGCAAGGTTTTGCTGAGTTAATGCCTAATAGCGACTGTTATATATTTGATGAAGCGCACCAATTACCTGAAATAGCGAGTGACTACTTTGGTGAGTCTGTTAGCACAAAGCAGTTAGTCGGGCTTATTAACGATATTCGTTTAATTTACCGTTCAGACATCCCGGACATGCTTCAGTTGGGAAAAACCCTAAATAAATTAGAAACGACCGTTGCCGATCTACGAATTGCATTTGGTAATGACGGTAGTCGCGGGGACTGGCGAGAAGCGCTATCAGATAAAATAATGTGTGATGCATTACATCGCGTTATTAGCGACTTGGAATTTTTGTATCAAGTGTTAAAGTTGTGTTTAGACAGAACAGATAAAATTGAGCACCCGTTTGAACGAGTTATTAAGTTTAAAAGTCAACTAGAACGAGCATTCGATGTATCTCAAACCGGATACAGTTACTGGTATGAAACAACACGGCGCTTTGTAACCATCTACATAACCCCACTTGACGTATCGAATAAATTTAAGGAAATCGTAACCAAAACTGATGCAAGTTTTGTGTTTACATCGGCAACATTGTCAGTTGATCACTCATTACAGCACTTTACCGCGAGTTTAGGGTTAAAGCCAACGCATGAAAGCATTGTAGATAGCCCATTTGATTATCAAAACCAAGCCTTATTATGTATGCCGCGTTATCTGCCCGAGAGCAGAGATGATGCGATGCCTCACATGTTGGTAAAAATTGCAAAGCAATTAATTAATGCGGCCAAAGGTAGAACCTTTTTATTGTTTACCAGTTATCGAGTGATGCATTTAGTGTATGAGGGTCTTAATACGGCAACAGAGTATCCTATTTTTATGCAAGGGCAATCATCAAAACGGATTATATTAGAGCAGTTTGTACGTAATGGTAACGCAGTGCTGATGGGGACTGCTTCATTTTGGGAAGGGGTAGATGTAAGAGGCGATACGCTGAGTTGTGTGTTGATTGATAAATTACCATTTGCCTCACCTGATGACCCTTTGTTACAAGCAAGAATGAAAGATGCCGAAATGTTAGGCAAGGAACCTTTTGATGCGGTGCAATTACCTCAAGCGGTGATCAGCCTTAAACAGGGCGTTGGACGATTAATTAGAGATAAAAGTGACAAAGGTGTGCTTGTTATTTGCGATAATCGTTTAGTTACGCGAAAATACGGTGAAACATTTTTAAAAAGCTTGCCAAATATGCGACGGACACGCAATTTACAAGCAGCAACTCAATTCTTAGAGAATATAGAATAATATGACGTATAACCTGTTGGCCATTGATGCTTCCACTGAAGCGCTTAGTATCGCTCTTAATTATAACGGTAAAACATTTCGCTTTTTTGAGGAGTGCCCTCAACAGCATAGCCAAAAAATACTTCCACAAATAGAAGCCATGCTCAATGATGCCAACTGCAAATTGCAGGATTTAGATGGCATCGCGTTTGGTAAAGGCCCGGGTAGCTTTACGGGTGTAAGGATCGGAGTGGCGATTGCACAAGGGTTGGCATATTCGCAAGGATTGAAATTGGTTGGGGTTTCAACGCTGCAAACGATGGCGCAACAAGCCATTGATGAACATGGTGTTACAGGGGTATTGGCCGGAATAGATGCGCGAATGGGAGAAGTCTATGTCGGTGCTTATGTTGCAGGTGATGATGGGTTAGCTGAAAATACGCACGAAGAAATGGTCTGTGCACCAGAAAGTCTAGCTAATACCAATGTAGATAGTGCGGTAGGTACTGCGTGGGTCACGTATCCAAAAGCTGCCTCAGATAACAATTTAAATGTATTAGAAGGTGCGATGCTGCCAGATGCATTTTACATGTTAAAAATTGCGGAGCGTGCCTTTTCAAATGGTGAAACAGTCGATGCCTGTGATGCACAACCTAACTATGTCAGAGACACGGTAACGTGGAAAAAGTTGCCAGGAAAGGAATAATTCGGTACTTTTAGATATATAGTTTGATTTGCGCAGCGTCATTTTATGCAAATGGTAACGGTTAGTAATAACCAATTTACTTATCAATTAAAACCTAGTGCCCAGGGGAAATTCACAGAGCAAGAGGTGAGTAGTGCTGCGCAGCCTAGTTCCCGAGTTAACAACTCGCTATCGGGTATTAAACTTGCCCAAGCTTTTCAAGAACACTCACGCTCCACGATTTATGATCAGCCTGACTTCAAAACAAGTGTGGCGATTAACACTTACAAGGAGATAAATAATCAGGAACGCAGAGCAGATGTAGAAGCCTTAATTGGTATAAATATCTACGCCTAGGTGTTTGAAATTATTTCACTTAAAAATATTCTTCGAAGATTGTTTTATTCTCTAAGTTAGGTATTGTTAAAAGAAAAAGTTAGGGAATACTTTGTTCAGATCGTCATTCAACCGATTCAATCAAGCTGCTGTTAAGGTGTCGTCTAACACGCTCGTGTTGTCGTTAAGGGAAGGATATATTGCATTAATTCCTTTTTTTATTGTTGCCTCTCTCATTACACTGATAAATCAATGGTTGGATATTGCAGCAAAAGGATTTGATCATGACTACTTAAATCAATTTAACCAATTGGTTTGGGGTCTTTTTCCTTTATTTACGCTGATTTCATTTAGTTATCATTTAGCAAAAAATATAAAAATACACACCATAGCTGCCCCGATACTGGTTACAAGTTGTTTTGTTGCAACCACAGGGTATATTTTTGTTGATGAGCAAAGTCTGCGTATTGATCATCGCGTAGGTGTGCTATATACCTTATTTATGCCCATCTTTTGTTGCTACTTACTCGCGTATTTCGAGCTAACGCGAGCATTTAAAATTGTCGAAGTGAGTACAATTAGCTTATTCCTCAAAAAACACGTTAATCTCATTTTTCCGTATATGTTGGTTACCACAATTACGTTGCTTTTGTATCCATTTATCGATCTGGCTGTAGATTATTTTTTGTCTTATTTAGCTCTTGATCAACTCGAGTTTAGTGCAGAGAATAAAGTCACATTACAGTTACTTGGTGCGCATTTATTATGGTTCTTGGGCGTTCACGGTGACAATACCTATCATATTTTGGTTTCGAGTGATCTTTCAGGTTTTATGGTTACGCCTGAGCTGATCAACTACCATTTTTTCAGTACATTCGTAATTTTAGGCGGAACAGGGTGTGTTTGGGGGTTAATAATTGCGTGTTTATTACTTAAAAAAGGAAACCACGAAAAGCGTATTGCAAAGCTATCGGCACCACTGGCCGTGTTCAATATCAGTGAAGTGATGCTTTATGCACTCCCTATTGTATTTAATCCCTATATTTTAATTCCGTTTTTAATATCCCCTGCGTTTAATGCCATTGTTTCATACCAATTTTTGATAAATGGGTTTATTCCTATTGTTACCCAAGAATCTATACCTTGGTTTACGCCCGTATTTGTAAATGCTTGGATACTGACAGAAAGCTTTTGGGTCGTGCTATTGCAGTTTTTTCTGATCGCAGCAAATGTGGCTATATATTATCCATTTTTGGTCGCACATCAGAAAAATAACATGTCTGGTAAAGCACTTGATATGCTAGTGAAACGCTATTCCGCAGGTCGAATGATTGAAGATCAAGCTGAAAGTAGTTTTGCGACACACCATGCTAAGCTACAAATTTCTGGGCATAGCTTAACCGAAGTGACTGATGCCCTAAATAACGGCGCATTGACGCTTTACTATCAACCTAAGATAAATCCATTGAGCAAAGAAGTCGTGGGTTTCGAGGCGTTATTACGGTTGGTTAACCCAGACAACAGTGTATCAGGGCCATGGTTTTTGGAAACGTTAGGCGAGCATAACCTACTGCATGTTATAGATAATTTTGTTATTGACCAATTAGAAGTAGATTTAGATACTTTTGCTCAACATGGGCAATATCCCAAAGTGAGTTTTAACATATCACCGGATAATTTACTTTCGGGTGGTTATAAACGCGTGGTTAAAGCATTCTCTCGATTCGCAGATCAAGTCGAAGTTGAACTCTTGGAATCAAGTTATATTGAAGATTTTAGTAAAACGATGTCGATAGTTAATACACTTAAAAGTAATAAAATTCGCTGCGCAATGGATGATTTTGGTACTGGATACTCTTGCCTATCTGTACTGTCTAAATTAAACATAGACACCATCAAATTTGATAAAAGTTTATTGCCAGATCAAGATAATGAAAAAGCGGCGTTACTGTATAAAAATCTTGCGGACCTTTGTGCACAATTAGGGTTTAATACGGTTGCTGAAGGAGTTGAAACAGAAGAAGATGAAAGAGTCGTCAAAGCAGCAAATATTGGCTGTGTACAAGGTTTTTTATATTACAAAGCGATGCCAATAGAGCAGTCTATTGACATCTATGGAACTAAAATCGAGCATTAATAAACTATCTAAGATAGTTTATTAATTTTTCTGCAATGTCAGTATTATTTTGGGAACCAATAAAGTTTTGGTAGCCATTGCCATGAGCAAAGACCTGAACATCAATGGCCGTATGCCCACCTGTCGTCCAACCTGTATAACTTGCTTTATTGATTATAGATTTAACCACGCTGTTAAGCGTATCTAGGCCTTCCGTTTTAGCTTGCTTAAGCTTTATTGCTGTTGATTTATTGTAAGGAAGCTTAGTATGCGTTATCCATGTAGCTTTTAAATCTTCAGCATTGTGTAACGATTTGGCAAGCTCGCTGGCAGATTTAGAAACGCCTTGAACTACGTCACGCAGCCACAAGTACTTTCCGTCAGCACCGAGTGTTAACCCACCCGTAGAGTGATCTGCTGTTATCACCAACAGTGTATCAGGGTTATTGTCAACATAGGCTTTGGCTAACTTAATCGATTGCGCAAAATCGTGCATTTCATGCATAGCACAGGCGATATCATTAGCGTGGCCACACCAGTCTATTTGACTACCTTCTATCATAATGAAAAAACCTTTTTCTTTACTTTTATCAAGTAAAGAAAGGGCTTTCTTGGTCATAATTTTTAACCGCTCTGGGTTTTCATCAATGGCATAGGGTAAGCCCTTGTCAGCAAACAAGCCTAGTGCTGGCAGTTTATCGATATCTGACAGTGTTGAAAAAGAGTCTGAATATTGATATCCAGCTTTTTGAAACTCTTTGACTAAATTCCGGTCTTCGCGCAGGAAGTATTGTATTCCTCCCCCTAAAAGAAGGTCTACAGGCAATTTGCCAGATATTTTATTGTCTAGATAATCATCTGCTATCTCATTGTAATTACGTCTTGATTCGTTATGTGCCGCGAAACTTGCTGGCGTAGCATGATTAATTTGTGACGTCGCTACCAAGGCGGTCGTCATGCCTTTTTCTTTTGCAATTTCTAGCATGGTTTTCAACGGTGCTTTGTGTGCATCGACTGCGATAGCGCCATTATAACTTTTTTTTGCTGTACTAAGTGCTGTAGCGCTAGCCGCACTATCAGTGACTACGGTGTCGTCTTCTGGGTATGTATGAGCCATCCCTACGAGGATCTGATCGAATATGGTCGGATCGACATGTTTGGTATTGGGGTTGTCCATATAATAGCGGTAAGCTGTTGTGTAAGCGGGGCCCATACCATCGCCAATCATATAGATGATGTTCTTTGGTCCGGCCAGTGCAGATGAGCTGCATGCAATTGCAACGCCTGCCGTTATGAGGCGCAATGTATTTCTCATGATTACTTCCTTAAGATTCCCGTGGTTATACATAGCGCAGTCTAATCACAAGTTGTGACATTTAACTTGTTATAAGACAGCTATGTCAGGCAAGATATTAAATTATAACTTCCACAAAGAATACGGAAATAATGCACATTGATGAAAAAAATACGATAAAGCGTCTAGTTGATTGTGGAGTGGCTGCTCAGATCTATGGAAATGGGCCTCAATGGGTGATTTGTTTGCATGGTTGGCTTGATAATTCTAATAGTTTTGTGCCAATGGCTAATTTACAGAAGCCGGGTTATAGGTGGCTTATGATTGACTTACCCGGTCATGGGCAATCACAGTGGCGAGGCAAAGATGCGCATTATTACTTCATTGATTATGTTTATGACTTACTGATTGTCTTAGAAAAGTTAAATATAGAAAAATGTCATTTAATTGGGCACTCATTAGGGGCCTTGGTATGCGGTATGTTTACTACACTGTATCCACAACGAGTTAAAAGCTTGTCTATGATTGAAGGAATAGGCTTAATGTACTCGGATGAAGCTGATATAAAGCAGCAGGTAGTGCAGTCATTTAAGCAAAGACAGCATATTAGCGCTAAGGAGGTAAAGTACTTTCCAACCTTTAAAACACTGGTACAGGCAAGAGTGACTGCTTCTGATTTCAGTGAAGAAGAAGCTAAGTTACTTATGAGTAGAAATAGTGAAGAACGAGAAGGTAAAATCTGTTTAACGACAGACCCTAGGTTAAAGACTCATTCAGCGTTTAGATTTAGCTTAGAGCAGAGTATGCACCTTTTTAAAGACATTAGTATACCAAGCTTGCTTATTATAGGAGATAAAGGGTATGAATTTGTTAAGGAAAATTTAGAGACATTTAAAGCCAGCTTTTGGGATCTGCAGGTTGAAATTGTTGAGGGAGGACATCATTGCCATATGCAAAATCCAGTTAAGTGCATTACGTATATTGAAAAACACCTGAACACAATTAATGGAACGTGATTGTATATTTATACGAAATATGGGAATATCTCACGGTTAGAGTATTTGCTCAATTGTTTATGTGCCTTATTTCTATTAAGGTAAAGTATTAAAAAAATAAAGAGAACACAGGAGCTAAGAGTGGAAAAAATCTGGCTAAAGCGCTATCCGGAAGGGATGCCTGAAACTATCGACCCAGAGCACTACAACTCGTTGCTTGAAATGTTTGATAAAAGTTTTACAGAGTTTGCGTCGTTGCCCGCTTATACCAACATGGGTAAGACGTTAACCTATCAACAAGTAGATGAAGCAACTAAATCTGTTGCGAGTTATATTCAAAATGATTTGAAATTAGGCAAAGGCGACAAGGTTGCCGTAATGATGCCTAATTTGTTACAAACTCCGATTTCAATCTTGGGGATATTGCGTGCAGGGTGTACAGTGGTAAATGTCAACCCACTTTATACCGTTAGGGAGCTAGAACATCAGCTAAATGACTCAGAGACTAAAGCTATCTTTATTCTTGCTAATTTTGCTCAGACACTGCAAAAAGCGTTACCTAAAACGTCGGTTAAGCACATCGTATTGACTGAAATCGGCGATATGATGGGGGGCTTTAAAAAGTATCTAGTAAACTTTGTTGTTAAGCATATTAAGAAAATGGTGCCTGAATTTAGTTTGCCAAAAACAATACCTTTCAAAGATGTTATGGCAGCAAACCCAGATTCTTATAAAGTGCCAGATGTCGCATTAACCGATCTTGCATTTTTACAATACACTGGCGGGACTACAGGTGTGTCGAAAGGTGCAATGTTGACACACGGTAATATGGTTGGAAATCTTGAACAGGTATCGGGTTGTTTAGATAAGGTGCTAGATAATGGTAAAGAGGTCGTTATAACGGCACTTCCGCTTTATCATATATTTGCGCTAACAGCGAATTGCTTAACGTTTATGAAGTATGGTGGTCACAACATTTTGATCACGAATCCTCGTGATATGCCTGGTTTTGTGAAAGAGCTTGCAAAGCATAACTTTACAGCTATTACTGGGGTCAATACTTTGTTCAATGGTTTGTTGAACACACCAGGGTTTTCAGAGTTAGACTTTTCTAATCTTAAGATGTCGCTCGGTGGTGGTATGGCTGTTCAGCGCCCTGTTGCTGAAAAGTGGCAAAAGGTGACAAGCAGTAAGCTAATGGAAGGATATGGCTTAACCGAGTGCGCACCGCTTGTTACTATCTGCCCGTGGGACTTAGGTGGATATAACGGCTCTATAGGCTTACCTGCGCCTAGTACTGAACTGAAAATAGTATTAGAAAATGGGCAAGAAGCAGGCAAAGGCGAGTCTGGAGAGTTACTTGTGAAAGGCCCTCAAGTCATGGCCGGGTATTATAACAGACCCGATGCAACAGCCGAATGTTTAAAAGATGGCTGGTTCGCAACGGGTGACATTGCAACTTATGATGATGAAGGGTTTTTCTACATAGTAGATAGAAAAAAAGACATGATCATTGTATCTGGATTTAATGTCTTCCCAAATGAAATAGAAGAAGTAGTTGCCATGCATGATGGCGTGCTCGAAGTTGCTGCGATTGGTATACCCCATGACGTGAGTGGGGAGCAAGTTAAAGTATTTGTTGTGAAAAAAGATCCATCGTTGACAGAAAAGGATATAATTAGTCATTGTCGAGATAATCTTACGAATTATAAGGTTCCCAAATTGGTAGAGTTCCGTGAAGAACTCCCAAAAACGAATGTCGGTAAGATTCTTCGTAGGGCCTTAAAGGAGTAACTAAGGAGCCGGCACTAGCCGGCTTTTTTATGTACAAATGTTACTAGGAGTGAACGTGCAGTATCAGTTAATCACCACACAATCGCAGTTGAACCAGTTTGTATCATCAATATCTACAGCGAAAATTTTAGCAATAGATACTGAGTTTATGCGCCGTCGTACCTTGTATCCAGAAGTCGCTTTGATCCAAGTTTTTGACGGGACACACCTTGCGTTAATTGATCCTCTTTGTGGCATTGATTTTGAGCCATTTTGGCAGTTATTAAACAACGATAAAATGTTAAAAGTACTACATTCACCTTCAGAGGATATTGAAGTTTTTCAGAAGTTTGCAGGGTTTGTACCCCATCCAATGTTTGATACTCAATTTGCATTGCAACTACTTGGTGAAGGGAATTGTGTTGGATTTGCAAGTATGGTCAAGACATTACTTAATGTTAAAATAGATAAAAGTGAATCTCGGACAAATTGGCTACAAAGGCCATTGACTGAGAAACAGCTTGATTATGCAGCCAGTGATGTATATTACTTGTTACCTTGCTTTGAAAAAATTATTGAACAAATTTCTGAGAGAAAATTAACTGAAATTGTGATTCAAGAGTCGCAGTTAATTGCCGTCAAACGTGCATTTGAAACACCCGATGAATATGTTTATCAAGATATTAAAAATGTGTGGCAATTGAAACCAAGAGATCTAGCCGTACTTAAAGAGCTAGCGGCGTGGCGAAGAAGCAAAGCACAGAAGAAGAATTTAGCCTTAAGTTTTATTCTCAAAGAACATAATATGGTTGAAGTCGCAAAGCGCAGACCAAGTTCATTAAATAGCTTACGTAACATTCCGGGTATTGAGCTTTCTGAAGTCAAGCGTTCAGGAAAAGAAATTATTCAATGTGTTGAACGTGGCAAAGCGATACATGAATCAAACTGTCCTGAAAAGCTTTTGAGGCTTATTGATTATCCAGATTATAAAAAAGCGGCGAAAGATATATCAAATACCATAAAGCATGTTGCAGAATCCGCATGTATTCCTGCAGACGTTTTTGCCTCAAAAAAACAAATCAATCAATTGTTGAGTTGGAACTGGAAGAAAACATCAGAGGAAAGGGCGGTATCTCTTAAGCCTGACCTTTTGCAAGGCTGGCGATATGATTATGTTAAAAAATCACTGTCTCAGTGGGACGTGTAATTATTACAGTAAACGCATATATAAAGTAAAAGGCGCTATTAAGTTAGCGCCTTTTGTGTGAATTACTTTTCTTCTTTGACATCATCAGGAAGAGTTACATTGAGTTCTAACACTGCTAAATCATCTTCGTTTTGTTCAAATTGAACATTGACGGCATCTGAGTCAACTTTCACATACTTACGAATAACATTGAGTATGTCTTGTTTCAGCTGTGGTAAATAATCAGGTGTTCCACGTTTCGAGCGTTCATGTGCAACGATTATTTGCAAGCGCTCTTTAGCAAGGGACGCACTGCTTTTTTTCTCTGAACGGAAATAATCAAGTAGCGACACATTAACCTCCAAATATCCGTTTTAGTAAACCTTTCTTTTCAACTGCTAGGAATCTAAAGTCGATAACTTCGCCTAATAACCGGTTAATAGCATCGCTATATGCTTGACCTGCATCAGACTCGCTGTCTAGTACAACTGGTTGGCCTGAGTTAGAGGCATTGAGTACCGCAGTTGATTCGGGAATGACGCCAAGTAAATCAATGGCAAGAATATCTTGTACATCTTCAACAGAGAGCATTTCACCATTTTCAACGCGCTCTGGGTTATAACGAGTGAGTAGTAAGTGCTCTTTAACGGGTGCTAAGCCTTGCTCTGCACGTTGTGATTTACTCTGTAGTATGCCCAAAATACGATCTGAATCTCGGACTGAAGATACTTCTGGGTTTGTTGTGACAATGGCTTCATCGGCAAAATACAATGCCATCATCGCACCCGCTTCAATACCAGCGGGTGAATCGCAAATAATATAGTCAAAGCTTTCTTTCATTTCATTTAAAACTTTTTCTACACCTTCTCTGGTTAGCGCATCTTTATCTCTGGTTTGAGACGCAGGCAGAATAAACAGCTTCTCTACGCGTTTGTCTTTTATGAGGGCTTGATTTAAGTTTGCTTCACCATTGATCACATTAACGAAATCATAGACTACTCTGCGCTCACAACCCATGATCAAATCTAAATTACGTAAACCAATATCAAAGTCGATTATGGCAGTTTTGTAGCCTTTTAGGGCAAGACCTGTACCAATTGCAGCGCTAGAAGTTGTTTTTCCAACACCACCTTTACCTGATGTTACGACAATAATTTTTGCCATCTGAATTATCCTTTGACCAAAGCGGTAATTTCTAATGAATCATTAATTTGTTTTACTTGAGCAGGATTGCCCCAGTGTTCACCTTGTAGTGAATCACTGATCCAATAACTGCCATTGATAGAGACCAATTCAGCCTCAAGGCGTTGGCAATAGATACTTGCCTCATCGTACCCTTGTGCCCCTGCGATTGCTCTACCACGGAGTGTTCCGTATATATGTATGTTGCCATCCGAGATGACTTCTGCGCCGTGACTCACTGAGCCTAAAACAATTAGGTCTCTGTCTTTAGCGTATATTTGCTGACCAGATCTTACAGTTGCTTGAACAATTTGAGCTGGTAAGTACACAGGCTTTTCTACGACTTCAGTTGTTGTTTGAGCCGAAGCAGCTGGTTTTATATCTTTACTATAGTTTAATACCGAAAGTTTAGCTGCTTTGGCTTGAATATGCTGCTGTTCGGTTCCATTGCAAACCCCTACGGGGTTGAGTTGCAGATCAGACAGAGTTTGTTTTAATAATACAAAGTCAATATCGACTTCTTGTACTTCTGCCAAGTTAACAACAATCGATGCACCGTAAAAGAATTTAGGTGCTTGGGAAATCTTCTCATCTAATTCACTTCTAAGCCGTGGGACGTCGACTAAGAATAAGTGCAAAACAGAAAGGGTGAACAAGTTTCCTTTTAACTCAAATATTTGATCTGACATAAGCGCTCTAATAACTATATAAACTCAAGAAAGCTCAAAGGGAGTAGAGGGAAACTTTTCAGTTTAAATAACACCGTTCACCTTACATCACTTTGTATTAATATTATTGTTTGGCCCTGTATTTAATACGTTTGAGCGTCGCAAAACTTTCCAAATATAATGTCTGTCATGGTATAGTGCCAGTTAGACATAAGCAAGAAATTATGGGTGTATAATGCTTACCGCCGTGTATAAAAGTTCAAAAAAAGCCGATACCTATCTTTATATCGAAAAACGTGATGATTTTAGCAAGGTACCGCAGCCTTTGATGGATATGTTCGGGTTACCTAAATATGTGATGATGTTTGATTTATCTAAACGTGAAAAGTTGGGAATTGCTGATATAGTTTTGGTTAAGGAAAAGTTAAGCGAAGATGGTTTTTACTTACAGATTCCGCCGCCAGAAGAGAATTTATTGGATCAATTTAAGGCCCATAATGGAGTAGAAAGTGATTAAAAGAGCTTCCTTATTACTTGCATCGGTCGTGTTATCATCGGCGAGTTACGCAAATACGCAAGAAAAATTTGATTCTTACGTGGCTCAATTGAAGCAAGAAGCCCAAGATAAAGGGTACGAACAGTCTTTAATTGATACAGCATTTGCGACTGCAAAGTTTAAGAAGAAAGTGATTAAGGCTGATAAAAATCAGCCTGAAGTCATTGAAACACTAGAAACATATCTACCAAAACGCGTACCTCAATGGAAGATAGAACGCGCACGTAAATTATATAAAAAGCATCAAGTTGAATTAGAAAAAATAGCACAAGAATATGGTGTGCAAGCAAGGTTTATAGTTGCTTTGTGGGGCCTTGAGAGCAATTTTGGCCGTATTCAAGGTGGTTATTCTGTTATCAGTGCATTAGTTACGCTCGCATTTGATGGTCGCCGTGAAGCTCTTTATAAGCGACAACTATGGGCTGCATTAGACATATTGAAAAGTGGTCATATATCGTTAGATAAATTTAAAGGTTCGTGGGCTGGGGCAATGGGGCAAACACAGTTTATGCCAACCTCTTTCAATGCTTATGCCGTCGATTACAATAAAGATGGACGTAAAGATATTTGGACAACAGAAATAGATGCATTCGCGTCTATCGCAAACTACTTAAAGCAGGCAGGATGGAATGATAACTTAACATGGGGTCGTCAGGTTAAATTGCCGCAACGTTTAGACCAAAGTTACGTGCTTAAACGAGGCACAAAAACGCGTAAGCAGTGGCTTGAGTATTGGAAAGATTCAGAGCGTTCACTTGCTCAATGGCAACAGCTTGGACTACGTAAAGCGGATGGAACCAATTTGCCTAACGTTAACATTACAGCTGCGCTTGTGATGCCAGACGATATCAATGGCAGAATGTACTTGGCGTATGATAACTATAAAGCCTTGATGCATTGGAACCGTTCATATTACTTTGCAACGAGTGTAGGGTATTTGTCTGATAGAATTGCTTACCCAAAAATCTAATGAGATTGTCTAGTTAATATCAGTGTAAAAAAAAGGCAGCCTTCCAACAGGCTGCCTTTTTGTTTGGGCTACTTCAGTTACTGCTAGCGCCCTTCAAGTGTGATATGTATCGATAACCTTTTAATAGTATGAGAGCGGTTGTACTTTTCCCCAAAAAACGCGATATGAGAAAATCGTATACATGATGATTGTCGGTACAACAACAACCACACCATAGAATAAAAAGTTTAAAGACTCTGGGGCCGCGACAGCATCAAAAATTGTAAGCTTTCCAGGCACAACATAAGGATAAAAACTATATGTGAGGCCAAAAAAACATAATATGAATATCACAGCCGACAATGCAAATGGCAACCAAACTCTTTTTTTATTATTCAACTTCAGCGTTTCTAGAATAAGGTCCTGAAAAATAAACAGTGCTAAACACAAAATAGGCAACATTAATATTACAGCCATTGTTTGCGACTCAAACCATGCTTTATATACGCTGCTATTAATAATAGGGTTCACTATTGATACGGCAATGACACCGATAAAGGTAACCCTTCCGGCAAACTGGCACCAATGAATTGCTTTTGATTGGAGTTCTCCTTCGGTCTTTAACACTAACCAAGCAGCCCCAATTAAGGTGTAAGCACCAACCACGCCAGCACCGCTAAGTAATGCGAATAATAGTGACAGCATGGATGTTTCAAATGACATAACATAAAGACCGAGCATAAACCCTTGCATAAATGCGGCAAGTATTGAGCCTAGCTTAAACATGGTATCCCAAAGTTTTTTGCGTTTTACTTTTGCTTTAGCTCTAAAATCGAACGCAACACCTCTGAGGATCAAGCCAATGAGCATAACGGTGATTGGTAAGTAAAGCGCTTGTAAAATGATGCTATGTGCCGTGGGGAAGGCAATTAACGCAAGACCAACAGCGAGTACAAGCCATGTCTCATTGGCATCCCAAAATGGACCAATAGACGCGATCATGGTGTCTGCATCAGTATCATTATTGGTGGGTAGCAATATACCCACACCCAAATCGTAACCATCTAAAATTGCGTACACAAGAATAGCCAGTGCCATGAGTGCGCCGTAAACATAAGATAGCATTTCAGGGTTAAGCATGGCGCACCTCTTCAACGACTGAGTAATCATACTCTTCAACTTGCACTGCTTTATCTGCGGTATAAAAAAGTGTTCTGATGTATAGAACTAATAACACAACATAAACTAAGAGGTAAGCGGCTAGCGATATGGCGACGTTACTTGAAGCAACGGTGGTTACTGCCTCTTCTACCGTAAGTACCCCAGAAACCAAATAAGGCTGACGGCCAATTTCTGTAACATACCAGCCCGCGAGGGTCGCAACCCAACCAGAGAAGCTCATTGCAACGAGTATTTTGAGCTGCCAGTGACTGAGTCGTTTATTTCGCCATAATGACAAACGTGTTATGAACGCAACGGCTATCATGAGTATTCCCATGCCGACCATGATCCTAAAACCAAAAAACACAGGTTTCACAGGTGGATGAGCTCCTTCGAACTCATTTAGCCCTTTAATCTCGCCATTAAGGTCATGAGTTAATATTAAACTTGCGACTTTGGGGATCTCTATTGCCAAGTCGTTTGTTCGGGTTTCCTCATTTGGAATAGCAAATAATACTAACGGCAACCCCTTTTGTGTCTCCCAAGCACCTTCCATTGCTGCAACCTTTTGCGGTTGATGTTGTAACGTATTAAGCCCATGCAAGTCACCAACAAAAACCTGTAACGGCGCTAATAAACATGCAACAGTCAAAGAAACTTTTAATGTCATGTTTGGCGCATGCTTATTGTCTTTTTTGAGTAACCGATAGCTACTGACTCCTGCAATTAGAAATGCGGCAGTCAGTCCGCTTGCCAATAACATGTGAAAAAATCGATAAGCAAACGAGGGGTTAAAAATGACAGCTAACCAATCTGTTGGATAAACAATACCATTACGCAGTTCAAAGCCAGCAGGTGTTTGCATCCAAGAGTTTAAAGAGAGGATCCAAAATGCAGAAATAGTCGTGCCGATGGCAACAACAATAGTAGATAAAGTATGAACTCTGGGTGATACACGATTCATCCCAAATAGCATTACACCAAGAAATGTCGCTTCCATAAAAAAGGCCGTCAGTACTTCATAGCCCAATAGTGGCCCTGCGATATTCCCCACCTTTTCCATAAAACCAGGCCAGTTTGTCCCAAACTGAAATGACATGGTAATGCCACTGACAACGCCTAAAGCAAACGTCAATGCAAAAATTTTAACCCAAAATCGATAGGCCCTTAACCAAACAGGGTGGTTTGTAATATCGAATCGTACTTTAAAAAAAACGAGAAACCACCCAAGTGCGATGGTTATAGTAGGAAATAGAATGTGAAAACTGATATTAGTAGCAAACTGTATTCGAGACAATAATAATGTATCAAGCATCGCGCAACTCCGATTTTTACTGTTTTCCTAGAAGCTTATCTTTTAAATCAATGACTTTACTGACTGACGAACCAAGTTTCATAAGTGTTTGCAACTGCTCAGGAGACAAGCGCTGCAACTCTGCCGACCATTTTGTGACGGTTTCTAGAAGATCATGTATCGATTGCATTTGTTCTTGTGCGTACTTTTCCTCTGGTGAATTTGCATTTTCCAGTATTTGGTCACGGAGTAGGCTAAGTGTTGGATCAATTTCACGTTTTCTACGTTCATCAAATACTTTGTTGGCTAGGTCCCAAATTGACCCGTTCGGCGAATAATACTCTTTTCTGTCACCAGGGATGTGGTGTACTTTAGCGAGTTGCCAAGATTGAAGTTCTTTGATCCCCATACTTACGTTACCGCGGCTGATCTTAAGCGCATCGGCGATTTCATTTGCTGTTAGTGGCTTTTCATGTATTACTAGTAGGCCAACCATTTGGCCTATTGTGCGATTAAAACCCCAACGACTGCCCATCTCGCCGCAATGCAGCACAAAGTTTTCTATTTTAGGCGATAAGATCATAGTTATTAAACTTTCAGTAATTATTGAAAGTTTAATATATAGGGCCATTTGATTTGGATCAAGCTTTATGTGGAGATATTTTGCACAGCTGCGCTTTAGGTATTAATTAACTATATTAAACGGCCATCAAAATGGACTGCTTTAGACGTACATCAAACGTACGTCTTTGTCATGTAATATGCAACAAACACTCAATGACTTTCGTGCAGAAGGTGCTGCCAAACTGCAGCTAAACCCAGAGCATGTGCCAATATACCTGCCTTCTCCATTTCTTCATAGCAATCTCGTATGCTTTTCGTATTGTCTATGCCAACATACTTGAGTACGGCATATAAACTATGAGAAGTATGGCCACTATATTTGTACTGGAACATAGGCGCTGCACTTTTTCCAAAGAAATTATTTAAGCCTAAACGAGAGGCAAGCCCAGGGTAACGTTGGAAGAGCGACAAACCTTGGTTTAGGGGCTTGGAGGTTTTATCCCACTCAATCCTCCCTAATTTTGGAGATAATTTGCAAATTGCTTTGCGGTGAAATGCACTACTTAATTTATAGCGTGCTGGGAGTGAACCAATTGAACTGACGACTTCGGGAGATAGAAAAGGGTGGGTTCTGTTATAGTCTTCATCGAGCAACTGCTGGTCAGCAACAACCATACGGGCAGCCCGTACTCTTAGATAGAAATTATCGGCGTATTGAGCCGCGCTAAATGCATTGTCATTTAATGCCAAGAGTAGCTCTGTTACTTGAGACTGTAGTTGTTCAGCATGATGAGGAAATAGGGTATAAGCTGCACTGGCTGTTTTGCCATATTCTTCGGTTATGTATCGCTTCACCCTTGGCATCGTGAGTTTGTTTAAACATTTCAAACCGAATACTGAGAAACCAAGCATTCCCCTATCATAATAAAATGCACGGTAGGTTTCGGCGCCGGTCCCCGTTAACAGCGTATGATGTTTAGTTGCTTCAATCAATGATTCATCAATGAGTGCATGTGCATGATGAACGGGTACCTCACCTTGACCTGCAAACGCAATCCGGCGGCTGCTGGTTTCTGTGACATGACCGGTTAAGTCGGTGCTGGTAACTAAAGAAATATTGCAGGCTGCTGCTAACTCATTTGCTATTCTCGCATCTGCGCTGAGCTTGTTGCCATAACATAAGGCGGGTAATTTGACATTAAGTGCTTCACAGCAGGCAAGAATCAGTCGCGAGTCAAGTCCACCAGACAGAGATAGCATAGGATTTTCGCAATTGGTGACACTGCTCCTGACAGATTCAACAACGGCCTCAAGGGCATCTTTGAAGCATGTTGTATTGTCTCGAGGAAAGCCAGTGAGTGGGTTTGTGGATAATTCAAAAAGTCGCTCAGACGTGAGTGATAAAGAAAATGTTGAACTCGCGCCAATGTGTTGAGTATCTTTTAATATACAGGATTCATTAAATAACTGGCCAAAAGTAAGCATACAGCGC
This sequence comes from Pseudoalteromonas aurantia, assembly GCF_005886875.1. Taxonomy (GTDB): domain Bacteria; phylum Pseudomonadota; class Gammaproteobacteria; order Enterobacterales; family Alteromonadaceae; genus Pseudoalteromonas; species Pseudoalteromonas aurantia_A. The sequence continues at coordinate 4,005 of NZ_PNBY01000025.1, read as the reverse complement.
ATTGCATCTGTATCAAGAGATAATGGTTTTCCCAGCTGTTTCACGAGGGCCTGACGACTGGATGCAATAATAATGGTGTTATCACATTGATAAAGAAATACAGGGAATGATCCGAAGCTGTCACAGCCGGCAAAAACGGTTCTCGTTAGCTTGTTGATAAATATCCAGCTTCTCCCAGCGACAGAAGAAGATTGATTGTCTTGCACGTTGTGCCAAATCTTAGCATCTTGATGTTTTTGTGCTACATCACCCCAAATAACGAGATGGCCCCAGTCATTCTTCATTTGCACAATTGCGTGTTTGTCGTTATTACAGTCATGTTCAACATCGTACAACGGCGTTGACGAGTTAACATTTACGCCCTCGATTAGATTAAATTTAATGCTGAGCTGTGACATATCAAGATCCCACCTAAAGTAATATCAATAGGTGTAGCATGTCGCATGCCATATCACACAACGTTATAAGTATATATATATCAATAGTTTATAGGTTAGTAGGGGTTGGGGAGGGATTATGGTTAGCAAATTGCAAAGCAGTTTAAAAGTAATAAGTCAGCAAAAACTGAGCTTATTACTTTTATTTTATATTAATTTATCGAACAGCCATCATGATGATACCTGGCACAACGAAGAACGAGCCTAATACATAACCAAGCGCAGCCGGTTTATTGTTAGCACCTATTTTTGCAAGCTTTTCTGCCATGACAAGAGGTAGCTCTCGCAGTGTTGGAATACCATAGATAAGCGCAACAGCAAAGACATTAAACATTACGTGTACTAATGCGATCGTTAATGCCACTTCTGCTGCTGGACCTGAAATTGATGTTGCAGCAAGTAGCGCTGTAATAGTTGTGCCAATGTTAGCACCTAATGTGAAAGGGTAGATTTGTCTTGTATTAAAGACACCGCTACCAGCAAGAGGGATCATAAGGCTTGTGGTCGTTGAAGAAGACTGAACCATAATTGTGACGGCAGCACCTGAGGAGATACCAGCAACCGGGCCACGGCCAATTGCACTGTGGAGCAGGTCTTTTGCTTTGCCTACTAGCGCTTTTTTCAATAGTTTACCTAACGTCGTTACTGCAAACAGGATCAGTGCTATACCGACAACAACCATGGCAACGCCTACAGCTTTGCCATCCAAAAAGCTAACAGCATCTTTTACTAAGCCAACTGCAGGCTTGACGAGTGGTTTGATAAAGTTATAGCTTTTAAGTGATAAATCAGCATCACCAACAAATAAATGAGACAGGCTTTCAGCTAACTTTTGTAACACACCAAACATAATTTCAAGTGGTAAAAATATAGTAACGGCAAGTAAATTGAAGAAATCGTGAACCGTAGAAGCAGCAAATGCTCGTTGAAACTCTTCTTTAGAGCGTATGTGACCAATTGAAACGAGCGTGTTAGTAATAGTAGTGCCAATATTTGCCCCCATGACCATTGGAATTGCGATGCCAATTGGGAGACCGCCGGCAACTAGCCCAACGATGACCGATGTAACAGTAGACGAAGATTGCACAAGCGCTGTGGCAAGCGCACCTAAGAGTAATGCGACGAATGGGTTAGTAGCAAATTCGAAGATTTCTTTTGCACCGGCACTGCCGCCAGATGCGAGTTTAAAACCACCGCTTACGGTACCAACAGCAACGAGCACTAAATAAACTAAAAGTGCGATTGCTGCCCAATTTATAACTTTTGAAAATAACGAATTCTGGTTTGATTCACTCATTGTGTGTTCTCAAGTGTGTGTCTAGCTTTCGATTAGCTATTATGACGTTTTTACTTCAGCGAGGATTAGAACATCTAAATATTACAGAAATATTTCACTGCGGTCATAAAAGGCACAAGCAGCACGCAGACCGGAGTGTTTTTGCCAAAAACGAACTATCTATTTTCTGAGTGTATTGGTAACTTATTGCTTTAGTTTAAGATAATTTAAAGTCTCACATAAGTAGTTGATGGTTTGGTTTTACATTGATTTACAATGTAATGGCCTCATTTGCTATTAAGAACTAGTGGAGAATGTTTCTCCATATTTTCTACATTTTTTGATAATAAGCTGTTGTTAATCAAAAAAAGAATAGTGAAGAAAATGAAGCTAGTAAGTTTTTTACTGTTGCTATTATGTTCTAGTGTTTTTGCGCAAGAAGCAAGTTTGTCGCTTAAGAACACGCAAGATGTGTATTCTATTAAGCCCAGTGCATTGCATTATAATGATTTCTCAGGTGCAATCTCGACAAAACAGCAGTTCATTGATCAGCCACAATTACTTTCTCCATTTAACGAAGAACAAAAAAAACCACATAGCCTGAAATATGATCGGTGGCTTAAGGTAACATTGGTAAATGAATCACAAACAACACAGTGGTATCTTTCTTTCGGGTTTGCTCGGTTACCTAAGTTGGCTGTTTACTGGCAAAATACCCCAGATGAAGCGCCCATTTACCAATTAACGGAACATAGCGCATTTGACGACAGGGCTGTGCAAGACCCTCAGATGTATATTCCAATAAGCATTGCAGCTGGCGAAACTAAAACTCTCTTTGTTAAATATCAAACATTCGCTAATGCACCTGCTAATATTCGAATTCATAGTTCTGCACATTATATGAAAACGTCACAAACCAGTTTGCTGACGAATGCCGCTTTAGCTGGTGTTATCACGGCAATACTGCTGATAGTCGTGGTTAACTTGTGGTTTAACATGAATCTAACCAATGTATTTTACGCCATTTGGACGTTTCTATTTTTTATTATCGTTGTTGATATGGCTGGGTTTACCTATCAGTATATTTGGCCAAGTCATGGTGCGTTCGCTGGTCTATTTTCAATTGGTTTGATGGCCGTGGTGCCTATATTTCATCTGTTATTTGTCCGCGGCTTTTTACAATTGAAATATCACAATGTGGTTCTGGATAAACTATACATCGGATTTACATTTCTTTACTGCTTGTTATTGCCTATCGCGCTTTATCTTGAGACTGTATATTACAACCTCATAACGAGTACCCTCATTATTCCCTTGTTTGCTTATACCTGCTGGTGGTCATTAAAGCAGTCAGCGCCAGGAATTCGAATTTTTGCATTGAGTTTAGTTAATCATATTTTTTTTCTAAATGCACTTACGATAATGGGGGCGAGTTATGGGAATGCTTTTGATGTATTCGACATTGCCAGTTATATCAAAATTGGTTACTTAGTCGAGGTGTGTTTATTCACGATAGCAATGGCAATTCAACATAAATCAGTACAAAAACAATTGGTCTTTCAACTACAAAATCAAGTTAACTCACTGAATCAAACGGTGGCGTTTGAAAAACTTACTTTCGAGCAGCAAAAGCATGATATTAAGAAGCACGAAGCGCAGCTGTTTACTGATTTATCTCATGAACTGCGAACGCCTTTGACCGTCATGAAAATACAGGTAGAGTCACTGCAACATAATATTGTCGATAACGTTCATGACTCTTATGTTAAATTGATGGATAAAATTGATGAACTTAATCAATTCATCAATTCCCTCATGTTAGTTACGAGCTCTGGTGATATGCATAAGTTGTTGAAATTTAAAAGTATGACATTAAAGCCATTTATTAATGAAGTATATCAAGAGTGTCAGCATTTGGTGGATATGCGTCGCCAAAGTTTAAACCTTAACTCACAAATAACGGAGCTTCAGTGTATTCAGTTTGATCCTGACGCGTTGAAGAAAGTTATTTTAGAGGTAGTAAAGAACGCGTTGCGCTTTGGTGGCAAGGACGTTGAAGTACAACTTAGTTTTTTGCAAGATGCCGGTGGTTTAATAATAAGGATTGAAGACTCTGGTACCCCTCTCACTTATGAAGCACACCAGCAATTATTTCAACCTCTGTATAGGCAAGAGGCATCGCGCAGTGCTATGTTGGGTGGCAAGGGGATGGGACTTGCCATGTGTAGAAAAATTATAGAAGCACATCACGGTAAGATTAGTTCACATAATAGCTTGTTGAACGAAGCCGCT
>NZ_PNBY01000249.1 GCF_005886875.1 Pseudoalteromonas aurantia | reverse complement strand
AAGCAAAATCAGCAGTATATTGGTGAGGGAGTAGGCCACTCTTGGGTACTTGGCATCTTGTGCCTGGTAAGGGCTACTAACAACCACCAGCTGCTTTAACTTTCTGCTGGCTTCTGTGCGAGTGCTCTCCAGTGCGACCAATGCAGAAGTATAAGCTTGAGTAGCCAGGTCCAGATCCAGTTGCAACTCCTGTTGTCTGGCAGCGAGGTCGTTCAATGATGTGGTACCACTGTCGACCAGTTTGTCTTTTTCTGTGGTAATTTGAGATT
>NZ_PNBY01000248.1 GCF_005886875.1 Pseudoalteromonas aurantia | reverse complement strand
TGCCACGCAGATGATATTTCTCATAAGCAGAACGGTTGTAGGTTTCCTGGTAGACCAGAACCGCATCAAGACCTAACTCCATAAGTTCTTCGTAATCATTCTGGTCCAGCGGTTGGACTTCCAGAGTGATGTGGGAGAAGTAGAGTCGAACCTTTTCAAGTACGGTTTTGAAGTACTCGGTGCCGACGGTTCCTTCAGCTTCACCCGTCACTAGCAGAATGTGATCAAAGCCCATGGCTTTAATAGCTTGCAGTTCACGATCCAGCTCTTCCATGCTGAGGGT
>NZ_PNBY01000247.1 GCF_005886875.1 Pseudoalteromonas aurantia | reverse complement strand
GATACAGCCCGTTCGCGGTATTACAGTAGCAGGTAACTTCTATAAGCTGTTGAATGAGATAGATGCCATGGGTTCAGTATTGGAAATATCCGAGTCCAGGAATTTCTATTCCCCAGCTATTCGTTTCTCCCGGTTGAGTATTGGGGGTAAGTAACGCCTTCAATTCTTGAGTAGAGAGTTGCTTCAATTCTCTACTCAACTCATCTGATCATGTTTCTTTCCTTATAGAGTCTCAATTGATAAATACAATAAAAAAACATCCT
>NZ_PNBY01000246.1 GCF_005886875.1 Pseudoalteromonas aurantia | reverse complement strand
TTTTGGGGTATCTGTCATATATAATAAAGGCTCTACATCTTGTGTGTTTAGTTCATTTAATTTTTCAATGAAAATCACCATCTTTTCTAAATCTGCGCGTAAACCCGCCTCATCGGGATTAGATTCTAGCCTCGCCAAATGCTGCAATTTACTGATCATGTCTTTGGTAATTTCCATATACTGACAAAAGTAACAGAATGATTGGCATTTAGCATGAAAGAAAATTGTAAATGGTCGATTATCACAAACAACGGTTATTTTAAGCGATTTCTACCTTAAGCCATCTTTCGAATATTATATTTTATTAAAATAATACCT
>NZ_PNBY01000245.1 GCF_005886875.1 Pseudoalteromonas aurantia | reverse complement strand
TTCCGAAGGGGAAGTAGCCACTATAGGTAATACTGCTGCGAGCAAAATTGCCCTACCCAGCGCTGCCAGTCAGGAAAAAGAGCAATATGGCCGTATTGTTGAAGACAGCGGGCAGTGGTCTCTGGAAAGTTACTGCGCTGAACTGTTTACCCTTAATCATGCCGAAGAACCTTTGCCCAGAGGGGGAAAAAAAGATCTGCAGGATGGGGATCTCATCAGTTGCAAAGGTTATCAGCTGATGTTCAGTAATTTTTCACCCTGGAAGTCTGAGTCGTTTGCGGAGACTGAACCTCAATCAATGGAACCTCTGGGTTGTCTTGAAACGCTGGTGTCAGACCATCTTATTGCCAGTCAGACGGCCGATCTGCTGGACGACCCCTT
>NZ_PNBY01000244.1 GCF_005886875.1 Pseudoalteromonas aurantia | reverse complement strand
AAATACTGGGCCTGTATTGCGGGTAGTCGAGTAGTACACACTGCCCAGCATTTGCATGGTGGTATTGGTGCAGACATTGATTATCCACTGCATCGTTACTTCCTGTGGGCCAAGCGCAATGAGCTGAACCTGGGGGGAGGCAGTCTTCAACTGGCCAAACTGGGTGCTCTGCTGGCGGACAAAGAATCTGTGGTGAATGTATTATGAGCCAGGCATTGAATAGAGTGAGTTTTGACCAGGTAGAAGTCGGGCAGAAACTGCCCGAGCTGGTGATTGACGTGACTGCAGAACAGATTGTTGCAGGCGCAATGGCGTCCCGTGACTATCAGGATGTTCATCATGATAAAGATAAGGCCCAGGCTTTGGGGTCTCCTGATATTTTCATGAATAT
>NZ_PNBY01000243.1 GCF_005886875.1 Pseudoalteromonas aurantia | reverse complement strand
CGGAAGAATTTTTGTTGGGCGGAAAAGAAATTTATTCATAATGTTAATTGTTGTTTCTGATACAGTATTCCGTGCAGATGAATCAAACATCGTCAATACTTTATTTGATGAAGGATTGCAACGCTTTCATCTCAGAAAGCCGCAAGCTGCTGTATCCGAAGTACAATCCTTACTGGAAGCAATAAATCCAATTCACTGCTCAAAAATTGCCCTTCATCAGCATCATTCATTAGCAGCAAGATTCGGTTGCAAAACCTT
>NZ_PNBY01000242.1 GCF_005886875.1 Pseudoalteromonas aurantia | reverse complement strand
TGACCTATGTACTCAGATGCAGTAGTCGCCATGAATTTTCCCGTACACCATCATCATTGTATAAATCTGTCGTCAGTAAACCAGCGTTCAGCTCTTTATGAGCAAGGGGGTCAGCCAGTTCACCGCCTGAATCAGAGTAAAAGCACCGAATAACGCCAAAGGTTCAATTGACGGTAACAGTGTAAAAATCAGAATAAACGCCAGGACTGTTAATGCAAACTTTCCGGCTTCGCCCTGGTAAAAAGACCTGGCTATTT
>NZ_PNBY01000241.1 GCF_005886875.1 Pseudoalteromonas aurantia | reverse complement strand
ATCGTAGCGTTGAGGTGTTGTGACAGCGTTACGTTTGGTGTGTTCATCGTAGGATTCACCCGTACCTCTCCAGCGCTCCATGTAATCAAGACCACGACCCAGAGGTCCACCCAGCCATTGGGTGAGCATCTTGTTGTCGTTCATGAAGAAGTCATAACCGACACCAGCCGCCAGTGCTACCCCGAACGTCTGAGCGTAAGTAAATCCAGATACCAACCCATAGGCGTATGATCCTGCTACTGCAACTGGGCCTAAGACTACGCCCGCAGTGGTAGAAGCCAGAGTTTTCACTTTT
>NZ_PNBY01000240.1 GCF_005886875.1 Pseudoalteromonas aurantia | reverse complement strand
AGCGTACCCTGGTAACGCTTCAAAAAGCTTTCCAGCCAGACGATAGCATCCAGATCCAGGTGGTTAGTAGGCTCATCAAGAAACAACAAGTCAGACGGACACATCAGAGTACGTGCCAGGTTCAGCCTCATTCTCCAACCACCGGAGAAGTCTTTTACGCTACGCTCAATTTGCTCATGGGAAAATCCAAGGCCATGAAGTAATTGTTCTGCACGCGAACGCGCAGTATACCCATCAGCCTGAAGCAGCT
>NZ_PNBY01000024.1 GCF_005886875.1 Pseudoalteromonas aurantia | reverse complement strand
TAACTGACTGGCATTAAGCGAATACGCTGGCTTTTTTTTACTTGCATAACGAGGTAGCCGTGCTAAAAATGGACATGTGTCCTTGATCTTTATATTAAGGCAAGTATGATCCGCAAAATTTTATCTGCAGCCGAGTGAATTATGATCAATAAGAACTTCCCTTTACTTGATTTACACCGCCATTTAGATGGTAACGTGAGAGCGACTACGATTTTAGAGCTTGGTCAGCAGTTTAATATGCCATTACCGGCGACAGATATTGAGGGTTTGATCCCACATGTTCGAGTACTCGATAATGCCCCCAACCTTATGGCATTTTTAGCTAAATTAGATTGGGGTGTCAAAGTGCTTGGTGATTATGATGCATGTCGCCGTATTGCCATCGAAAACGTAGAAGATGCGATTGCACAGAATATGGATTATACCGAACTGCGCTTTAGCCCTTACTATATGGCACAAACACATGATTTACACGCTCAAGGCGTAGTAGAGGCGGTGGTTGATGGTATTAAATCGGCAACGCACAATACCGATATTAAAGTGAATCTAATTGGTATTATGTCGCGTACCTTCGGTGTTGATAAATGTCAGTATGAGCTTGATTCATTATTGGCATGCAAAAACGATTTGGTTGCTATCGATCTTGCAGGTGATGAACTAGGTTATCCCGGCGCGCTATTTGTTGAACATTTTAAACAAGTTAGGGATGCCTATTTAGGTGCTACAATACACGCGGGTGAAGCCGAAGGTGCAAAAAGTATCTGGCAAGCCATTAATGAGCTAGGCGCAACACGTATTGGTCATGGTGTTAAAGCCATTGAAGATCCAAAGCTAATGGATTATCTAAGAGATAACCGCATTGGTATTGAGTCATGTTTAACCAGTAATATTCAAACCAGTACGGTAGTTGAACTTGCCACACACCCACTTAAGCGCTTCTTGGATCATGGTATTTTAGCCTGTATTAATACCGATGATCCTGCAGTTCAAGGTATTGAACTTGATAATGAGTATGCCGTTGCCGCACCTGAGGCTGGACTAACGACGCAAGATATAGAACAAGCGCAGCGCAATGCATTAGAAATTGCCTTTTTAAGTGACAGTGATAAAAAAGCATTGTTAGCTAAAAAGCGAGTTAATAGCTAATCCGTTCTATTTGGGCTGCTTAATGTACAGAGCAGCTCAAGTAATCTTGTTTTAACGCTTCTATGACTTGGCTTCGTGTGACAAGCCCGATTACTTTTTTATTTGATATTACCGGATAAACTTTCGGTTTATTACCTTGCATCTGCTGTGCTAAATCGACAATATTCATCGTGTCACTGACAGAAACCACAGTATCGGTCATCAATTCTTTTACTGTTACTTTACCTTCACAAAAATAGCTACTTTGTAGCAAAGGAGCCAACATTTGTTGCTCTGAGATAAAGCCAATTACGTGTTTATGCTTGTCTAGGACGGGGGCGCAAAATAACGCATGTTGGTGTAGTTCATCAATCGCTTGTGTGAGCTCGGAATCTGCATAAATTGCAGGAATATGTGTCGTCATGATTTCTTTTACAGTTTTCATTTTAGTGCTCCTGTGTTGATGAATACAGTATGCTCAGGAACTTTTTATTTATAAAACGGGTTAATTAGATTGATTTGATTTAAAAAATAGAATGCAAGTGTGATAGAACGTCCGGATAGTGGGTGCTTATGCTTTCGGTGTGGTAAAAGAAGTGATTTTAAAGGTAAACAGCGCCAAGTAGGATGGCGCTGTACAAAGTCAGACGTTATTTTATAAAAGCAAACGCATCGGCATACATATGTTCGCGTACTGCGCCGTGCTTGATAAAATCATCGCGCACTATGCCTATCATGTCAAAACGACCTGCCATGTAGATTGAGTAGGGTTCTAAAGATGTGATGTCTTGCATCACCGCTTTGTGTACGTAACCTGTATGGCCATGCCACGCGTCTTGAGGTGTTTCAACTACCGGAATAAAGTGGAAGTTTTCTTTGCTGGCTGCCCACGCTTCCATCTCCGTTTTTGCATACAAGGCTGATTCTTCTTTCACACCCCAGTAGAATAAAACAGGTTGTTCACAACCTACTTCCGCTAAGTGGTCTGCCATTGATTTTACATATGAAAAGCCAGTACCGCCGGCGAGTAATACAATCGGTCTTTGGCAGTCAATGCGAAGTTGTGATACACCAAGACCCACTTCCAATTCAACAGGCGTTTTCTGTTCAAATGCGTATCTTAAGTGATCTAGGGCTTGTGCTGCATAAGAATCTGCTGCTGAGGCGCCAATGTGTAACTCTAATTCATTTTGTTGTGATGGCTTGCTCGCAATTGAAAAAGCCCGCTTGTCTTTTTCCCCTAAAACAAGCTGTAAATAATGGCCAGCTTCAAACTCTGCGGCAATGGCAGGCTTAAGCGTCACTTTATAAATAATGTCTGTAAGTGGCGTGATAGCTATCACGTCAGCATTAACTGTTTGCATGTGTTACCTTTTCGCACGGTAAGCATGGGCCATGTTAACATTACCCATGCGTAAATTGTTATTGTATGAACTATAGGCACTTTATCATAGCGCCCTCGGTTATCCTATTGCTTGACTGGTATATCTAGACTGTCCCAAATATCATCAATTTTTTGTTTTACTTGCTCATCCATAACGATAGGCTCGCCCCATTCACGGTCTGTTTCACCAGCCCATTTATTTGTTGCATCCATACCCATTTTTGAGCCTAAGCCCGATACTGGAGAAGCAAAGTCTAGATAATCAATCGGTGTGTTCTCTATCATGGTGGTATCACGAGCTGGATCCATACGTGTCGTGATAGCCCAAATAACATCATTCCAATCTCTTGCATTAACATCGTCGTCGCACACTATGACGAATTTGGTGTACATAAATTGACGTAAAAATGACCATACACCCATCATGACTCTTTTTGCATGTCCGGGGTATTGCTTTTTCATAGTGACAATTGCCATACGATAAGAGCAGCCTTCTGGCGGCAAATAAAAATCAACAATTTCTGGGAACTGCTTTTGTAAAATAGGCACAAACACTTCGTTGAGTGCGACCCCTAAGATAGCAGGTTCATCAGGTGGACGGCCAGTATAAGTACTATGGTATATCGGGTTTTTACGATGAGTGATATGCGTGACGGTCATGACGGGGAAATCATCGACTTCATTGTAATACCCAGTGTGGTCGCCATAAGGTCCTTCAGATGCCATTTCACCTTGTTCAATATACCCTTCAAGGATAATTTCGGCGCTTGCAGGTACTTGTAAATCACTCGAAATTGATTTCACAACTTCAGTTTTAGAGCCGCGTAATAAGCCAGCAAATGCATATTCACTTAATGTATCTGGTACAGGGGTTACTGCACCAAGTATGGTGGCTGGGTCAGCACCGAGTGCCACTGAAACTGGGTACGGTTCGCCTGGGCGCTCTTTACACCACTCTTGATAATCTAAAGCACCACCACGGTGAGATAACCAACGCATAATAATTTTATTTTTACCCACTAGCTGTTGGCGATAAATACCTAAGTTTTGACGTTTTTTATAAGGACCTTTGGTCACCGTTAAACCCCAAGTGATCAGAGGTGCCGCGTCACCTGGCCAGCAATGTTGGATAGGCAGTTTAGTTAAGTCAACGTCATCCCCGCTCAACACGATTTGTTGACAAGGTGCCTTACGCACTTCTTTAGCTGGCATGTTTAGAACTTGTTTGAAAACAGGGATCTGCCCTAACGCTTCCTTAATCCCTTTTGGTGGTTCTGGCTCTTTTAAAAATGCCAATAGCTTACCTACTTCACGTAGCTCACTGACATCAGATTGCCCCATCCCCATGGCAACCCGTTTTGGGGTGCCAAATAAATTGGCGAGTACTGGAATGTCAAACCCGATTGGATTTTCAAATAACAGTGCAGGCCCCTCAGCGCGCAAAGTGCGGTCAGCAATTTCGGTCATTTCTAACTTGGTTGAAATAGGCTGTGTGATACGTACTAATTCACCTTGCTCTTCAAGGCGATTGATAAAATCTCGTAAATCTTTATATTTCATTTTGCTATTAGGACACCTAAAATTACACGCAGTATATCAAGCCATTTATGAAATGGCAGCTAAAGCTGTTATACGTACTTAACAGCTTTAGGCTCAACTGTGTCAATAATTAATGCTTTATTTTATATTGTGCAATACTTAAGGATTGGTGTATTTTCATTGAGGTCGCTTTGCACTATAGTCTTTATCTGGGCCTAATTTGTATACGGTGGTGGCTGGATTGAAAATAGGTATATCAATAATCAGTATCGCTTTGTTACTCTCTTGCAGTATCGCTAAGGCATTGGATTTACCGTGGCAGGTTTTTCGTAATAATAGCGCGGTGATGTTAATTATAGACCCTAATTCAGGGCAAATTACGGCTGCAAATAACGCCGCCACTGAGTTTTATGGTTATGCAGAAAGTGACTTGCTGACACTGAGAATTCAAGATATCAATCAGTTTACAGCTGAGCAAGTCGCGATTGAGCGCAAAAATGCGGTGGCCGAAGGGCGCAACTATTTCATTTTTCGTCATCAATTAGCTGACCAAACTATTCGCACAGTAAGTGTACATTCCGTGCCTTTTCGCGATAAAAATAATGAAATTCAATTATTTTCAATTGTTCATGATATTAGTGAGCAGCGATACTTACAACAATCACTGTGGCATTATCAGGCTAACTTAGAGCAACAAGTTGCGCTACAAACACAAGAAATTAAGCAAGTTAACCAAACTCAAACATTATTATTCAGTGTGGTTGTTGTGGTCTTGTGCGGTGCAACATTGGTATTGGGGGTATTTTTAATGCGGTTACGCCGTGCTAAAAAGCGCTCAGAGTCTCAAGGAGCACGGCTAAGTGCTATTTTTGATGCAATTGGAGACTACCTAATTTTTACCAATGATAATGGCAATATTTTATCTGCTAATTCACGGGTGAGTGATGACTTCATGTTTACACAAGGTGTCTCGAACGAGTCAATCACTCAGCTGTTGGCTGGGATAGGATGTTTGCCGGACGGACCATATGCCAATAGAGAATGCCAAGTAAAAGTGAAGGGCCAGTTTCGTTCTTTCAATGTGACTAAAAATGATGTGCGAGATGGTAAAAATCAGCGTTTAGGTTTCATTTACGTACTGCAAGATATTACGGTGCGTTTAGAAAATGAGCGTGAGCAACGTTTAGCCAGCACGGTGTTTTCAACAACCAGTGAAGGCGTATTGGTCTCTGATAAAGATAATAAAATTCAGATGGTGAATCGTGCTTTTAGCCAAATAACAGGGTATCGCCAAGAAGAGGTGCTCGGGGAGTCACCCGCTTTATTTAATTCTGGCAGACATGGCCCAACTTTTTTTAGTCAGCTTTACAGAGATTTACACGAACATGGACATTGGGAAGGAGAGATTTGGAATCGGCGTAAAACCGGAGAAGTTTATCCGAGTTGGTTGCAAGTGTCTGCGGTGTTTGATGATGAGCATAATATTGAAATGTATGTCGCATTATTTAACGACATTACCTCGCGAAAAAATCACGAACAGATGATGTGGCAACAGGCTAATTTTGACACGTTAACGGGCCTTGCTAATCGGTTACACTTTCACGAGCAATTTGATCATACGCTCGAACGAGCCAAAACACACACTAGCCGATTGGCGATTTGCTTCATTGATTTAGACAGGTTCAAAGCAGTAAACGATACACTCGGCCATCATATTGGTGATTTGTTGTTAATCGAGGCGGCACAGCGCTTAAAAGAGTGTACGCGCAGCTCTGACATTGTTGCTCGACTGGGTGGGGATGAGTTTGCACTTTTGCTACCTGATATTGACACAATTAGTGATATAGAAAAAATAGCCAGTAAAGTGCTACAACAATTATCGGCACCGTTTGAACTTGAGGGTCATGAAACTTTTGTATCCGGCAGTATGGGCATTACCTTTTTTCCTGATGATGGGAATGATAGAAAGGAATTATTACGTAATGCAGACAGTGCAATGTATAAAGCCAAAGAGCATGGCCGTAATTGTTATCAGTTTTATACTGCAGCGATGCACGAACATGCACAGGCTCGGCGCCAATTAGAAGGAGCATTGCATAAAGCGCTTTCTAATCAGGAATTCAGTATTTTTTATCAACCTATTATCAGCATGGATGGTCAGCATATTGGTTCAGAGGCGTTACTACGCTGGAATAACAAAGGGCTAGGGAGTGTTCCTCCTGATAAGTTCATCCCCATTTGTGAAGAACTTGGCTTGATTATCACTATAGGGGAGTGGGTGTTATACCAAGCTTGCTCACAAGCGAAAGCTTGGTGTGACCGCATTCAGCAATCATTTTTTGTGACGGTGAACGTATCGAGTATTCAGTTTCAGCGTGCCGACATGGCACAGGTGATAGGTCGAGTACTGCAAGAGACGGGGTTAGCGAGTCACTGTTTAACCATCGAGATCACAGAAACCGTGTTGGCAGATAACTCACAGAATATTTTACATCAGCTTAAGACATTGCGTGCTATGGGAGTTGAGCTGGCTATTGATGACTTTGGCACAGGGTATTCGTCTTTGAGTTATTTAAAACGTTTTCCGTTGTCGAAACTGAAAATCGATCGTGCATTTATCCGAGATTTACCTGATGACCTAGAAGACAGGGCATTGGTCAAAGCGATTATTTCAATGGCCGGTAATTTAAATCTTACTGTGGTGGCAGAAGGCGTTGAAACACAACCTCAGCTAGATTTTTTGCGCTCTTTACAGTGTGGTTATAGCCAAGGCTATTTACACAGTAGGCCAATCCCAGCACTAGAATTTGAGCATTGGCTTACTGAGCAAGCGGTTGAGTCACTTTAGTGTGTATCGCTAAGTGTCTGTGATTTACAATGGAGAGGCTGACTTTCACAAAGCAGGGTCAAAGCATGTTGCGCCCGTTGGTGTCCTTGAAGTGCAGCCTTCTGGTACCAGTAATGGGCTTGTGTAAGGTTTATGTTGGTCCCTTCACCGAGCTCAAACATTCCTGCTAAGTTGTATTGCGCCCATGCATCTCCGGCTTTGGCAGCAGTATTAAACGCAGCCAGTGCGAGGGTAAAATCTTTTTGGTGATACAAGCGGATCCCTTCGTTATTGTGCATAGTTAGGCCGATATCTGACGTGATTTTATGATTAATCGGCATGGGTTTTTGGCGCTGTTTTACAATGCCACCCATGACATAAATATCTCTTGCCCGATAGGCATCATCTATCGCATCAATTTCGAAAAGCGAGGCGAGCTGTAGGCGTTCAAAAGTGAGGCGATCAGTACGAAAAAAGCCATCGAGCATGACTGAATCTAGTTTGATTGCACGTAGTGCATCACGTTTGCGTCGGTAAGTGGTGTCACTCTGTGCTAACACAATGTTATTTTCTGCCACTTGTCGTACTTGAGCAATGCGATATTGCGCTTGATATTGTCGCTCAGTCTGAATGCGGCCTAAGTCAACAATATAGACATCATCAATTTTTGGATTCTGCAATAGTTGCTGCTGTAGCGCGATACTTTGCGTGTGAGAGACGTATATATAGCCGGCGCCTAATATAAATAACATAAGTAATAAAAAGCGAGAATGCTTTATGACTGTGCGTTCAATAATACTGTGTACAGAGAAGAGGCTTTGCAAAATCGGTGGGAGCCATGTAGTTAAGGCCATGTCATTTCTCTTTTATAATGAATAAAATCAAAGCGACATAGTATGAAAATCACCCACATTGGGCAATGCTTCTTGTTCTGTAAAGTGTATCTATTTGTAACGTGCGTGCGGTCAGTAGTAGCTATGAATAAGCCGACTACTGACAGGGTATATCAGGAAAAAGAATTTATTTTCCTGATATTTTTGTTTTAGCATCAGCTGCCATCATGGCGAGCACGGCATAAGCGGCGGTATTTTGTTGGAGTTTTTTAGGGTCAACTTTATCCAATGTATCGTCAGCTGTATGGTGATAATCAAAGTAATCAGTACCATCTTGATGTAACGCAAATATTGGAGCTGATGTGGTGTTTTTCAGTGGAATTAAATCAGGGCCACCACGCGCTGCATTTTTACGGATATATTTTACATTCAATGGTGCTAATTGTTTGGCGATTTCACGGACAACAGGGAGTGCACTTGCTGCAACATTGGACTCAAAGCCGTATACGACGTCAGCACCAAAATCAGACTCTGCGGCAGCGACGATATTATCGAGCGTCTTTTCATGACGCTTAAAATAGGCTTTTGCACCCCATAAACCAAGTTCTTCTGCGGCGAATAAAACAACTCGAACACTGCGTTTAGGACGTTTTACATCACTGATATGTTTTGCTGCAGCCATGGTTAATGCCACGCCAGCGCCATCATCTAGCGCGCCAGTACCAAGGTCCCAAGAATCGAGATGTCCACCAATCAGCACATATTGTTCAGGGTGTGTGGTGCCATTGAATTGACCAATCACATTATAGCTGGTGCCTTCGCCTAAATCTTCAGTTTGAATATTCAGCTTTACCTGTACTTTATGGCCATTTTTAAATAAACGAGCGAGTTGGTCTGCATCTGGGTTAGCTACGGCCGTAGCTGGGATTTTGGTCACACCCGTTTTGTAATGACTCCCGCCTGTGTGCGCAAAGCGATGATGACTGGTGCTCACTGAGCGCATCATGTAAGCGATGGCCCCTTTTTTGGCCGCTTCTACTGCGCCACTATTTCGGGCTTTTACCGCAGGCCCATAACCATTACCGTCGATGTGGCGATTCATACGATAGTTAATAAATGCGATTTTGCCTTTTAGGCTCCCTTCAGGCGAAGCAATGAGTTCATCTAAAGTTTCAAAAAACACCACTTCAGCTTGTATACCTGATTTAGGTGTGCTCACACTATTTCCAAGCGCCGTTAAGTGCAGTGGTTGTTCACTTGGTGTGATGATTGACGCTGACTCGTGGTATCGACGCCAATGTGGAAAGGTTGCAGGCTCAATCCATACTTTATCGAAGGCCAAAGCCTTAAATTGTGATTGTGCCCACTCAACTGCTTTTTTATCATTTTTGGTGCCCGGCAGACGCGGACCGATTTCTGTGGTTAATGATTCAAGGATCTGCCAACTCAAATCACTATTCAATGCAGCTTCACGCACTTGTGCAACTTGTTGAATTTGTTCTGGTGAAAACTCTTGAGCGTGCACTGTGCTAGAGATGCAACTCACTAAACATAAAGTACGAAATAGTTTTTTCATGATTTCCTTGGTATTACAGCTGAGTACAAAGCATTATTGTGGCATTAACAAAAGGTGATGCAAACGTAAATGAGATCAAATACTGTGCACTGCGATATTCGTAGCGCATTTAATCTGCTAAAATCGGGCATATTTTTTATTGATGAGATAGTACTGTGAGCGCGACCGCATTTAACACTTTGCCTTTAGAACAGGCACTTCTAGATACCGTGAGTGATTTGGGTTATAAAAACATGACCCCTGTGCAAGCACAAAGTTTGCCAGTCATATTATCTGGAAAAGATGTCATTGCCCAAGCAAAAACGGGATCTGGTAAAACGGCAGCATTCAGCTTAGGTGTGTTATCTCGCTTAAATGTAGCACGCTTTCGTATTCAAGGGTTGGTATTATGCCCAACGCGAGAGTTGGCTGAGCAGGTTGCGACTGAAATGCGTAAACTAGCACGCGGTATTCATAATATTAAAATTCTTACTTTATGTGGCGGTGTACCCATTGGCCCACAAATTGGGTCGTTAGAACATGGCGCACATATCATTGTTGGCACGCCTGGGCGTATTGAAGATCACTTATTTAAAGGCACGCTTAACTTTAATGAAGTATCGACTTTAGTGCTCGATGAAGCAGACCAAATGCTTGATATGGGCTTTGCCGATGCACTTGATAACATCGTGAGCTACTTACCAAGCGATCGTCAAAACCTCATGTTTAGCGCGACATTTCCAAAGCGTATTGAAGCGATCTCAGAGCGTGTTATGGATCAACCTAAAATGGTGAAGGTTGAAGACCAAGTAGTTAACACCAGTATCAAACAACTGTTTTATAAGTTAGACAATAACAAGTTGAGGTTTAATACCTTACGTTTACTACTATTACAAAATAAACCGCAAAGTTGTGTGGTGTTTTGTAATACCAAGGTTGAAACACAAAAAGTATGTGACGACTTACAAGATGCAGCATTTAATGCGGTGGCACTGCATGGTGATCTAGAACAACGCGACCGCGAACAGACTCTCATTCGCTTTGCTAATAAAAGTGCGTCTATTTTGGTGGCCACTGACGTAGCTGCTCGGGGCTTAGACATTGACGATATGGATATGGTGATCAATTACCATTTAGCGCATGATGCACAAACTCATGTTCATCGTGTTGGTCGCACAGGGCGTGGTGGTAAGAAAGGACTTGCTTGCTCAATTTACGGTGAGAGTGAAGAGTTTAAAGTGGCTCAAATTGGGGATGTGTATGACCGAGACTTTGAGCCGTCTCAGGTGCCTGCACATAGTTTATTAGACAAAGCACCATACAAACCTGAAATGATCACTTTACAAATAGACGGTGGCAAAAAGCAAAAAGTACGCCCTGGTGATATCGTTGGCAGTTTAACCGGTGAGCAAGGGATCGCATTTGCACAAATTGGTAAAATCAATGTGTTAGACAATACAGCGTATGTTGCGGTCGCCAGAGATGCCTCTAAGCCAGCCTTTAGAAAGCTCAGTGAGGGTAAGCTGAAAGGGCGTAAATTTAGGGTGCGCCGAATAAATCACTAGCCACTGATTTCAGTTTGATATACTCATCGTGTAACCTTTTAAAAACCTCGCCCCCAGCGGGGTTTTTATCTGGGTGCGAGGCTAATGCGTGTTGCCGCCATTTTTTACTGAGCTGCTTTTGTGTAAAGGGGTAAGGAAGTTGCCAAGCTTGACACAAAGCCTGCAATTGAGTTTCAGTGATAGGTTTCACCTTATTTTTAGTGTGTAATGTCTGCCAAAAGTGTGTCAGTAAACCTTCTATCTCTTGTGTACTGGTATCATAATTACGCCAATCTAAATAATAGTCTCTCAACGGGCTATCAATCATTAATTGCTTGTCGAGCTTACTGCTTAAATAAATACTCATGCTGTCGATATGCAAATATTGCTGGGACTGAAGTAACTCTGTTTGTAGTTGAAAGAGTGCATTCATAACCAAAAAGTTTCTTTTAAAGAGCGATTTGTTCGGTTCGTCATCGAGCGGCGGTAAATTCCCTTGCTGTGTCAGTACTGCGGCTAAAGTATGAACTTTAAATACTTTACCCCCAGAGAGTTCAGTAAATATAATATCTAGCAGTGGGTTGAACATTGTTCGATCTTTTCAGTTAGTGTATCTTCACCTTAACACGATTAAATTTCGCATTTCAATGAGGGTCAAGGATGACGGGTATTTCAGGTTTACGCCTTATTTGGTTACTACTTTTTATGGGCGTAGCTATGCCTTGGAGTGCAGGAGCGACAACTGCCTCAACGTCTCTAGACGATAAATTGATGGCATTAGATGATATGTCATCATGGCAACATGTAGCCAGGGCAGGTGCGCAATTACGAGGGCACCCGAACCTTTCTCCAAAGCAACTTGAATCACTCATTGAAAGCCTTGGTCGTCAGGCATTAAAATACCAAAAATATACCACTGCTACCCAATACTTCCGTGAGTTGGAACAACTGACAGAACATGAACCGCTCAGTGATGCTTTTTATTTCAGCGTAAAGTTTCAAGGGGTTGCTACTTATTTCCAAGGACTCTTTATTCAAGCGGCTGCGCTTTACCATCGTGCCTTAAATATGGCCACTGAACGTGATAATCCATTAGAAATTGCCAATATACACAGTAATTTAGGCCTCACATATATGCAGACACATCAATTGGATTTGTCGATTATTCATTATGTGGCAGCACATCAACTCTATGAAGTTCATGGTGATAAACAGGACGAGGCTGATATTATGCTGAATCTTTCAGGGGTGTATATTCAGCAATATCGCTATGCTGTCGCGGAAAAAATATTATTACGTGCAATTAAGTTATTCATTGAGCTAGAGGATAACTATGGTAGGGCATTGTCGCAAGCAAACCTAGGTGTGATTTATAGGCTCACGGAGCGCTGGGAACTGTCTCGTGTAAATCAAATGGCTGCAATAGCTTATTATGAGTCAACCGAAAGCTGGCAACACCTGAGCATAGAGTATGCAAATTTGGCAACTTTGAGCTTGAACGAAGGTAAAGTTGAGCAAAGTTTAGCGGAAGCAAATTTTGCATTGTATTATGCAGAACAAGTAGACAGCCTCGATGGACGAAGAGAGACTTTGTACCCATTGTCTCAAGCGCTGTTCGTTCGAGGAGAGTACAGCCAAGCGAGAGAGAGCACACTTGAATTTATTGCTATTTCTCAAGAAACAGGGGCAGCACGTAGGGAAAAAGATGGCTATTTGTTATTGTCTTTTATTCAAGCTGCTTTAGATAAACCACAGCAAGCACTCGAAAGTTATCGAACATATCATAAGCTCTCAAAAGAGCTATTGAGCAGAAGCTTAAGTAAAAAATTAGAACAGTATCAAGCCACCGTAGCGGAAAACGAACTCAATCAAGAAATAAAAACGCTGAAGCAATATCAAGCATTACAAAAGTTACAGATAGAGCAACGAGAACAGCTGGTGTGGCTAGGTGTGTTACTGGTACTTTCTTTGGGGATTGCTGGTATTAGCATATATCGCAAGAGGGTATTGCAACACACCAAAGCGGAATTGAGTCGTCAGGTCGCACAGCGCACAGCACAACTACAGCAAGTAGCGGACGAATTGCGAGAAGCAAATCAAGTTAAAAGCCAGTTTTTGGCTAATATTAGCCATGAAATACGTACGCCACTGACCTCTATTTTGGGGCATACGGAAGCTTTATTGTTAGATCATCAAAGAGATAGCGCATTACAAGAGTCACTGAAGGTTGTGCATAGGCAGGGTGATCATTTACGTGAATTGATTTGTGATGTATTAGATTTGAGCAAAATAGAAGCGTTGCAATTTGAATTAGAATTAAGCGAGTTTGAACTTGATGGCCTAATCACCGATATTAGCGATATGTTTCAACATGCCTGTGTACAAAAGGGCTTAAAGTTCATTATTCATAATCAACTACTTGATACATATTTAGTTGAACTTGACTACATACGTATAAAACAAGTGCTTATAAACTTATTAGGTAACGCCGTAAAATTCACTGAGCAAGGCAGTGTTGAATTAACGGTATCGGTCTCTGAAGGGGCGGTATTATTTATTGTCGAAGATACCGGTATTGGTATGGACGAGAAATATTTGAATAGTATCTTTGATTGTTTCCAGCAGGGAGATAATAGCATCTCTCGTCGCTTTGGCGGTTCAGGATTAGGGTTGTCTTTGTCTCAACAGCTCATCGATATAATGGGTGGGAAAATAAGTGTTGAAAGTACATTACATAAAGGGAGTAAGTTTTCAGTCGAGATCCCGTGCTTTGCGAAGCGGTACGTTGGAAGTTCAAAACAAGAAATAGCAGCAGATACGCTCGATGCTTTATCAGGTAAAGTCTTAATTGCGGAAGATCATTCAGATAATCGTGCATTATTTTCTCGTTTAGTATCAAATATGGGACCTGAGGTGTTTATTGCAAATAATGGTGAAACTGCCATCGAAGTATGTTTATCTGAATTTCCTGATTTAGTCTTGATGGACATACAAATGCCAAAAGTAGACGGCTTAGAGGCGTTCAGAATTCTGCGACAAGCAGGATTTAACGGGCCGATTTATGCATTAACTGCCAATGTGATGGCACGAGAAATAAAAGGTTATTTAGAGCATGGTTTCACGGGCCATATTGGCAAACCTGTAAATACTAAATTATTGCACCAAATTTTATCAAAACATTTAGAGCATAAAGAGTGTTCTACATCCCATATGCAGATTGATATGTCAGATCTGACGGCGAGCTTTTTAGAGACGTTAGAAGAAGAGCGATATAATATAATCGACTTATGGGAAAGTAATCAAACACAGCCCCTAAAAAATGCATGTCATCGTCTTGCCGGTGCTGCGATTACTTTTGGGTTTCATGATATTGCGCATACAGCGAAGCAATTGGATCATGTTTTATCGACACCGGACCACAATCAGGCACAACATTTGTACCTGATTCTATGTGATGAGTTAAAGTTAGCAGCGGCCTCAGAACAGCTCAATATCGTTTGAATTATTGTTTTGCATCATCATCTCCTCATCAATCACGATTTTGTGCAGCCGAGTGTCATCTACGCGTTTGTTGTGATCAACTAAAGTAGAATTGACGTTGAAAATTGAAAGTTTCGCATGGATACTACGTGCTAAATTAATTAAATCATTACTAGATACTGCTTGTATTTGAGAGCTACTTAGTGCGTCGGAGTTGAGCTCGATAAGAGAGTCGATGCTAGTTTGAGCTTCGTCAGATACCGCTTTTTGGCGACTGACTTGTTCATGTATACTTTGTGATAAAGTATTAATATCTAAAATTGCTTGTTCAATTTGATCAACTTCTAAAGTAGATGCTTGTGATAAAGACACGGTGGTTTGTGTTTCCCCCAAGGCCGCCAACATGAGGTCGTGCGCACTGTCTGTGCCTGCTTGAATTTTAGAGACCATATCACGTACTTGTTGGGTTGATTGACTAGTTCGAGCGGCCAGACTACGCACCTCGTCAGCGACGACAGCAAAGCCTCGGCCTTGTTCGCCTGCACGTGCTGCCTCAATCGCAGCATTTAATGCAAGTAAGTTTGTTTGCTCGGCAATAGAGTTGATAACATCAATCACTGAGCTGATAGCGTCGCTATCGACTTTGAGCGCCTCTATTTGTATACTGGTTGCTTGAATGTTTTCAGCAAGACTCATTAAACTTTCTTGGCTTTTACCAGTATCGATGCGAGTTTTTTTGACTGCTTTTGTGGCTTCATCCACTGAGCTGTAAATTTTATCTAAATTTTCATCTAATTCTCGTGCGACCGTGATCATCCGCTTGAAAGAGACCTCTAAGTCAGTGCCGTGGACATGCTGAATAGTCGCTTTTTGTGTCATTGATGAATACGTATCACGTAAGCTATCAGCCATAGGTGATAAACGAGATGATGAATAATAGACCTCGCCAATTAAATGCTCGATGGTCGCTAGGCTGGCATTAATGGCTAAACAGGCCGGAGGAATGTTGGGGGTGTTTTCGTCAAACCGATAGGTGAGGTCAATATTGTCATCTTTTAATAATGCCGCCACTAATTGACTCAAATATGGCGTACTTGCATTGCCTCTGCTGATGTACTTCACCAATATGAATGCGGTTAGCGCTGAAACGATCAAAAGTGTGATAGTTACAGCCCATGGTAATGAAAAAGTTATCATAACAATAAATATACAGAGGCAATTGGCAGTAAAATGCCAAGCAATGAGATGTTGAGGCTTCATGAGTGGGTAAGTCCTTGCTAAAACGACTAAATGGCCCTCTAGGTATAGAACAAAAACAGTTATCCTTCCATTTATTTTAGGCATAAAAAAACCTGCATAAGCAGGTTTTTATTATTGATTTTAAACGTTATTTACGACGCATTAAATCAAAGAATTCATTGTTAGTTTTACTCATTGATAGCTTATCAATTAAGAATTCCATCGCATCAATTTCACTCATTTCATGTACGATCTTACGTAAGATCCACATTTTTTGTAGCTCATCTGCTTTGGTAAGTAACTCTTCGCGACGGGTACCTGAACGGTTAAAGTCAATAGCAGGGAATACACGCTTTTCAGCAATCTTACGATTAAGGTGTAATTCCATGT
Source organism: Pseudoalteromonas aurantia (assembly GCF_005886875.1). GTDB lineage: Bacteria > Pseudomonadota > Gammaproteobacteria > Enterobacterales > Alteromonadaceae > Pseudoalteromonas > Pseudoalteromonas aurantia_A. The sequence goes on along the minus strand of NZ_PNBY01000024.1, from coordinate 4,895 downwards.
TACCAGTCCCTTTAAATTCTTCGTAGATAACTTCATCCATTTTAGAGCCAGTGTCGATAAGGGCAGTTGCTACGATAGTTAAACTTCCCCCTTCTTCAACATTACGTGCTGCACCAAAGAAACGCTTTGGTTTGTGCAATGCATTCGCATCAACACCACCAGTTAAGACCTTACCTGATGATGGGATAACCGTATTGTATGCACGTGCTAGTCGAGTAATTGAATCGAGTAAGATGATAACGTCTTTCTTATGTTCTACTAAGCGCTTTGCTTTTTCGATAACCATTTCAGCCACTTGTACGTGACGGTTAGCGGGTTCATCGAATGTTGAAGCGATGACTTCACCTTTTACTAGGCGCTGCATCTCTGTGACTTCTTCTGGACGCTCATCTATCAATAACACCATTAATGTAGCATCAGGGTTATTGTAAGTAATTGATTGAGCGATATTCTGTAGCAACATCGTTTTACCCGCTTTAGGTGGTGCGACGATCAGCGCTCGTTGACCTCGACCAATCGGTGATGCTAAGTCTAATACGCGAGCAGTAATGTCTTCTTTACTGCCATTTCCGCGTTCCATAACAAAACGTTCGTTTGCATGAATTGGTGTTAAGTTCTCAAATAAAATCTTAGTACGAGAGTTTTCTGGTCTATCGAAATTAACTTCGTTTACTTTTAACAATGCAAAGTAGCGCTCGCCGTCTTTCGGTGGACGGATCAAGCCGCTAATGGTATCACCAGTACGCATACTAAAGCGTCTTATTTGACTTGGTGATACATAAATATCGTCTGGGCCAGCTAAGTAAGATGCTTCTGATGAGCGTAAAAAGCCGAAGCCATCTTGCAAAATTTCTAAAACTCCGCCGCCGTAAATATTCTCGCCGCTCTTAGCGTGAGCTTTTAAAATAGCAAAAATAATATCTTGTTTTCTTAGACGTGCTACGTTCTCAAGTCCCATGGACTCGGCTAGTTTTACAAGTTCATTGATTGACTTGTCTTTCAGTTCGCGTAAATGCATATTGGTGGGTTCTTTATTACAATTGTCATTCTCGTAACAACGAGAGAGGTTGATTTGATACTACTAAGGTTTGTGGTTTTATAAATTAGCAGGTAGGCGGCTAGTCGTCCAGTCTTTAAACAAATTTTATGTAAATAAAAATAAAAAATTAAAATTTGTTGAGTAAAATGACATCAATATGCGCTGATATTGATGTCATTTTATACTTAGATGTTAGCGTCTAAAAACTCAACAAGCTGAGTTTTAGATAATGCGCCAACTTTAGTTGCAGCTACTGCACCGTCTTTGAATAGAAGAAGTGTAGGAATACCACGGATACCGAACTTTGGTGGAGTGCCAGCATTTTGGTCAATGTTTAATTTACCAATGGTCACTTTGCCTTCATATTGGCTGGCCACTTCATCTAGAATTGGCGCAATCATTTTACACGGGCCACACCATTCTGCCCAGAAGTCTACTAGTACAGGCTGTGCTGATTTAAGTACATCAGCTTCGAAGCTGTCATCAGTTAGTTGGATAATTTTGTCGCTCATTACGCTCTCCGTTAGAATTAGGCGAATTATTTACTGCGTATTTAAACACTCTTGTTTCTTATTGCAAGTTTAAACGTTATGCTTAATTGCTATGACTAAGACACATTTGACCAATAATAAATTTTCTGACTTTGCTCTAGCTCCGGAAGTGGTCGCCGGATTAGCTGAGAATGGCTTCGAATATTGTACGCCAATCCAAGCAAAGTGTTTGCCTTTTATCTGCGATGGTCGTGATATTGCAGGCCAAGCTCAAACGGGAACAGGTAAAACTTTGGCTTTTTTAACAGCCACTTGTCACCGTTTGTTGCAAAATAAAGGTGTTTCCAGAAAGCACCCAAGAGCGCTGATCATGGCTCCCACTCGGGAGTTGGCGATTCAGATCCACAAAGATGCAAAAATCATCGCGCCACACTGTAATCTTAAACTAGGTTTGATATATGGTGGCGAAGATTACGAAAAACAACGGGTTCAACTTGAAAATGGTGTAGATATTTTAATTGGCACCACGGGTCGTTTAATCGATTTTTATAAACAAGGCGCATATAGCCTCAATGAAATCGAAGTTGTTGTACTAGATGAAGCTGATCGAATGTTTGATTTGGGTTTCATAAAAGATATCCGCTATTTATTTAATCGCATGCCGGATACAGCAGAGCGACTAAATTTACTCTTTTCAGCAACCTTGTCTTATCGCGTGCAAGAATTGGCTTTTGAGCACATGACTAACCCAGAACATGTTCAAATTGAGCCAGATGTAAAAACGGGTAAACTGATTGCAGAAGAGTTATTTCATCCATCGCATGATGACAAAATACCATTACTGCTTACGTTAATAGAAGAAGAGTGGCCAGATAAAGCAATTGTATTTGCAAACACTAAACAAAGTTGTGAAAACGTGTATGCATGGCTCAAAGCAGATAAGCATCGAGTTGGTCTATTAACGGGTGATGTAAACCAGAAAAAGCGACAAGCAATTTTAGCGCAGTTCACTAAAGGTGATATTGACTTCTTAGTTGCCACTGATGTTGCAGCAAGAGGATTACATATACCAGAAGTGAGTCACGTATTTAACTTTGATTTACCTGATGACTGTGAAGATTATGTGCACCGAATTGGTCGTACAGGCCGTGCAGGAGCTTCTGGTTATGCGATTAGTTTTGCGTGTGAGCAATACGCTTATAATTTGCATGAAATTGAGCTGTATATTGAGCATGCGATCCCATTATCTCACTATGATAAGTCAGCATTACTCGATGATTTAACTAAACCGCACATACAACGAAAGCGTAACTACTCTTCGGGTCCTCAACGTAATCGTAGTAATAACGGACGTCGTCAAAATAGTCATCATAAACCACGCTCGTAGTGTGGTTTATGAATACATGGTAGTAGCTAGAGGTATTTAGAGTGGGGCAAGATTTTCCACAAAGTAATGTGTTTGCTGTTATAGATTTAGGCTCTAACAGCTTCCATATGTTAATTGCTAAACATATGGCTGGCGGTATTCATACTATTGGCCGAGTTAAGCGCAAAGTGCGTTTGGCCGCAGGGTTGAATGAAAAGAATGTGCTGTCTGTAGAGGCGATGGAGCGAGGCTGGGAGTGCTTAGCGCTTTTTGCCGAGCGCTTACAAGATATTCCGGCCCAAAATATCAGCATTGTAGCAACCGCGACATTGCGATTGGCGACAAATTCGGATCATTTTAAGTCTGAAGCAGAGCGTATTTTAGGTCACAAAATTAATGTGATCAGTGGAGAGCTTGAAGCTAAGACGATTTACAAAGGTGTGGCACATACGTCGGCGTGCCAAGGTAGACAACTTGTGATCGATATTGGTGGCGCCAGTACTGAAGTGGTAATTGGTCAGGGTTTCAGTGCTGAGCTTTATAAAAGTTTAGATATGGGGTGTGTTACTTTCCTAGAAAAGTACTTTTGTGATGGCACCTTGAGTAAAAATAATTTTAATAAAGCGATATCCGCGGCTGCGATAGAGATTGCTCCGATACAATCGCAATACATCGATATGGGTTGGGAGTTAGCTATCGGTGCATCTGGTACTATTCAAGCAATTCAAGAAATATTAGCCGCTTCGGGCGAAAGTGAAGTGTTGACACTTGAGCGCTTATTGGCAATTCAAAAACAAACGATGCAGTATGCAAGCATTGCGCAACTCCAGCTTCCAGGCTTGAGTGAAGAGCGACGTCTGGTGTTTGTTTCTGGATTAGCGATTTTAATTGCTTTGTTTCGAAGTTTAGAAATCCAACAAATGGGTCTTGCTGGAGGGGCGCTGCGTGAAGGTGTGCTTTATAGCATGATATCCGACTTTCAAAATACAGATATTCGTAATCGCACATTAGATGGCTTCACTGAACGTTACCATGTTGATAAACGTCAAGCTCAACGTGTGACGGAGCTGAGTGTGAAGTTAGCTAAGCAGTTGGCGCAATCTTGGCAGTTGGATATGGCATATATAACACCCATTTTAACAGCTGTAGCACATTTGCATGAAATAGGCCTCGTGGTTGACTATAAACAATACCATCAACACAGCGCGTATATTTTGAATAATACCGGCATGCCAGGATTTAGCAAAACAGAGAAACAACTAATTGTCGCGCTTACCTTAGGTCACCGTGCTGATTTAAGTTCAAAGTTGTTCACCGGACTTGGCAGTCAAACCCTATTAGCGACTAGGTTGATCCGTTTAACCAGGTTAGCAGTTATTCTATCTATGAGGCGTAAAGATGATGTCTTGGCCGATTTTGCTGTAACTATGGATAAAGCAGATCATTTACACTTTTCATTTGCAGGTCAGTGGTTATCTGAGCATCCACTTATGTTAAGTGAGCTAGAGCAAGAAGCAACTTATCAACATAGAATGTCATGGCAATTGACGATAGAGCGCTAATTTAGCGCTTTTTTGTATGTATATGCAGCATTCTGGCTCTTTTAGCCTGCTTTTTGTTCGAACAGTCTGTTTTTGTCATTGTTTTGTAATAAACGCTTGCGCTTTTTCTGCATCTCCCTATAATGCGACCCCACTGACACGGAGCAACACGCTGAAAAGCAAGTTAAAACGAGGTCAGCGTTAAGTAAAACTTAGTTTAGCTTTTCACTTAAGAAAATGTTTAAAATTAAGTGTTGACAAAAAAATAGGAAAGCGTAACATGCGCAGCCCTAGCGAGATAAAGCAAAGCGCTTAATCATCGCAACGTTCTTTAAAAATATGAAGCAATCATCTGTGTGGGCACTCGTACAGATTGAGTTCTAACAGCGAACCTTCTTTCTTAGATTGAAGCAACGCAAAAAAAATTTAGAGTCTCAATTGATTTTCTCTTTGGAGAA
>NZ_PNBY01000239.1 GCF_005886875.1 Pseudoalteromonas aurantia | reverse complement strand
GTAAAAGCCGCTATACCCTTATTGGTAAGGTAGATACCAAGCAAGCAGAAACGGTAGCTGACACAATGATCAACCTACTCGGCCGAGTATCATCAGTTTGCACTATTACACAGGATAACGGCGGGGAATTTGCCGCTCATGCAAGAGTATCTGAAGCTGTAAATGCTGATATATTTTTTGCCAAGCCTTACGCCAGTTATCAGCGGGGAACGAACGAAAATACCAATGGTATTATTAGACGAACCTATCCGAAGAAGATGGCTTTAGGAGGTCTGACAAAGGATGACATCAGTACGATGGAATTATTGATAAACACCATGCCTCGAAAAGTTTTAGGTGGGCGAACACCGCTCGAAGTCTACACTGGGGAGTCGATTGCACTTATTGCTTGAATCCAGCCTTGATAGTTCTCGTTGGCTATATAGGCTGGATTATTACCCTGTTAATCAGCCTGGAAGTTTTTCGC
>NZ_PNBY01000238.1 GCF_005886875.1 Pseudoalteromonas aurantia | reverse complement strand
ACCATACCGATATTGACAAAAATGTAGACAAAAAACGTCAGAGTTATACTACCTGCCAGCAGTCTGCCAAATAGCGTCTGGGCTTTGAGGGTAATAAATAAGCCTCGACCAATAATCAAAGAATAGAGCGCCAGCAAGACCAGACACCCCATCAAGCCAAACTCTTCAGCCAGTACCGCAATGATAAAGTCAGTATGACTTTCCGGCAGGAAGTCCAGGTGAGACTGAGTACCCAACAGCCAGCCATTTCCATAAATCCCGCCAGACCCTATGGCAATTTTCGACTGAATAATATTCCAGCCTGCTCCCCAGGTGTCACTTTCAGGATTAAGAAAGGTCAGTACC
>NZ_PNBY01000237.1 GCF_005886875.1 Pseudoalteromonas aurantia | reverse complement strand
ATATCACTCTCAGTCTTGACAACAACCCTTTCGCAGACCTTTGGTTCAGACAAGCGTGCATCCAGTCCCAACCCTGCAGGAGGCCGTGTACCATTGGCCAGCATCAGTCACGGCCTGGGATTTATACCTTCCAGTCTGCCAATCAGCTGAACCCATTGATGCTCTTTAAGAGGGCCAGACACCATTATTGAACAAGGATCTCGACCGTCGATCAGATTGGCAAATGAGTGGGTATCCCGTAACTGCCCTCCTTCAAAAGTGATATCAGACATCAGG
>NZ_PNBY01000236.1 GCF_005886875.1 Pseudoalteromonas aurantia | reverse complement strand
CCAGTCTGCAGGAGGGTTACTCCATTGGCGAAGCTCTGGATTACCTTGATCAGTTAGTGGTTGATAACCTGCCCCAGGAAGCCACCGTGGACTACAAAGGAGAGTCACTCGACTATCGATCCAATCAAAGCTCCATCCTGATGATCTTTGGTCTGGCCATGTTGATTGTTTATCTGGTGCTGGCAGCACAGTTCGAAAGCTTTGTGCACCCACTGGTGGTCATGCTGACGGTGCCATTAGGGCTGGCAGGCGCACTGGCCGGACTGTTACTGGCAGGAGAAACTCTGAACATATACAGCCAGCTGGCCTTAATCATGTTAATTGGCTT
>NZ_PNBY01000235.1 GCF_005886875.1 Pseudoalteromonas aurantia | reverse complement strand
CCGTTCTCAAGTTTTCCAACAATATTCAGAGAGTAGCTTTTTTAATCAGGTAACACAAAGAAGAAGGGACCCTCAAGTGATACGTTTAAATTTCAGTTACCGTTTTGGTAAATTCGATTTAAATCTTTTCAAGAGAAAAAATACCAAGGCCGACCAGGGCGGTGGCTTGGATATGATACAACAATAAATATTAATGATTCTTACCTGCTAACATAGGTACGAAAGAAAACTCCTCGAAACGTTCTTCTAAAAGAGAGCCATCGGGGAGTTTTTTTATTCGCAACATTCGCTGCGCTCCCCCTTCATCAACCGGTATTACCATAATACCGCCGGGGGCGAGTTGCTCTATTAATTTTTGAGGAATATGTGGTGCCCCGCAAGTGATCAATATTTTTGTAAAGGGCCCATACGTGGGTAACCCGGCAAACCCA
>NZ_PNBY01000234.1 GCF_005886875.1 Pseudoalteromonas aurantia | reverse complement strand
CGGAGTCTGTGTAATACAGTGTTTAGAAAGGGCACGAAATCGTTCTGGGAATGTTGTGAGCCAGGACGAAGTTCAGCGCCTATACACCAGCCCTCTTTTCCCACATAAGACATAATAGGAGCAAAGCCATGGAAATGTTTGTATGTCCATTGCGAACCTTCTTTTTGGGTTCTGCTGTTATCCTGCGGAGTAACGTCTATATCCAGCGGGATATGCTGAAGGTGATCCAGTTTTTTTGAAAGTGGGGAGATCGGCGCATCCAGTTCTAGC
>NZ_PNBY01000233.1 GCF_005886875.1 Pseudoalteromonas aurantia | reverse complement strand
CCCCCCCCCCCCCCCCCCCCCCCCCCCCCCCCCCCCCCCCCCCCCCCCCCCCCCCCCCCCCCCCCCCCCCCCCCCCCCCCCCCCCCCCCCCCCCCCCCCCCCCCCCCCCCCCCCCCCCCCCCCCCCCCCCCCCCCCCCCCCCCCCCCCCCCTTTTTTTTTTTTTTAACCCATCGGCGACCAGCGCGTTATACTCTATTGAATCCACTCTTTCCTTACACTACTCTCTTCCGATCTGGCAAATTAATTTATTCAAATTATGGTGGGTCATGATGGACTTGAACCATCGACCAATGGATTAAAAGTCCACTGCTCTACCAACTGAGCTAATGACCCGCTCTGAAAATCACTTAAGTTAACTTGCAAAATGGTGGGTCATGATGGACTTGAACCATCGACCAATGGATTAAAAGTCCACTGCTCTACCAACTGAGCTAATGACCCGCTCTAATA
>NZ_PNBY01000232.1 GCF_005886875.1 Pseudoalteromonas aurantia | reverse complement strand
CCGATTTTATTCGCTGAGGTGGTTGGTCGAGGTTTTTATTCAGGACTGGAAAGCCCATGGAGGCTGGAACAAACTGAGCAAACAGAGAGGTGTTGAAGGATCTAAGCGTGGCGTGATCCTGAGCCTCCTGTGCGAGCATTTATTGTTGCTGCACCCAGAGCAATCAGTCCGGCTTAAGAACAATCAGCCCGGGATGCCTGTAGGCTGCCTGACCGAACACCTTAAGGCCGAAGCATTAGTGGACACTGTCAGAGATGTAGTGGCATCGGACAACCCAAAAAAAGCGCTGGAAGAACTGACTCAAGCATTAATAGACGTACTGCCGGTGCGTGA
>NZ_PNBY01000231.1 GCF_005886875.1 Pseudoalteromonas aurantia | reverse complement strand
CCCAAATAATCAGGGCTAGTTCCCAGGCCTGTTTGAAGTCTTCTACATTGACCTTGAGCGGGTCAAAGCCCAGGGCTTCCACCAGCTCCTTGTACTCTCCTTCGCGGTAGGTTTGATCTGCTTTTTCAAGCCATTCAAAGACCGAGCCTTCATAAGGGGTATTCCAGTGAGCCTTTACTTGCCTGATAAGTTTCAGACCACCTGAAGCAACTTCGACAACGTCCTTAACCCAGGTCAAAAAAGAGATGCCCGCATCTGCAAGCCCTTTACCAAAGCTTCCCGCATGGGCTATTTTCTGCTCGGCCGG
>NZ_PNBY01000230.1 GCF_005886875.1 Pseudoalteromonas aurantia | reverse complement strand
GCTGCTATCTTGGCGAGGTCGAACTGACCAAAAGTGCAAAATACCACACCCATGCGGTGCTGGTTGGCAAGGGGCATAAGCTATTAAAAAGGGATAAGAAACGCGTTTATAAGGAACCTTGGTTGCTCGTTTCTTCCCTTGTAAAAAGACACAATTTTCTCGAAAAAGTGCTCAAACTATATGGTATGAGAATGCAGATAGAGGCAGGGTTTCGAGACCAAAAAAGCGTTCGATTTGGCTTAGGCTCAGATCTACACAGAACGAATAAACTCAACCGATTAAATATACTGTTACTGTTAGCGACGTTGGCCCATTGGTTTTCGATGATGCTTGGTGCCGTGATAGATAAAGCAGGAAAAACGGGCGAACTCAATCAAAAACAGGCGAGTGGTTTCGTGGGCATTTGTTGGACTACGATACTTCCAAAAACAGTCATTTAAACTACGACGGCGAGACTACATAGAGGGGCTAGTCTATTTCATACAGGTAGTAGTACAACTTAACTGGAAAAATATGGATGTAAGTGATGTGATTGAAAATTAATGAC
>NZ_PNBY01000023.1 GCF_005886875.1 Pseudoalteromonas aurantia | reverse complement strand
TCTTTTTCTATAATTTGCTTCGCAATCTCCTTTTGACAGCCCATTGCATCAATGGTCACTAAGCAATCTTTTAGCTCTAATAACTTTAGCAACTCTGGGATTGCGGTGATTTCATTGGACTTCGAGTCGGTCTTACACTGACCTAATGTCACGCCATTTTCACAGGCAAACGCACTGACAATGTGGATGGCATCTTTTCTATCTGGCTGTTTAAATGAACCTTTTAGCCTTTTTCCATCTATTGCAACCACACTGCCGTCTGTGAGCTCGCTGCAGCTTTGCATCCATTGAGAGAAACTGGCTTGAAATTGAGTCATATCGATTCGGCTTATAACTCTTGCAATCGTGTCGTGCCGCGGCACACCGTTCGAAAGTGCTATAAACTTACGTAACCAAGATAGTTTGTCATGAGCAAAGTCTTCTATTTCTTCCCAACCTTGGCAACCTGCGATTACGGCACTGATAGTAAGAAACAGAATATCGAATAATGGGTGTTGCACTTTGCCTTGCTGGCGAGGGTCATCAATGGAAGAGAAGTGTTCGAATAACGTGTTGGCTGACATGATTGGGCTGCTTAATTTAAAAAGCAGTATAAGATCATAAATTTATGTCAAGGTAAAGTTCATGATCTTGCCCTG
>NZ_PNBY01000229.1 GCF_005886875.1 Pseudoalteromonas aurantia | reverse complement strand
CAGTGAACAAATTTTATCTTCCTGCCAGGGCAAAAAGCTGGTGTCACCATTCTGATTGAGCCTGACATTCACAATAACGGTCAGGGTTCCCTGGTGTCTCATTTCCTGGAAAGACACATTACAGGGATCATTGTTGTACATGTAATGATTCCCTTTAATGGTAGGCCGCCTGGACCCACCATTAATTGATATCGGCTTGTTTTGCAGTAATTCTTTTACAATCGCCATAGCCTGTCCTCTTCCTGTCTTATCG
>NZ_PNBY01000228.1 GCF_005886875.1 Pseudoalteromonas aurantia | reverse complement strand
AAATTCAATGTACCATTACAGTGGGACTACCGTGTGTAGGTGTCTGGTTGGTATTCGGTGTGGTGCTAAAAAAGTACTTGAGCAATTCAGTTCGACAGCGATACTTTAATTATACCATAGCAGGCTTATTATTGCTGTCTATTGTCCCTGTGTGTTTAGACATTATGATGCAGCTTACATCTGGGTAATACATCTATTACTATCGCAAAGAGGTTTTTTCCTGACATGTGATAGTCAGCTTGAGTATTCTGCGATCAAGATGAGCGCGAACGAAAATAACGCACTATACCTCTGAAAACGTGACTTCAAAACACCCTAGTCACTCATACCGCGCGTCACAACCCTGCTATTACTCATTGATGATTGTTAACTTTTTGTAGTTTTAAAATGTTTATTATCCTACTTCATTTACATTTTATCACAATTTTACCGCGTGTTTCTATTATGTGCACTATTACTATTTATACATTTGTGTTATTTTTCGGCACAAAACTGGGCCTTAGCATTTAACAAAATATTCTAAGTGGGTAATTAGAGCTGGGTAGTTTTGGAGTTATTTGGAAGTGTGTTGCGCGTTTAGCATTTTTAAGTGGTGATAGTAATGAGTTGAAAGGCATGTTTTTATGTTTGGTAAGTGGTCAAATTTAATCATTGGTACAATATTTTTGGTGTTAGGTATACAAGACCAGCATGTCGTCTTCATGATCATTGGGTTGTTGAACGAAGCCGCTAA
>NZ_PNBY01000227.1 GCF_005886875.1 Pseudoalteromonas aurantia | reverse complement strand
CTCCCTGTGTGTCAGCTAAAATCTTTTCTTGCCCTGTACGAATAGTCGGTTCAAATCATGATCCCCCATGATCAATATAAATCACAAACAAAAAATTTGACATTTAAAACAAAACAAAGTCTTATTTTAATAAGACTAAATTAATGAGTCTAAACAATGGATCTTATAATAAAAAACACCTTCCCGTTATTTATTATCTTTCTGTACATTGCAACAACTGCAGGGCAAGATCATGAACT
>NZ_PNBY01000226.1 GCF_005886875.1 Pseudoalteromonas aurantia | reverse complement strand
AGCGGCTTCGTTCAACAAGCGCATTAAGTAGTGGGACTGCTAACAGTTTGCTCGGTTCCGCTTCGCTACACATTTTAGCAAACTATTATCAGCCCCTTATGCGGGCGTTAGCCGCCATGGTATTCAAACGAACAACTCTTAAAAAGGAAGTTTTATGAAAGTACTCTTTCTACTCGCCGTCTTAATCATTTCGGGGTGCACAACTGCACTTTGGGCACCTGAATACAAGCAGGAAATGATAGACGGTTTCTACGTGAAAAGTGATACTGGAGAGTTGTTTGTTACAGCCTCTGACTCTGCTTACCTTTTCGAAATCAATAAAAATTTTGGAGAGGCACTTACTTTATCCAGAAAAATTGAATTTTACCCATCATTTAACGACTTTGAATTAAAGAAAGACAATACGATAGTTGGTAACGTATCGCTAACACTACTAAGCGATGAGCCTAGCTTAGAAATAGAAACTCACCTTTTGTCCCTCGGTTTCAAAAAAGATAAACTGTTAAAAAGGCTTAAGCTTACGGAAAAAGTAGAAGGAAAGCGATTTACAGTAGAGGGTGATTTACCATTAGAGAAGCTTGAAAAAAGTCAGCGCATATCAATTGCACAGCCATCAACCTTTTCTCAAACGGCCGGGAAGATAGTTGCTACCCCTGCAACAATAGTCATTGATTCTGTAGTCGTAGTGCCTGCTGTATTTTTGGGGGCAACAATTATGGCGGCAGGAGGCGGCTAACAAATAAGGATAGGTG
>NZ_PNBY01000225.1 GCF_005886875.1 Pseudoalteromonas aurantia | reverse complement strand
ACTGAGCTAATGACCCGCTCCGGATATCAGTTTTGTTAATATTGAATGGTGGGTCATGATGGACTTGAACCATCGACCAATGGATTAAAAGTCCACTGCTCTACCAACTGAGCTAATGACCCGCTCGGGAAATCAATATCTTCAAAGGATGGTGGGTCATGATGGACTTGAACCATCGACCAATGGATTAAAAGTCCACTGCTCTACCAACTGAGCTAATGACCCGCTCTGAACATCACTTAAGTTAACTTGCTGTTGGGTAATAATGTTAAGATTAGTGTATATCTCGTTGGTCTACGTATCATTTAATAAAAAAAGGTGTGGTGTGGGGGGGGGGGGGGGGGGGTGGGGGGGGGGG
>NZ_PNBY01000224.1 GCF_005886875.1 Pseudoalteromonas aurantia | reverse complement strand
GTGACACAGATTTTATTCTGCAATTAAGAATAAGGCCATTGCCTCACAGGCTCGGTCTCATCTAATTCAGAAATAGCAAACAATATTTGCAAATCAATTTCTGCGTCCCCATCGTCTAGAGGCCTAGGACACCGCCCTTTCACGGCGGTAACAGGGGTTCGAATCCCCTTGGGGACGCCATTTCACTCAGGTGAAGTGATATTATCTAAAAATCCTCGAGTGGTTTCTAGATTATACTAACTCATATGGTGCGAGTTAAAATAGCCAGTCCTAGTGACACAGATTTTATTCTGCAACTAAGAATAAGGCTATTGCCTCAGAGGCTCGGTCTCATCTAACGCAGAAATAGCAAATATAATTATTTGCAAATCAATTTCTGCGTCCCCATCGTCTAGAGGCCTAGGACACCGCCCTTTCACGGCGGTAACAGGGGTTCGAATCCCCTTG
>NZ_PNBY01000223.1 GCF_005886875.1 Pseudoalteromonas aurantia | reverse complement strand
TGTAAAATAAATGGATAATTAGAGTGCTCAAAAGCGGCATCAGTTAGCCCATCAGCCCCACGCTCGAACAACAAGGCTTCGCCAACACTCTCCTGTGCGTACGCTCTAAAATGGGTGTAATTAAAGAGCGTATTAAAGAGCTCCTCTCCATCCATTTCACGTCTCAATGTCGCTAATGGATAACGACGATGGCCCCATAGCTGGTGCTCCTGCTCTGCCAACTGTTTGATCCATTCAGACCAACTGAGTGCTGTAGTCGTCGTGCTAAAAGGTA
>NZ_PNBY01000222.1 GCF_005886875.1 Pseudoalteromonas aurantia | reverse complement strand
GACCAACTGAGTGCTGCAGTCGTCGTGCTAAAAGGTAAGCTGTTTAGGAATAAGCCAAGTAGTTGCTCCCCTCCCACTGCTTCAGGTCGACCATTGGTTACCATACCGGTTACCAATTTACTTTGGCCACTCAAAGCATGTAAAGCACGCAAATGCACTGCCAACAAGACGCTTTTTAAAGACACCCCCAACGAGGCAGCATAGGCTTTTGCTTGCTCTGTTTCT
>NZ_PNBY01000221.1 GCF_005886875.1 Pseudoalteromonas aurantia | reverse complement strand
CACTCACGATCTCACCCTGGCAAGCTGCTCAGCAGGGAAGTGCACCGCATTACCATCGCCAAATGGTACTCTAATTTTGTTTTTTAGCGCCAAAAGATATTTAATATTCTCTAATGCTGACCAAAATTCATGTATAAGAATACGGAACTCGGTTGTCTTATTGCCCAATTTTGATTTAAATCCCTCATCAACCCCTTGGTTCTTTATTGGCAGTCAAAGTCCGAATATGCTCTTTTTAGTTGCTTAATTTCCGTTTTCACTATGTAACAATGCGATAGGATGTTTTTGAAGCAGTGTGAGCTAACAGTTTAATGGATGTTTAATTACAATAATAATATTAGAATTATCTCCCACTATAGCTACATTAACACTTCCGCATCATTTTATAGTACTTTTTGATTCATTTTAATTCTTGATGCATATATAGTCGATTTTTACTTAATATTGACTTCCAATGGAAGCGCCTACTAGCGAAGGATTTTGTTACACTAATGAGGTGTTAGTGTCCAGGGCAAGATCATGAACT
>NZ_PNBY01000220.1 GCF_005886875.1 Pseudoalteromonas aurantia | reverse complement strand
AGTTCATGATCTTGCCCTGAGGCATAATTCCTCCAAAATTCGTTATTCAGCGCGTACTGAATGAAATGCGAGGGTTTGTTAAAACTCCAGCCCATGAAAATATTTTATATACTTCGTTAGAGCAAAAATTAGTGGCGTTAGAGGATCTTTCAGCTGAACGAAAAGAACAGCTTCTTGATGATGCTAAAAATAAAATCATCAGTAGTGTTTACCCTGCCTACACACTACTTATTGATTATTTTAGTGCGTTAAATATCAAGGCCTCTGACACTGTTGGCTTTTGGAGTTTACCCAACGGTGATAAAGCGTATAAAAGAGCATTAGAGATTTATACGACCACAGATATGGAACCAGATGAAATACACCGTTTGGGGCTCGGTGAAGTAACCAGAATAAAAACGCAAATGCTGAGTATTTTGCAATCGCAAGGATATGACACTTCAGCTGGTTTTTCTAAAGCCATGGATGCCCTCAAAGCCGATCCTCAACATTATTATGAAGACAGCGATGAAGGGCGAGCTCAAATATTGGCTGATTATAAAGTTATTATAGATGAAATAGACGCAGGATTATCTAAAGTATTCAATGTAAGAACAGAAATACCTATTGAGGTAGTTAGGAGGCGTTGTTTCCTAAATAA
>NZ_PNBY01000022.1 GCF_005886875.1 Pseudoalteromonas aurantia | reverse complement strand
GCTAAAAGACTGAGTGATAAAGCGATTATTATCAGATGGCATAAGCTGTTTAAAGGCACCATACTGTCTCATCAGTTCCTTCAAGGTGAGCGGCTAGACTCAGCGCAGCAAACCTTTTTAAATAAAGACATTGAACAATTTAGAGAGCGTTTAGCGAGTATCAGTTGGTTTATGCGGGTACTGAATGAAAGCATTGCCCGCAAGGCGAATAAAGAAGATAACTGTACAGGCCGATTCTGGGAAGGCCGTTTTAAATCACAAGCCTTACTCGATGAAGCGGCACTGGCAGCCTGTATGGCGTATGTTGATTTAAACCCAATTAGAGCCAAAATGGCTGAGACACCCGAAACCTCAGACTACACGAGTGTTAAAACACGCTGTGAACATGCCAAAGAAGGCAAGCAACCGAAAAACTTGGCGCGTTTTGCAGGTAGCCCCCGAAAGCACATGCCCAAAGGTTTACCCTTTGAATTAAAGTCCTACTTAGAACTTGTAGAGTTGACAGGCCGATGTATGCGGGCAGATAAGCGAGGCGCTATAAGCCCAATCAACTCCCCAATTTTAGACAGACTCAACATCGCCCCAGAGAACTGGCAAAAACTCACCACCCAATTTACCAAAGTATTTCACGGTGCTGTAGGTCGGCCTAAGAAGCTAGATAACTATTGTGCGAGCCTTGAAATAAAACGGCGCGCTAATTATAAGCAATGTGAAAGGTTGTTGGCTTGACCCCTAAAATACCTGCTGCACCATATGTTGTTGAACAAATAGTTGTAAAGGGGAGCCTTGTGCAATTATGCTCTTGAAGAATTGTTCTAATTAAGGGAATGTTGAGATACCGCATAATTGTTTATACGGTATCTCAAGGGGGTTAATGTACCTTTTCTACCGTAATCTTACCGTTAGATAATCCGCCACCACCCGAGTAATCCAGTTTTGCAAATATTTTTCCGGCATCGAATTTAAACTTGATCCGTTGCTTACCTGAAACATGACTAATTTTTCCAAAGCGACTGCTGCCGTTGAAATTGTATAGTGTGTATTCTTCTAAAACAGGTTCATAACCATCTCTTATACCTGAAACAGTCACGCGGTAAGCAGAGTTACCGGATATAGTTATGCGTTCAGGTAATGCTTGCCACGCTCTGTTTGCAGGTAAACTAATAGAGGCTGTTTGTTTGATAATGCCATTGGAGTGGGTTGATTGGTTATCGTAATTACCTGTGCCACCGATGGCGACTAATTTACCTGTTAGCTGGGTGTTTTTTAATATTGCACTGTGTTGCCACCAATCTTGCCCGGTCATGCCATGTACTGTTATTGAGCCCGCATTTTCGGCATCGATAATGGCACGATACCTTGCGTTGCTTCTGCCACCTTGTGCAAATACGCCATTGATATCAAGTGTTCTTGAATTTTTTACTTTAAAGACAGTCTGAACACCTTCCGCGTAGAAGTTTGAAATCTGATTATTCCAAGTTAAGTGATTTGCTGGACCATAAATCTCAACGCCTATATTTGAATTTTGCACTGTTGAATTTGTGATATTACTGCCCATCGCGGCCAGTTTTATACCTGTTTGCGATTTTTCAACATAGATATTGTCAAAAATATTTACATTGTTAAACCAGCCGTTGGGTTCAGTATTCCAATAGGCTGGTGCGTCACCGTTGCCGTGTAAATTAATACCGATATTGACGTTGTTTATAAATAAATCTTCGAATCGACTCCATATCACCCATTTACCATTAATGCCTTTATCAAAACCCGCTATATCAAGCTTTGAGAAGTGAGAGCGATAAGACGCAAACGGGATATCAATAGCATTACCTTGCTTCTGTGAATTAGTTTGAGATAAAGTTAAGTTATGAATTTCTACACCATGAGCTACTTTAAACATGCTGATGTTCGATGATGTCACTAACTTTGACAACTCTCTTTTTTCGCCCGTTACTTTTATTCTTGAGCGATGAGAACCGCCGGCTGCGGTGAAGTCGAGCGTATTCTCGACATTGAAAGTACCAGCGGGAATATAAACTGTTTTATTGTTTTGAACAGCAAAATTGATGGCTGACTGTATGGCATTACTATCGTCAATGTTATCATTGGCAATAGCACCAAACGCTTGATCTGTAATTGAGATTACGCTGGTGTCAGCGGCGAGCGCATTGAGTGATGTACACCCTAAAGCGAGTAATATTAAGCTTTTTTTCATGTTTAGTCCTTTAAAATAACAGGTGGTATTAACGATTACATAGTTTGCCTAATTTTTCAGGTACAATCAACTGGTGAATATACGACAGTACAGTTGTAAAAAGTTATTGAATTTGTCTGATGTTATATAGTTTTATTGTGTCGAGATGAAATTTAATTGTTAGGGTTTGTATTTGGTAGAACAAATAAAAAAAACGCAGCTAAAATAGCTGCGCTAATTGAAATTCAGGGATGAAACAATGCTAAACTGCTGCATTCATAAGTTATGACAGACGATAATTGCAAAAGTTCAATAAGGTTTAAAAAAATGCTAAAAAAATATTTTCTCATACCTTTGCTATGTGTACTTGGGGGGTGTGCTACTGCACCACCGAAGCAACCAGATGACTTATGTAAAATATTTAAAGAAAAAGAAGATTGGTATTATGATGCGAGAGATGCACAAGAAAAATGGGGCTCACCTAAGCATGTATTAATGGCTATGATGTATCAAGAAAGTTCCTTCAGACATGATGCCGCGCCACCAATGGAGTATTTTTTATGGATTATTCCGACCGGTAGAGCTAGCTCTGCCTATGGGTATTCACAAGCGAAAACGATGACTTGGAAAGATTACATTCGGGAGTCGGGTAATTCGGGTGCCGATAGAGATGATTTTGAGGATGCCATCGATTTTATGGCATGGTTTGTTTATAAGACCCACAAAGTTAACGGCATATCCAAGTGGGATGCCTATGCACAGTACTTAAATTATCATGATGGTTGGGGGGGTTATAAACGGGGGACTTATAAGAAGAAGAAATGGTTGATGGCTGTTGCAAATAAAGTAAAACATCGTGCCAGTAGATATGGTGCACAACTTAAACGCTGTGAAGCTGATTTAAATAAAAATTGGTTTGAGCGTTTGTTTTCATGGTAAATTCAGAGTGTATTAACTAGCACTTTTAGTAAAGTACTTTTAATCAAAGCTGACTCATTTTTACAAGATAAGTAACTAGCATTGTTTGGGTATTACCTTGGGTATTGTCTTCTCGAATTGAAAGCGGAACGGGTTTTTCTTGTTTATATATTTTCTAATTCGACCAAGTCATTACCTCAAAACTGGTAGTTTACTGTAGTCATTATCAGCGATTGGTTTGCTATTTTATATGGGCTCTATGCTTGAGATATTTGGTTTTTTGTGTTCGGTAACTTACGGATGATGGTTTTTTAAGGAGTGGTTTGTGGATCGTATGGTTTGGTTGTACTTGGATATGAAAGAAATACATTTTAGCTATCAAGAATGGCTTAAATCATAATGCGTTCTTGGTTATCTCTTATTTTAATATTCATAGTTCTTACTGTGGGTTACTACTGTCGCCTTTTGATTCAACCATCAGTATCGAGCTCTGCGTTGAAAATCACTTCAGAACCTGAATTAATCAACGCTAAGACCACTCAGCCAATCATGACAGATAAGTTGCCGCAGCAAGATGTTTCAAGTCATGCGATAAATGATTTACATGTAAACAGTGGTCAATTAGAAACAGTTATACCTGTTCGTTGGAAACAGACAGGACAATTCAAAGCGCATTTTAATCGTTTAAAAAATATGGCTGATCAAGGTGATATTGATGCAAAATACATTCTTGCTAAAAGTTTAAGGTATTGTTTTTTTGCACCGATTGACGATTTTGCATTGCAAGCGAAGCTAGAAACTCAGGCAAGTTACTCTGATGCCAGTGAGGCGATTGATAATACACTCGTGCAGTTCGATTACTGTGAGGCGATTAATCAAGACCAACGTCGTCAGTTTTACTTTTACCTTGAAGATGCAGCAAAACAGGGCTCTGTCGCTGCACAACAAATGTTTACAGGTCTTACCGCTAAATTTTACATGCATTCACAGGGTTTGGATGATCTGCCGAGGGATGAATTTATCCGGTTACGAGATAAATTCAATCAACAAAAAGTCAGCTATTTAGAGCAAGCATCAAAGCATGGTAGTGAAAAGGCGTTAATTAAATTAGCAGATTTATATCGTTCACAGCAAATTAGCGGTAACAGCCTAGTAAAATCGTACACACTTGATCGCTTAATAATGGAAATAACAAATAATAATGAATTGTATAATCGTTATGCTTGGTTTGAGCAACGACAGTACTCTCAACTCTCAGAGAAAGAGCTTATAGAGGCGAATAATATGTTTGATGATTGGCTGGCAGAAATTCATAAAAATGGCACGCATTATCCTAATGAAAAATAAAAGATAGAGTAAAAAAATGCTTTAATTCAAACTTTATTTATAGAACAGAGATGATGAATTAATGTATTTATTAGATAAAATGATTGCTGTTATTTCACGATTTTGTATGGTTGCTGATAGTTTATCGACAGCCTTCATGATGATGGAATGAGAGAAGGTAATAAAATTAGCGAACTAACATAATATCGCTGCCTTATTGAGTACTAAGGATTTAGATAGCATCTGTTCAGAACTCTATTCTGAGACGGTTACTCCGTACTTAAAAACCCAAGTTTGAGAATACTAAAGTTAACAGGATAAGACTACATTCACATTGATAGGTAGATTTTCTTGTATTACAAAAAACTATTTTTGGGATTGAGCTTAAACTCAACATAAGTAAAAGCCGAATTTACAGAAATTCGGCTTTTTCAATGATGGTTATTGTTATTTGCTGGTATCTCTTTTTTGAGGAAAGACCTTGACTTGTTTTATCATATTTTCTTTTATCTCAATTATTTCAATTGGATAACCTGCAATTCGCATACCTAATTGTGTCTCAGGGATATCTTCTAAATACTCTACGATCAATCCACTGAGTGTTTTCGGCCCTTCTGTTGGTAATTCCCAGGTCATTTCTTTATTGATATCACGAATATTTGCAGCCCCATCTACTAACACCGAGCCGTCACTCTGTATATCAACTTCATCGCTGGTTGCGCGCGTTTGCGTTGTAGTAAAGTCACCTACAACTTCCTCAAGTATATCTTCAAGAGTCACTAAACCTTGAATATCACCATATTCATCAACAACTAAACCGATACGTTCTTTACTCTGTTGAAATTTTAATAACTGCGTGTTTAACGAGGTGTTTTCGGGAATGTAATAAATTTCTCTAACTGCTCGTAGTAACGAAGGCTTGTCGAATTGCTCTTTGGTAAGTAATCTTAGAGCATCCCTTGAATGAATAAAGCCAACGGCGTCATCAATTTGATCGCGATATAACAAGACTCTGGTATGCTGTGCATTGGTCAGTTGCTTTGAAATGTCTTTCCAGTCGTCGTTTATGTCGATTGCGTTAATTTCATTACGCGGTATCATTATATCCTCGACTGTGACTTGTTCTAAATCAAGAATAGACGTTAGCATATTCTGGTGATTTGAAGGCAGTAAGGCACTTGACTCATTCACGACCGTTTTAAGCTCTTCTTTACTTAAACTATGTTCTTCAATTTGTTGGTTGGAAATACCAAAAATTCGCAACATACCGTTGGTGATCCAGTTAACAGCGATAACGAAAGGGAACAAAACCTTGAGTAGGCCCTTAAGTATAATTGAACTAGGAAAAGCCACTTTTTCTGGATAAAGCGCTGCCAATGTTTTTGGTGTGACTTCGGCAAAAATCAGCACAACGAGTGTGAGTACAAACGTCGCGATGGCAATCCCCATATCGCCATATAAGCGTATTCCAATAATTGTGGCAACCTGTGCGGCTGCAATATTAACTAAGTTATTACCGATAAGGATTAGGCCTATCAGCCTGTCAGGTCTGCGCAGTAATTTACTAACACGCTTTGCAGCTTTGTGATTTTGCTTTTCGAGGTGACGTAATCGAATACGATTAATTGACATGATCCCTGTTTCAGAGCTTGAGAAATAGCCCGAGATCAAAATAAGCAAACCTAAAATAATAAATAGGGTGCTTGTAGATATGTCGTCCAACAGAGGAGTCCTTTTTTACTTATGAAAACGTATTAAGCGTTAGCTTGGATTTTTAGTCAAGCTAAAACTTAACAAGTACGACTTCTTGAATAAATCTACTACCAAAATAAGCCAATGTTACAAGCCCTGATGCACCAATAATAGTAAATACGATAGGTTTGCCACGCCACCCAAATTGATGGTGGCCAAACGTCACAGCTGAGAATATGACCCAAGATATGATAGATAGCACTGTTTTGTGTATAAATTCTTTGTTAAACATGCCTTCTAAGAATGTAAAACCTGACAGTAAGGCTAACGTTAGCAGCGCAGTACCCACAGTTAAAAGTTGATAGAGCTGTCGTTCAACTTGCATAAGGGGGGGAAGATGACTGTGCATAATGGCCAAATCTTTTTGTTTTAAACGCTTATCTATAAAGAAGAACTGTATGGCATATAAAGTAGCAATAATAAGTACGCAGTAGGCAAGCAAAGACAGGGAAATATGCACAACTAAGCCAATATCTACATTAATAGATTGCATTATAATATGATGGGGTACAAATAAACTCGCGGTTAATAGAAGTGCAGCAAAGCCATAAACAACGGGTAATAAGAGCGTAGCTGGAAACTTTAACGAAACGGTGGTGACACTGACAACAATAACCCAGCATGTCAGTAAGGCTACGTTTACTGTACTTAAATCCTGCCCCTCAGTGGTAAATACCGAGTTCACGAGCACAAGCATATGCGTCAATATAGCGAGCGTGCTGAGAATAATTGTCAGTTTATGACTAGGCCCTTCTTTATGAAAGAGCCGAGATAACACGTGCCCTGTGGCAAGCACATAAAAAACGCTGGCAATAAGCGACAAGCTAACAATCAACATATGATCTGGGCCTAATAATTATTTTCCTTTGATAGACTATTGTATTTTATGCCTCGCCACTTGCATAGAGTTTCTAAAAAGAATCTTTGTCTGCACTTGAATACTGTATTAGTTAAGAGCATATCAGTATAATGTACAGCAATTACGATATATTGGAACCTATACATGTTTGAAAACCTCCAAGAACGCTTAGGTAAAACGTTAAAAAATATCAGTGGCAGAGGCCGCCTTACCGAAGAAAACATAAAAGACACGTTACGTGAAGTGCGTATGGCATTGCTCGAAGCCGATGTTGCACTGCCTGTAGTTCGAGAGTTTGTCAAACAAGTAAAGGAACGTGCGGTAGGTGTTGAAGTCACGAAAAGCTTAAGCCCAGGCCAAGTGTTTATTAAAATCGTACGCGAAGAACTTGAAAGTGCGATGGGTGAAGCAAACGAAGAGCTTAACTTAGCTGCGCAGCCGCCAGCGGTGGTCATGATGGCGGGCTTACAAGGTGCGGGTAAAACAACCAGTGTCGGTAAGCTTGCAAAGTTCTTAAAAGAGCGTAAAAAGAAATCGGTTTTGGTGGTTAGTGCGGATGTTTACCGCCCAGCGGCAATAAAACAGCTAGAGACGTTAGCCAGTGAAGTAGAGGTTGAGTTTTTCCCAAGTGATATTTCGCAAAAGCCAGTCGATATTGCAAACAATGCGATAAGTCATGCAAAAAAGAAATTTATTGATGTTGTGCTAGTTGATACTGCGGGTCGTTTACACGTTGATACTGACATGATGGATGAAATAAAAGACCTGCATAATGCTATCACGCCGGTAGAGACGCTATTTGTTGTAGACGCCATGACAGGTCAAGATGCGGCAAACACAGCAAAAGCATTTGGTGAGGCATTACCGCTTACAGGTGTGATTCTGACCAAAACCGACGGTGATGCCCGAGGTGGTGCTGCGCTGTCTATTCGTCATATAACGGGCAAGCCCATTAAGTTTATGGGTGTGGGGGAGAAAACGGATGCATTAGAGCCGTTCCACCCAGATCGTATTGCATCTCGTATTTTGGGTATGGGTGATGTTTTATCACTTATCGAAGAAGTCGAAATGAAAGTCGACAAAGATAAAGCCGCCAAAGTAGCAGAGAAAGTATTTAAAGGTGATGGCTTTACATTGGAAGATTTTGCTGAGCAGTTAAAGCAGATGAAAAACATGGGCGGCATGATGTCGATGCTTGAGAAGCTCCCAGGTATGAATAACTTGCCTGATGCAGTTAAAGGCCAAGTAGGCGATAAGACGTTTTTACAAATGGAAGCAATCATCAGTTCTATGACGCCTAAAGAGCGTGCACGCCCTGATATTATTAAAGGCTCGCGTAAAAAGCGTATTGCAGCAGGTTCAGGCACCCAGGTTCAAGACATCAATAAATTATTGAAGCAATTTACTCAAATGCAAAAAATGATGAAAAAGATGAAGGGTAAAGGCGGCATGATGAAAATGATGCGCAATATGAAAGGGATGATGCCACCAGGAATGATGGGCGGCGGCGGCCCTAAATTTTAAGGCGCAGTAGCATTTTTCTTTAAATAAAATAAAAAAGAGGCGACAGCCTCTTTTTTATTGATCATAAAAGCAGCAGCATGTTATGGTTGTTTTTTTACACCTCAGATCAGCATTTAATCTACCTAAGTGTCATTTATCCGCACTTCTTACTTGCATTGTGGCTAAAAACTCGTACAATTCCCCAGCTTCCTATTGCAGGAAGTAAATCTTATTAATGAAAACAGTCAATCTATTCAGAGGACGGTATGGTAACTATTCGTTTGCAACGTGGTGGCGCTAAAAAGCGTCCTTTCTATCAAATTGTGGTTGCGGATAGCCGTTTCTCGCGTGACGGTCGTTTCATCGAGAAAGTAGGTTTCTTTAACCCTATTGCTCAAGGTCAAGAAGAGAAAGTTCGTTTAGACTTAGCCCGTGTTGAACACTGGGTTGGTCAGGGCGCATCTCTAACAGATCGCGTAGCTAAGTTAGTTAAAGACGCTCGTAAAGCGGCTTAATAGGCGTAAGTGTAACCATGAGTCAAGAAAACACCTCGATTATTGTAGTAGGTAAGCTTGGTGCTCCTTACGGAATTAAGGGCTGGCTTAAGGTACATTCATTTACTGATGATCCCCAAGGGATCTTCGATTTCAGCCCATGGTTAATAGGGCAACAAGGTAAATGGCAAACTCTTGAAGTGAGCGACTGGCGTCGTCACAACAAGGGCTTTATCGCTAAGTTTGCGCAAGTAAACGACAGAGACGAAGCAATGGCGTATACCAATGCAGAAATTTCTGTCGATTCAGCGCAATTGCCGGAACTTCCTTCTGGGGAGTTTTATTGGCGAGATCTCATTGGCATGTCGGTTGTAACTGATAAAGGTTATGACTTAGGCACTGTTGATGACTTGATGGAGACAGGCTCAAATGATGTTTTGGTTGTGAAAGCAAACAAAAAAGATGCATTTGGTCAATCTGAACGTTTAATTCCTTTCTTAACTGATTCAGTTATAAAAGAAGTTAAACATGATGAGAAAAAAATTACTGTTGATTGGGATCCAGGCTTTTAATGAGTCAGCAAAATCCACTATGGGTTGGAGTGATTTCACTCTTCCCAGAAATGTTTGATGCACTAACCCAACAAGGCGTGACAGGGCGTGCGGTTAAAAACGGTTTAATCGATTTTAATTGCTGGAATCCACGAGACTATGCAACAGATAAGCATAGAACTGTAGATGACAGACCTTATGGTGGCGGTCCTGGCATGTTGATGATGGTTAAACCATTACAGCAAGCTATCTTAGCTGCAAAATCTGCAGCTGGAGAAGGCGCTAAAGTAATTTATATGTCCCCTCAAGGGCGAAAACTAGATCAACAAGGTGCTGCTCAGTTGGCGGCATCTGAAAAATTGATTTTAGTAGCTGGTCGGTATGAAGGTATAGATGAACGGATCATCGAATCTCTAGTAGATGAAGAATGGTCCATTGGCGATTTTATTCTTAGCGGTGGTGAACTACCTGCTATGACACTTATTGACGCAGTCGCGCGATTAGTGCCAGGCGTATTAGGTCACAACCAATCAGCTGAGCAAGATTCATTTTCGGATGGCTTGTTAGATTGTCCTCATTATACTCGGCCAGAAACATTGGATGATAAACAGGTGCCTGCTGTATTACTCAGCGGAAACCACCAAGCAATTGCTAAATGGCGCTTAAAGCAGTCATTAGGAAGAACTTGGCTACGTCGTCCAGACTTGTTGCGTAACCTAGCTCTGACTGAGGAGCAAGCGGCACTACTCGCTGAGTTTCAGCATGAGTACCAAGAAGCTTGTGGCTAGAAGACAGTTACACCTAGGAATGTGAGAAATATAATGGCAAAAGTAAACCAAAATATTATTAAAGCGCTTGAAGAAGAGCAGCTTAAAAAAGACGTACCAGTGTTCGGCTCTGGTGATACAGTAGTTGTTCAGGTACGTGTAAAAGAAGGTAACAAAGAGCGTCTACAGGCTTTTGAAGGTGTTGTAATCGCTAAGCGTAATCGCGGTCTACATTCAGCTTTCACTGTTCGTAAGATCTCGAACGGTGAAGGTGTTGAGCGTGTATTCCAAACGCACAGCCCTCTTATCGATAGCGTTACAGTTAAGCGTCGCGGTGCAGTTCGTCGTGCTAAGCTTTACTACCTACGCGAGCGTTCAGGTAAATCAGCACGTATTAAAGAAAAACTTAATTAATACGAGCGTTTATCACGCTGAAAAAACAGGCCACTCTTTGAGTGGCCTGTTTTGTTTTATACGCTATATTTATCATTCTGACTTATTTTTATATCTTTTATCATCGCACCCTTCCTGATAGACTTGATGTATTGTATTTTTTACACTGTAATTATAAGTTTACAACATGGCAAGTGAAATGAATTTAGATACTCTACGTAATGGCATTGACGAGTGTGATACCGAATTGGTCGCTTTGTTGGCAAGGCGTAGAGCTTTAACCGAACAAATTGGTGTTGTTAAGCAAAAGTCGGGAGCACCTTTACATGCTCCAACTAGAGAAGCTGAGCTTATTGCAGCCAGAAGGGAGCAAGCCAAAAGCAGTGGCGTTAATCCGGACTTAATTGAGGATATTCTGCGGCGTATGATGCGTGAAGCCTATGAGAATCAACAAAGCTTATTGGCTTGTGCTGCGCCTGAATTATCACCGATTGTGATTGTTGGTGGTGAAGGGGCAATGGGGCAATTGTTTGCAAAACAGTTTCGCCGCTCTGGCTATGAAGTACGAATCTTAGATAAACCGCAGTATGCGGAAGCTGACGTAATATTAAGCGGTGCAAAACTGGTTTTGGTCAGTGTGCCAATTAATGCGATTGATGATGTTGTCGCGAAGTTACCTGCATTGCCTGATGATTGTGTTCTCGCAGATATTACGTCTGTTAAACAAGGTCCTTTAAAATCGTTAATGCAAAAGCATAATGGCCCAGTGGTGGGGTTGCATCCAATGTTTGGTCCAGATATATCCCATTGGGTAAAACAAACAGTGGTTGTGTGTGATGGCAGACAAGCAGGTAATTACCAAGGGCTATTAGAGCAGTTGAGTATTTGGGGATGTCAATTGGTTAACATCGATGCAAAAAAACATGATCAAGCAATGCAGATCATTCAAGTTATGCGCCATTTGACGACTTTTGTATATGGTCAGTTTTTAGCAAAACAATCACATACGCTAAAAGAGCTTCGTAGTTGTTCTTCGCCTATTTATCAACTCGAACTTATGATGGTGGGAAGGTTGTTTGCTCAATCACCAGAATTATATTCAGATATAATGCTCGCTCAATATAACGATGTTGAAGGGCTGATAGCGAGTTATCAAGATACGTTTAGTAGCACCTTAGAATTATTGAAAGCGGGGGATAAAGAGGCTTTAATTGATGCATTTGCACAAGCTAAACAATATTTCTCTTGCAGTGTCGGCCAGTTCCTATCTCAAAGTCGTGGGCTGTTAAATAAAGCTAACGATGCAAAAGTACTAGATTGATGAAAAAGAAATAGCGCAAATGCGCTATTTCTTGGTTATATTATAAAACATCTACAGCCTGTAACGACTCACTTTGGTAACAACCTAATACCCTTACAAATTGGGTATGTTCTTTGAGTTGCTCCATCGCTTCTTGGACGCGCTTTTCAGCGGTATTCGCTAATAAGTCAACGTAGAAAACTTCTTCCCATGGGTTTCCTGGCACAGGCCTAGATTCTAACTTTACCATATTAATGTTATGACATTTGAATACCATCAAAGCGTCTGCCAATGAACCCACTTGCTGCTTTGTCGCCATAATTAAGCTGATTTTGGTAGGAAGTTGGGTAGAAACCTGTAATGACTCCCGAGCTACGACTATGAACCGACTATGATTTTCAGCTTGATTTGCCAAACCGGTTTTGATGACTTCCAATCCTATATTTTTGCCTGCTTGTGCGGAGGCGATTGCTGCGCTTTGTGGTGTATCAAGTGCAGATTGAAGTGCACTGGATGTTGAATCGCATGCTTCGTGTTGTATATCACCTAGCCCTTGTAAAAAACGGCTACATTGGGCAAAAGGTTGATGATGTGCAAATATTTTATTAACGTCTTTTAATTCTGTACCAGGGTTCGTCAATAAACAATGCTCTACTGTTTGAGTTACTTCTCCAACGATTGAGACTTGAGCATGTTGTAGTAAATCAAACACTTCGTTAATGCTACCCGAGCTTGTATTTTCAATCGGGAGCAGACCGTAATCAGCTTGGCCTCGTTCAACTTGTTCGGTAATTTTGTCAAAACTTGGGCAGCCTAGCTCCACGACTTTACCTGGCCGGCGGCTAAAGTATTTATGGCATGCAAGCTGGCTATAGGACCCTTGACCACCTAAGTAGGCAACTCTATGGGTATCACCTAACGCTTCAGGGTTAAGACTTTTTTGTAATAAAGCCTGTTGATTTAATACTGAGTCCTCAAGGATCGTTTGGAAAACGCTATTGATATAAAATGCATCTAGGCCAAGTGATTTACCATAGCTAATCAGTTTTTCAAGTAGTACTTGTTCCCGTTCTTCATCTCGAATAGGTTTATTGTTGGTAATTTTGTATTCTAATACGCTGTGGCTTATGCGACGGCGCTTTGCAAGCAAAACCATTAGGTCGGAATCAATCTCATTGATATCACGACGCAGTGCATTTAATGTATTTTCAGTCATAGGTCCTCTCATTCCCAATGCAAAAAAAAACCTCCCAGTTGGGAGGCTTAGCTATTTGTGTTACACGCAAACAGTTCAGCCTCTTCACCTAAAGAAGCTAAAAAAGAAATATGTAGTGTGAGCAATCTTAACTGTCATATTGTGTTATAAATAAATTAAATTAAGTATATTATTACCATACTTTAAATTAGTTCTACAAGTGATTATTTTAGAAATCGCTTTTAAAGCGATGTCGTGCTTGGTGTTTTGGTGATGATACTAACGTGACTTATGCTGTATGTATCTGTTATATTAATTTTAGTTTAATGAAAAAAATTATAATTATGATAAGGGTTTAAAAGTGGTCAATCGTCGGCCCCCTTCAAGGTTTGGTGCAAACTCTCTAAGTGTAAAGCTATCAATGTTGATATCTGCAGTGTGTTTGATTGCGGGTGTTTTTGCGGCTGCATTAATGCTTAAATCGGAAGAAAGGCAGCTGATCTATGAAGAGTATTCAGAATTAAAGCGGGTAAGCAGTCAAGCCGTTGTTCAGTTTAGTCAATACTTAGATTTGAAAACAAGCTTAGCGGAGCAAGCAAATATTGTTGTTACCAAGCAGTTATTTACCGAGTCAACACTTTTGCATGATAAACCAATTACTCTTATTAATGAAAATAAAAGGGAGTTTCGCAGCACTGCAAAAAATGGTTTATCAGCAGCTTATTTGCCAGCTGAAACTTTAACACAAAGTGATAGACGATTATTTTCCCAATCAGAGTCATTATGGAACATTATTGCACCACCATTGCTGCAAGATTTCTTTAATTTTTATTTAGTAACAACACGTAATTTTGTCCGGATAGCCCCGCCTAATATTTTACTGAATAATTCGCCAAACAAGGCGCTGTTTAGTACTCATGCGTTACCATTATTGAGAGAGGAACTGAATCCCACGAGGGAGGCTATTTGGTCACGAGTGCATTTCGATACAGTGTGGAATAAATGGGTGATCAGCATTTTAGTACCACTTTATGATAGTGATGAGTACTTAGGGTTTACTGGCACTGATGTTGAACTCAAAACATTATTGTCACATTTGCCTGCGCCAGATTCTAGGCAAGGGTTTGTGATATTTGATCAGCAAGGCCACATAATTGCGGCACCTAACCTGAGGGTTAAGCGTTCGGAAAATAGCGTAACATCTGGGAAGGCTATTTCGATCCCCGCTTTGAATAACGTTATCGAGTCTGCTTTATTAGTGAAGCTACCAGAATTTCAAGACGAGTTTACATTAGATGGTGAAGGACACATTATAAATATTCAACAACTAAAACAGTTGGATTGGTATATTGGTGTGTATAAGAAACGAGACTCGGCGCTCTCGGCATTAGAAGAACTCAAAGTTAAGTTTTTTGGCTTATTTTTACTTTATGCTCTATTTGTCGCCTTGTTATTACATCAAGTGCTGTACCAATTGGTTTTAGGCCGTATTAATTTATTGGTAAACGCAGTCGTTGGGTTTGGTCGAGGGCAGTGGGATATGCCATCAATGCCAAGCAGTAACGATGAAATCGGTCAGCTCAATGCTTCATTTAACGACATGAGTGAAGAAATTAAAAAGCTGGTTACGGGTTTAAATCAACGGATCACAGAAAAGGAAATTGCAGAAAAGGCGGCAAATAGATTATCAAAAGCCGTTTCATTTTCTGGTACGGCGGTTGTGATCACCAATGAATATTTCCAAATAGAATATGTAAACCCCAAAATGTTGGAAATGACAGGGTTTGAAGAGAGCCATTTCTTGAGTGCACCTTTACTGAGTATTATTTCAAAAGAGATGGCTATTTTAGTCGACGATATTGATATTGACTTACGCAGCCGAAATTACTGGCGCGGAGATACTATGCTTGCAGGCTCAGATCCAAAGCCTATTTGGGTGAGTTTAAGTATTTCTCCAATCAGAGAAGATGGTGGGCAAATCTCTAGTTATGTCGCATCGGCACAAGATATTTCTTTTGTTAAAGAGAGCCAACGAAAAATGGAGGAGTTAGCGTATTTTGATACGTTAACGGGTTTAGCAAACAGAACCTTCTTTAGAATGCAGTTGCGTAAATCAATGGCGTTAGCTGAACGGGGTCATTATGCATTTGCTTTATTCTACTTTGATTTAGACGAGTTTAAACGGATCAATGATACGTTAGGTCATGATGCCGGTGACAGGTTGTTGGTAGAAGTAGCTGAACGATTAAAGTTACGGTTAAGATCTGAAGATACGATTGCGCGACTTGGTGGTGATGAATTTGCTGTGCTTTTGAGTGGTATTGATAAGCGTGAAAATGCCATGGAGGTGGCGCATATTATTCAACGTACATTAAATAAGCCAATTAAGTTGGGCAACAACGAGGTGATTGTTAGCGCAAGCATTGGTATCACTATGGCGCCATTCGATAGTAAAGAAGAAGAGCAATTATTGAAGCACGCTGATTTAGCTATGTATGAGGCTAAGGCGAAAGGTCGTAATACATTTCATTTTTATTCGCAGGAATTGGATGCCGCTGCAAATGAACGGCTATATATTGAAAATGAATTAAGACAGGCAATAAAGGCAAAGCAATTTACGCTGTTTTATCAGCCTCAAGTGGACTGTAAAACTATGCATATTGTCGGCTATGAAGCGTTGATCCGGTGGAAGCATCCTGAAAAAGGCATGATCCCACCCACAAAGTTTATTCCGATCGCAGAGGCAACAGGCCTAATCGTGGAATTAGGTGTGTGGGTTCTTGAAGAAGCGTGCTTGTTCTCTATGCGGTTGCAACGACAGGGCCGCTCTGGGAACATGTCTATTAATCTTTCGGCACGTCAATTTAAAGATGCGCATTTAATTAACGAAATCTCAGATGTATTACAAAGAACGCAGATGCCAGCTGAAAAGCTACACTTAGAATTAACAGAAAGTATGTTGATGGGTGATGTGGAAGCCGCAATTACTCAGCTACATCAGATGAAAGACTTAGGTGTTGGTTTATCTATAGATGATTTTGGGACTGGCTATTCGTCATTAAGCTACCTTAAGCGTTTTCCTGTAGACACTTTAAAAGTTGACAGATCATTTGTTAAGGATATACCTGCTGACTCTAATGATATGGAGATCACAGCAGCAATTATTGCAATGGCGCAAAAACTCAATCTACAAGTTGTAGCTGAAGGGGTTGAAACAAAAGAGCAGGTGGCATTTTTGAAGCGCAATAACTGCTATATAGTGCAAGGCTACTACTATAGCCCACCGTTACCTGAGCATGAAATTGAGATATTCCGCTCTCAGTTGCAAGACAGTGCCGGCAATTAGCCGCCGGCTATTTTTACTTTAAAGTTAAGCGATTCTAATATTAATTTGAGCTTATTACGATCATCACCCTGTACTTCAATGATGTTGTCTTTTAGTGCTCCGCCTTGACCCATTTTACTTTTTAGCGTTTTTGCCAGTTTTTTAAGATCATGCTCTTGAGGGTCTATACCCACAACAAGCATGACACCTTTGCCTTTTCGGCCTTTAGTCTGTTTTTCAATCCGTATTGCACCGTCTTTAAATAGTTTGGCTTGCGCTTGCGGTTTTGCTTCTTCGTTATTGATACGGCCGATATCGGTAGAGTATACCAAGCGGTTATCTGACATTTTTATCCCACTTTTATTTTTTGTACGATTAACGGTGTATTTTAGATATTTTAATGTCTGATACCAAGCTTATTTTAAGATGAAGAGCTATTAAAAAGGCACTCTACAAAAATAAATGACATTTGATAACGTTAATTTTTTGCGAAAAAATGTAAAAGCGTTATATTTAAATCAGTGCACGGATAACAAATTCAAACCATATTAGGAGCTTAAGATGAGTTTGAGCAAGAATGCTTCAGCGGATGGGAAAACATTGACTATCCAAATCAGGGGAAAATTCGATTTTAATTTAGTACAGTCATTTCGCCAAGCGTATGCAGAAGTGGGTGAACAGACAGAAAAAGTTGTAATAGATCTGCGTGAAACAGATTACATGGATAGTTCTGCGCTGGGTATGTTATTGAATATGAAAAAGACTTTGGGTGACTCTATCGGAAGTATCCATATTAGTAATTGCCGACCTCAGTTAAAGAAAATATTGCAAATATCGCGCTTCGATAAAAAGTTTGATATCGATTAACAGTTAATTACGGTAAGGCCCAAACTTGTGCGTATTCTAGTTGTCGATGATCAACCGCTTAATTGTACTTTACTCAAAGCAATGCTGGAACAGCAAAGCTATCATGTTGAAGTTGCTAATGATGGGCGGCAAGCGTTAGATGTATTACAAAGTACGGACATTGATATCGTCCTTCTAGACGTTATGATGCCAGTTATGGATGGGTTTGAAGCTGCGCCAAAAATTAAACAGCTGGCGGGGGATGTTTACTTACCCGTTATATTTATCACTGCATTAGAAGACCATGCAAGCTTTGAAAAATGTTTAGCTGTGGGGGGGGATGACTTTATTCATAAGCCTTTTGATCGAATTATATTATCAGCAAAGATCAAAGCGCATACCCGTACGCGAAAGCTGAGCCAAGAAGCTCACCTGCAAAAAAAACAACTAGAGTACTACTACAACCAAACTGAGCGTGAACATGAAATAGTTGAACATATATTCAGCAACGCGCTATCTCAGCAGGTTACATTCCCACATCATTGTGACTTTCATTTATCTCCAGCATCAATGTTTAACGGTGACATGTTCTTGATGGCGCAAAGCCCGATGGGCGGGTTTTACTGTTTGTTAGGTGATTTTACAGGGCATGGCTTAGCTGCAGCTATCGGTGCTTTGCCTGCATCTCGGGTATTTTATACCATGGTTAATAAAGGCATGGCTGTTAATGATATTGCTTTTGAGCTAAATAATGTGCTGTATAACTTACTACCTGGCCATATGTTCTGCGCAGCGGCGATTGTCGAGCTGAGTGAATCGGGGAAAAGTATTTCAGCTTGGCTGGGCGGTTTACCAGATTGCTATTTAATAGATCAAGAAGGCCAGCTACTTCGAACATTAGAATCACAGCATATGGCATTGGGTATATTAGATGAAGAAGAGTTTGAACGAAATTTAATTCACCTTGAAGTAAAACCAGATCAACGGCTTGTGATGGCCACCGATGGTATAATTGAAACTGAAAGTCAGCAAGGTGAGATGTTTGGTGAAGAGCTATTAAAAACAACTTTATCTAGCACTACGTTAATAACGACATCAGACATAATCGACAAGGTGCATACGTTTTCAGAGCATGGTGAGCAGCAGGATGATTTGAGTATTGTAATTATTAACTGTATTGCTAGCGAAGCGCACCGGCTAGAAGAACCGATATATTCAAGCTTACCATTTAATTTTTCTATGAGCCTTAATTCAAACCAGATGAAAGGTACAGATCCTATTCTAGAGTTAGTTGATGTTTTAAGTCAGATTGAGGGGATAAATGAACATCGCTCTAATATATTTTTGCTGCTGTCAGAGGCATATAATAACTCACTCGATCATGGCGTACTGGGTCTCGACTCAAAAATTAAAAACCAAGAAGATGGATTTTTTGAGTTTTACCAATTGAGAGAGCGAGCACTTGCTAACCTTAACGATGCTTTAATTATTATTTCAGCGCGATATTGCCCCGATTCTTTATGTCTTTATTTTTCTATATGTGATTCGGGTAATGGCTTTCGGAATAAGAAAAGTAGTAGCACGGAGTTGTTACGAGAGTATGGGAGAGGCTTGAGTTTACTCACTGAAATTGCTCAAAGTATAAAGTATAACCATACTGGCAATGAAGTCGAAATGGTTTACGCATTGCAATAATCTCTTACCCACCTTTATTTTTACACTCAAAATTTTTTACTCTCAGTGACGTGGTTACCCACGGTTATTTTATATTCGTTATTTGAATAGATACCAGTAACTGAGCATTTGCAAAATAATATTTTCATGGTAGTCTCAAAATATACTTATAGATGTGTAGATGGCTAAATGATTTCAAGATACCTTACTCGTGCTAACTTAGATATCAACGTTTCTCAAATTGAAGAGGCATTGTCTGAACTGGATAGTTTTATCGCTGAGACAGCGAATAAACAGGAAGCGGTTTGGTCGTTTATGATCCCTGAATTAGGGGAAGGTGGTGCATGTAGTTTATTTGGGCATCTTCAAGAGGCTCCGTTTGAATTAGAAAGTTATTTAGTGCGTTCACCCCAAAGTGATCTGCGTTTAAGTCAACTTCAGACCATCGTGCACTATATTCAACAACGCACTAATGTTGATTGGTTTGGGATATATCAAAATACTGTAACAAATGAGGGGCTACAGCTTTTAAAGCTCTCCTATTGTGGTGCCCCGAGCCGACCGTTGTTCCCTGTAAATGATACTTTTGCAGCGACCAGTAATAATGTACAAGTTGTCATGAGTGGTTTAGGACGTGTTATAAATAATGTTCCCAGTTACGTAGAAAGTGGTGGTGAGTACTATACATGCGATCCAAAAGTGCAGTCTGAGAGTTGTTTACCACTTTATGATGAACATATGCAATGTATTGGCATTATTGATGCGGAAGCGTTTCGGAACGATTTTTTTACAGCGGAAACTTTAGCAATACTCATTGCGGCATGCATTAGAATTCCTCACTATTTACCGTGAGGGCTAGGCTATTGTTACGGACAATTTATGTTACTATAAAGCCAGTTTTAACCCCCGTTTATTCCGTGCATATAAGCTGTTATGCCAATTAGCTTTATGCTGAGATTACACTAATAAAAGAGATAACCTATGTTCTCAACATTGAAACCTTTACCGACAGATCCGATCCTTGGTCTTATGGCTGCATACAAGCAAGATACAAACCCGAATAAAATTGACTTGGGCGTAGGTGTTTATAAAGACGAGCAAGGTAATACTCCTGTTTTAAAGGCAGTAAAAAAGGCGGAAGCATTTAGATTAGAAAACGAAACGACGAAGTCTTATATTGGCTTGGCAGGAAATTTAGATTTTTGTCAAAAAATGGAGTCTTTACTACTTGGTGAACATAAAGCGCTATTGGCAAACCGTGTTCGTACAGCACAAACACCTGGTGGTACGGGTGCACTTCGTGTTGCAGCTGAGTTCATAAAACGTTGCAATACAGATGCGACTGTTTGGGTTACAACACCGACATGGGCTAATCATATTAGTTTATTTGAAGCAGCAGGGCTCACAGTAAAAGAATACCCTTATTATGATTATGAAAATAAGGGCTTATTGTTTGATGAAATGATCGACACATTAAAGCAAGTGCCAAAAGGGGATGTTGTTTTAATACACGCATGTTGTCATAACCCTAGTGGTATGGACCTTAATGAGGAGCAATGGAAAGTTGTTGCTGATCTTGCAAAAGAAGTTGGTTTTACGCCACTGGTAGATATTGCGTATCAAGGTTTTGGTCGTAGTTTAGATGAAGACGCAAAAGGCTTACGATTGTTGGCTGACACAGTAGAAGAGATGCTGATCTGCTCGTCTTGTTCGAAGAACTTTGGTCTTTATCGTGAGCGTATTGGCGCATGCTCATTGATTTCTAATAACAGCACGACAGCAGATGTATCAAATTCAGTCTTATTGAGTGTTGTACGTAGCATTTACTCAATGCCGCCAGCACATGGTGCTGACATTGTGAACACAATTCTAAGTAGCACAGAACTGACTCAACTGTGGCATGATGAGTTAGATGAAATGCGCACCCGCATCAATGGGTTGCGTAGTTTAATTAAGAACAGTTTAGCTGAAAAGGGGGTTGATCAGGATTTCTCATTTATTGATCAACAAAATGGGATGTTTTCATTCCTTGGTATCAATAAAGCACAGATTGACCGTTTGCAAAAAGACTATGCTATTTACATTGTGGGCTCAAGCCGCGTAAATGTTGCAGGCGTTAGTCAGACAAACATAGAGTATTTTTCAAATGCACTTGCTGACGTTCTAAAATAACCAGCATCAAGCAAAAAAACCGCTCTATGAGCGGTTTTTTTATGCTTGATTAATCTTTGTTACTTTTTCATCTGAGTTGTCAGTGCCGTCAGCATCTACCTTCCTTGCTTTTTTGGGTGTATCGGGCTTAGCGCCTTTGAGTACGGATAAGAATTCATCTTTTTGTTTTGCGATTTCTAATGCTAAAGATTCAACTTGTTGTTCGCTCAGCGGCACATCCACTTTGCTGAGCATTTGTTCAAGTGATTCAGCAACGTCTAACATTTTATCGTAAGCATCAGCCTCTTTTTTACTGGTAAAGGTCATGCGCTCGACTCCATTTCTTTCTACAACATACTTGATAACAACAGCCATGATCACTCCTGCTTAACACTGTTTTTTTATACAGTAATATTTAAAATTGCAACTTGCAAGCAGATTATCATAGTTTTAAAGTGAATAATATGACAGAGCATAATCACTAGATACTATTAATCTACTATAAACAGAGCCTTAGTGATTTTAAGGGATTTTAAGTTGACAAACCGATGACGAAGAACTTTATTTAATAAGCCTAATAGATGTTAGGTCATTCTATACTTAGAGCATCGCTCTTTATGACATCATATGAGAATTTCCAGGAGGGAAATATGCATATAAAACGTATGTTACTGATCACTTCATTACTCTTTTGTACACATAGTTATGCAGCGGAAAATGCGCCATCACTGCTAACTCCAAAATCACAATCTGACCATATTGAACATATCAGAGTAATCAATGTGAATTCAGCGCATTTAGAAGAACTTGCCGCTTTGCCTGGTATTGGTAAGAAAAAGGCACAAGCAATTATTGATTATCGGATTAAACACGGTAATTTTTTTGATTTGACGTCACTGAGCCAAGTGAAAGGGATAGGGCAAGGTATATTGGGTAAATTAGAAGGTAAAGTCGCTTTTTGATAAATGTTCTACAACACAAGCCTTAGTTGGCTTGTGTTGTATTTTGTTGTTTAAATAGGCTAATTGCTTGTGCAAAGTGTGTTTTAGCAAACCATATATCAATCGGTGATGTGAGAAGTGGGTAGAGTAGCCCTGCCACTAACAATAAGGGAACAAGTCCCCAGCCTTTTATGTAGGCAAACATAATAAAAAATGGGATCAATACACATAGTTTGGCGATCCTTAAACATACTTTCTGTGTGCCTGACAGTTCAGCAATAGCTAAGGCTAAAATCTGCTGCTTTTCTCTTAGCTTGTATGGCGTGAGCGCAGCGATTTGGCTAAGTTTCCATGCAATCATGATTTTTGCCCTTTGTGTGATAAAAAGTGACAAACCATCACGCCAATAAAACAGATACTATAAAAAGCGAAGATCACTTCCATCCAATTAGGCATACTCATATTCATAAACTCCCAATCTATATTACCACAATCGCCTGTTGCAGCAAAAAAAGCGGGTAGCCACTCGTGCAAAGGTAAAATTGCTGGAAAGTTCGGTACTATGTCACAGGTAAATGCAAAAGGATCTGTGGTTATCTGCATATACGTATGTTCACGCGCAATGAGCCACCCCCAGATACTGGCGATGCCCCATAGTATCAAACCTGCCGTTCTCAATAGAAGAGTGTTTGGTGCAGTAAGGCCTATGATACCAGCGAATAACAGACCCAACATTGATGTTCTTTGATAAATACACATAATACATGGCTCTAATCCCATGTTATATTGAAAAAATAAGGCGACAGCTTCGAAAATAAACGCACTGAGTGCAAGCAATCCCCAAGCTTTACGAGAGTAGGGTAAATTCGCTATCCAATTCATAATTCTTCCTATTATTTTTTATATATTATGTGTCATGAGAGGTAAGTACTGCAACCATTGTCAGATAAATCTACGCATGAATAAGTGGGTTGAAAGATCTTTGCTTGTTAGTTAGCAGGCATCTGGTACAATCAGTGGCTTATCAAAATGATGCAGTCGCATGTTTAACGAAGTGGTGTTAGATGAGAATTTTCAAAGCCAAAAGCCCAGCAGGATTTGCTGAGGAATATATTGTCGAATCAATTTGGAATGGTGAGTTTCCACCAGGTTCTATCTTACCTGCTGAGCGTGAATTATCTGAGTTAATTGGTGTGACGCGAACTACGTTACGTGAAGTATTGCAGCGTCTAGCTAGGGATGGTTGGTTAACTATTCAACATGGTAAGCCGACACGCGTTAATAACTTTTGGGAGACATCTGGTTTGAATATTCTTGAGACATTAGCACGTCTTGATGAAGATAAAATGCCAGAGCTGACAGACCAGCTGCTATCAGCTCGCACGAATATTAGTGCGATATATACACGTGCAGCCATTAAGGTTAATCCTGAGCAAGTAATAGAAATTTTGTCAGAAAGTGATGAGTTAGAAGATTCTGCAGATGCATTTGCTAAATACGATTATCGTGTTCATCATCAATTAGCTGCTGCGGGCAACAATCATATTTATGTACTGGTTCTCAATGGGTTCAAAGGTTTATATTCTAAAATTGGTGGGCACTATTTCTCAGATGCACGTACACGTGAACTCGCTCGCCAGTTTTATAAAGATTTAACGGTATTAGCTGAGAACAAAGATCATGATGGCGCTATTTCGTTAATGCGTAAATACGGTCATCAAAGTGGTGAAATTTGGCTCCAATTGCGTGGTGATATGCCCGCAAACATAATGGATTAACCACTATTTGATATAAAAGCCTCGCACCGCGAGGCTTTTTTTGTTTCTGCGACTGCAATTAGCATAAAGTGGGTGAGACAAAGTACATTCATAAAAACCGATTGCACCTATCGTTAAAATCGATTATCAATTTATCCCGCAGACGCATACACTTAGGCAAATTTTTAATTGGGGTTGTTTTCTTGGTTAACGCCTCAATATAAGCAGTTATAATGTAATGGCGTCGTGTTAATGTATGCGACTAAATTGGATATAAACCTAACTATTTGGAGAATACAATGGGTGTATTAGTAGGCCGTCAGGCACCAGATTTTACAGCAGCAGCAGTATTAGGAAACGGTGAGATTGTAGATAGCTATAACCTACATGAGACTATTAAAGGTAAAAAAGCAGTTATCTTCTTTTACCCACTAGATTTCACTTTCGTATGTCCTTCAGAGCTAATCGCATTCGATAAGCGTTTTGAAGAGTTCCAAAAACGTGGCGTTGAAGTGATTGGTGTTTCTATTGACTCACAGTTCTCACATAACGCATGGCGTAATACTCCTGTAAATGAAGGTGGTATTGGTCCAGTGAAATATGCACTTGTTGCAGATGTTAAGCATGAAATCTGTCAGGCATACGATGTTGAGCACCCAGAAGCTGGTGTTGCTTTTCGTGGTTCATTCCTTATAGATGAAACTGGTAGCGTACGTCACCAAGTTGTTAATGACCTTCCACTAGGTCGTAACATCGACGAAATGCTACGTATGGTTGATGCATTAGCATTCCACAGTGAGCATGGTGAAGTGTGTCCAGCTGGTTGGACTGAAGGTAAAGCTGGTATGGATGCAAGCCCTGAAGGTGTTGCTAAATTCCTATCTGAGAACGAAAGCGCGCTATAATTCGCTCTAGTTTGATAACCCGCCATCTGGCGGGTTTTTTTATGTCTCATACCCGTCTCTTTGAATTGCTCTAATTACTTTCATGCTAATGAAGACAACCTGTGATTAACCCTCTTCACTAACTCAACACTTAAGTATCCGATAAATAAACTGATCACCGGTAACGCAAATAAGCTTACGAGTACAGTCTCATTTGTCATCATTATCACCTGTGCTTGTGGTGGTATTAGAAGTATGGGTATTTTGTTTTTCTGACTCTTCATGTAATTTTGCGATCATGGAGCGTACGGTAGCAGATTTAACTTCTTCAATCTGTGTTGAAATTATTGAATTAATTTGACTCGAGACTTCATTGTATAGCTCGGATGTTAAGGTATTTGCCTGAGCTGATATGCTAGCGCCTAGAAAAAGTGTAGTGATAGTTATTTTGGTGAAAATAGTCATAGCGGTGTTCCTTTGTGTATGTTATTTGATTAGTCGTATTAACTATTACAAAGGTTGTGCCAAACTTAATATGTTTTTTATCTAATTGATAATTAAAAGGTTATATTATTTTTGGTTTTAATGCTCAAATGTCTGATTAACAGATCTAACCAGACATTTGGTCAGTTATGCTAAATATTGGTTAATCCTGCTCTAGCAGTTGATAAATGAGTTTTTTAACTGTATCGGGCTCAAAAGGTTTATCACACATTGCATTGACGCCAGATTGTGCAATGTTTGCTAAATGGGTGTCATTTGCTTCTGAGGTGACCATAAGTACTGGAATATGGGCGTGTTCATCGCTATTACGAATTGTTTCGGTCAGCTCCTGGCCATTTACTGAGGGCATGTTGTAGTCTGTAACGATAAGGTCGAACATATGCTCTTGTAATATCTTCAGGGCGTGGGCACCATCCTCTGCCTCACAAAAACGCTGGGCACCTAGGTTAGTTAGTACTCGGCGTATGTGATTGCGAGCAAGCCTTGAATCGTCAACGATGAGGATACGTAAATCATGTACGTCGTAAAGGTCAAGCTCTAGCTCTTGTGGCGCCAAAATATCTAAGGTGGCATTTATTGCTCGTCCTAAGTGCACCTTGTTAAACGGTTTTGGTAGGATGGCAATAACACCAGATTGTTTAAATATTTCTAGTTCAGTTTTTCGGGTTTCACTGGACACAAGCATGAAAGGCACGCCATGTTCACTAAGCTCGGTATTTATGTATGCTTGCAGTTCTTGGGCTGTGCCGTCACTAAAGTACATACTCGATATCACGAGATCAGGAATACTGGTTGTTAACATGGTTTTAGCGCTTTCAAGTGAATCAGCAAAGTCGATATTAGAGATGCCTTCTTCTTGCAACTCTTTAGCAATAATCTTTCTTTGCGTGGCAGAAGGCTCGATAAGTAATATGGCTAGATCAGCACTGAGTAATTCGTTCATTGTCACCCTAATTTATTGCTTACCTAATATTAAGTAAGTACTACATCAATAAGAGTACAATATAACGTATTAGTAATACCCCAGCTAGAAAATTTACAGCTCTTTTACAGAGTAATTGCGAATCTTAGCGCCTAAACTCATCAGACTGAGGTAAGTCAACTAGGATCAGGACGGCACCTTTACCACCATATTCCAGTGGTGCTTGATGTATTGCGAGTATATCTGGGTGCTGCACAAGGTATTGCGGTACTTTATGCTTTAATACTCGCTCTCCAATACCATGTACAATACATGCGCAGTAATAATGCTGCTTTTTGC
Organism: Pseudoalteromonas aurantia; assembly: GCF_005886875.1. Taxonomy (GTDB): domain Bacteria; phylum Pseudomonadota; class Gammaproteobacteria; order Enterobacterales; family Alteromonadaceae; genus Pseudoalteromonas; species Pseudoalteromonas aurantia_A. The sequence continues at coordinate 36,512 of NZ_PNBY01000022.1, read as the reverse complement.
AAGCGTGGATCAGTGCTGCCAGCTCATCTTTTGCTCGGTCTTTATTTAAACCGTGTAAATCGAGCATCAATTCGGGTGCAAAATCGCCTCGACGTAGCTGTTTTGCGAGGTATTTATCTGCACCTGTACGTACGTAATTCACTGTACCATGAGTATCAATATCTGGCACATATTCGTCTGAAAAGTAAAACTCAGCTTGATGTTGCTTTGTTTGCTCACAGAGGGCATCTCCAACAAGCGTTTTGACTGGTTTTTTAAAGCGAACGGTATCTTGCTTTAGCTCTTTGGCCCCGCTAATTGATTGGCGGAATAAATTAAAATCATCTTCGTCAGTCATAGAATTCACATTTGGCAGCATTTATTAGCGCATTCTAAATAAAAAAAGCGTAAAAACCTAGCTGAAAAACCGTTACAATAACGCTAAATAAGTACCATTTAGTTGAGACACGCAATGAGTGAATTACAGATCACCGAAGAGATTGCCGAAGAGGCATATAGTGAATTATTAACGATACAAGATTGGTTACGTTGGACTACCAGTCAGTTTGTCAGCCATGGCTTGTTTTTTGGGCATGGCACTGACAATGCGTGGGATGAAGCGGTGAGCCTAGTGTTGCCTATTTTGAACTTGCCGCTTGATGCGCCAACGGAGCTGATGCAAGCTAAGTTAACGCGTACTGAAAAAATCCGCTTGATGAGCTATATCGTAGGGCGAGTAGAAGATAGAACACCTGTGCCTTATTTGACAAATCAAGCCTGGTTTGCCGGCTTACCATTTTATGTTGATGAGCGTGTGTTGATCCCACGTTCTCCATTTGCTGAGTTAATTGACAATAGGTTTTCCCCCTGGGTTGGTGAGTCACAGTCTGTGACGCGTATTTTGGACATGTGTACGGGGTCGGCATGTATTGCGATAGCGTTAGCTAATAAATTTGAAGATGCACAAGTCGACGCGGTCGATATTTCATATGATGCGCTTGAGGTGGCTAATATCAATATTAGCGAACACATGCTGGATGACCGAGTTTTTGCGATTCAATCAGATGTATTTAGTGGTGTACCGGGTCAAAAATACGATCTAATTGTTGCGAACCCACCTTATGTAGATGCTGAGGACATGGAAGATTTACCTGATGAATTTCATCATGAACCTGAACTTGGTCTATCATCGGGTGATGATGGGCTAGATGTTACACGGACAATTTTGTTAGAAGCCGCTGAGCATTTAACTGAACAAGGTGTATTATTTGTCGAGGTGGGTAATTCTATGGTACATATGGGTGCTTTATATCCGGAAGCCCCCTTTACTTGGCTTGAATTTGAGCGAGGTGGCCTCGGGGTATTTATGATCTCGAAACAGCAGTTAGTCGAGTACTTTAATAACTAGGGCTGGCTTGTCAACACAGCAGCGTTAGGCATTGTCATTTGGAATGAGGAAGGGTAATGGCAGGAAATAGTATAGGACAGTTATTTAAGGTAAGTACCTTTGGCGAAAGCCACGGTCTTGCTTTGGGTGGCGTAGTGGATGGTGTGCCAGCAGGTTTAGAGCTGTGTGAAGCGGATATGCAATTTGACTTAGATAGACGCAAACCAGGGCAAAGTAGATATACGACACAGCGCCGAGAAGGGGATGAAATTAAAATTTTGTCTGGCGTTTTTGAAGGTAAAACCACGGGGACCAGTATTGGTCTGATCATTGAAAATACCGATCAACGTTCGAAAGATTATGGAAAAATAGCAGAAACATTTCGACCGGGCCATGGTGATTACACGTATTGGCATAAATATGGGCATCGTGATTATCGAGGGGGGGGGCGCTCATCCGCTCGTGAAACAGCAATTCGAGTTGCCGCTGGTGGTATTGCTAAAAAATATTTGAAGCAAATACACGGTATTGAAATTAATGCATGTTTATCTCAACTTGGTCCTATTAGTGCTGAGCAGTTTGATTGGTCACAAGTGGAACAAAACCCATTTTTCTTTCCTGATCAAAGCAAACTTGATGCATTAGATGACTATATGCGTGACCTTAAAAAACAAGGTGATTCGGTCGGTGCAAAAGTCACTGTGGTCGCGAAAAATGTACCCGTGGGGTTAGGCGAACCGGTATTTGATAGGCTAGATGCTGAATTGGCGCATTCATTAATGAGTATTAACGCTGTGAAAGGTGTTGAGATTGGTGATGGTTTTGACTGTATTACGCAAAAAGGTTCAGAACATCGCGATGAATTAACCCCAGAGGGTTTTTCAAGTAATCACGCTGGTGGTGTCCTTGCAGGTATTTCTACAGGGCAAGATATTATTGCCTCTATCGCTTTGAAACCCACTTCAAGTATTACAATCCCAGGTCAAAGTATTAATACGTCAAACGAGTCCGTAGAGATTATCACCAAAGGTCGGCATGATCCGTGCGTTGGCATTCGTGCTATTCCTATTGCTGAAGCAATGGTAGCCATTACTTTAATGGATCACTTATTACGCCAGCGTGGGCAAAACCCCAATGTTAATTTGGCTCATGGGCCCATTAAAGGCCAAATTGATTAATCATCTTTGATATCACCACATTGTGGCGTATTACTTGCTGATCTTTTTCGAGGTAAATAAGGAGATCAGCATGTTATTGTTCAGAAGTACCACAGAATCTAGCTTCCAAGTGAAGCAAGCCCCTCAAAGTGAAAAAAGCCAGCCATTAGCGTCACAAGAGCGGCAAGAGTTTGCCAAAGAGATGCCAACCTATACACCCTCTGAAACTACAAAGTCATTACAGAATAAAAACGTGTCGATTTACTCCAAAGATGACTCATTTTTAGGCCAGATGAAAGAGGCGTTATTATTTAGCCGTATGGGGGTGAGTAAAGAAAAGGTGGACGAGTTGCGTGCGAAGCTCGACGAACTTGATAAACTACTTGCTAGCGGGGGTATTTCACAAGAAGAGTATCAACAGCAAAGAGAGTTGATTGAAAAAGAGCTGGCGAAAGAGTATCAAAAGGGTGCTACTCAAAAAGAGGTCATTGACGCTGAAGAGAAGGTAAAATCAAAGATAGGCGACCTTGATTGAGCGCGCGAACATTCGTACGCACATCCCTATTGTATTATAAACCATGTATTAATACGGCAAGTTGGCTGAATCGAAGGTGAGCTGCTAATTGGTGCTGTTGGTAGCGTGTTTGCGCGTAATGTATCTTCTTACTTGTCTTCATATTTACACATGTATATAACATAATTGGCATAAAAAACCTGAATAGTTAAACTTAATCAGCAAGTTAAAAGCCGCTGTTTTATTGCGGCTTTATTGAGTGCGTTTGAGGCGTAGCTGTATTAGCTGTGGTACTTCTCGCATGCTTCTAGCGTATTCTCAATCAAACTCGCCACTGTCATCGGGCCAACGCCCCCAGGTACCGGTGTGATGAAACTTGCTTGTTGTTCAGCGATGTCATATTGCACATCACCGACCAATTTTCCTGACTCTAAGCGGTTTATACCAACATCGATGACCATTGCACCTTCTTTCACCCAGTCACCAGGAATGAACTCTGGTTTGCCTACGGCAACCACTAACAGGTCAGCGCGTCGCACATGCGCTTCTAAATCCTTAGTGAACTTATGACACACAGTTGTAGTACAGCCAGCGAGAAGTAACTCTAATGACATTGGGCGACCAACAATATTGGATGCACCAACAACAACAGCATGCATACCTTTATAGCGAACGCCAGTAGAGTCAAGTAGTGTGATTATCCCTTTAGGTGTACACGGACGCAGTGCGGGCATGCGCTGTGCGAGTCTACCAATATTATACGGATGAAACCCATCAACATCTTTATGAGGGTGGATACGTTCTAACACTTTCTCTGCGTCTAAGTTTTCTGGCAAGGGGAGCTGTACCAAAATACCATCAACTTCAGGGTCATTGTTCAATGAGTCGACCAGCTCTAACAATTGTTCTTCGTTGGTATCGCCTGGGAGGTCGAAAGATTTAGATATAAAGCCAACTTCATCGCAGGCTTTGCGCTTAGAGCCTACATATACTTGACTTGCTGGATCTTGTCCGACTAGTACTACTGCAAGTCCTGGTGCCCGTAGGCCTTGCTCTATTCTTTGTTCTACACGTTTTGTGACTGTGTTACGAACTTGTTTGGCGATAGCCTTACCATCTATGATGTTTGCCGTCATGGTTGACCTTTATTAGGAGTTAAAAACTTGAGCGATAAAGAGCGTAAAGGGGTTGCTCTGAAATTGCTACTTAATATTAGTAAAGCAATATCTGTATTTTCTCATAAAAAGCATTAATGGGCCAAGGAACAATCAAAACAAAGCGACTTTAATAAAGGCATGTATTAAGAGGAATATTAAAAACTGTATAATTTTCAGCAAACTGATCTAAAAAATGAACTTTTTGAGGTAAAAGTAGGCAGTTGGACTCTTTTTTTTAAAAAGTGTTTGACCTACCTCGGTCAAATCACTATTATGCACCCCGTTGTCAACGAGGACACTCCGAAATAACAAAAATGGTAGCGGCGATTAGCGCAGTTTGGTAGCGCACTTGGTTTGGGTCCAAGGGGTCGCAGGTTCGAATCCTGCATCGCCGACCACTTTTTCTTTTTTTATTAAAAGAGAAAGTAAGGAAGAACTAGGTTCTTACGATGCGCCCGTAGCTCAGCTGGATAGAGCAACGCCCTTCTAAGGCGTTGGTCGAAGGTTCGAATCCTTCCGGGTGCGCCATTTTAAAATTTGTAAGACTCTATGTAGTGGCGGCTGTAGCTCAGTTGGTAGAGCCCTGGATTGTGATTCCGGTTGTCGTGGGTTCGAGCCCCATCAGTCGCCCCATCTACATTGAGAATATAAAGTCGGCGATTAGCGCAGTTTGGTAGCGCACTTGGTTTGGGTCCAAGGGGTCGCAGGTTCAAATCCTGCATCGCCGACCACTTTTCAAAATTCATGCTTTATATTATCGGCGATTAGCGCAGTTTGGTAGCGCACTTGGTTTGGGTCCAAGGGGTCGCAGGTTCAAATCCTGCATCGCCGACCAATTCTATTCCTATTTTTTCTCATCTTATTTAATCATATTTTAACCACTTAATTCTTTATTCCTCATTAATTTCTTTTCATCACTCGACTATCGAATTTTATAGGTTATAATGCCGCGTCTATTATTAAACATAGCGCCCAGTAAGGGCAGGCAGCAAGAATCACTCCTGTAATTAGCCTTTGAGCGAAGTTTCGCTTTGAGCTTAATTTTGGCAGAGTGCATTTCTTGTTTGTAAGGAAGGCGCGTTGTCGCCCAAAATTGAAGATTGAGGTAAATCATGCAAGTTTCTGTTGAGACGACTCAAGGCCTTGAGCGCCGTCTGACTATCACCGTTCCTGCAGAGAACGTTGAGACTGAAGTTAAAAAACGCTTACAACAACTGTCAAAAACTCAGCGTATCGACGGTTTCCGTCCTGGTAAAGTACCAGTGTCTGTGATCACTAAGCGTTTCGGTGCTGCAGTTCGTCAAGAAGTTGCAGGCGATATCATGCAACGTAATTATATTGATGCTATTGTTGCAGAAAAAATTAACCCAGCAGGTGCACCGACTTTTGCACCTAAGTCTTTAGAAGCTGGTAAAGATCTAGAATTCGACGCAACATTTGAAGTATACCCAGAAGTAGCGATTAAAGACCTAGATAAAATCACTGTTGAAAAGCCAGTAGTTGACGTGACTGACGCAGATTTAGCAAACATGCTAGAAACGCTTCGTAAGCAACATGCTGATTGGGCTGAAAGTGATGCGGCTGCAGGCGAAAATGATCGTGTAACAGTTGATTTCGTTGGTACTGTAGATGGTGAAGTATTTGAAGGTGGAAAGGCAGAAGACTTCCCACTAGAGCTTGGACAAGGTCGTATGATCCCAGGTTTCGAAGACAACATCATTGGTAAAAAAGCAGGCGAAGAAGTTGTTGCTGACGTAACATTCCCTGAAGAATACCATGCAGAAAACCTAAAAGGTAAGCCTGCACAGTTCACTATCACTGTTAAGAAAGTAGAAGTTCAAGAACTTCCAGAGCTTAATGATGAGTTTTCAGTGAAATTTGGTGTTGCTGAAGGTGGTGTTGATGCACTAAAAGAAGAAGTGAAGAAAAACATGACGCGTGAACTTTCTCAAGCTGTTAAAGCTAATGTGAAAGATCAAGCGATCAAAGGCCTTCTTGAGCACAACGAAACAGACGTTCCAAAAGCACTCGTAGATCAAGAAATTGATGCACTGCGTCAGCAAGCGGCACAACGTTTTGGTGGCAACGCACAAAATATGCCTGAACTACCAGCTGAATTGTTCCACGAGCAAGCGGTAACACGTGTTAAAACTGGCCTATTACTAGGTGAAGTTATTAAAGCAAACGAGATCAAAGTAGACGACGCAAAAGTTGAAGAACTCATTACAACAGTTGCTTCTGCATACGAAGATCCGACAGAAGTTGTTGCTTATTACAAAGGCAACGAACAAATGATGCAACAAATGCGTAACGTAGCAATGGAAGAGCAAGCAGTAGAGTCAATTTTAGCCGCTGCGTCTGTTACTGACGTTGAAAAAGCATTCGATGACATTATGAATCCTCAGCAAGGTGCGTAATAAGTCATTGACTTAACGCTAAGCTAACGATTTAATGGCTCGAGACGTTCTGCAAAATTGCAGCGTGTCCGAGCCTTTTTAGTTTATAGGCTACCCAGACCAATCAATTCGCAGCACTATCCAAAGTATCGCTGCGCATAAGGAATGAAAAATATGAACGACGGTATGATCGATCCTTTCAATGCATTAGTACCTATGGTTGTTGAGCAAACAGCTAAAGGCGAGCGCTCTTTTGATATATTCTCACGTTTGTTAAAAGAACGTATTATTTTCTTAACTGGACAAGTTGAAGATCAAATGGCTAATCTGATTGTTGCTCAACTATTGTTCTTGGAATCAGAGAGCCCTGATAAAGATATTTTCTTGTATATCAACTCACCCGGCGGTTCTGTGACTGCGGGAATGTCGATATATGATACGATGAACTTTATTAAACCAGATGTGAGCACTGTATGCGTTGGTCAAGCAGCAAGCATGGGAGCATTCTTGCTGTCAGGCGGTGCAAAAGGCAAGCGCTATTGTTTGCCTAATTCTCGGGTGATGATCCATCAACCATTAGGTGGGTTCCAAGGTCAGGCGTCTGATTTTGAAATTCATGCGAAAGAAATCCTGTCTATTAAAGAAAAGCTAAATAGGCTGATGGCGGAACACACAGGCCAGCCTTATGAAGTATTGGCAGGTGATACTGACAGAGATAATTTCATGAGTGCGCATGAAGCATTAGAGTACGGTTTGATTGATGCAGTGCACACACGTAGAGAACTTAAGTAAAGAATTAGGGAATGCCATGTTATCGCATTCCCGACTATGTCAAGTTGAAAAATATTTGGTATAGTGAAGACATTGTAGATGGTTGTCTATCGAGATGACTAATAGAAAATGAGGTAGCTGAATGTCCGACACTCCAACAGACGGCGACAAAAGTAATAAACTCTTATACTGTTCGTTTTGTGGTAAGAGCCAACATGAAGTGCGCAAATTAATTGCGGGACCTTCTGTGTATATTTGTGATGAATGCGTTGATCTGTGTAACGACATTATTCGTGAAGAAATTAAAGATATTGCGCCAAAACATGACGCAGCAGATAAATTACCGGTACCAAAAGAAATTCGTAATCATCTAGATGATTATGTTATTGGTCAAGAACACGCCAAAAAAGTGTTGTCTGTTGCAGTATATAATCATTATAAACGTCTTAAGAATCAGGGCTTAAACAAAACAGATGTTGAGTTGAGTAAAAGTAACATTCTTTTGATCGGACCTACGGGTAGTGGTAAAACATTACTGGCCGAAACATTGGCTAGATTACTTGATGTACCTTTCACGATGGCTGACGCGACAACATTGACCGAAGCTGGTTACGTTGGTGAAGACGTTGAGAATATCATTCAAAAGCTGTTGCAAAAATGTGACTACGACGTTGAGAAAGCACAGCGTGGCATTGTGTATATTGACGAGATTGACAAAATTTCTCGAAAATCAGATAACCCGTCTATCACAAGAGATGTGTCTGGTGAAGGTGTACAACAAGCATTGCTCAAACTAATAGAAGGGACCGTCGCATCTGTTCCGCCACAAGGAGGACGTAAACATCCTCAACAAGAGTTTCTGCAAGTTGATACCTCGAAGATCTTGTTTATCTGTGGTGGAGCATTTGCTGGCCTAGATAAAGTGATTGAGCAACGTAGCCATAAAAACGCGAGTATCGGTTTTGGTGCACAAGTAAAATCGGCAGATTCATCGCGCTCGTTGAGTGAGACGTTTAAAGATGTTGAACCTGAAGATTTGGTTAAGTATGGTTTGATCCCTGAATTCATTGGTCGTTTGCCAGTTGTTGCAACGCTTACAGAGCTTGACGAAGAGGCCTTAATTCAAATCTTGAATGAACCTAAAAATGCATTGACGAAGCAGTTTGCTACATTATTCCAAATGGAAGATGTTGACTTAGAGTTTCGTGAAGACGCACTCAAGGCGATTGCACACAAAGCAATGGAGCGAAAGACTGGAGCACGTGGTTTACGTTCAATTGTTGAAGCTGTATTGCTTAATACGATGTATGAGCTGCCGTCAATCGACAATGTTAGTAAAGTTGTTGTTGATGAAACGGTCATCAAAGGTGAGTCAGATCCGATATTGATTTATGAAAATAGTGGCCAAGATAAAGCTGTCTCAGAATAATACTACTTTTTAAAAAAAAGGAGCCTAGTGCTCCTTTTTTTATCAACATATTGAACTTTATGGTAACTATCCCCATATAGCTATCTATTATTAAAATAACGAATTGCGAAGAGAATCAAATGACGCTTGAGAGAACGGATCGAGTAGAAATCCCTGTGTTGGCGCTGCGAGATGTCGTTGTATATCCACATATGGTGATCCCATTGTTTGTCGGTCGAGAAAAGTCGATAAAATGCTTAGAAGCGGCAATGGAAAATGATAAACAAATATTTTTAGTTGCACAAAAAGATGCGTCTGTTGATGACCCAAGTACAGATGAGATTTATGATGTAGGTACGATTGCGACAGTTTTACAGTTATTAAAGTTACCTGACGGTACAGTGAAAGTTCTGGTCGAAGGTACGCAGCGTGCAAAGATAGACGAATTCATAGTCTCAGACGAATACTTTTTAGCTCATGCACAATTTATTGAATCGCAGGATATAGAAGAACAAGAACAAGATATATTTATCCGTAGTGCGGTCAGTCAATTCGAAGGGTATGTAAAACTAAATAAAAAAATACCACCTGAAGTACTGACATCAGTATCTGGCATTGATGAGGCGGCGCGTCTGGCCGATACAATGGCTGCTCATATGCCAATCAAGGTACCAGAAAAACAAAAAGTACTTGAACTTGGTAGTGTTACTGAGCGCTTAGAGTATTTAATGGCATTGATGGAGGGTGAAATCGACCTATTACAGGTTGAGAAAAAAATCCGTTCACGTGTTAAAAAACAGATGGAAAAATCTCAGCGAGAGTATTATTTGAATGAGCAAATGAAGGCCATTCAGAAAGAGCTCGGCGAGCTTGATGACGTACCAGATGAGTTTGAAGCTTTGAAAAAACGCATCAGTGAAGCACAAATGCCAGAAGAAGCGCAAGAAAAGGCCACTTCTGAGTTGAACAAGCTAAAAATGATGTCACCGATGTCTGCTGAAGCGACGGTTGTCCGTTCATACATTGATACCATGATTAATGTGCCGTGGAAAAAGCGCTCTAAAGTTAAGAAAGACTTGGCTGGTGCGCAAAAGATTCTAGATGCTGACCACTATGGCTTAGAAAAAGTCAAAGAACGCATTATTGAGTATCTTGCCGTTCAACAAAGAATCAATAAACTTAAAGGCCCAATATTGTGTTTAGTAGGTCCTCCAGGCGTAGGTAAAACTAGCTTAGGGCAATCTATAGCACGTTCTACAGGCCGAAAATATGTGAGAATGGCACTTGGCGGTGTTCGTGACGAAGCTGAAATACGTGGTCACAGGCGCACATATATTGGTTCTATGCCAGGCAAACTTATTCAAAGTATGAGTAAAGTTGGCGTTAAAAACCCGCTGTTCTTATTGGATGAGATTGATAAGATGTCATCTGATATGCGTGGTGATCCGGCTTCAGCATTATTAGAAGTGCTAGATCCTGAGCAAAATAGTAATTTTGCCGATCATTACCTAGAAGTCGATTATGACTTATCTGATGTGATGTTTGTAGCAACATCAAATAGTTTTAATATTCCTGGCCCATTACTGGATAGAATGGAAGTCATTAGGCTATCGGGTTATACCGAAGATGAAAAATTGAACATCTCTATTCAGCATTTAATCCCTAAACAAGTTAAGCGTAATGGATTAAAAGCGAATGAAGTAGATATTGAAGACAGCGCCATTATTGGGATTATTCGTTATTATACGCGTGAGGCGGGTGTGCGTAATCTAGAGCGTGAGATTTCTAAACTATGTCGCAAAGCTGTGAAAGAAATTTTACTAGATAAAGAAACGAAAAAAGTGGTCATAAACCAAGACAACTTAGAAGCTTTCTTAGGTGTGCAACGTTTCGATTACGGTAAAGCAGAAGATGGCGATAGGATTGGTCAAGTAACGGGCTTAGCGTGGACTGAAGTGGGCGGTGATTTACTGACTATCGAATGTGCGGCTGTGCCAGGCAAAGGCAAGTTAACCTTTACCGGTTCTTTGGGTGATGTTATGCAAGAGTCTATTCAGGCTGCTATGACAGTGGTGCGTAACAGAGCTGAGAAATTGCGTATTAATGCAGACTTTTACGAAAAGCGCGATGTTCATGTACATGTTCCTGAAGGCGCTACACCAAAAGATGGGCCTAGTGCGGGTATTGCGATGGTGACTTCGTTGGTTTCAAGTCTCACTGGAAACCCTGTACGCTCAGATGTAGCAATGACGGGGGAAATTACACTACGCGGTGAAGTATTGCCTATCGGCGGTTTAAAAGAAAAGCTATTGGCTGCACACCGAGGTGGGATCAAGACAGTGATTATTCCAAAAATTAATGAGCGTGACTTAAAAGAAATACCTGACAATGTTAGGGAAGGCTTAGAGATCCACCCTGTTACTTGGATTGATGATGTACTGTCATTGGCTTTGGCTAACCCTGTTGAGAGTTTTTCTGTAGAAAACTCGAAAAAGTAAGAAAAAATCAAAAAAAGTGCTGTAAAAGGGTTTTCAAATCTAAAAGGTGTGTTAACTTAGGCACTGGTTAAAGCCTAGGCCTTATGTAGCCTAGGTTTGAGCAAGATTACGAATTAGAGAATCGCTGTGATATCTCTAGTATGAATAATAAAAGTGGTAGTTATCAAAGTCGGCTCTCGTTTTTGATAATAACAATGTAAGAGGATGATATTGTGAATAAATCTCAATTAATCGATCATATCGCAGCTGATGCTGATATTTCTAAAGCGGCTGCAGGTCGTGCACTAGATTCATTCATTGAATCTGTAACGGGCGCATTAAAAGACGGCGACTCGGTGGCACTGGTTGGCTTTGGTACTTTTTCTGTACGTGAACGTGCAGCACGCTCTGGTCGTAACCCACAAACTGGTGAGACTATCCAAATTGCAGCAGCGAATATCCCCTCTTTCAAAGCGGGTAAAGCGTTAAAAGATGCAGTAAACTAATCCATTTGGATTGTTAGCGCGGTTTTACACTGTTTCACACTATTTGCATTTCAAAGCCGTGTGTTGCTTCAAGAAAAAAAGCGTATCTGATAAGATACGCTTTTTTTACATTAGCAAGAAATTTCTAAAGCGCTTATGTGCTTTGGCTTAGATAAGAGAAAGAACAAATGCTTGAAAAGATTAGAGAGGGCTCACAAGGCCCAGTTGCCAAAATAATTCTTGGTGCAGTTATCTTGTCTTTTGCGTTAGCAGGGATCGGTGGTTACCTAGGTCAAACCACAGAGCAACCTGTTGCAGAAGTCAATGGAATCAAAATTAGCCAGACAGATTTTGCAAGGGCGTATCAAAATGAACGGGCTCGGTTAGAGCAACAATTTGGTGAGTATTTTGCGCAAATTTCATCAGACCCGACTTACATGGCCCAAATACGAAAAGGGGTTGTTGATAGGCTAGTACAGCAAGAACTACAAAATCAGCTTGCAACTGAACTCGGGTTACGAGTCAGTGATGAGCAGATTAAAAAAGCCATTGTTGAAATGCCATATTTTCAACTAGGTGGCGAGTTTAGTAATGATCGTTATTTACAAGTGATCAGACAAATGAACTTCCAACCAGACTCATTTCGTGAATACTTACGAGAAGAGATGACTCGTTCACAGCTTGTGTCTGCGGTGGCTGGTACTGAGTTTGTGCTATCAAATGAATTAAGTAACACCGTTGCATTACAGCAGCAAACTCGTGCTCTGGATTATATTGTGCTTGGTAAAGACAAAATGAAAGCACAAGTGACGCTCGAAGATGATGCGGTTATCAATTACTATGAATTAAACCAAGATAAATATCAATCTACAGAGCAAGTGTCGGTGCAGTATTTAGAATTGAATGCTGAGAATGTTGACCCTGAAGTCGCTGTGACAGACGCGGATGTACTTGCATACTATGAAGAAAGTAAAATACAGTATTTAGAACCTGAAAAGCGTCGTGTATCTCATATTCTTATAGAGAATAACGAAGATGATGCGGCAGCGAATGCTGAGGCTCAGATATTACTGGCAAAATTACGCGAAGGTGCAGATTTTTCTGAACTTGCTAAGACAGAATCTGATGATATTGTCAGTGCAGAACTTGGTGGTGACCTAGACTGGATCGAGCTAGACATGATGGAGCCTGAGTTTGAATCAGCAGCGTTTGCACTTGAAAATGTCGGTGATATTTCAGGCGTTGTTGCGTCAGAGTTCGGTTATCATATTATTAAGTTAACAGATATTGAACGTGAACAAGTACAAGCCTTTGATGAAGTAAAGGTTGAGTTGCGCGCCGAACTGGAAAAAAATGCTAAAATAGATGCATTTTACCAAAAGCAAACAGAGATTGCCGAGTTAGCATTTGAAATGTCAGACTCTTTAGAAGATGCTGCTTTAGCGGCGGGTGTAGAGCTTAAATCAACGGGTCTTATCAGCCGTTTGGCTTTACCAGCTCCATTAAATACTCCTGCTGTTAGCAATGTGGTATTTACGCCAGAGTTACTTGAAGATCGTGTCAACTCTGAAGTCTTAGAGGTAGGAAGCGAGCATATTATTGTTGTACGAGTATTAGATTATACGCCAGCAGCGACTAAACCATTTGACGATGTAAAAGCACAAATTGAAACTAGTCTAATTAATGAGCAAGCGTCAGTACTTGTGAATGAGCACGCGCAAACTTTATTCGCTGAATTACAGACTGGCAAATCACTTACAGAGATTGCAACGACAGAAGGGGTTGAAGTGAGCTCAGAAGATGCACTTGCACGTCAAACATACTCTGTAGCGCCGGCAATTTTAAATGAGGCCTTCAAATTACCCCACCCAGTTGAAGGCAAATCTGAAGTTGCGGTTGTTGAGTTAAATAACGGTGATGCGGCACTCGTTCAATTAAACCGTGTTAATAGCGCAGCACCAACGGTTGATTTAGATGAGCAGCAAAAGCAAAGTATTACAAACTCTCAAATAAACAGAAATTATTTGGCGTTTGTTACTGCACTAGAAGTTAAAGCTGAAGTGGTGCGTCCGCAAATACAAGTTTCTGAGCAAAATTAAATTAAACTGCTACTATGAGAAAAGGCATCGTAATGATGCCTTTTTTGTTTGTAAATCTTAGCAGTTAATCATTGTGTAGGATTTAATATTATGTCGATTAATGGCATAGTGTAAGTTGGCAGCGAACCGTTGCTAGAGATTGATAAGAATAAAATGGAATCAGGGAAATATTATGCCTATAGAAATTAGTTTTGAGTTATCTGATGCTGATTTAGCACATTTTAGAACTATGATGCAAAATGTGATTGCGAAAAGTAGTCACGCAGATGAACAAGAAGTAATTCGGAAAGCGCGTGCGCTTGTATTGGAAATGGAACAAGCAGAGTTACCTGAGTTTGTTCGGACTCGTATGACATCACTCGCTTTGTTAATTGATGCAGTGCAAGATGCTGAGTGGCAAGTTCCTGAAGAAGAGAAGCAAGCCATTATTTTATCATTAGCCTATTTTAGCGAGCCGGAAGATGTGGTGCCAGATCATATTCCAGGGTTAGGGTATATTGATGATGCAATCATGATTGAATTGGTACTACAAGACCTATCATTAGATTTAAAAGCTTATAGAGAATTTTGTAGTTTCAGAGCCACGGAAGAGGCACGTCGTGGTGACAACGCTAAAGTTGATAGAGAAAGCTGGCTTGAAGGAACGCGTACACAGCTTAGAGCTTCTATGCGACGTAATCGAAAATCAGCCAAACCACGATTATTATCTCGTATAATGTAAGTGTATTCATTCATACGTAGCTTTACCTTTATACCTGGGTAAAGCTACAATTCTTAGATAGATATTTTATGTGAGGCTAACTTGATTAAGTGACTGATTATTGTCTTGTGAATCATACTTTAGATTTCGTAGTTCATCGATAAGTTCGAATAACTCAGGCTCTATCTCTGCGAGAGGGGATTGTTTTTTCAGAGAAGTCTCTAACGCTTCAGCAAGCTTTTTGAGTTTAGGGACACCGGTATAGCAACAGGCTCCATGAAACTTGTGTATTACACTCAAGAGCAGTTCGGTATCCTGTTTTTGCTGTGCTTTTTGAATACTATCTATTGTTTCATCCAAGCTGTTTAATAGCATATTCAACATCTCAATGGCTAAGTCAGGTTTCCCTCCCGCATGCTGCAACGCCAAAGGCCAATCGAGTAAGTTGCTTTTAAATGGTGTATCAGTGAGTTGCTTGGTCGCTTTTGCGCGTGGTGCAATAATAGGAGAGGTTTCTCCATGGTCGCATATGGTTTGCTTAAGCATATCTTCATCAATAGGTTTTGTAAGGTAACCACTAAAGCCATCTTTGAGTAGTTGATTCTTTTCACCCGCGAGTGCATGTGCTGTCACTGCTATGATAGGCGTGTCTTCATTTAAAGAGGCCTCTCTGATGGTTTTACATGCCGTGATCCCGTCCATTATGGGCATTTGTATATCCATGAAGATCAAATCATATTTGTGTGTTTTACATAGCCCAACCGCTTGAGCGCCATTGTGTGCCGTATCAATCGATTCGATTTGTTCTGATAATAAAGTTGAAAGCAACTTAAGGTTGGCATCATTATCATCGGCAATTAAGGCTTTTAATGGCAGTATTTGTTCTCTGTTTTCTTCCACGCCAATACTTGGGTGATCTAGGCGGTAGGGTGCTGCAAGGATCTCACATAACTTTCTGTGATTGAGTGGTTTACTTAAACAAGCATCAGCGCCACTGCCTGTAAGTGACTCACGCATGTTGTGTGAAATAGAATTGAGCATCAGATACAAATAATCGGCTGACTCTCTCGCCTTGCTAATATAGCTTTTTACAGTTTGCATTTGCTCAACGCTTGCCATATTACCTATCAAGCATACATCAAAGTTGAAGTCCTGAGTTAATGCGGCTAAGAAATCGTCTTCAGTTTGACAGGCGGTTACTTGCATCTCCCATTCATGTAGCTGTGCAACGACAGCATAATGGGTATGCTCTTGTGGTTCAAAGTACAAAACACGTTTATTATGCAGCGAGCCACACGGTAAATCATCATTATATAGGCGATTAGGTAACTCAAAAACGGCGTTAAATGTAAAGCACGTACCACTGCCTGAAGCTGAGTTGAGTGTGATGCGCCCTTTCATTGCTTCTACAATGTGCTTGGTAATGATTAGGCCTAAGCCTGTACCGCCAAATTTACGTGTGATACTTGAGTCTGCTTGGGCGAAAGGGGTGAATAATGCATCTTGCTTGTCCATTGCAATACCCACACCGGTATCACTCACTGAGACCAATAAAGAAGCGTGGGTATCGTTAAGTAGGCGATGGCTGATATCGACTTTGACCGACCCTTGCTCAGTAAATTTAATCGCATTACTTATCAAATTGATAAGCACTTGTTTAAGTCTTGTAGGGTCCCCCACCAAATTGTCAGGTACTTGGCGATTGATTGAAATAGATAACTCGAGTTGCTTATCGTGGGCACTGGGTGCAAGCAATGTCATGACTTCGTTGACAGCGTCCCTGAGCTGAAACTGAATATTTTCTAGTTCCATTGCACCCGCTTCTAATTTAGAAAAATCTAAAATGTCACTGATGATTGTTAACAGACTATTTGCAGATAGCTCTATGGTATCTAGGTAATCTTTCTGATGTTTGTTTAAGGGGGTTTTATATAGCTGGCGCGTGAATCCAATTACACCGTTTAGTGGCGTGCGTAGCTCATGACTCATTTTGGCTAAAAAATCCGATTTAACTCGGTTTGCGTCTTGCGCCTCTTTTTTTGCAATATTTAACTGAATATTTTGAGTCTCGTATTGCTCAAGTGTTTCTCGGTAGTCACTGGTTGCCTGATCAATATGCTTTTGCATTTCATCACGCTGACCTGTCATCTTATTATTGATTGTATTTAGGCCTTGTCGCAGCAATTCAAATTCACCTTGCATGGTATGTTGTATGCCAATGTCACGTTTACCTTCTACTAGCTTGTCTGTCGCTAGTAGCAAGTTTGATAAAGGCATGGTAAACATTCTACTCACGCGCAAAGAGAGCAAGGCGCTCAGTAATATGGCGATTAATATGATACTGCTACTTAGGATCAGTGATTGTTGTTGCGATATTAACGCTTGATCCTGGCTTATTTCAACAGCAAGAATAGCGAGTGTTTCAGGGTGCGTTTTATGCCATTCCTCCGAATGTTCAGTTAATTGTTTTATAGGCGTATAAAAAACAAAGGTATCGGTCAGTTTGATCATTTCTGTTTTGTGCAGCTGACTGATATCACCAAAGTAATGTAATTTATTAAATTTTTCATGAAAGTTGCTAGTTAAGAGTAATTGATTATCTTGGTCAAAGACTGAAATACTTTTTACCAATGGTGCATGTTTATTATGTGCTGTGCTTAAAATGCGGTGTAAATTTACGCGGTCTTGCGAAATGATGGTATGTTCAGTAGCGATTGCAAGGGGTTCGGATATGCTGCTGCCTTGTTGATTGAGAATTTGTTCAAGCTCAACGTAACGATTTACTGTAAAATAGCCTCCTAAGATTAAGCCGATCAGTACCGTTGGGATCAAAGTAAGTACAAGTATGCTGTCACGCAGGCTAAGTTTGGTCATAGGTGGCAGTTAACCGCTGTAATTATTTTGGCTTTAGATTATCTATTTCAGCGCTGATTAGCAACGTTTAAGGGGCAATGTTATGGCACAGATCTTTCGAGCTAAAAAAAGGGTGGTTGATAAACAAGCCATTGAGGTTAAAATACATTCACTCGATCATCAAGGTCGTGGTGTCGCCAGTTATCAAGGGAAGGTGTGCTTTGTTGATGGTGCACTCGCCAATGAACAAATCAAGGCGCAAATCACAAACAACAAAGCAAAGTTTTTTGAAGCCAGAATGCTGAAAGTGATTACGCCTAGTGACGAGCGGGTAGTACCATTTTGCCAGCATAATGATGTGTGTGGTGGCTGCCAAATGCAACATTTGGCGTTATCTGCGCAGTTGCAACATAAACAGCAGGCTGTTGAGAAATTATTTCAAAAGTTTACGCAGCAAGTAGCGTTAAATTGGCAAAGTGCCATTGAAAGTGACTCGACACATTACCGAAGAAGTGCGCGTATCGCCAGCTTTTATGATAAAACTACTCAGTCATTGAAGTTGGGTTTCAGAGGCTTCAGAAGCAAAAAAATAGTGGAAATTGCCGAGTGTCAGGTGTTGTCGAGCCATTTTCATGATGTGTTTATACAGTTGCGACAACTTTTGAGCAGTCGTTCAGGGTTTCGTACGATTACACATATTCAGCTGTGTGATGCAGATAATGGTCAATTTGTATTACTTCGCCATACCAAAGCTATTTCTGACAGTGACAAAAATTATTTGGCTGAACAGGGAAAAGCACTTGGATGGCACTTAATCTGGGATAATGGGGTAGGGCACTCAGAACTTGCAGTGTTACCGCATTACAGTGTTGGGGAGGTGCGTTTTGAATTTACACTGGACAATTTTGTTCAAGTTAATGCGCCTGTCAATGCAGCTATGTTGGCACAAGCATCGGATTGGTTGACATTATCTGAAGGTGACATTGTTCTTGATTTATTTTGTGGTATAGGAAACTTTTCATTATTGTTCGCAAAACAAGCAACTCGTGTAATTGGTGTCGAAGGTTCGGCTTCTTCTGTTGCAATGGCTAAACAAAATGCGCACACTAATCAAATAGAAAATGCTGAATTTCATTGTTTTGATCTAACGCAAGATATGACTCAAGCTAACTGGTTTAACACTGAGGCTAAGCTATTAGTATTAGATCCTTCACGTACTGGTGCATTCGAGATACTAAAGCAAATACCTTTAGCACAATTTAACAAAGTGCTTTACGTGTCATGCGATCCTGTTACTTTGGCGCGAGATAGTAAGTTATTATTAGATGCTGGCTTTTCACTGATTAAGATAGGGCTGATGAATATGTTTCCGCATACAGGACATATAGAAACAATGGTGTTGTTCCAAAGGAGATAGAGAAGATGGTCGCAACTCGCCAATCACATCAACAGCAGCAGTCGGATGATTTTTCGACACGGCTGGCGCAGCTTGATTTACCGTCAGATAAATTGGCATATTTAGAACGTGCACATGATTTATGCCCAGCTGAACTTGATGCGACAATGCTAAATAATGCCATTGAAATGGTTGAAATTCTGGCTGAGTTAAACTTTGATGCAGAGTCATTGGCGACAGCGTATTTGACTCCTTATTTTTTGAATCAACAGATTGAGCAAGAAAAGATACAGCAAGAGCTGGGTGATAACGTGTCGTTATTATTAACGGGCGTTGAACAAATGGCGACGATCAGCACGCTTGCGCATCAAGGCAAGGGAAATGTACAAATTGATAATGTTCGCCGAATGCTGCTAGCCATGGTTGAAGATGTTCGTGCTGTGGTGATCAAATTAGCAGAACAAATTTGTCATTTACGCGCTGTTAAAAATGCTGATGAAGAAGAGCGTGTCATTGCTGCTAAAGCAACGGCAAATATATTTGCCCCGTTGGCAAATCGATTAGGCATAGGTCAGCTCAAGTGGGAACTAGAAGACCTATCGTTTCGTTATTTACACCCGAAAACATATAAAACCATAGCCAAGCAATTAGCGGATAAGCGGTTAGACCGCGAAGCCTATATGGAAAACATGGTGCAGTCAGTCACTACTAAATTGGTTGATGCGGGTGTGAAAGCGCAAGTATATGGTCGCCCGAAGCATATTTTTAGTATTTATAAAAAAATGTCGCAAAAGAGTTACGAGTTCGACCAATTGTTTGATATTCGTGCCATGCGTGTGGTGGTAGATGAGCTGCAAGATTGTTATGCAGCTTTAGGGATTGTGCATACCAATTGGCGACACTTGCCGAAAGAGTTTGATGATTATGTGGCGACACCAAAACAAAATGGCTATCAATCTATTCATACCGTTGTGTTTGGTCCGCAGGGTAAAACCATTGAGATTCAAATTCGCACTGAAGAAATGCACCAAGATGCAGAACTCGGAGTTGCAGCACATTGGATGTATAAAGAAGGCGCATTGCCTGGACGTGGCTCTGGGTACGAACAAAAAATTAGCTGGCTGAGAAAACTCCTGCAATGGCAAGAGGAAGTGGTTGATGGCAGTGACCTCGCAGACGAGCTTAAAAACCAAGTTGTAGAAGACCGAGTTTATGTGTTTACACCAAAGGGCGACATATTCGATCTTCCGCTGGGTGCGACTCCGTTAGATTTTGCATACTACATTCACTCTAACGTTGGACACCGGTGTATTGGTGCTAAAGTATTTGGCAAAATTGTGCCGTTCACGCATAAATTGGTAACGGGTGATCAGGTCGAAATATTAACTCAAAAAAATGCATCTCCGAGTCGGGACTGGTTAAATCCGTCGCTGGGTTATATCCACTCTTCACGTGCACGTAGCAAAATTCATCACTGGTTTAAGCAACAAGACAGAGACAAAAACTTAGCCGCTGGCAAAGAAATTTTAGATGTGCAATTACACAAGCTTGGCTTGACCTATAAACATTTGGAACCGGCCATAGCACGGTTTAATTTTAAAGTACTTGATGACTTGATGGTCGCAATTGGTGCTGGTGATGTACGCATTAATCAGTTCTTGAACTTTATAATTGATAAACCAGAAGAGGAAGCAACCGTAAAAATCTCGTCACCTCGTAAGCATCGGGGTGACAAAAATGGCATTGTTGTTGATGGTGTGGGAAGCTTGATGAGTCACGTGGCTAAATGCTGTCAGCCCGTACCTGGCGATGATATTGTAGGTTATATTACTCAAGGGAGAGGCATCGCGGTGCACCGCAGTGACTGTGATTCATTCTCTCATATTTGTAAGCAGCACCCAGAACGAGAAATAGCGGTAAGTTGGTCAACTGATATTCAAGGTGCGTATACCATTACGGTGCGTATTGAAGCCAATGATAGGCAAGGGCTCATTCGTGATATTAGTTCGGTTTTAGCAAATGAAAAAGCCAATGTCTTGAATATGAATGTACAGACTGACGATGCACGTGATGTGGCTATTTTTGAGATGAAAATAGAGGTGTCTGATTTGTCGGCAATGAATCGATTGTTGACAAAGCTACATCAAATCGATGGCGTATTTGATGCCAAGCGTCAGCACTAAGTTGGAACTAATGAGTAAGATATGAGCGATAAATTATCTGCATTGCTAAAAACGATGACTGCACTACGAGACCCAGAAACCGGATGCAGTTGGGATAAAGCACAGACGTTCGATTCAATCGTCCCGCATACTATTGAAGAAGCTTATGAAGTAGCCAGTGCGATTGAAAATAAAGATTTAGTGGGCCTAAAAGATGAGCTTGGTGATTTATTATTCCAAGTGGTATTTTATGCGGAGCTTGCCCAAGAACAAGGGGTGTTCGACTTTAATGATGTGGTTTCTACGCTTAATGACAAATTGCAGCGACGTCACCCTCATGTTTTTTCTGAGCAGGCTGTGCTTCCTGAGGCGGCATTAGAGAAGCAATGGCAAGCGATTAAAGCGGGTGAACGCGCAGAAAAATCAACGTCGAATACGCCTTTATGGTCTGACATACCCCGCATGCTCCCTGCGTTATCACGCGCTCAAAAAGTACAGAAACGTGCATCGGCCCTTGGCTTTGACTGGCCTGATTATCATGGCGCACTTGATAAGGTCGTGGAAGAAGTGGAAGAGGTCAGTGAGGCGTTAGCATGTGATCCTCATTCAGAGCATAGTGCGGAGGAAATCGGAGATCTATTATTTGCGACGGTTAATGTCGCCCGCCATACAAAGCACGACCCAGAGCAAGCACTGCGTCAAGCCAGTGATAAATTTGTAATGCGATTTGCAGATGTGGATGAAGTGTTACGAAATCAAGGTGTGAGTTTACAGCAAGCCGATTTAAAACAAATGGATGCTGCGTGGGAGCAAGTGAAGACACAACATAAAAAGCAGGGGAGATAGAATTATTTAATGGTCTGTTGGTAATTTAGCTGGATTGATGTGGGTAACTTTGCTAAACTATTGCCCCGTCTTGATTCTTATTTAAATTCCATTTTTCCTGATATTCTAGGGTTCGCATGAGTACAAAATTTATCTTCGTAACGGGCGGAGTTGTTTCCTCCTTGGGTAAAGGTATTGCAGCTGCATCATTAGCCGCTATTTTAGAAGCACGTGGCTTGAATGTAACTATCCTTAAGCTGGATCCATATATCAATGTTGACCCTGGCACGATGAGCCCGATTCAACATGGTGAGGTATTCGTAACTGAAGATGGTGCTGAAACTGACTTAGATTTAGGTCACTATGAGCGCTTTATTCGCACCAAAATGACCAGTCGTAACAACTTCACACAAGGCCGTGTATTTGAAGATGTATTACGTAAAGAGCGTAAAGGTGGTTACTTAGGTGCAACAATCCAAGTGATCCCACATATTACTAATGACATTAAACGCCGTGTATTAGAAGGTGCTGAAGGTCATGATATCGCAATCGTTGAGATTGGTGGAACGGTTGGTGATATTGAGTCGCAACCATTCTTAGAAGCGATTCGTCAGTTAGGCACAGAACTTGGCCGTGAGAGTGTGTTATTTATGCACTTAACACTCGTGCCATTCCTTGGTGCTGCCGGCGAAGTAAAAACTAAGCCAACTCAGCATTCAGTAAAAGAGCTACGTTCAATCGGTATTCAACCTGATATTCTGGTTTGTCGTTCAAACTGTAAGTTACCAGCCAATGAGCGTGCTAAGATTGCATTGTTCACGAACGTTGAAGAGAAAGCGGTTATTTCTTTGCAAGACGTTGATAGTATTTATAAGATCCCTGCTTTGCTTAAATCTCAAGATTTAGACAATCTAGTGTGTCGTCGTTTCCACCTAGATGTGCCTGAGGCTGATCTTGTTGAGTGGGAACAAGTACTCTATCAAGAGTCAAACCCGACGGGCGAAGTCACGATTGGTATGGTTGGTAAGTACATCGAATTGCCTGACGCATATAAATCAGTGAACGAAGCTTTAAAGCATGCTGGATTGAAAAACCGTGTTACAGTGAATATTGAGTATGTTGACTCTCAGAACTTAGAAAGCAAAGGGGTTGAGCTTTTAGAGCACCTTGATGCCATCTTGGTACCGGGTGGTTTTGGTAGCCGTGGTGTTGAAGGTAAAATACTTGCTGCAAAATATGCACGTGAAAAGAAAGTGCCATACTTGGGCATTTGTTTGGGTATGCAAGTCGCGTTGATTGAGTACGCACGAAATGTAGCTGGCCTTGAAGGTGCAAACTCGACAGAGTTTGACGCTGAATCACCTCATCCAGTGGTTGGTTTAATTACTGAATGGTTAGATGCAGAGGGTAATGTAGAACTACGTGATGAAGCGTCTGATTTAGGCGGCACTATGCGTCTTGGTTCTCAGAAGTGTCATGTGAAAGATAACTCTAAAGTATTCGAAGCGTATGGTAGCAAAGAAATCTTTGAGCGTCACCGTCACCGTTATGAAGTGAACAATCACTACGTTGAACGCCTTGAGCAGGCAGGTTTGCAGTTTACGGGCTTGTCAGAAGACAAGAAGCTGGTGGAGATCATTGAAAATAAAGATCACCCTTGGTTTGTTGCCGCACAGTTCCACCCGGAGTTCACTTCGACGCCGCGAGATGGACACCCATTATTTGAAGGCTTTGTTGCAGCTGCACATAGCTTCCAAAAAGCTGAATCATAATTTTAAAAAAGCCGTGCAATCGCACGGCTTTTTTATTAGGTAAAAAGTAGGTATCGCAGTAGATCAACACCAGTATTTAATGCAATGCTTATTTAGTAATAACAGGATAGTAAGCACTTAACAATAAACTCACCATTTTGGGAAAAGAGGAATCAAGATGTCAAAAATCGTAAAAGTGATTGGCCGTGAAGTTATGGACTCACGCGGTAACCCAACAGTTGAAGCTGATGTTCACCTAGACACAGGTGCATGGGGGCGCGCGTGTGCGCCATCTGGCGCATCAACTGGCACCAGAGAAGCACTTGAGTTACGAGATGGTGATAAATCACGCTATTTAGGTAAAGGTGTATTAACCGCGGTTAATTTCATCAATGCTGATTTAGCACAAGCATTAGAGGGCAAAGATGCGTTAGCTCAACGTGACGTTGATCAAG
The DNA here is from genome assembly GCF_005886875.1 of Pseudoalteromonas aurantia. Lineage (GTDB taxonomy): Bacteria > Pseudomonadota > Gammaproteobacteria > Enterobacterales > Alteromonadaceae > Pseudoalteromonas > Pseudoalteromonas aurantia_A. Next base: position 12,540 of record NZ_PNBY01000022.1, on the reverse strand, counting down.
TCATGATTGACTTAGATGGCACAGAAAACAAAGAAAAGTTTGGTGCAAATGCAATCTTAGCGGTGTCTTTGGCTACGGCGAAAGCTGCAGCGCAAGAAAAAGGCGTGGCATTATACGAGCACATTGCTGATATTAATGGTACATCTGGGCAGTATTCAATGCCAGTACCAATGATGAATATCATCAATGGCGGTGAACACGCGGATAATAACGTTGATATTCAAGAGTTCATGGTACAGCCTGTTGGCGCGTCAAGTTTCCGTGAAGCATTACGCATTGGTGCTGAGATATTCCATAGCCTTAAAAAGGTGTTGAGTGCGCGTGGTCTAAATACGGCTGTGGGTGATGAAGGTGGTTTTGCGCCAAACTTAAAATCAAATGAAGAAGCGCTAGAAGTGATCACTGAAGCTGTGAATGCAGCTGGCTATGAAATGAATAAAGATGTCACACTCGCATTAGATTGCGCGGCTTCAGAGTTCTATGTAGATGGCAAATATGACCTAAAAGGTGAAGGTAAAGTATTCGATTCAGAAGGTTTTGCTGGTTTCTTAGCTGATTTAGCTACACGTTATCCAATTATCTCTATTGAAGATGGTCTAGACGAAAGTGATTGGGCTGGTTGGAAAATCTTAACTGATAAGATTGGCGACAAAGTACAATTGGTAGGCGATGATTTATTCGTAACGAATACTAAAATTCTAACGCGCGGTATTGAAGAGAAAATTGGTAACTCGATTTTAATTAAGTTCAATCAAATTGGTACATTATCCGAAACACTTGACGCGATTAAAATGGCGCAAGACGCAGGCTTTACGGCTGTAATTTCTCATCGCTCAGGTGAAACAGAAGATGCCACCATTGCTGATCTTGCTGTCGGTACTGCGGCTGGTCAAATTAAAACAGGTTCACTGTGTCGCTCAGACCGTGTTGCTAAATATAACCAGTTACTTCGCATCGAAGAAGCGTTAGGTGAAAAAGCAACTTACAAAGGCCGTAGCGAAATCAAAGGTCAGTAGTTTTGCCATTTGATTCAACAGAGCCTGTTGAATAATATTATGATGCCGCTTAGTAACTAATGCGGCATTTTTTATACTGAATTACTGTAATACCCAGTTTATTATCGCCTTTTTCTTATTAATAGCGAGCTTACCAAACATAGTGATATCCAGAACGCTATTCACTGTGCAAGTTTAGTAATAAGTGTAAAGTCATTTAGGGATTTACAATGTTTGAAACATTACATAATCTGACATTCCTAAATGTGTAACCGTATTAAATATAAACTATGAACAAATCACGAATTTTTGAATTGCTAGAAGATAAGCATAATAATATTTCACAGCCCCCATCAGTACTGATTAATGAAGCCTTGAATTGTATTGAGTTTACTGGGCAATGGTTATGTCATGCGGTGTCATGCTCAATAAACATTAAGGAAATTGCAGTTGTATTAGTGATTGCTCATCGACATGATTTACCTATTTATCATAAATTATCACAGCTTTGGCCGATTTCAGCACAGCTCTCGTCAAAGGAAAAGGACGTATTTTGCAATATCCTAAATGATTTTTGTCCTAAGCTAAAAAGTGATGAATGTGATGAGGTTGCTTCTTTGTGGAAAAGTTTAGTAGCGCAGCAAAGTTATGAATGTACACTAAGCGGAAAAGTCACAACTCACGTAAGTAAATTGAATAATGATTTATCAAAGCAGCTAGTAGATTATGCACAAAGCAAGCTTGAACCCGCTAAAGTTTATAGTCATGAACAGTCATCTGAGCGATTAAGTCGTGTTAGGGATAACGACCAATTCATCGCAGATATTTTGTCTGAGGACATACTTATTGCAATTTTGCAAAGATTAATGTGTATGCATAATTTGGCTCAGTTACCATTTGCAGAGCCTCCAATATTTTATCGTTATCGTGATGGGCAGCAATATAAGTGGCATTGTGACTTTATTATTCCTAGCACTGAAAGTGTCAAGCAAGAGCTTATGTTCTTTGGGCAACGAATTGCGACAACGATTATTAATTTGACCGACCAATTTGAGGGGGGAGAAACTAAATTTAAAAACTGGGGGATCAGCATTCCTGCCAAGACGGGACAGTTAATTCAATTTTTTAATTTCGAAAATGGTAAACCTAACCCTGACTCAGTTCATGCAGGCCTGCCTGTTTGTGCTGGTGATAAATGGGTCTGTACCCTTTGGTTTAGACAAAGGCCATATTGGTTGAGGCGGTCTATCTGGCCGGTTTAATTAAGACATAAACTCTTGAGATAAAATGCTATGTGTAAAGTGCGTTTTTAAATAAAAACCACGAGGTAGAGTTTTTATTATTTTACCGTTTGGGCCTATTGCATTGGTGGTAGCTTTATTATTTGCTGCTTTTGGCCTAATTTGGAGCACTTCCCCAAGATGGCCAGATATTTTCTCGATGTCACCCAACGCGATTAGCTCTATTTGCTCCTCCCAGTCTCTTTTTAACAGTGCTTCTTGATCTTTGGTTGGCTGCCATAAAAAACCAGTCCCGATTGTACGTTCAGTCGGTTGTAGTTCCTTTTCTGCTAATACGGGGAGCCATAAGACATGATTTAATTTTTTCTTTACGGAACTGTTTATCCAAGTAATTCCAGTTAAATTAGTGAGTGGTACAACTGATACATAAGTTGTTTCTAATGGTTTCCCATTATAGCCTATGGGTAAAGATTTTAGTTCAATACCGAGTAATTCAAAGTCTGGAACTGGTTTGGATCCGGCACTTGCGCCAAGTACATATTCTAATAACTGTCCTGGCCAGCCTTTTTCTCTAAGTAAGTGTTCAGGTGTCTTAAATTGGTACTGGGCGGCGAGTTCACCTAAGGTTATCCCAGCGATATCGTTAACACGTTGCATAAGCTCATTTATTGTTGCTGGTGGGTTTGGCTTTCGCACGATACGACCTAGTGATTAATTAAAAATGATTATGCAAATATTATAACCTAAATATTGTAATAGTATGAGTGGTTAGCGGCATTGAATAGCAGGCCTAGTGAGCAAGTCGTACTTATAATTTTGTAGCTTACCTTTTATGCCGAGTGTAACTATCACATTATAAAATAAATTATTTACATCAATGTAAATATAGGGTTGAATTAATATTCAGTTTATGGAGGAACACTTTGATCCTAAATTTAATCAAAATAGTAACGATATTCTCTGTTATTTTTCTAGCGTCTTGTAACAGCGACAACGAACTGGATCTTAAGTCGTTTGTAGAAAAAAAATTAACTCAATTTCTAAGTGACGAACAAGCGCAGGTAGTGTCTATCGCGATTGTTAGCGGTGAGAATAGCTATCAACAGCATTTTGGTCAATTTCCGGATGCAACTAAACCGAGTAATGAAACTATATACGAAATTGCATCTATTACTAAAACATACACTGGATTACTTCTGGCTAAGGCTATTACAGACAAAAAAGTCAAATTGGATGATGATATTAGAGTGTATTTGGGGGGGGCGCGTTATCAAAATCTACAATATTCAAATGAGCCGATTACTTTGCGTCATTTGGCAACACATAGAAGTGGTTTGCCTCAGGACTTTTCATTTACTCGTGAAGATATCAAAAATGATAACGCTTTTGAGCTTATTTCGAATTACTCTAAAGCACAATTATTTGAGGACTTAAGCCAATTTCAACTCACCTCCCGGCCCGGGAGTGAATATCAATATTCAAATGTCGGTACGACGCTCATCGGCTATATTTTAGAAAAAGTGTATAACAAGCCTTTTGCGACGCTCATTGATGAATTTATCACTCGTAGATCTGGTGAAGAACATACAAAACTTCGACGAACTCGTGACGAAATTAGTGAGATCAACCAAGGAACGAATGGGGATGGAAAGCTGGTACCATTGCTTAGCCCATATTCTTTTGCTGAGGGGGGATTAACATCAACAACACGGTCAATATCACGTTATATGCGGTATTTGCTTAATTCATCAGCGACAGAAGTCACTTTATCGCAAACATTACTTGAGGGCAGTAAAAACTGGCATGGCCATGCCTTTTTTTGGAATACCTATAAATATGATTCAATTATGCCAAAGATTTATCATAGTGGAGGCTCTATAGGAACCTCTAGCTGGTTAGCGCTTTACCCTAAGCAACGGCTAGGTATATTTATTGTGACGAATATTGCATCTAGCAATACGCAAGGGCAGTTAAACGATATTGCTGATGAAATTATTAGTAAATATCAAGAGGTCACTGGCTTTGAATAATTCACATACATACAGATCAAGTTGAATAGTAGATGCTACTTAGTCAGCCTCTTTTACAAGGGAATACAGTCATATATTTAGTTACCTTGAGGATTGGGCTTGCTATATAAAAGCGGTAGGCGAAAATTATTTACTCGCCATAAAATATCATTTCAAATGTAACTTATCGCATTTATTACGTGGTTGTTTTTTGTACTCATGATTTTTTGTTTAAATAAAAACCGTATGTTTATACAGTGTTTGCTCTTAAGTTGTTGATACTAAATGAAATGAGGATGTTAAGTAAACCTGCTTGTATGAGTTGCTGTGTGAGATTTTGGATAAATACAACTATATGAACATAATTATCCACAGAAACTGTGGAAAAGCTTGGTTATTTCAACTTGAATTGTGGATTTGTTTGTAAATTACACTTTTTTACTGATTTAACCTATCAAGCTGTGGATAACTTGAGGGAAACCGTGAATAATATTTGCTGTGTGACATAAGTTGTGGAACAATCATTAAAAATCGACTTATAAAAGAGGCACTAAGGTGATTGATGCCGAAGGCTTTCGTGCCAATGTCGGAATTGTTATTTGTAACAATCAAGGACAGGTGTTTTGGGCACGTAGATATGGACAACACTCTTGGCAGTTTCCCCAAGGTGGTGTTGATGAAGGTGAGACCCCTGAACAAACAATGTATAGAGAGCTCAATGAAGAAGTCGGGTTGAAACCTGAAGATGTTGAAATTGTTGCCAGCTCAAAGCATTGGTTAAGGTATAAGCTACCAAAACGGTTGATCCGACGAGACTCAAGCCCGGTTTGTATAGGTCAGAAACAAAAGTGGTTTTTGTTAAAGCTTAGATGCAAAGATGAGGATGTTGATTTACTACACACGCATCATCCCGAGTTTGATGACTGGAGATGGGTCAGTTACTGGTATCCTGTAAGGCAAGTTGTGTCTTTCAAAAGAGATGTGTATCGTAGAGTGATGAAAGAATTTGCACCCTTTGCGATGCCTTTTCACAAAAGAGAGCAAGGTCATCGGGAACAGCCGTGGCGCAATCGTAAATAGTAAGTGAGGCACTGTGTTAGCGACATTACGAAGTATTGTAGAATCGGTTGCACAACAGCCCACTTTAAATGAAGCGCTCACTCGTTTTGTGTTTATGGTTAAGGAGGCTATGAACACGGAATGCTGCTCAATATATTTCGCAGATTATAGTCAAGATCACTTTATACTTATGGCCAGCGATGGCTTAAACCCTGAGGCCATCGGGCATTTTAACGTCGGCTTTACTGAAGGGTTAGTTGGGCTCGTTGCACAACGAGAAGAACCAATAAATATTGCTCATGCACAGTCCCACCCGCGGTTTAAACATGCGCCTGAGGTAAATGAAGAAGGGTTTAACGCATTTCTGTCAGTGCCTGTGGTTCACCAGCGAAAAGTACTTGGTGTTATTGTTGTGCAGCAGCGCGTTGCGAGGGTGTTTAGTCACGATGAAGAATCCTTTCTTATTACGTTATCAGCTCAATTAGCATCTCAGCTTGCACACGCTGAAATACAATCTTTACTTACTCATGAAGCTTCCTCTCATCAAACTTCCGTATTAAAAGGGGTATCTAGCACACCAGGTATTGCAATCGGTGAAGCATTTGTGGTGCTGCCTAAGTTAGACTTTTCAAGTGTCGACTCCCAAAAGGTCGCAGATACACCATTACAGCGAGAGCTGTTTCTGCAAGCTGTGGCTGCGACAAGGCAAGAGTTCCATATATTGGCTAATACACTCAGTGAACACATTCCAAAAGAGGCTTTGGCTGTGTTTGATGTATATCAGCAGTTGTTAGATGCGCGTAGCTTAGGCTTACAAGTTGAACGGCAGCTATCCGACGGGTGGTGTGCAAAAAGTGCACTAAAACATGTGATCGAGTCTTTGGTATCACAGTTTAACGAAATGCATGATCCCTATATTAAAGAACGGGCTGTAGATGTAAAAGATATTGGTCTAAGAGTATTACACCATCTGATGGCGACAGAGCACGCAATTAAAGTTTACCCTGAAAATACCATCCTTGTTACGCAAACATTATCGCCTTCGATGCTAGCGGATATACCAAAAGAGCGGTTAAAAGGTGTTGTGAGTGTACAAGGAGCTGCAAATTCTCACGCCTCTATTTTGACTCGTGCAATGGGTGTACCTGCTATTTGGGGAATTGAAGATATCCCTTTGTTACAACTTGATGGCAAAGATATGATTTTAGATGCCTATTCAGGTCGTTTATATATCTCACCGTCAGCAAGTTTGCGCAAAGAATATGAACAGCTTAGACGTCAAGATAGTGCGTTACATGATAAGTTTGAAGCTGAGCATGCATTAGCGCCTGTTACGCTCGATGGCGAGCAAATGAGCTTATTACTTAACGCGGGTTTGGACTTATCGACAGAACAAATGACGGCACATTACTGTGATGGCGTGGGCTTGTATAGAACTGAGTCATGGTTTATGCAAAAAGGCCAATTTCCTACACAAAGTGAGCAAGAAAAGTGGTACAGAGAAGTACTTAGTCGCTACCATCCTGATCCCGTTGTAATGAGAACGCTCGATATTGGCGGTGACAAAGTTTTAGAGTATTTCGATATTCAAGAAGAAAATCCATTTTTGGGTTGGCGTGGTATTCGGGTATCACTGGACCACCCTGAAATATTTTTAGATCAAATTAAGGCCATGATCAAAGCAAACGTCGGATTAGGGAATTTACGAATCATGCTGCCTATGGTAAGTCATACCGACGAGATCGATGAAGCACTACAGCTAATCGAGCAAGCGTATTTTGAATTACAAGAAGAATGGGCAGACCCGTTTTTATTAGTTGATAAACCTGAAGTGGGGGTAATGCTAGAGGTACCGTCAAGTGTCTTTTTATTAAAGGATTGGGCTGTAAAGGTTGATTTTTGTTCTGTAGGTAGTAACGATCTAACACAGTATTTATTGGCGGTAGATCGAAATAACACACAAGTCGCAGAATTATTTGATCCCTACCACCCGAGTGTTTTACGCGTACTTAATCAGGTAGCAAATACGTGCCAAGATGTTGAACTCCCCTTTAGCTTGTGTGGTGAGTTAGGGGGAGAACCGGAGGGGGCTATTTTACTGATGGCGATGGGGTATCGTCGCTTAAGTATGAATATTTTGTCATTAAATAAAGTGAAATGGGTACTTAGGCGTTTAAGAGTGAAAGATATGGAAACCCTGCTAACTGAGTGTTTAGCGCAATCGTCGGTAAAGCAAGTACATAGGTTATTACGTAGCTTCATGATCAAACATGGCTTCAGTGAGCTGTTATATCATTCAAAATAATGACGTCGATGGTGTCTAATATAGAAGAATACGCTAATATAGCCGCGAATAATAACAAGAGATAAAAAGATGTCCGATACCATGTTACTCATCGCTTACTGTGCATTTTTAGGCTGTGGCGTTGGCTTTTTAGCTGGGTTATTAGGTATTGGTGGTGGACTTATCATTGTACCCGTTTTGAGTGGTATTTTACTTCACTTTCAAGTGGTAGACGCCTCTTTGGTGTTGATAGTTGCCATTGCAACCTCACTTGCTTCTATTTTATTCACATCAACAGCATCCGCACTAGCACACCATAAAAATCACAATGTCCCCTGGGAGGTTGCTCCTTGGGTAATGGCGGGAGTCGCAGTTGGGGCATTAATAAGTGGGTTTTGTGCTGGGTTATTACCTGAGCTTGTAGTGAGGTGGGTCTTCTCTGTGAGCCTGGTGTTAATTGCCCTGAAAATGGTATACAGCAGTACGAAAAAACAGCAAAAGATCCGAGCCTTGCCTAATCATCTTGTTTTAGCCAGTTTAACCGCTATGATGGGAGGGTTATCGGCAATGATAGGTATTGGGGGAGGCGCATTATTGGTCCCTTTCTTGACTTACTTTTCTGTTGATATGAAAAAAGCAATTGGTTGTGCCTCTGTATGCGGTATTGTTATTGCGCTCTTTGGTTCATTGGGGTATGTGACTTCTGGAAGTATTCATAATACTTGGACTGAAGGATTTGCTGGTTTTGTCTATTTGCCAGCGCTGTTTGGTATTGTACTGACATCATGGTTTATGGCGCCACTTGGTGCAAAAGCCACACAGTTTTTACCTATTTCTACTATTAAAAAAATATTTGCTGCATTATTACTTGGTATTGCTGCGAATATGATAATCCATTAAAGGACAGTTATGGCTCTGCAGTTTCCTGAAATTGATCCAATTATATTCTCTATTGGTCCACTAAGTGTTCGCTGGTATGGCGTTATGTACCTAATAGGTTTTACATTTGCGATGTGGTTGGCCAATCGTCAAGCCGAAAAGCCAAATTCTGGCTGGACAAAAGAGCAGGTGAGTGACATGTTATTTTATGGCATGTTAGGTGTCATATTAGGTGGTCGAGTAGGCTACGTACTGTTTTATCAGTTTGGTCATTTTATAGAGAACCCCTTATATTTGTTCAGGATAGATCAAGGTGGCATGTCGTTTCATGGCGGTGCATTAGGTGTCATTGCTGCCATTATTATTTTTGCTATTCGTACGAAAAAGTCTATTTTGTCAGTCGGTGATTTTGTTGTACCACTAGTTCCTGTTGGCTTATTGGCAGGACGCATTGGTAACTTTATAAATGGTGAACTTTGGGGAAGAACAACAGACGTGTCGTGGGCATTTGTTTTCCCAACCGGTGGCCCTTTACCTAGGCACCCCTCTCAGCTTTATGAAGCCTTTTTTGAAGGGCTCGTATTATTTATTATACTGATCTGGTTTGCTAAAAAGCCAAGACCTGCGGGCAGTATTGCAGGGCTATTTTTATTGGGTTATGGGACGTTTCGGTTCTGTATTGAATATTTCCGTGAACCGGATGCACATATTGGTTTGTATGCGGGTGTGATTTCTCAGGGACAAATACTGTCATTACCTATGGTTATCGCAGGTGCTGGATTAATGGTATGGGCATATAAAAACAAATCAACAACTCACTCTCAGGTCTCAAGTTAAGTTAGATAAAAGATGAAACAATATTTAGAACTTATGCGCCATGTCAAAGAGCAAGGCACGAAAAAAGAAGATAGAACGGGTACCGGTACCGTGAGTGTATTTGGTTATCAAATGCGTTTTGATTTACAGGAAGGTTTTCCACTTGTAACAACGAAAAAATGCCACTTACGTTCAATTATCCACGAATTATTGTGGTTTTTGAAAGGTGAAACTAATATTGCGTATTTGAAAGACAATGGCGTAAGCATTTGGGATGGCTGGGCTACCGAGGAGGGAGAGCTGGGGCCAGTGTATGGCAAACAGTGGCGTTCATGGACTGGTCCAAACGGTGAAGTTGTGGACCAAATTCAAGAATTGATTGAACAAATAAAAACGAACCCTGATTCTCGCCGCTTAATTGTAAGTGCCTGGAACCCGGCGTTGTTACCAGATACGCAATACACCCCGAAAGAAAATGCGCAGCAAGGCAAGCAAGCATTGCCGCCATGTCATACTCTCTTTCAGTTTTACGTTCTGAATGGCAAGCTCTCTTGTCAATTGTATCAACGCAGTGCGGATATTTTTTTAGGTGTGCCGTTTAATATTGCGAGTTATGCGTTACTTACAATGATGATTGCACAAGTCTGTGAGTTAGAACCTGGAGATTTTATTCATACATTTGGTGATGCGCATTTGTACTCTAATCATATGGAACAAGTTGATGAGCAATTATCTCGAGTGCCTTTTGCAAAACCGACGATGAAAATAAACCCAGAAATAAAGGACATTTTTGGCTTTAAATATGATGACTTTGAGTTAGTTAACTATCAGGCTCACCCTCATATTAAAGCGCCAGTGGCTATTTAGGAGATCAAATGAAAGCCGTTATACCTGTTGCGGGACTAGGAACCCGCATGTTACCTGCAACTAAAGCAATTCCAAAAGAAATGCTACCTATTGTTGACCGACCGCTTATTCAGTATGTGGTCAGTGAGGCAGTGGCCGCTGGTATTAAAGAAATTGTATTGGTCACGCACTCAAGTAAAAATTCTATCGAAAACCATTTTGATACTAGCTTTGAGCTCGAGGCCACGCTTGAAAAGCGAGTAAAAAGACAGTTACTTGCAGAAATACAGTCGATTTGTCCAAAAGATGTGACAATTATTCAGGTAAGACAAGGTGAAGCCAAAGGCCTTGGCCACGCCATTAATTGCGCAGCTCCAATTATAGGCGATGCCCCTTTTGTGGTTATGCTTCCAGACGTATTAATTGATGATGCCGCCAGTGATTTAGCCACCGATAACCTTGCGGAAATGCTAGTGCGTTATCAAGAAACAGGGAAAAGCCAGATAATGGTTGAACCTGTGGCGCACGAAGAGGTTAACAAATTTGGTATTGCTGATATTGGTGACGTTATCCTTGATGCTGGAGCAAGTTGCGACCTCAATGTATTGGTTGAAAAACCAGACGTTGATCAAGCGCCGTCTAACCTTGCTGTTGTAGGTCGTTATGTTTTGAGTGAAAAAATCTGGCCATTGCTGGCTAAAACTCCACTCGGCGCTGGTGATGAAATTCAATTAACAGACGCCATTGCAATGTTGATGAATGACGATGCTGTTCAGGCTTACGCTATTAAAGGGCGAAGCCATGATTGCGGTAGTAAATTAGGTTACTTACAAGCCAATATTGAATATGCATTACGTCGCACTGAGTTTGCGGATGATTTAAAGGCGCATATTAAAACGATACTATAGAAGTGGGTTTAAGGGTGGTGTATAGCTGCCCTTTAAACAATAAAGAGTGCAAAGGATATGTTGAATTTGAAAAAGTTGCGAGCATGTTTAAGCCTATGCATTGTTCTCGTTACCGTAATTGGTTGCAGTAGCCCTGCACACCCGCCTCCCCAACAGGCTACTGATCCCAGTGAATTTATTACCCGAAGCGAGATTGAGCCTTTTTTACAACAATGGAATAGTAAGACAGAGAGCTTAGAACGCTTAGCTGCGTTAGAGGGGGATTTGAAAATATTATTGGAGGTAGTTTCTAAACAGGTGAATGTTACGGAATTACCTGAATCTCTAAGAGATGATATTAAGCAGATTGAACATAGGGCTGAAAATCACACCTCGGTTAAAACAACAGAAGTCAGTGTAAAGCTAGGAACGTACTTTAACGCTTTACGTGCCGATACAGCATTAAAGCAGTTTAAGAAAATATTCCCTGAGTTAGCTGAAGCCATTAATGTTCATATAAAAAAAGTGCAATTAAATCAGGGTGAGCGGTACATATTAGTTGCAGAGCAGGTGAGTTCAGTACAAGAAGGTCGAGACTTGTGTTTATTATTAAAACGATTTTCGCAACACTGTGAAGTGTTCACAACAGGCTTAGCGCTCTGAATTATATGTTTTTAGGTTGTTTTTTTAATACTAAATTAGTATTTTAGGGTGAATGTTCCGAAAATAATTAAATTAATCTAAAATTATGCTACAAACAGACGATAAATGGAAGGCTAATTAATATAGCCAATTTAAATATATAATGGAGATAAGGATATATTATGAATTTATCAATCAAAAAAATAGCAGTAGTTGCGGTGCCTGCCCTGCTATCACTTTCTTCTTTCTCAGCTATCAGTAAAACTGCATCATTTACAGCCTCAGTAGAAGTTAAAAATACATTTGAGTTAAATGTTGTCGATCAATTAAGCTTTGGTAAGATCAGAGCTAGTGCTGATACCACTGGGACAACTCAGGCAACATTAGTGATGCCAGCAAACCCGAACGCTTCAGCCGTTGTGGCAAATACTGCAGAAGCCGTGATCGCTATTTTAGAAGAAGGCGCACCTGCTAAGTTTACTATTGAAGGCGTTGCTGCATTTACTGAGTTAACCATTACAAACCCAACAGAAACGGACATTACAGCAAAAGATTCAGCACCTCCTGGCGCTGCTGCGTTTAAATTGGGCACTTATGAATACTTCGTTGTAGAAGGGGCTGATGCGGGGTCTTTAGTCGTCGCGAATAAAATACAGGTAGATGGTGATGGTAAGGCTACGTTTACATTGGGTGCCACATTATCAACTGATGGCACTACACCATCAAGTGATTACATTGATGGTGTTTACGAGGGCACATTTTCTGTAGAAGTCGCCTACTAAGGTTGGCGCTTTTTACGGGTTAAATGGTATATCTTGATGAAGTGTACATCATGGTTTTTATTGCTGATGTTACTTTGTATTGGCCTTGTTGATCAAATAG
>NZ_PNBY01000219.1 GCF_005886875.1 Pseudoalteromonas aurantia | reverse complement strand
TTTCTTTTTTTTTTTTTCATTTTTTTTTAATATTTTACTTTAATATAATAATTTATCTTAATATACACTTAAAATTATAAAAAAATTATTTATATTTTTTAATTTATTTTATTTATAAACTCAACGACTGTTTTTTTCTTCTGTACATACCTCAGACCCTACCCATTCCTCTCTCCTCCCCCTGCTCCCCCGACCCCGCCCCCCCCCCCCCCC
>NZ_PNBY01000218.1 GCF_005886875.1 Pseudoalteromonas aurantia | reverse complement strand
TGCATTAACTATAGTCGATATTATTCAACGATAGTTGCAACAACACCAGCACCAACTGTACGACCACCTTCACGGATAGCGAAGCGTAAACCTTCGTCCATCGCGATTGGTACGATTAGGTCTACAGTCATCTTGATGTTATCTCCAGGCATTACCATTTCTACGCCTTCTGGTAACTCAACGTTACCTGTTACGTCAGTTGTACGGAAGTAGAACTGTGGACGGTAACCTTTGAAGAATGGAGTATGACGACCACCTTCATCTTTCGAAAGTACGTATAC
>NZ_PNBY01000217.1 GCF_005886875.1 Pseudoalteromonas aurantia | reverse complement strand
TATTTGATCAACAAGGCCCAACCTAATTACTTTTGATTGGTTTTAATATGAATTTAAACCTTTTAATATTAAGTGCTACGTTAGTCACCTCAGTATTGGCAAGTACGGGGATAGCGAGTACGCTAGACTTTATCACTTCAGAGCGTGTGAATGTTCATGAGCTCAGATGTAATATGAATACCCTCACCTTTTCGATGGATAACAATACAGCAGTCATTTTACCTGATGCTGCGGTTGATGAAGCATTTGCTAACTAAATTATTTAAAAGCACCTTAGAGCGCAGTTCACCGAAATTTGTTGACGTTTATAAGCAAACAATAAAACAACTCACACCAGATAAAAAACACAACACCCTATATTTGAATTTTATTACAGAAGCCGCTTATTACAAGACTTTGTAAACGGAATGACCGTTCAGCTCGCTTACGATACATATAGAACGCTCGCTGTTTCGGGGTTAAAAACGTCTTATAGATAGTTTACTGGAGGTATATTTACACGTATTTACAAATACAAACATTATGTAGATTGCAAAGCGCTTGTTTATTTAATATTGTTGCACAAATATAAAAACCCAAAATAGGAACTCACAAGTGCGCCTTACACTCTTGCTTCTCGTCGTAATTTTGAGTTCTGGGCCTGCTTATGCCTGTGAAGGAGTATCATATAAGCAAGAGAAGCTAAATGATGATGCCGTGTGGTCACCTTATTTACGCCGGGGTATGAAGTATTTCGGCAATAAAGAGGACAAAAAAGCCATTGCATGCTTTAAAAAAATTTCAGACTACGAGCCAGGTATTGCAAATATTCGCATTGCGACGGTTTATCATTTACGTTATAAATCAGACCAATCAAACGCATCACTTCGTAAACACGCTATATCTTATTACAATAAAGGGTTAGAATACCCAGAGAATATCTCTGTTAGCTTTATAAGAACTCAGTTAAAAAAGTTACTTGTGACGCTTTCTAATGAAGAAATCATACAGCTACAAATTAGTACTAATGGGACCTCTCGCTACAATTACTTTAATGTAGGCCTTTATCACCTTGATAATGCTAACCCTACACAAGCACTGCATTATTTAAAGCTTGCTGCAAACGACAAATATTGGCCAGCTAAGTTACTACTTGGGCAACTTTATAATCCGGCATTAAAATACAACACCGCTTTTATTCCATTTAGCAAAGATCTAAAAAAAGCCACATATTGGCTTAAAAAAGCTCACACACAAGCCCCCACTAAAATGTTAGAACGACAGCTATTACACCTCGAAGAGTACAAAAAGTCACTCCATACCCTTCATTAACACTAATTGCCTCCTGTCCTCAACTATTTCAAAGTCTTGATGGACCCTGAAATGAATTCAGGGCGACGAATGGCATGTACTTGCCTGTTTAATTTGAATCTATTCAGCTGCTGAGAGAAGTTAGTAACGT
>NZ_PNBY01000216.1 GCF_005886875.1 Pseudoalteromonas aurantia | reverse complement strand
AAAATTAGTTGACCACTACAGTGCATTGATCAAAGGAATTAATACCCAGGATAAAGAAGTAACTTGTGTAGATATTGATAGCAACAGATTAATGGAGTTGAAAAGTCAACAAGTGAGTGATGGGTTTAATTTTTTAAATGGTGACTTTCTAAACATAGACTTCCGAAATAAAAAGTTCGATTTTATTTTGTGTAACCCTCCTTTCAATGCGAAAAAACAATTTAGTATAGACAATAAAAAAATACCGATTGAAGCCGCTTTTTTAGAAAAATCTTTAAAGCTGTGCAAGCAAAATGGACGCTTGATATTTATACTCCCAAGCTCTGTAACCAGAGGTACAAGATTAAAGTGGTTTAGGAATAAAGTTCTACAAGAATGCAACCTGGCGTACTCTTATAAGTTACCCAAATTCACTTTTAGCAAAGTTGAAGGGGATTTTTCTGTTTTAGTATTGGATAAGGGCAAAAATAAAAAGTACTCAATATTTAGAAACGATCATTCTGAAATAAAATGTACAGATTTAGCTTCAGAAACAGATAATTTGAGTTTCGATGCTGACGAACTAATGGCTATCCGAAATTTTAAGTCTTTGGTTAGTAAGATTCCTTTAGCATATAAAGCCCTAAATGAACTTATTCACTTCTCAAGAGGGCAGGGCAAGATCATGA
>NZ_PNBY01000215.1 GCF_005886875.1 Pseudoalteromonas aurantia | reverse complement strand
TGGGATTGGCGGACGGATACGGTAAACGTACGGTTAAAGGCTGCTGCACAGCCATATTGGACCTGTTTAGCGATATCTTGCTGATTCATAAAACTACGCAGTAACATTACATAAGCTTTTAATAAACACATGCGCCTTACTGTTACATTGATTGGCTCAAAAGTGAACTTGCGGTAGATACGGTGAAAATGATAAACAGGCATACATGCTTTATCGGCCAATGTATTTAACCTCAGCTCTGGATAAGCGAATTTGCCCAATAAAGCTATTTTTCTCACTTTCGGCG
>NZ_PNBY01000214.1 GCF_005886875.1 Pseudoalteromonas aurantia | reverse complement strand
GGGTTCGCCGGACGCTTACCTTTCTAGTTCTGAATTACTCAGTTTATAGCTGCTTGGAAATACCTCTATTGATATACCATCATCGGATCCAGAACGAGGCGTTATTGACATTTCTGTAGCATCATTTAATTTTGAATTTAACTGTGCTTCACTCAGAATAGTCCACTTTTCATTTAACTTTTCTAATAATTTAATATCAATTACGACAAAATCTTTTAAATAATTACTATTATTAACATTAACCCTTACTTGCACATCATTTTCATTTACGAATTTAGATACATAAGTTAACGTAGCTGGTTTATTTATAAAAGTTCTTAATTTAGGCGTTAATACTTCTCCAGATTCGAGTTTAATTTTAAAATCCAATTCATATCCGCTAACTGTTTTAGACTCATCGAAATTCGAATACGTTTTTGAATCCATCGACCATAAGTCAAAACTTATTATCATAAAAAAAAACAGTAAAAATATTTACTCATTATCATTTTCATTTCCATATTAATTATTTTTTGAGTACATCAGGGTCAGGTCAACACTGATTCCTATTAGCTTTTATTTGAATATATATAAGATACATTACTAATAAAGCGATTTAAATGTAACACAAAACCTGTAGTTTAAATAGGTATGACAATTCGTTATTGAATGAAAAAAAATCAATTTAGATCATCTAAAAGCCAGGGTGAGAACGTGAGTGTATTTTAATCAATTAACTGTATTAGTTCAGACAAGA
>NZ_PNBY01000213.1 GCF_005886875.1 Pseudoalteromonas aurantia | reverse complement strand
TGCCTGTTTGATTTGAATCTATTCAGCTACTGAGAGAAGTTAGTAACGTTTAATCACCTGTTTAGTTTATTCGTCTTCCTGACGAAGGTTAGGATCCATATTCAGCAACTACCTCTATTTCTGTACATCACACAAAGTGGACCCTGAAATTAATTCAGGGCGACGAATGGCGTCTAATTACGATCAGTAGACTAACGAATAGAGCCATGATTCAAAACACTTTGTCTTCCTAACGTAGGTCAGGATCCATTTTAAGCAACTACCTCTATTTCTGTACATCGTACAAAGTGGACCCTGAA
>NZ_PNBY01000212.1 GCF_005886875.1 Pseudoalteromonas aurantia | reverse complement strand
ATAAAGCTATTTTTCTCACTCTCGGCGTTGCGTTTATTTGTAATAGCCCAAACCTGAGGTTATTTGGTTAATATCAACCCAAAATGACAAAAGCCGCTTCATTAATCTAAAGCGGCTTTCTACTTCTAAAAGCTATGTACAATGCTGACTAAAAATAATAGCCAACATTAATATTAAAACGCCGTTCAAAAACATCACTGTTACCTGCTATTGAGCCACCAATGAACGGTTGGTTTGTCGCATGGACTAAATCAATATACGCGAACACAGCCCCTGCAGAGACTGATATCCCTGTGATATTCCTCCACGTGTTACTGGTCTCATCGATTTTATCGTAAACAACACCAAAATCATTATACAAATTAAGCTCGGTGATCGACCCAATATTCACTTTAAGATCATACGCAACACCAAAATTTGCAGACGATGCACCAGCAGCAATGGTGTCGTACATTGCATTGGCACCAATAGCAATTTGCTGCACATCACCTAATTGATACTCATATTGTGTGTGCTGAAAATGCAAGTGCCATTCGTTAATTTGACTCGATACATGTACCGCCCAAGCCTTATGATTGCCTTCACTGGCTACCCCATTATGCAAACCACCATGCAGCAGTGAAAACCCGACTTGAGTATTCCCCAATTGATGTTCAAACTGGTAGGCATAGCGCCCAGCAAAGGTATTATATTCCGCAAGCTTTTGGCTTGGCGCATCAAACAATCCCTCATTTTGTGAACGAGCACCGACTATGTCGACTGAATATCTGTCTTCTCGGCCCTGTGCCCCACCATCTATGCCCCCGAGGTCATCATTTTTGAAAAAACCAAGATCAAGACGCCAGTTATCATGCCCCTGTTTATTCACTACCAGCCCTAAATCATAATCCTCTTCAAGGCCGACAAAATAATTAGGACTCATAAAATAAGAATGTGAGCTATGTGGCGTATTACCAAATGGCACAGGTGCTAACCCAAGTTGAGCTTCCCAGTTTGACGCAAACTCATGATTAATATAGGCATATTTAACAACACGCATATAATCTAAAAAGCGAATCTCAGCATTAATGCCAATGTCCGCTACATCACCAGAAAAATTAAAGCGCACCAAATCAAAGTCAATATCCCCTCCTCGATTTTCAGCGTCCTCATCATAAGAAGTCATACTGTAATTAAACCGTATCGCGCCTCCAACCTTAACTCCTTGTGACCTTGCTTCAACTAAGCCCGTTTTACCTTTTTCTATGTCAGACACTTGCTTCTCTAGCTGAGCAATTTGTTGTTTAAGCACATCAAGCTCAGTTGAGGCAGCAAAAACAGTCGATGAAGTGAGACAAGACGCGCCAATTAATTTAACTATATAACCTGTACTGCGTAACATTAAATTGAATTTCCAGAGGGTAAAAACAAAAAGGAGCGCAAGATTAGCTTACAAAGACACTCGGTACAAATGAGCACATTTTGCATATTTTCGATGCTTGTAATAGAACTGTTTATGTAAGTTTCAAGGAGATTAAATTTGTGATTATATTGCAGTTACTCTGTAAGTTAGCTTTCATTTCACACGCAATTTTACAGCCATTATTAAGCTATAAAATGATGAGAGATCAGCGGTATAAGCAACCCTTGTTAATGTCCTGTACCGTCGTCGTTAAATGCAGTGAAAAGTATGCACAAACAACATAACATTACCGATTTTTTTCTTTTTAAAGTTTAACTGCTCAAAAGCTAAACACCGAGCAGCTAAAATATGGGCTGTTTACCTATAAACCAAGTGAGAAGAAGCAAATAGAATTGTCTGCGCATATCGCATAAACATTACTTCTGAGTTTAGGCGAAGATATATTTTACATAAAGACCACGCGCTTTATCAAACCATCAATCACTTCATAAGATGCAATAACGCGTATGCTGCGGTCAACTACCTTAGGATCTTCACTGCACGATTCAGCCAATTCATGATCAACCAATATGTTGTTATTTACGATACGGGTTAACGACACTGCCTGTAAACGTTTTAAACTGGCAAACTTAGGCCCATACGTGGTTATTAATGTCTCTTTACCTTTAAAGCGCAACCCACCAGGGAATTCATGAATTTCCACATCATCATGATAGGTCGCAGCAAATGCCTCAATATTGCGGTTATTATAAGCTTCAAGTTGACGGTCAACCACTTCTTGGGTCGCTACTTCTATATCTGACAACTGTATACCGTTATTATTACTCATGGTTTACTCGCAATTTTAATAAGTCGCTTAAGTCTATCATCACCTAACCCCATTACAGGCCCAAATTACACACACTATAAAGGTGAGCTAACGTTAAAAACACACAATATGCATTATTCTCCGAGCCACACGAGTTTAGCCTGCTCTATTATTACTTTGTACTGCTGTTCTGTGATTTTGCCACTGGCCAAGTCATCTTCAGCAGCCCAAGCAATCTTCGTATAATCGTTTTCTATACTTGCTAAAATATAACCTAACTTTCTTTCGGTTATGTTTCCTTCATGAAACTGAGCCATCGCCCTCTTTTTATTCCATGAAAGACCTTCAGGCAATTGAGGGAGAGAAAAGTCCAGCGTTAGTAACCGAGGCTCATCGATTGTGAACCCTTTTGCCAAAGCGCTTTGTGCACACTCGTAAAGCATGTAATCAATAGAGTCATCTAAGCCATAAAAGTGCCAATCAAACCCAGAGACGCATTCACCAACAACTACACCATTTTCATCACTAATATTAAGCGTTCTTTGCGCACACCCAGATAGTAAAGAAAATACAACAATAACCTTAATTAACCTGAGCTGCGCATAAGAAATTGAACTAAATTCCCTTATGATGATCAGATCTTTCGACCAA
>NZ_PNBY01000211.1 GCF_005886875.1 Pseudoalteromonas aurantia | reverse complement strand
GAGCGGTAAACGTTCGCCTATGACGCTTTTTATAAGTATTTGCACCACCAATAGGGGTATTGACCAATTTTCTGTACGAGTTTCGCGCGTAGTGGGTTTGCGACGATGTATCTGGCATTATGCAGTAGTTCGGTTTCGTTTCGGATCATATGGTCATAGTAATCGCGTTGCCATAGTCTTTGGTTGTTTATTAACGGGCGAAGTATGCTCGTTAATGTGCCTTTAAATGAACGTATAAAGTCACTCAAGGTCGTTGTTGTGGATAGTTGAATAAGTAGGTGAATATGATCTGGCATGATCACAAAGGCAATTAAATCGATTGAGAGTTTTTCACAGCGATCAATAAGCTGTTTTATTACGAGTCGGTTTATTGTTAAAGATGAGAAGTAGGGTGTTCGTTTATGTGTGACGAGGGTGATGGAGTAATAGTGGTGTGGTATTGAAACTCGACCTTTTCT
>NZ_PNBY01000210.1 GCF_005886875.1 Pseudoalteromonas aurantia | reverse complement strand
AAGTATTTAAAAGTAGGGTCTAGTTTGACAGAGAGTAATAGTTTAGATGGTTGGTCACCAGAGCAGAAGTTCTCAATTGTTTTAGAAACGGCAGCATTGAGCGAAATTGAGTTAAGTGAGTATTGCCGTGAAAAAGGACTTTACCCTGAGCAAGTTAAAGAATGGAGGCAAAGCTGTATTGAAGGTAATCAGACGCAAGGCCAGCAGCGTAAGCAATTAACCCAAGAGCGAAAAGCGGATCGTAAGCGGATCAAAGAGCTAGAAAAAGAGCTTAAACGTAAAGATGCAGCCCTTGCTGAAACCGCGGCATTATTGGTGCTAAGAAAAAAGTTAAATACTTACTGGGGGGAAGACGACTAC
>NZ_PNBY01000021.1 GCF_005886875.1 Pseudoalteromonas aurantia | reverse complement strand
CGTGTAACCTTGGTCTACTACAAGCTGAGCTGTTTCTAATTTGATTGCCGCAGAATAGGTTGCGCGTTTTAACTTCGTCATTTTTTCACCCAAATTTGTATGCTCAATAGCATAACATTTCTTTCTTAATGGGTGGCCAAATTAACTATGCCACTACAGTTTGAGTTTGAATTAGGCTTATAAGTTCCTCAGTCGTGGGGGGCTTTGGAAAAAGAAACAGATAGCAGGCATAACTAATGAGAGCCACAGCGCACAGGTAAGGTGTATATGGTGTTAGGTTTTTAATAGCCGCTTCGTTGAAATAGAAGCTACTGCCGACTGAAAAGAATATGCCGTAAAATCCATATGACCAATACTCTATCGTGAACTTATCAGGGGCTGGGAAAGGGACGAATTGAGAATATAAAGCCGGTAAAACCAGACAAGGTAATAAGGACAATAAAACCCATTTGTTTGATAGTAACTTAAGCCTCGGCAATACGCTGTTTTTGAAAGTCATGGCAACAGAAAATAAAACACTAAAACCAAATAAGTTCCATAAAAACCACAAGTGCATTGTGCTTGGTGATGGGTTTTTTGATTGCTCAAATAAAGTAAAAATAGCAGGTAGAGACTCGGGGAATTGTGATCCCCATTTAATAGCGTGTAAAAATAACCCGGCTAATATCGGGAAAAAGATTATAAAGGTAAAACGAGTCTTTTAAGCCGATGAGATGAAAATGACTTGATACCTTTTTTTTCAATTAAATGACCTGCAAAAAAGCCCGCAATGATAAAGGATAAGGGCATACGAAACAGGTGAAGCCAGTGACTTAAAGTATCAAAAATAGCATGATTTTTAGAGTCAGCGGTAAACCATATATTAGCCATAAATGGACTGTACGCTAAAGATGCGTGATAAATAATACCCAGCATTAATGCAATGGCACGGATGTTATCCATATAGTGTAAACGTTCATGACTTTTCATGGTTAGCCTTATTTAAGGTGTGTTGGCGTGAATGCACGACTAAGTTAACTGTTTTATAAGGCGGGTAATAGTGTCATACGTCATGCCTAGAACTATGACATATATCACTGTTTTAGCGTTATTTCCTTTGTCATAATAGCCTCTTATGCATGAATAATATAAAAACAGGGATATCTAATGGAGCAGGCTATACGTCACACAACAGATTGGACGCATTCAACGCTAGCGTCATGGCTCGGTGTATCTGTTGCCTCCCTATATTACGCACATTCAACGAGTACTCTTCTACTACAACTTCCATTGCATTTAATGATATTAGCGTTGCTCTGGTTTGTAATAAAGCGACCCAATGAACACGTTAATAGAGCATCAGTTACGTATTTTTCTCTCATCATCTTATTGATGACTTTAACCTCTACCACACTGGTATTTATTCATTTAGTTATGTTTACGGCCATATTCTGTTCACACCTTAGCCCAGCTCGAATAATTGCGTTTGTTGGCGCAATTTTAAGCATTTATTGTGCTTTGAGTTTTGAGCGTTGGGAAGGCAATATTCCTTGGATCACGATCATCGTTTGGAGTTTTTTTTGCTTAATGAATTGGTTTGTGAGTAGGCGGATCATCGAAAGCTTAAATGTACACTATCAGTCGAGGCAGAACTTTAAAGAATTAAAGGCCACCCAAAGCGTCATGCGTGCGATGAGCGCGGAACAAGAGAGGCTTAATTTATCTCGGGAGTTACATGATACATTGGGGCATAAATTAACAGCGCTGAGCATTAACCTAGACTTCGCTAAGCGTAAAGCAACGTCAGAGTCTGTAAAGACACTATCCCTTTGTCATGCGTTAAGCCAAGAGTTACTCGAGCAAGTGCGAGATATAGTTTCTAATCAACGGCGAGAGACTTCATTATTGAGAGCCAGTTTAGAGCATGTTTTTTCCGCCACACCTCAGTTAAAATGTCGCTTAGATTTGGCTGAGAAATTAAGTTTTTTAGATCAAAAAAACAGTTTATGCCTTATTCGGTTTTGCCAAGAAATGATCAGTAATACGCTAAAACATACTCAAGCAACAGAAATAGCATTTGATATTAATGTATGTGCTCAGCAAGAGAACAAGAGCTACTTAGTAGTTGCTACCGCAATACATAATCAAAGTGAACAAGCAATTCCAAAAAAGGGTAATGGCCTTAAAGGGTTGGAAGAGAGAATGGCTATGGTCAACGGACAATTTACGCAGTGTATAGAAGCGAGTCAACTTATTAATAAAATTACTTTTCCTTTGCAGCTGGCGCATAATTTAGTGGGTGAGATAAACCATGATTGAGTGTTTGTTGGCAGAGGACCAAACTTTAGTTCGCCTTGGGTTAAAAAATTTACTCGAGTTAGACGGTGAACTCGTTGTCACACACTGTGCTGAAAATGGGGCCGCGTGTATTGAATTATTAGCGCAGTATCAATTTGATGTTGTATTACTGGATATGAGAATGCCTGAAAAAACAGGTATTGATGTCCTGCAAGCGATGAAGAAGCATCAAAATACAACACCTGTACTGATAATCACGACTTTTGAAGATTGTGATGTACTTGTCCGAGCAATAAATTTAGGCGCCCGCGGATATATTTTGAAAAATGCGGAGTTAGAATGCCTAGTAGAGGCTATTAAAAAGGTCCATATCGGCCAGCAAGTTTTACAACCTACCTTGACTCAATATCTTTTGTCACAAAATTATGATAAGGCAGAGCGGCTAACTGACAAAGAATATGAAGTTTTAAAGTGCCTCTCTTTGGGGTTTTCGAATAAAGCAATTGCTGAAACTTTAAACAATTCAGAGGGCGCGATCCGTAATCATGTATCGCAAATCATCGCTAAATTGAATGTTAAAGACCGAACTCAAGCCGTTATAAAAGCAATTAATGACCATTTACTCTAGCGTATATCATTGCACAGCTGTTAGTTGGTGTTGTGTTTTTATAAGCGTGCTAACTATTCATAATGTTCACCAGCGTCCGTCATTACCTATTGGTTCATATATATTCTAATTTACATTATTTAACAGCTTGAAACTCAGCTTTACCTTCTTTTTCTTCTTATTTCATTCTTGGTAACTTTTTGTTTCTTATCAATATAAATGTATTGATTTGTATCCATGTACAGTTTGGTAACCTTCTGTTATCACTTTGTTTTTGTGGTGGTTGGGATCTGAACGCTTAGTCATTTATCGTTCATCTTCACCGCTCTAATTTGCAGCTACACAAATTTAATAAACATGTATGGCGGTGGTATGGCCATATCTAAGTGTAGAAGGTGAGTATGAAAAAATCAGTTATTGCGTTGTCTATCGCTGCGTCTGTTCCTATGTTTTCAAATAATGTACAAGCACAAGACGCCGTTAAACCTATTGAAAAAATTGAAGTGACTGGGTCTAAAATTAAACGCTCAGATATGGAAACAGCCAGCCCTGTGACTATTATTGGTGCTGAAGATATTAAAGCCTCTGGCGCAGTTACTGTTGATGATATATTACAAGATATGACGGCTGCGGGCGGTGCGATGACCAACCCAGGGGTAAATAATGGCTCTGGTGGTAACGCGAGTATTAATTTACGAGGTATGGGGGCGCAAAGAACTTTAGTGTTGGTGAATGGTCGTCGTATGATCAATTCAGGTACGGGGGCTGCATCAACCGTTGATTTAAATACCATTCCAGTGTCGATGATTAAATATGTTGAAGTGCTTAAAGATGGCGCATCAGCCGTGTACGGCACGGATGCGGTTGCTGGTGTGGTGAATATTATCCTAAAAGATGACTTTGAGGGTGCTGAACTCAATGTTCAAACGGGTTTAAGCGGTGAAGGTGATGCGCAAAGAAATAGTATTGATCTAACAGTTGGTAACAGTTTCGACAAAGGCAATATGGTATTTAGCCTGCAATATATGGATAGAGGGGAGGCGAGCCAAGCAGATCGAGATTTTTCAAAATGCCCAATCACTGAAAGTGCCGATGGTACCGAGTTACTGTGTGGGGGGTCTTCAATTACGCCCAACGGTCATCTTTATTTAGAAAATGGCAAAGAGTTACAAGGCAGTCCTGATGGGGCTTACAGCGAATACAACCCTGAGTCAGATCCGTACAATTACTCTGAAGATAGTTACCTTTATACTCCAATGCAAAGCTTGAATCTAACAGGCGTTGTTAATTATGAACTGTCTGATAACACCACACTATTCACCGAGGCGCTGTATACAAAACGTTGGTCAGAGCAACAAATGGCCCCTCAGCCTGTGTGGTTCGATTTTAATTACACGGAAGAAATGGGAGATGACTTACTGGAGCATGGTGCAGAGTATGGTGATACTGTGCATTATCGTCGCCGTATGAGCGATACAGGTACGCGGGACTTTTCTCAAGTGGTTGATACTCTGCGTACGGTCGTCGGGTTAGAGGGGGTATTAGCAAATGATTACAATTGGGATGTGGCATTAAATTTTGGCAGAAATGACTCAGTCGATAAACTATCTAATTTACATAATGTTGGCAGCTTAACAGAAGATATAGAAAATGGTGTGTTTAACCCGTTAGATCAAGCGTCTTGGTCTGCTGAAAACATGTCTGATTATATTTATACTGAGCAAAATACCGGTGGCAGTCAAATGCTTAACTTAAGTGCTTCATTGTCTGGTGAACTTTTGGAGTTACCAGCCGGTTATGTGGGGTTTGCAACAGGAATTGAAAGTCGTACTGAAAAGGCGTGGTATACGCCTGATTCACTGACTTCACAAGGGCTTGCCAATGATCCTAAAGTTGAGCCAACTAGCGGTTCTTATGATGTGAATGAAGCATTTTTAGAGCTGGCGGTACCTGTATTGACAGACTTACCGTTTGCGCAGCAGGTGGATTTAAGTGCGGCTGTTAGGGCATTTGATTACCCTAGCTTTGGTAGTGACTCTACTTGGAAATTAGGGTTTACGTGGAAGGTGAATGATGAATTTATGTTTCGTGGAGTGCGCTCAACCGCGTTTAGAGCACCAACGGTTGATGAGCTTTATGGCGGTAACTCCCCGTCGTTTCAGCAAATTAGCCATGCGTTATTAGATAGTCAAGCAGAGGTTACAGTAGGTGGTAATGATCAGTTAACACCTGAAGAAGCTGACACGCTGACGGCAGGGCTTGTTTATGAACCACAATGGCTACAAGGTTTATCAATGACGCTTGATTATTATGACATCGCAATTAGTAACGCCATTGGTAGTGTCGACAATCAGTTTATTGTTGATAGCTGTATCGATAGCAGTGGGCAGCAAAAAAACCAAGATTCAGCAGTATGCCAATCTGCTAACGTACAGGTGTCGAATGGGAAAGCGACGTTTAATAATCAACTGCAAAATATTGGCGAAGAAATAACGCGCGGGGTTGATTTAAACTTACTTTATAAGTTTGATGCAATGGGCTATGACTGGTCAGCTGGGTTAGATACGTCATTTTTACATGAACGTATTGTAACCAATGCGGGTGAGACCATTGATTATACTGGGCTTATCACTTCAAGCACTGGCGGCTATGCCGATATTAAGTCAAATCTAACCTTGGCTGTAAAGTCTAATAATTGGAGTGCCAATTATAAAATACGCTATATTTCGGGTATGGACAGTTATGCGTGCGTAAGTGAGCCTGCTTCGTGTTATGCACCAAGTACGCCGTCAGTTATGTATCATGACTTGTCTGGGAGTTATTTTATAAATCAAAGTGTAAAGGTATCGGCTGGCATTAATAACTTATTTGATGAACAACCCCCTTATTATACCGGCAATAATGACTCAAATACGGATCCGTATACGTATGACACGTTAGGTCGCTACTTCTTCGCAGGGGTTAATGTGGCATTTTAGTTTTACATATAACACTTAGCCTCAGTTTTACTCAATAAGACCGACCAAAGGCACGCGCTTGCGTGCCTTTTATATGGCTGATTCAAAATGTCCATGCTACATGAAGTTGTGGCGCAGATTCATTCACCGTGCCTCCTAATTTATTTCGCCATATTTGCCATTCTATTCCAAGCATCAGTGTGTCACTCTGGTTACC
Source organism: Pseudoalteromonas aurantia (assembly GCF_005886875.1). Lineage (GTDB taxonomy): Bacteria > Pseudomonadota > Gammaproteobacteria > Enterobacterales > Alteromonadaceae > Pseudoalteromonas > Pseudoalteromonas aurantia_A. Next base: position 9,475 of record NZ_PNBY01000021.1, on the reverse strand, counting down.
TAGCGCATGTCCCAGATCCCATTGTAAAATAGGTTGAGCAAGTAACCAGTCATTGACATAGGCGCCAAATTCATTTTGCCGGGAACCTATATATTCAGCATGGCCGGTAAATAAAAACTTTTGGTTGCCTAAGGTGAAAGGGTAGCCCCAAGCAAGGTCAAACATCCACGCGTTACTTTGTGATGGCACTCCCTGTTTAGCAACGCCAGCACTGTCGTCAAAATAGCCCGTGATGGTGGTTGATACATAATTGAAGCCCGGAATGTCCCAGCTTAGTTTGATGCCAGGTAAGTATTTTACCACTTTTGGGTCACCTGCAATATTGACCCCCATGACTAAGCCAACATCTTTAAGAAACCCTTTTTTAAAGGAGTAGTCACTTACTGCGCTTAAGCTAACAGTTGAGTACCACTCCAAATAAAAATCACGGTCTTGATAGTTATCTTCTATGTCGTCATCGATATAGTCAACAAAGAAAAAATTATCCCCGTAGTCATAGCCAGATGCATGTTGAAGCGAAAACACACTGGTTTTCGCTTCATCTAAAGTAAAGGGGTTGGTAAATTCTCCACGATTAACGTGAAGCTGGGTTGTACTCCAATTAGCAGCAAGCGACGACGAGGAGCAAGTAATTAAATAAGCAGATATGAGTATGAGAGGTTTATTCATTGTGTAGGCACTTTCCGTAGGTACGTGAGCAACAATGAAGAGTATAGCAAAGGCACCACAGAGGGTGCCTAGAAACGTTTATATTATTACGCTTTATTTCGTCTTAAGCATATGACTGCGACCGCTGTAAATGCCAAAATAAAACAATAATAAGAGGAGGTTGAAACATCCCAAGGGCTGATCTTAAATGTGGCACCTAATAACAAAGCTTGTGCGCCGTATGGTAATGAACCCTGCATAACACAGGCAAAAATATCGAGTAAGCTAGCTGAACGCTTAGGGAGAATATTACCATCATCAGCCAGCTTTTTGGCAACAGGGCCAGCAACAATAATACTCACAGTATTGTTGGCGATACACAAATTACTGGTGAGCACCAAAGCTGCAATCCCTAACTGATCAGCAACTTTTCTGTGCCACTTAGCAATAATAGAGGTAAGCCATTGTATTTTTTCAGCTAAGTAATCTAAACCGCCATTGATACGAATAAATTCAGATAAGCCGCCAATAAACATAGAAAGTAAGAATATTTCCTGCATACTGCTAAAACCGTCATATACGTCTTTGGCAAAACTTGCGACTTCATAATCGCCCGTAAAGCCCATTGCGGCGGCAAAGAGAATACCACTGAACAGTACTACGAATACATTCATACCTGCGACGGCCAAGAATAAAATAAAGGCATAAGGCAATACTAGCAGCCAATCAAACTCCTTAGTTTCAACCGGTTGGGGCTCAGGTGTTAAGAACATTAATAAGCAAACGGTTAAGATAGCCGCTGGTAATGCAATTTTCAGGTTCTCTCTAAACTTGTCCTTCATTTCGCACCCTTGTGTACGCGTCGCAGCAATGGTTGTATCTGAAATTATCGATAAATTATCACCAAACATAGCACCTGACACAATGGTACCTGCCATTACAGCAGGGTCTATTCCCGTTTTAACAGACACAGCTAAGGCAATGGGCCCAATGGCGCCAATTGTCCCCATTGACGTACCCATAGCAGTAGATACAATCGCGGCTATGAGGAAAAGGCCTGGTAGCAAAAATGAGGCTGGGATAAGCGATAAACCGGCATTTACTACAGCATCAACTCCCCCTGTCGCACCGGCAACAGCAGAAAAAGCGCCTGCTAATAAGTATATAAGGCACATGGTAATGATGTTGCTATGACCTGCGCCCTTGATGAAGGTTTCTACACTTTGATTGATAGACGCTTTATTAACTAAAAAAGCAATCACAATGGCAGGTAAGATCGCGACAGGTGCAGGGAGTTGATAAAATGCATAGTCAACGCCCTGAGATTGTAAATAAAGTCCGACGCCTAAAAATAGAACGACAAAAGAAAGTAAAGGTAAAAGCGAGAGCTTCGCTTGGGTTTTGTTCAAATCTGGCTGCATAGTGCTCCCCAAAAAAAATACCACAGCCATTATCCGTTATTAGCTGCATTTAAACTGCTACGCCCGCAATAAGTTAAATCGGCGAGTGTGGAAGTTTAAACATGTAGACGTCTAAAGTCTATGGTAATCTGTTATTATTGTTTTCACTGACTATGGCACAGAGATCCTATAAACTCTACAGCCATTGTTTAGTGTTCATCAGACGAATAGAGATAAGTTATGGATAAAATTGGAATTTTTGGTGCTAACGGACGTATGGGGTTAGCCCTTGTTGAAGCATGTGGCTTGGTAGCTGATGTTCAGCTTACAGCTGCATTTGTACGACAGAGTTCAGATTTACTCGGTACGCCTGTACGAGACAAACAACCCTGCGCAGACCGCGGTCTTGCCTTTGTCAGTGAAGAGCTTGTTTCAGAGTACACTGGTTCTGTTTTAATTGATTTTACTTTGCCTGACGGTATGAAGCGCCATTTGAGCATCGCAGTTGAAAATAAGGTGCCGATGGTAATTGGGACTACTGGGTTGACTGCGGATGATATGGAACTGCTAAAAAAAGCTGCACAGGATATTCCGATTGTTTTCGCTCGTAATTATAGTGTGGGTGTTAATTTACTTTTGAACTTAGTGCAAACGGCTGCAAGCAAGTTGGCTGATGAAATGGATATTGAAATTTTTGAAGCACATCATCGCAATAAAATTGACGCGCCATCAGGGACAGCATTAGCTATTGGTGAAGCAATTGCGCACGCAAAAGGGTGGGATCATGATGAAGTCGCTCGGTTTGATCGTACACAAGTGGAAGAAGCTAAATCTCAAAATGAGATTGGTTATTCTGTCCTTAGAGCTGGAGACATAGTAGGAGAACATACGGCTTACTTCGCTACGATGGGTGAAAGGCTTGAATTAACTCATAAAGCAGCATCTCGTTTGACCTTTGCCTCTGGTGCTGTAAGGGCTGCAAAGTGGTTGAAGGATCAACCAAATGGACTTTATGATATGCAAGATGTCCTAGGATTGAAGGAGTAAAGTTAGAATTATAGCCCTTTGATGGTGTTTTTGGCTTTTAGGTGCTGTTTTTAGTGTTTTTTATTTTTTTATTAGACGACTTTAAGAAAGTGCTGTAAACTACAACGAATTTGCCAAAAATTATTACTGCGTGTTACCAAGCGCTTTGTGAACGGGATGAAAGCGTAATGGCTAGCTCCCGTTTTTTACCATTTAGGAGGTTATCTTGACTAAATCCGCTCTGTTAGTCCTTGAAGACGGCACAGTGTTTCGCGGTACTGCGATCGGCGCTGACGGCTTGTCAGTCGGTGAAGTAGTATTCAATACGTCTATGACTGGTTATCAAGAAATTTTGACAGACCCGTCGTACGCGGAACAAATTGTAACGCTGACTTACCCACATATCGGTAATACCGGAACTAACAGTGAAGACGAAGAAGCGGACCAGATCTGGGCAAAAGGCCTGGTGATCCGTGATTTGCCTTTACTTGCTAGTAATTTCCGTAACGAACAATCGTTAAGTGATTACCTAAAAGAACGTAATATCTTAGGGATAGCGGATATTGATACACGTAAATTGACGCGTATTTTACGTGATAAAGGCGCGCAAAATGGGTGTATTATTGCTGGTGACTCACTCGATGAGCAGCAAGCATTAGAAGCAGCGAAAGCATTCCCAGGTCTTAAAGGCATGGATTTAGCAAAAGTAGTCTGTACGAAAGAGCAGTATACTTGGGCTGATTCAAGCTGGACTTTAGGTGAAGGCTACCGAACGCTTGCGGCAGAAGAAGAAAGATTCCATGTAGTTGCATATGACTTTGGCGTGAAGAAAAATATTTTACGTATGCTGGTGGATCGTGGTTGTAAGCTAACAGTGGTACCTGCAGAAACCTCCGCTGCAGACGTGTTAGCATTAAACCCAGATGGTATTTTCTTATCAAATGGACCTGGTGATCCTGAACCATGTACCTATGCCATTAGCGCGATTAAAACTTTCTTAGAAACAGATACACCAATCTTTGGTATTTGTTTAGGTCATCAATTATTGGCATTAGCTTCAGGTGCGCAAACAGTTAAAATGAAGTTTGGTCATCATGGTGGTAACCACCCAGTGAAAGACCTAGACCGTAACGTGGTGATGATCACAGCGCAAAACCATGGTTTTGCAGCAGATGAAGCAAGTCTACCTGATACGCTACGTGCAACGCATAAATCATTATTTGATGGGACTTTGCAGGGTATTCACCGTACAGATAAGCCTGCATTTAGCTTCCAAGGTCACCCTGAAGCAAGCCCAGGCCCACATGATGCAGCGCCTTTGTTTGACCATTTCATTGAACTAATGCTAGCTCGTAAAGCTTAATTGAGACCGGAGTAATAATGCCAAAACGTACTGATTTAAAAAGCATTCTTATCTTAGGTGCAGGCCCGATTGTTATCGGCCAAGCCTGTGAATTTGACTATTCAGGTGCTCAAGCGTGTAAAGCACTTAGAGAAGAAGGTTATCGAGTTATTCTTGTTAACTCAAACCCTGCGACCATTATGACGGACCCTGAAATGGCTGACGCGACGTACATCGAGCCAATTCATTGGGAAGTTGTTGAAAAAATTATCGAGAAAGAAAAGCCAGATGCTGTACTGCCGACTATGGGTGGTCAAACGGCATTGAACTGTGCGCTAGATTTAGATAAATATGGTGTGCTAGCTAAGCATGGTGTAGAGCTGATTGGCGCAACGGCAGATGCTATCGACAAAGCTGAAAACCGAGAACGTTTTGACGTTGCGATGAAAAATATCGGCTTAGAATGTCCTCGTGCAGAAATTGCGCATACAATGGACGAAGCACATGATGTTTTAACTCGCATTGGTTTCCCGTGTATTATTCGCCCTTCATTCACTATGGGTGGAACGGGTGGCGGTGTTGCATATAACCAAGAAGAGTTCGATGAAATTTGTACTCGTGGTCTTGACCTTTCACCAACCAGCGAACTATTAATCGATGAAAGCTTAATTGGGTGGAAAGAGTACGAAATGGAAGTTGTTCGTGACAAAAACGACAACTGTATCATTGTTTGTGCTATTGAAAACTTCGATCCAATGGGTGTACACACAGGTGATTCAATCACGGTTGCGCCAGCACAAACATTGACCGATAAAGAATACCAATTGATGCGTAATGCTTCAATGGCAGTTTTACGTGAAATTGGTGTTGAAACAGGTGGTTCAAACGTACAGTTTGGTGTTAACCCTGATGATGGGCGTATGGTTATCATCGAGATGAATCCGCGTGTATCTCGTTCATCTGCGCTTGCCTCTAAAGCGACAGGTTTCCCAATTGCGAAAATTGCTGCAAAGCTTGCGATTGGCTATACCCTTGATGAACTTCAAAATGACATTACAGGTGGCGCAACACCAGCATCATTTGAACCGTCAATTGACTATGTTGTCACTAAGATCCCACGTTTTAACTTTGAAAAATTTGCCGGTGCAAATGACCGTCTAACTACACAGATGAAGTCTGTGGGTGAAGTGATGGCGATTGGTCGTAACCAGCAAGAGTCATTACACAAAGCGCTTCGCGGACTAGAAGTAGGTGCAAATGGATTTAATCCAATTGTGGCACTTGATGACCCTAAGGCGAAAGAAAAAATCATTCGTGAATTACGTGAGCCTGGTGCGGAGCGTATTTGGTACATTGCAGATGCACTACGTCATGGTATGAGCGTTGAAGATGTATTTGAATTGACTAAGGTTGACCGTTGGTACTTAGTGCAAATCGAAGACATCATCAAAGATGAAGCAACCATTGCGGATGTCGGCTTAGCAGGTCTTAACAAAGATTTCTTACGCCGCCTCAAACGTAAAGGGTTTGCTGATGCACGTATTGCGGAAATTGCGGGTGTATCAGAAAAAGAAATTCGTAAAAAGCGTCACCAACTAGATATTTTGCCAGTTTATAAGCGCGTAGATACGTGTGCGGCAGAGTTTAGTTCAGATACCGCTTACATGTATTCTTCTTATGATGAAGAATGTGAAGCCAATCCGTCTGATAAAGATAAGATCATGGTTATAGGCGGTGGTCCAAACCGTATCGGCCAAGGTATCGAGTTCGATTACTGCTGTGTACATGCTGCACTTGCACTACGCGAAGATGGTTATGAAACGATTATGGTTAACTGTAACCCTGAAACGGTTTCAACAGACTACGATACGTCTGATCGTTTATTCTTCGAGCCAATTACGCTTGAAGATGTCCTTGAAATAGTCCGAGTCGAAAAGCCAATAGGTGTTATTGTTCAGTACGGTGGTCAAACACCATTGAAATTAGCGCGTGAGCTAGAAGCGAATGGAGTTCCAATTATTGGTACTTCTCCTGATGCAATTGACCGTGCTGAAGACCGTGAACGTTTCCAACAATTGGTTGAACGTCTAGATCTTTTACAACCTGAAAATGCAACGGTAACGTCAACGGAAGAAGCGATTGCTAAGTCTCAAGAAATAGGCTTCCCATTAGTTGTTCGTCCATCATATGTGCTAGGTGGCCGTGCGATGGAAATTGTATATGATGAAGATGATTTACGCCGTTATATGACTGAAGCTGTACAAGCGTCAAATGAAGCGCCTGTATTGCTTGATCGTTTCTTAGATGATGCGATTGAAGTTGATGTGGATGCAATTTGTGATGGTGAGCAAGTTATTATCGGTGGCATCATGGAGCACATTGAGCAAGCGGGTGTTCACTCTGGTGACTCAGCATGTTCATTGCCAGCACATTCGTTACCGCAAGACATACAAGACGTTATGCGTAAGCAAGTAACAGGTATGGCATTGGAGCTTGGAGTTGTAGGTTTAATGAATACGCAATTTGCTGTTAAAGACGGCAAAGTGTATTTAATTGAAGTAAACCCTCGTGCTGCTCGCACAGTGCCGTTTGTTTCAAAAGCAACGGGCGTGGCATTGGCTAAAGTGGCTGCGCGTTGTATGGCGGGTCAAACCTTAGCAAGCCAAGGCGTTACGGAAGAGATCATTCCACCATACTACAGTGTTAAAGAAGTGGTACTGCCGTTTGCTAAGTTCCAAGGTGTAGATCCATTACGTGGCCCAGAGATGCGTTCAACGGGTGAAGTGATGGGGGTTGGTGATAATTTCGCCGATGCGTTTGCAAAAGCACAATTAGGTGCGGGTAATGCTTTACCGCGCGGTGGCCGCGCGCTACTATCTGTGCGTAACAGCGACAAGTCACGTATTGTTGAATTGGCTAAAACCATGAGAGAAATTGGTTTTGAGTTAGACGCAACAAACGGTACAGCAAAAGCCCTTGAAGAAGCTGGCATTGAAGTTCGCCGCGTGAACAAGGTATTTGAAGGCCGCCCACACATTCTTGACCGTATCAAAAATGGTGAGTATAGCTACATTGTAAATACCACTGAAGGTCGCCAAGCAATTGAAGACTCGAAGGTGTTACGTCGTGGTGCGTTACGACACAAAACAAACTACACCACAACGCTTAATGCAGCGTTTGCTAACTGTACTGCGTATGCTGCAGATGACAGAAACGTAGTGAACTCTGTACAAGAACTACACCAACGATTGAACTAAGGACAAAGCCAAGGCCTCGTGGCTTTGGCGATAAGTGAGATACTTATGCAATCAATTCCGATGACAGTGCGAGGTGAGCAATTACTTCGTGAAGAACTAAACCATTTAAAATCGGTTGTTCGCCCTAAAATAGTTGCCGATATCGCTGATGCGCGTGAACACGGTGACTTAAAAGAAAATGCTGAATATCATGCAGCGCGTGAGCAGCAAGGCTTTTGTGAAGGCCGTATTCAAGAGATTGAAGCGAAGCTTTCAACATCACAGATTATTGATGTCACTAAATTGGCAAATAATGGCAAGGTGATATTTGGTACTACCGTTACAATTGTGAATGTAGATACTGATGAAGAAGTAAAATATCGCATTGTTGGTGATGATGAAGCCGATATAAAAAGTAATCTAATTTCAGTTAATTCACCTATAGCGCGTGGCTTAATTGGTAAAGAGTTAGATGACACAGCAAATATTCAAACACCTAACGGTGCTGTTGAGTTTGAAATCATCGAAGTTGAATATATTTAAGTATTAAATTTATTCATTAAAAAAGCCGAGCTAAGCTCGGCTTTTTTGTATGCGATACTTGAGTATAGCCAACTCCCTTTCGTTATTTTCTGTTATGAGCAGTTCAGCGCATCAATTACCTATGTACATCTTGATATAGGTTTGAAACACAATCTCCTCAGTTACCTCAAGCTAGCAGCTGATTATTACGGAACGTATATTTTTATTAATTGAATATCAAACTCACCAACTTTTAAAAATTATTACTTAAGAACATTGTGCACTCATGCTTTTATAACCAATAAGAAAAATAAATTAAACTATTACTGGTTCTATAGCTATAGTTAATTTTATGGAGCAATACGCTCTAGGAATTAATTAATATAACCATAAGAGAAAAATTTTCTTTAATACTAATGCTTGTATATTTTCTTATCCTTGATGAAGGGCAATCAAGGGAAAATAAATATTCGTTATAAACTATGTGGCTAATTTAATCTCCTCCTCTCTTTAATATCAACCTAAATTAATATTCTGTAAGAGTTTTTAACGCGCGGCTTTCTATAATTTATTAGAGCGTAGAGTCCAACTTGTTAATTTAATATTTTACTAATATTGATGTGTTTTGTTACAAAAATCACCTGCTAAATAAAGGTGTAACCCCGAAGTTTGTGATATTTTTCTACTAGAAAAATTTTAATAAAAAGGAAATGAAGTGAAGGTATTCATTAAATGGCTCAGCATTATTTTTTTTAGTATAGTGGTTCTACTGGGTAGTTTTGGTTTGCACGAATGGCATGCAGAAAAGCCGTTATCATTTAGAATCTTTCTAGACCGGACTCTTATAAAGTTTTCGTTAGACACACCTGAAATGCTTACCGCATTGGGTATTTTAGACTCGGTGGGGATCACAGCACATAATGGACAGTTAGATGATTTGTCTTTGGCGCATACGGAGGCTAAAAACCAATTTATTAGAAAGACCATCGAAGTTCTGCAGCGTTATAATGATAGTGATTTAGATGAACAAGAGCAATTGACCAAAGAGGTTGCCCACTACTTGCTGTCACAAATGGTTGCTAGCCCTGAGCTGCATCATCATGATTATCCGGTGAACCAATTATTTGGCGTCCAAAATAACTTTCCAACGTTTATGGATTCACAGCATCCTGTGAATGATGAGCAAGGTGCGCTTCATTATTTAGCGCGTTTGGATGCAGTAAAGCTTAAATTTACTCAGCTCTTAGAGGGGTTAGTACTTAGAGAAAATAAAGGCATAATTCAGGGCAAGAGCATGAAAA
>NZ_PNBY01000209.1 GCF_005886875.1 Pseudoalteromonas aurantia | reverse complement strand
AAACAAACAAAAAGGTAACTCTCATGTTGCATACTAACAATCCAATCATTAAACACAAAACGGGTTTGCTTAATCTTGCTGCAGAATTAGGTAACGTCTCAAAAGCCTGTAAAGTTATGGGCGTTTCACGGGATACATTTTATCGATACCAAGAGCTCGTCGAGGACGGTGGACTTGATGCGTTAATTGATAAAAGTCGTAGAGCGCCAAACTTAAAAAATAGAGTTGATGAAGCAACTGAACAAGCGGTCATTAAATACGCTGTCGATTATCCAGCTCACGGCCAACACAGAACGAGTAATGAACTCAGAAAACAAGGCGTATTCGTTTCCGGCAGCGGTGTTCGTTCAATATGGCTACGTCATGGCCTAGAGAACTTTAAAAAGCGTCTCAAGGCGCTAGAAGATAAAGTGGCTAACGAAGGTATTATACTCACCGACGCCCAAGTGACTGCGCTTGAAAAGAAAAAGCATGATGACGAAGCGTGTGGTGAAATTGAAACGGCTCACCCAGGTTACCTAGGCTCTCAAGATACATTTTACGTGGGTAATCTCAAAGGCGTTGGCCGTATCTATCAACAAACCTTCGTTGATACCTACAGCAAAGTAGCGTTCGCTAAGCTCTACACCACGAAAACGCCAATTACTGCGGCTGACATACTTAACGACAAAGTACTGCCGTACTTCGAACAATACGAGCTTCCAATGCTACGTATTCTGACCGATAGAGGTACTGAATATTGCGGCAAAGTCGAACATCATGATTACCAGTTATATCTCGCTATTAATGATATCGATCATACAAAAACCAAAGCTATGTCACCGCAAACAAATGGCATCTGCGAACGCTTCCACAAAACGATACTTAATGA
>NZ_PNBY01000208.1 GCF_005886875.1 Pseudoalteromonas aurantia | reverse complement strand
TAACTCTCAATTTTTCAAATTGAAATGTCAGATCTTGTCTGAACTAATACAACTAAATATTAGTGTGTTCAAATTTGGGCTACACCTGTTTGTAGCTCCTAGCAGCACGAGCCTACCTAAATTTGCAATCTACAAAAATGTAGTACGTATCACTCTAGCTACCATGTGCAAACTCTTAAGGTGTTTATTGGCCTCATATCTGTCTAACCCATTTATCATCTCAAGGCCGCCCATAAAAAATATCGCATCATAATTACCCGTCCATTTATTTTTTAAATACGTTAAGCAATAGACGTGTTTATGGTGTTGTTGTATAAAGCAGGTCTCTTCTGTAGAAAGCTTGAGCTTTATCAACTCACTTAATTCAGATACAAAGTTATATTTAATGTAAATGAACTGTTGATCTTTAGCGTATTTATAAATATCCTTAACTCCGCTTGTTTTTACAGCAGTCACTGTGATCTGTTCAAGCATTGACAACGTTGACATGCCCTTCTCGTTTTAACATCTGCACTGCGTTGTTAACATTATGTATATTTAACTGTGGAAAAGTCTCCCCAACAATAAAAAGGATACGGATGTGATAGAGGGTGATGATTTAAGAGCTATGCGGGTCAATGCGGGCATTTCCCAAGACGCGATGGCAAAAAAACTCAAGTGTGATAGAAAAACCATCATAAATTACGAATTAGATGTGAGTGATATTCGTTCAAAACAGCTTTTTTTGTGGTTTTTATATTGTAAGATAAACGCAGGATCGTTATTAAACGAAATTAAACAGATCCGTGATATCACAAACAGTAAAGAAAAACCCAACTTACAGGATGAAGAACCATGAACAAATTTAGCCTACACCATGTGTTTAGCTCTATGAATCTATTTATTAAGGCGAATGGGAAGCACAAGGAAATAGCAAGAAGTGATTGCAGTTTGGTGTCGGGTGGCTCTTTGGCTATTAAGCCTCCTAAAATTGCTGCATCTGAAACTAATAAACGACCAAAAGCCACTACCACAGCTATACATAATGATACTTGTTCCTTTATAGGTGGGGGAACAGCGTATAAAGCACCACGAAAGGCTAATAGCACCGAAGTTTTAAATACTAATAGTGCTAATGCGATAAAATCGCCTAAATTACAAAACCGAACGCATGAGCTTTCGGCCCAAATATGTACTCTCGTGGGTGGCAGTGTCACGCCTTATAAAAAACCAAAAGCAACAGCTAGTATGCGAGCTTTGCCTATCGATAGTTGTACTTCGGTATTTGGTGGGACAGGAGCATATAAAAGACCTAGAGCAACAGCTATTGATGTTAATTACGACTCTATTCCTCCAGTAGATATTTCACAAGGATAGATAATGAAACTTTCAAACTTAATTTTACTCAGTATAGCCACAATGGCGTTTTTTTACATTCAATTATGGAATGTTCGTGATGTAACTCCTCTTTATTTAACATTATTATTTGCATGTGTAGCATATGGTATATACACAAAAAACATCAATATGACACATATAGCAGGTTTTATATTGGTGCTTACAGCCCTTTCCCCAATTATCTTTGAGACAGGTTTAATTAATGCATTAACGCCAGAAGAGAATACTTTGATTCAAAGTTCATTGATTTATGGTATACAGTTGCTGCTTAGTCTGTTGACGGTTCTAATGCTCATTTTTAGGGTGCAATTGTCACGTCTAATATCGCAGTCAGATAAAATCGAGCTTACTCACTTTGATGGTATCTTTCATTGGATTTACCTATATACTTCGCTAGTTTACTTGTTAGCCTTGCTTGAGGATTTAGCATTTATTTTATTTGAAATGAAATCATGGACATTAATTTACGATAACTTTGAAGGACTAATCTATATCGGTTGGGCTCTTTGCTGTGGTGCTTTACTCACCATGATGATCTGTGAGATAAAATCAAACCATTCAGGTGAAGCTAACGCACTGTAAAGTCTCGACTGAAAAGCACTGGCTGGTGGCTATCGCTACCAGCTAAAATTTCCTGTTATAACCTTTTAACTCCCACCCCCCTCAGGGCAAGAGCATGAAA
>NZ_PNBY01000207.1 GCF_005886875.1 Pseudoalteromonas aurantia | reverse complement strand
TGTAGTGGTCAACTAATTTTGGCCACAGTTTTAGAATCTTTATATCTTACTTCAGACTCATTTGGTGCTAGGCCAGCATTATAGTGATGCGGCCTAACGTAGTTGTAATATTCATTTATATAATCGCTAATACTGAATTTAGCTTCTTTAAAATTCTGATAGCCAACTGTTGGCATCCATTCTGTTTTAAAGCTTCTAAAAAAGCGCTCCATTGGTGCATTATCCCAGCAATTACCACGA
>NZ_PNBY01000206.1 GCF_005886875.1 Pseudoalteromonas aurantia | reverse complement strand
CAACGCTTTATTGCAAATGGGTCAAACGTCAAACAGTGGCAGCGACGAAATGAAAAAACGAGGTAGTTTATTCTACCCCGCCAGAGTTATTTTGTTTGACATACCGGGAGTGTCCATATATGTCAATTAAAACTTCCTAGTGATTTGTTAGTTTGTTTATTCACCGCCGCCACTGCTATCACCGCTATCCGAGTTACTCCAGTTGATATGTGAACTACTGGTCCAGTCGCCACCTTTTTTATTGGATTTGAAATTCACTGAAGTTAATAGCGAAATTGCACCAAAAACTATTGAAGAAACCGCTATTAAAAGATTATCTGGAGAAACTTTCAATTCAAGAATACCAAATATAATAAGACCTGCTCCCAAGAGAATTTTTAAAGTTTTCAATTGACCTCCATGACAAACTAACGCTTAGCTAACAGACAAAATTGAATAAGCTAAAATCGAGCGAAGCGACGAGCTTATTTAATTTTGTCCTAGTTTAGCGCATTGTT
>NZ_PNBY01000205.1 GCF_005886875.1 Pseudoalteromonas aurantia | reverse complement strand
CTAGCTCAGACTTGATCTGACAGTTACCCGTTTTTCAATCGGTGATTGTCAGCTTAGATTTGAGCTAAATTCTTCTCAGCCCAAATCGATTTCCCATCTAATAATGTTTCCAATGGCGTTCTGCCACAGCACATTTTTCCTTGATGAGTTCGGTCATTATTGTAATAAATCATCCATTCGTCCAGATCCTTTTGCAATTCCTCTAATGAGCTATATAGCTTTTTACGGAATGTAACTTGATAGAATTCATTAAGTATCGTTTTGTG
>NZ_PNBY01000204.1 GCF_005886875.1 Pseudoalteromonas aurantia | reverse complement strand
GCAAACTGAATATCTTCATCAGTTACTTCTCTCAAGTCTGTGCCTTTCTTCACATACTGTCTCAACAGACCATTTGCGTTTTCATTTGCACCTCGCTCCCAAGAGCTATAAGGATGAGCAAAATATATTTCTGCATCCAGTGCACCTCCAATCTCTTGATGACCCGCGAATTCTCTTCCATTGTCTGCAGTAATAGTGTGTACACAGTCTTTATATGGCATGAGCATCTCTATTGTCGCTTTTGTCACTGCATCCGCCGATTTGGACTGCACTTTCGTAGCCAAATAAAATCGACTTTTTCGCTCTAAGATGGTGACGATAGCG
>NZ_PNBY01000203.1 GCF_005886875.1 Pseudoalteromonas aurantia | reverse complement strand
TTTTTCATGCTCTTGCCCTGCTCAAGAGGGCAAGTGAAGAGTAATTATAAACAAACAGGAGTAATTCATACTACAAATTCATCAAAGAATTTATCGTTGAAATTAGTAGAGTCGAATAAACCCTTAGTTGAAGCTGGTGATTGGCTTATTCATCGAGTATCAAGAAATTTAATTGAATCTTTGAGGGAGTATAAAGGAGATAAAGTACCACATACTGATTGTATTATAAGATTAAGAGCAAATGATAAGGAACTTTCTAATCAGCATTTTTTTCTTTGAGTTTGATGCTTCAGTTTGATGATGTTCGTGAAATAATAATCAAGGGATGTGGTGCGAAGTATTTAGATCTTAAAACGCTAAAAAACATGCAAATTCCGATAGATCTATTTATGATTTTCCCTCAACAATATAAGCAGTTTGTTACTGAGTCAGATGAACAGAGAAAAGTAATAGTTAAACAAGTATCTTTTAAGCTTTTGAATATGAGTAAATCTGCTTTTGAAAGTAAAACGATAATTTATCAGGGAGACAGGATTGTTTGTAATAGCAATTTTAACTGACACCCACTTGTAATTGACTGTTTATTGAATCAAATTAATGGTTTGTGTCATGGTTAATTTTCATCTTACATTTTAATGGTTTTTAATTAAACGATAATGTTAAAACACCACACATGGATTTTAATATTATCATTTTTTAGTAAAACGCCGATCGACATGCTCTCTATAAAAAGGAATATCTCATGAAAAAAATAATATTATCAATGCTTTTGATTTGGAATAGCTTCGCCTCATCAATGGATTATTCATTAGGCTCCGTAAAAGTCACACACGAGTCAGTTAAAGTCGATGCTGATTCTTATATAAACCCAATTATTATCGCGGGTGTCCCTTCAAATAATGACAAATCAGCAGGGGTGGTCAGCGTTAGTATCAGTTCAAATAGAATCGCAGAAATTAAATTTATAGAATGGGATACTACCGATATAAATCATGGTGAAGAGGAAGTCCCATATCTAATTGTTGAACAAGGTAGGTATCAACTGGAAGACGGCATAATAATTGAAGCTGGTCAAATTGATTTAAATAAAAATAATAAAACCATTTTTTTCAATGAAAGTTTCCCACAAGTACCTAAACTTATTTTATCACCCGCAACAAATAATTTAGGATACGCCTTCAATCTTCGTGCTACCAACTTAACTCGATCGAGTTATCAAGTGATTTTAGATAAAGCTGAAAATAATCACACCCCCTTTGTACCAGAAAAGGTTAATTACTTGGCGATTTATACCAATGGAACATCAGTAAAATTTCCCGATGACCAAAATGCTTTGGTCTACACAGAGCTGGTAAATGAGTTTGGAATTGACACATATGAACAACACCTCTTTATTCAAGAAGAGCAAACCTCCGATGTTGAGGTAAAACACGTATTTGAATCTGTCAGTATCCTGAACTTCAATGGCCAATTATTTGCTTCAGCTAATACAAATTATGGCGGTGACACATTTAGCTTTCGAAATGAAAGCCAATATCCAGATTATCACTTTACCCCAGGTGATAAAACGGGTGATTACGATAACATCGCTCTCAATGGAACCAACCAGCTTACTGTTGGAAATCGAGAAATTTTAACTGACACCCACCCAAAATTGACGTGCAAAATAGGGTTTTTACGATTGAACGAAGTGGTTAATTTAAGTGAAGAGACCAGAAATTAGCACGAACGAGCTAGCAGCAGAGCTTGCTGGATTAAATCAACGGGTTAACCTGCTTAAGTGTTCAGGCTAAAAAAAGTACGTGCGCGGTGAAAATATCATTGATAAATCAGCGAAAATTAGCTCTAATGGCACGATAAAACTTACTGAGTAATGCAGGGATGGCTTAATCACGAAAGACAAGCCGATAAAATAGGCGCGAGACACCCTACGCCACCAAAAGCAAATTCCCATAGCATAAATAACACCAACTCTGACACACCGAGCAGGTAGCGGCTCAATCCAACAAGCGATTATGCAGCACAAACAACGTGCCGTATAAATACTAAAGAGTTATACGTTTCTATGGTTCAGTGTTAATTAAATGTCTGAAGAAGCAATGAAAATCGCAAAGAGTTTGCTTGAAAGCGATGAAAACTACTTAGATAACGTAATTGCAATTTGGCGTATTGGTAACGAAAAATATGGGCAATGTTGGGACACTGAATATCATGTATTCGGTGTTATTGAGTCAGAAACAGACCATTTACCTTTAAAGCATGTTCGCCCTAATTGCTCAGCTAATTTTCTCATAAAAGCAGACGAGGAGCTGGCAGAAACAATGCGATATTATCGTACCGATGTTACTAATGCCTGTCATAAAATAATCAGTAGTAAAAACGTATAACAAGGCAAATCAAAAAGGGCGGACAAAAAAGTTGGCTTTGTTCGTGCCTCACAAATTATAGCCAACTATTTTTAGCCGTTTATTTGCGGCGTTAGCTATCTAGGAGATAACATTTAACAAAGTACATTTAGGCCAATAGGGGTATTAGGTGGAGGTTCAATTCCTCTAGCGATTGTTGGCTCTGTAGCCCTTTTATTAATTTTACTTCGTTACTTAACCATTCGTTTAGTTCCTTTGGCAAACGACAACAGTAAAAAGGAGGTGCCTATGGCGGCGTTTTTCAAGGTAG
>NZ_PNBY01000202.1 GCF_005886875.1 Pseudoalteromonas aurantia | reverse complement strand
TTATACAGATCTGAGGTTATATTAGTTCACATACTTAAGCAGATTGGTATTATTCACCTGAACTGAAACCAATAGAGCAAGTATGGAGTTGGCTACGCCAGCACCACTAAGTGAATCCCTATTTCATTGGTTGTGAAGAGATTGTAGAAAGTTGTAGCGTGGCTTGGAATGAATAATTTTCATGTACCGAACGGGTGATGAAAATATGTCAACATGATCAGATAGAGGTGGGCAAAGTTAAGATGGGTTAGTATAAAAATACAAATTGTCTTGGTAAGCACGGTGTTTTGGATCTTGACCTTCGTTAGGAAGACAATGGGGTGAAAGTATGAGGCCTGTAATAATGACATCGGCAAGCATGCATGTTTTAGATACTGAGCTGCGTCAGGAAGACAAAAGTGTGAGGTTCGTCTCCCTGAATTCATTTCAGGGTCCATGACTTTTCACTGCCTTTTCATCCCAAATTCCTTTTCCTAAACCCTAAAAAGCAAAAAACCCGTCGCATCTCTGCAACGGGTTTCTCTAATT
>NZ_PNBY01000201.1 GCF_005886875.1 Pseudoalteromonas aurantia | reverse complement strand
CAGGGTGAGATCGTGAGTGTATTTTAAGCAATTAACACAACCTGTCTTGCTTTAAGGGGTCAAACATGATCGTATACTCTATTTTTGAGTAACGCCCATTATGAGCCTGAACGTTTTGACAAAACACTTTGAATTAATAGAAGACCCACGCCAAAAAATTAAAGTAATTTACCCTTTACTCGACGTCTTGTTTCTTACCGTAGCAGCTATCATTGCTGGTTGTGAAGGCTGGGAAGACATTGAAGATTTTGGCCATTG
>NZ_PNBY01000200.1 GCF_005886875.1 Pseudoalteromonas aurantia | reverse complement strand
TGGGTGATGAGATGGACACTCCCAAATCGGCGTCAATGCGCCAAACTAAAGGTGTGTTTATAACGATAGTTAGTAGGAGCATCCATCATGAATAACGTTAGTATATTAAGCATCGATTTAGCAAAAAATGTATTTCAACTTCTTGGAATTGATGAACACGGAAAACCTTGTTTCTCAAAGCGGGTTTCTAGAGTAAAACTCCATGAAATAATCCTTAATTTACCGCCTTGTGAAGTCGTTATGGAGGCTTGTTCTTCCTCTCATTACTGGGGCAGAGCATGTTTAAATTCTGGTCATCAAGTTAATTTAATTCCTGCACAACATGTCACCCCATTTGTACGTGGTAACAAAAATGATAAGAATGATTGTTTGGCAATATATGAAGCGAGTAGAAGGCCTAGTATTCGCTTTGTTCCCGTTAA
>NZ_PNBY01000020.1 GCF_005886875.1 Pseudoalteromonas aurantia | reverse complement strand
CGGGAGTGTCCATATATGTCCTGTTAAATTTCCGCCAGAGTTATTTTGTTTGACATACCGGGAGTGTCCATATATGTCTTGTTAAATTACTTATGAGAGAATTGCCTACCTTTTAAGCTGAATTTAAAAGATAGGCAATGAATGAAAAACAATCAATTTTGAATGGGTGTCAATTAAAATTCTCTTTGTTAACAAGGTCCCCTTAAACAACTTATGCCACCTAATAATAACGGCTTTATCACTTAACCTTTTTACTTTGGCATCATCTACATACAGCACAATATGCGTATGGTTACTCATTACCGCATAAGCACACACGTCAATACAAAAAACTTTAGCAAGTTCAAGTAATTTTGACTCTATCCACCCTCTTCTGTGCTCATATGATTGCCCTGTTACCTTATCTTCACCACATAGATAAGCACGACGCACACACCGTGAAATACAATGATAGTATTTGGTATCAGTTAAACTCACTTGTCTTTTGCGTGCTGTTGCCATGAGAGAATTGCCTATCTTTTAAGCTGAATTGAAAGGATAGGCAATGAATGAATAACAGTCAATTTACGATGGGTGTCTTTTAAATTTATCTTTTGATTTAGGAATTGACCGTCAATGTATAAAAACGGTCAAAAGAGTACTAGTGCCTATTGACAGAGTTAAGGCTCATATGTGTTATAACGATTTTTCTTGATAATTTTCTATAGTCATTAGAAATTCACTGGGTGAATCCACGCCTAAATATATGAACTTACCTGAATTAAGCTTAATCTCAATATTTGGATTACCGGCCAAATTAAATCTATTAACATTACCTGACCGACGTATGAAAATCGAATTAGGTTGAACGTGAGTAATTTCACTTAAAGCAATTCTAAATGGATTCCAAACACCATACCTCACAATAATGCTGTCCGGTAGAATTGAAATCGGTCTAATTGCAATGGCTTTATACTCTGCAATAAAAAACACTAAACCAAGAAGAGTTAAAACCGTTGTGACATTAGCCACAAACGGTGACCATAAAAAATGTAACAGCAAATGTATTACGGGTAGTTCAAATAAAATTATTAAAATAAAGCCTAACTGATTGCTTTGAGCACCATCTTTTTTATGACAGCTAAAATGACTATCTCCAGTAAAGCTTTGTTGTCTTATCTTTTTTGAAAATAACGCATATGTCCAAACTCGCGCCTCAAAAGAGAGTAAAGAGCTTATAGCACCTTTCCCTAAAATTCTTTCAATTGGTTTTGATATAGCCAAATCAGGATCTTGCTCTTTGGTAAGAGAAGCTTTGATCGCAAAAAATACGGTCAAAATAGTGGTGATTTCTAAAACAATAAACGCAGCTAAAGCAAGATAGCGCAATGATTCAAGATAAGGCCATACAACCTTTGAACTTTCAGGAATTACAAAGCTGCCAAGCAAAATAATTAAACAGCTGTAGGCAACAGTTTTGATTGCGGCTTCTTTCTTATCTTTAACAAACCAAAAGCATAAAATAGGTAAGACAACTAAACCATCTATTAGCAAAAGCCATTCTGGTTTTTCTATGCCATACCCATTGAGAGCATTAGAGCTTTGATAGTAAAAAGCCCAGAAAACAGAAATAACTGCAAGAAAGATAAATGGTATATTCTTTTTAGTTAAAGTTTGCACTGACACTCCTTATCGTTATAACGCTTAGCTAACAGGAAAATTGAATAAGCTAAAATCGAGCGAAGCGACGAGCTTATTTAATTTTGACCTAGTTTAACACATTGTTATACACGTTAACTTGTTAAAATAATTGTTAAAATAAAACTTATGACAAATGCAGTGCTAAATGAGATTAGAGTTGCCTTTTTGTCCATGCTGAATATTTTGTATTTTATTAAACCTGAAAAAGAAGGAGCTAATTCTTTTTGATGCTCGTTAACAACTGAAAGCTCATTTATTTGAATGCCAAAAGTAGCGCAAATTGATTTAGCTGACTCTGGCGAAGATATACCTGATTTTTCAATTCTCTGAATCGTTCTTAAGCTAAGGCCACTTATTTCCGCAAAGTAAGACTGACTCCAAGCTTTAGACTCTCTAAGTTGCTTTAGTTTTGCTTTATCAAGTTTCATTTCCATCACTGCTTCCTCATATATAAAAGTTCACACTATTATGAAGAGAAATCCTATCTTTCTATACGTCATCTATATGACAGCCCAGCGTCATTGTTGCGTCATGAGTGTATAACGCCTATAGCACAGGACGTGTTTTAAGTTGATGGAGCGAAGCGAAAGCAGCTTAAAACCGTTCCTGTGACTATTTTTGTTAGGCACTTTCAAGCTCCTTAAGCCAATCATTAAACCACTCTATCGGCATGCTTTCTTGTGAAAAGTCTAACTGCTTCAATTGCTCTAGTGAATAGGTATTTGCTAGATACATATCCCACTGGGTATCTACGTCAGTGCCAACACCAGTGGCAATATCCATTGCATTGTCCGTATCGATCTCGAACATAGCCATGAAAAAACGATCACACCAATGCGCTATATCCTGATGTGTATATTTTGACTGATCGGGATTGGCACCGTTCTGCAATACGGATTTAAGGGATTCAACCGTAAACGGCAAATTGACCGCCATTGAAGTGTTTTCACTCCACGAGCCAACATACTTATTTTTACCCGTTTTATTATCCACTTTAAACTCATGGTGAGACATGCTGTGGTTGCCTAACAGCGTTTTAGCGTGAATGCCGATAAACACTCTGCTCTTGTTTCGCGTAGAGAAAATCAGAACCGCTAATTAATTTAATATATATTAGTAACTTAACACTTTCCCTCACACACAACAATCATCTTTTCACACCTTCTGAACCCGAGAATTTACTTAACCGAGCATCAGTTGGGTCGTTATGCAATTTTACTAAAGTAAAAACCGCTTATAATTCAGTTAATTATGTTCACATGCCAATTTAAACGCGCATTTTCTAAATTACATAACGAGAAGAGAGGTTAGCAATTGTAGGAAATTAAATTATAACTGTATATAAACACAGCCATCGAGTTTATTATATCTTCCTCTCCTTTTCTTGAATCTGTGCGAACCGAACTGCGTACAAGACGCTATAGTATTAAAACTGAGAAGGCGTACTTATTATTGGATCAAGTCATTCATCATTTTTAATGATAGCCCCCCTCAGAGAATAACCAGTGACCCCCACTCTAAAAAAATAACAAGTGACATCTATTCTAAAATAAGTAAAAAAATCACAATCATATCCAAGTTCACAGCAAACAATTATGCTCTATAAAAGCCAAGACACTCCCTCCCAACCTTCTTTCTCTTTGTTAAGCAATGATCCATAAATAAAAAACCCCAGCTCAAAGCTGAGGTTTTATATTCGTCAATTTAAATTAACGTATTTTTATTAATAAGCTCTATGACCTAAATTGGCTCTTTATTAAAATTTATAATTAAACTTTAAGTAAGCTTGGCGACCTAATGAGCTGTGAGTTTTATTATCAACGCCCATAGATTCAGAAGGCGCTTGTGGCGCTTCTTCATTCAATAAATTCGCCGCTCCGGCCGTTAATACTAACCCTTCAAAACCAACATAGCTGACAGAGGTATCAATGGTGGTCCATGAATCAATGCCAAACTTGTCATTATTACTATCGGCTAAATCTTTATAAGAACCAATATGACTCACACTAAGGGTTGCAACCCAGTCATCACGGTTCCAATCAACGCCACTGGTCCAACGCAGCTCTGGATGCTGGTATTCACCGTTACGGTCATCAATCACGTTAATACGATTACCTGCGTCGTCACTTTCAAACGCTTGCTCTTCAAAGTTAAGCGCATACGTTAGGTTATAATTGAATTTAAACTCACCTAAATTGTCGGTCATTAATCTGTATTCTAAATTAATGTCAACACCATCGGTTTCACGGCCACCAATGTTCACAAAGGTGTCGTTAATTTGTAAAATACGACCCAGTGTACTACCCTGATTTGGCGCGCGCACAACTAAACTTGAATCACTGCCACAACAATCAACCAGTTTTTGTGCACCAATTTTCTTTATTAGGTTTTCTTGGTCGTAATTCCAGTAATCAACCCCAATACTAAAGTTATCTGTTGCTTCCCACACCACGCCTAAGTTGAAGTTTTCAGATTCTTCTGGTTGTAAGTTTTTATTACCCGCCACAATTGCCGTGTATTCAGTTGGCTCACAGTCAACTTCTGCACCGGTTTGACGACAACGCTCTTTATCGATCACACTTGGGGATTCATCGGTACGCCCTAAGTGTAACTGAACCAGCGAAGGCGCTCTAAATGCCGTGCCCCAAGAGCCTCGAACAACCAACTCATCAAATGGTGACCAACGAAATGCCACTTTCGGATCAGTGGTTGTACCAAAGTCGCTATAATCTTCATGGCGAACAGCAAGCTGTAATTCGAGAGTTTCTAACACTGGAATACTGAATTCAGCAAAGATGGCGGTATTATCACGGTCACCATTTGCCTGTGTTGCTTCAGTGCCGAAAATTTCGCCACGTAAATACTGGCTATCTGGGTTATCTTCTATTTTTTCTTTACGATGTTCAAAACCAAACGCACCTGCGATGTAACCAGACTCAAGTTCAAACAACTCGCCTGATACCGTCCCATCTAACGCCTGCATGGTCGATGAGCCATAACGTGTTGTGGTGGTTTCGAAGAATGCTAACCCTGCAGCTGTATTTGTACTTGGTTCAAACGGGTTCCATAAACCGGTATCAATGGCTTGCTGTGCGCGCAATTTATTAGGGAAGCCATCAAAGCCACGCTCAACCGCACTTGAACGAATTGTTGAATAAGCAACTTCCCAATCCCATTCTTTAAAATTACCACGAGCACCGAGTACTGCACGATAATACTCTGAGTCTACGTCTTTTTTACGATTACCAATATCGACTGTTCGGCGGCGCATTGAAATATCTACACCATGTAAAAAATGAGTCGGATCATTGGCTAATGGGTGATTCGGGTTAGTCCCCATCATTGTCAGTTCGGTAAAGCTTGGGCTACCCGCACCTTGAATAAAGGTCGACGAATGTTGTGCTGAAAATTCTGCAAAGCCCTCTATACCGTCGGTTATCTCTTGCACACCGTTGTAGTTAAAGCTATAACGCTCGGTAGATGGCATTAAGCTCATATGCGGTGCATAGTCATAACGGCAAATATCACCAATGATCAACGACTCTTCACATTTATCGTTACCCCATGTATCAGCAAAAATTGTCTGACGAACTTGTGTACCGTCATCTTCAACTCTTACAACAGGCAATGCGTTCCATTGTTCTTCTGTTAACATACTGCGCACAACTTCTACGCTACCAGGGAAACCTGATGAACTAAGTGCGTTATTACCGCCACGAAAACGCTGATCTGCACTGGCGGTGTAATCTCTGTCAGAATAAAAAATATCGCCACGTTTAAAGTAATCTAGTGAGAAGTTATGATTGCCTTTGTCATTAGACGAGCCCCATAAAAGCGTAAAGTTTTGCTCCTCGCCACCGCCATCTGCTGTATCAGACACTTTGCCAGAAACTTCAAAGCCCTCGATGTCATCGCGTAAAATAATATTAATAACACCCGCAACGGCGTCTGAACCGTAGGTTGCTGATGCACCATCTTTTAGAATATCAATGCGCTTTACAGACGACACCGGAATACTATTTAAATCAACGAACGATGTTTCAATGTCTTTTGCAAATGGGCTCACTGCAACGCGGCGACCATTAATAAGCACAAGCGTTGAAGAAGCGCCAAGGCCACGTAGCGCAACGCTTGAGCCACCGTTTGCGGTATCGTCACTTGAGTTACCTTGGGTGCTAAATGTGCCCGCTCCAGATACAGGTAACTTGGCGAGCGCGCCAATTAGGTCCGTTGAGCCGGTTGCAGCGAGATCTGACGCTGATAAAGATTGAATTGGCGAGGGGCCTTCCATGTCTGTCCGTTTGATGTGTGAGCCCGTTACTTCTATCCGTTCAACCTTATTTTCATCGGCTGACACCGCACTGCCTGAGTGAGCAAGCAGGATTGCTGCTGATAGTGCACTAAGAGAATATGTTGCCTTCATTATATTTGTCCCTGTTGTAGTGTAAGTTATTGTTTTAATTAATCACCTAAAGTTTTATCACACTTTACAGGCACAAACAAATCAACAAAATAACAACACACACCTTCAATTAGTACATAAAACAGCAACGGTTTTGGTAGAATTATCTCTTATAGCGTGTACATACGATATTTTTAATTACTTTTAAGGAATAATAAGGATAAAATCCCCTATTAAATAATTCGCCCTAAATTAAGCGCCTGTAGATTAAACTGCTCACCTAAAGGCAGTTTCTAACCGTAGTAATCTCTGTAATAACGCCACTACATGGACCTTCCAAGCCTGTTATAAATTAGATTATGCCGTGGTAATAAACCAATTGTAAGAATTTATTATTACATCAACAATTACTATTTATCTGCACAAAACATGAATGCTACTTATCTAAAATCTAAGTAGAGTGGAAAGTTTCAATATTGCATTTATTTAAACACCTATACATTCTTCTCAATTAAAAGCAATAAAAAAACCTTGATTTTATATTTCGAGCAAATAAAATCCTCCCCCCCAAGTAGGGTTTAAACTCTAATAAAGCTTAGTTTAATTAAGGATAAAATATGAAAAAGCTTATAACCGGCCTAGTAGCACTGTGTTCACTGACAGCGTTAAATGTTCAGTCACATACTGATGAACCAAACACTATCATCAGCTCAAAAAAGATTAAAATTGTCGCGATTGGAGAAAGTGGTTTTGACCCTAGGTGGCGTGAACCAACCTGTAGTATTACAAAAACAAATAAAGACGAATTCGGGCAAAATTATATGATCAGCCATTTTGATATGTGTACTTGCCAGAATAGCTTGAAGTCTAGCTACCTGATCAAAGACACACAAGACACGCCAGATCAAAGAGCCGTTATTTGTTATATCGAGACTAATTAGCAAATTACATTTACTATGGCTAAGCGCTATCATAACCGCTTAGCCATGACAGCGAGACCCTAAAATATAACTCGGACGCATTTTACTGTTAGCCTAGTTTGGTAACACTTGACTCTACGTTGACGCTATTTTACCGAGCAAGGCACACTACAGTCATTGACCTTTATACCCTATTCATTTTTCCAACAAGTTAAATTTTAACGTTTTCCTGATAGAAATAACAAGCTATATAAACTACTCTAATATCATTCTCTTTCTCGTTTCATTGTCCAAAAAGTGGCGGTAAAATAATCTTTTATGTATAAACTGTTCACCCTTACACGTGCAGCCTTAGTACTAGCAATACTAATATCTCCCTACTGCTTTGCACAATATCCCATGCTTGCTAATGAATATTCGGTAAAAAAGTTAACTGCTGAAGATGGTTTTGTATCATCTGAAATTTATTCAATAATTCAAGATGAACAAGGATTACTGTGGTTTGGCACCGCTGAAAATGGGGTAATGCGCTACGATGGCCGTAAAGTAACACTGTTTGAATTTGATAGTGACAGTGAGAATGGGTTGTCTCATAACGATGCTGGTAATCTCATGTCGGATCAAAGTGGTCATGTTTGGGTAGGCACATGGGGTGGTGGCGCCAATAAATACAATCTTAAAACAGGCCAATTTCAAAACTTTTTACACGATCCAAAACAACCAGACTCAATATCAGCCAATCGGATCCAGTCTTTATACCATGATCAAGCTGGCTCTATTTGGCTGGGTTCTTATGACCAAGGTTTAAACCATTATTTAGGAGGGGGGCGCTTTGAGCATATAAAAAAGCGAACAGACTCAACCCCTGGATTATCTCATAACCGAGTATGGGATATAGAAAGCAAAGACAAAGATAGCCTCTGGGTTGCTACGAGTTACGGCCTTAATTTATATAATAAAAAAACACAGTCTTTTCGTTATTATTTCCCAGATCCAAGTAATAAAACACCGACAGGTGCCAATGAAATACGTCATATATTAAAAACATCCCAAGGCAAAATATATGTAGGTACTCAACAAGGGCCCTTTGTCTTTAATACAGAAACAGGCACATTTAAACAGCTCGGTGTGTTGAACGATAACCTGTTAGGTCAAGTTAACTCAATGATTGAAGGCCAAGATGGACACATTTGGTTTGTGACCAGTAAAGGAGTATACCGCCAATCAGGTTCCAGTGGAAAAATAGAACAACTCGATCTAGAGTATAACAGCGGTTTGAGGATTATTTTTGAAGATAAAGACAAAACAATTTGGATAACCAATGAGGTACATGGAATATTTAAACTCGTACCTCACCGACAGTTTAAAGCAATTAAAAATCCAGTGTTGGTTGCCCCCAATGGGATTGTTACCGACAACAATGGCGACCTATTAATCGCGACAGCGTCTTCACAGCTTTATAAATGGCAAGTTAAAACTCAAAAACTAAAAAAGCTTTCATCGTCGATGTTTAATGAGGTAAATGGGTTTGATCAAAACCGTTTGTTAGAGCGTCCAGTACTTCATCTAAGCAAAAAAAATATATTGTGGGTAGCCCAAGATGAAGGTATCGCTAAGTTTAATTTACACACTCAACAAGCAGAGTTATTAACTTACCCAAAAACAGGCCCTCACTATCATGAATTTAGAGAAATAAGAGCACTCAGTATTGATAGACATGGCAACCTTTGGATAGGCACTTATAAAAATGGTATTTATATATATGATACTACTGAACAAACGTTTCAACATTTAGACTCGACATATGGTCTCTCGCACCCTGAAGTGTTAGTGCTATATACAGACAATCAGCAAAATATGTGGGTCGGTACGGGTGAAGGTGTTAATTTATGGGTAGACGCAAGCCAACGGTTTTTATCGTTTAAACCAGATAAATACAAACCTGGCAGTATACTCGGCAGTATTGTACAAGATATAAAGCAATCTCGTGATGGCAATATATGGATTGCGACACAAAAAGGCCTTAATTTATACTTGCCTGAACATCAAAGTTTTAAACACTACAGTACAGATCACGGTCTCCCAACAACATTGATAAGAGCCATCGCCGATGATCAAGAAGGAAATTTGTGGTTAACGACCAATAAAGGGATCTCCAAGTTCAACCCATCAACAGGTAAAGTTAACAACTTCGACAGTCAAAATGGTTTACTTGGCTTAAACTACTATCCAAACAGCCTAGTAAAAGGCAATAACAGCACGCTATTTACCAGCAGTCAACGCGGCATTGAATACTTTAGTACAGAGCCATTAAAAACTAACCTAGTTGACCCAAACCTCATATTGACAGGCTTTAATACCATGGGTCAGCCGATGAAACTTGCCCTGCCCCACTCTTATGTTACAGATATTCATTTGTCTTATCTGGATTATATCTTCTCGTTTGAGTTTTCTGCTCTAGATTTTATTTCCCCAAATAAGAATCAATATGCATACAAGCTCGTTGGATACGATGATAACTGGATTGAAATTGGCAACAGAAACACAGCCTCATTTACCAACCTAGATGGGGGGTCGTATCAGTTCCAAGTCAAAGCAACAAACAGTGACGGTAAATGGAGTGAAAACCAACTGTCGATTAATTTACATGTGTCACCGCCTCCATGGCAAACGTGGTGGGCATATAGCTTATATGCTTTTTTAACTACGCTTATTATAATAACTGCTATTTACCTGAGAACGAGGTTACAAAAGTCAGAAATTATTAGGCAAAAACAATTTGTATTAAAGTTAGAAGAGCAAGTATCAGAAAAAACAGCCTCACTTGAAACGCAAGCGAATGACTTAGCAGATGCATTAAAAAAAGCAGAGGCCGCCACACAATTAAAATCAGAATTTTTAGCCAATATGAGTCATGAAATTAGAACTCCTATGAATGGCGTAATTGGTATGCTCGATCTACTAAAAAATAGTAACCTTAATTCTGAACAACACCACTCAGTCAATATTGCCAGTACCAGTGCTCAGTCATTATTAACGCTCATTAATGACATTTTAGATTTTTCTAAAATCGAAGCTGATAAACTAGAGCTCGAGTACATAGACTTTAATTTAACAGAGTTAATTGAACAGTTATCAGAATCAATGACATTAGCTGCCCAACAAAAAGGCGTTGAAGTTATTTTAGATTTAGCGGGTATCCACCACCCTCATGTCAAATCAGATCCTAGCCGGATCAGGCAAATTTTGACAAATATTATAAGTAATGCAATAAAATTTACCGAACACGGAGAGATTGTCGTGACAGCTAACCTTTCCGGTGTCGATATTAGCAATAACACGACGTTGACGTGCCAAATTACAGATACCGGTATTGGTATAGAACAGTCAAAAATTAGTGCTTTATTTGACTCTTTCAGTCAAGTCGATGCATCAACCACCAGAAAATATGGTGGTACTGGTCTTGGGTTGAGTATTACTAGGCGCTTGTGCCAATTACTCGGGGGGGATATCTCTGTTTCAAGTGCGATAGGCAAAGGTAGTTGCTTTGAAATAACGTGCTTGCTAAATGCAAACTCACAGCTTCCCAATACACAGCCTACATTTGGCCCGCTCAACTTAACCGTCGCAATAGTTGATGGGAATAAATCAAGCCGAGAAGCATTACAGCGACAATTTGAAAGTTGGGGGGTTTCTGTCGAAGTCGCTAAAAATGCAAATGAAGCAATAAAACATTTTGGCGACGCAACTAAATTACCCACAAACACAATCGATCTTATTATTTTTAATAAAGTACTCCCAGACATGGATGGTTTATCATTCTCCCGACGGCTTAAAGCGGGTATTGCTAATCCTAAATTTAAGTTGATCATGATGAGCCCGTTAGGAGAACAATATGATCTTGAAAATACGAGTGACGGAGAGATTGATGCAATTTTTCCGAAACCAGCAACAAAGCAAGACCTCTTAGAGGCTTTATCAACAGCTCATCCCGATGTTCAAGCATTTTTAGACAATGGCAAATCCCCTTACGACAAAAATGACCCCGTGGAAACTGATAACGCTTGGACTGAACATGCACAAGTACTGCTTGTTGAAGACAACAGAATCAATCAACTCGTTGCCCTAAAACTACTTGGTAAAATCGGTATAAATGCTGTAGTGGCAGAAAATGGTGCAGAAGCTCTCATTAAATTGAAAGAATCTGAACAGAGAAATACCCTTTTCAGCATAATACTAATGGACTGCCAAATGCCAGAAATGGATGGATATGAAGCAACCAAGAATATTAGGCAAGGTAATGCTGGCATTAAAAATCAATCGATACCGATTATCGCCATGACCGCAAACGCTATGCAGGGGGATAAACAAAAATGTCTCGACGCGGGTATGAACGACTATATAACCAAACCCATTGACACTGAAAAGGTGCTGAATAAATTACAATCATGGATCACAAAGGTACATCTCCCATGAATTAAAGGAGCCATATCATTAAACAGCTCCCCATACAAAGAGCCTTAACGGGTGTATCCATTATATGTAAATAACCTCAGGTTTGAATAAGGGTTGTGGAATAAAAAGTTTTTTGAAAACAAACATACGTAAAATCCAATAATGATATTTTTTCAATATCAAGGCGCTTCTATACAGAAGCGCGTGCTATTACAAATGAAAGCAACGCCGAGAGTGAGTAAAAAAGCTTTATTGGGCAAATTCGCTTATCCAGAGCTGAGATTAAATATGTTCTTTCAATCGCAATGCTTTGTTACAACTTACCGATACATTTAAACACCCTGACACATCTATTGTCGTATCCTTATAAATATCGATACTAACCGTCATTTAGTATCACATGTTTCAATAGTAGGAAGGACTATAACGTGGCTAGTAAAAAACAGATAATATTACCCATCGCGGTGCTCATTGCAGGAGTTGGTATGTCTGCAGCATTTTCCACAATGAAGAAACCGCCAGAAGAAAAAGCAGAAAAGGTGATACATCCATTAGTAGAAGTTCAAGCAGTTACAGTTGCACCAATGCAATTGTCTGTTGATTCATATGGCATCGTCAAACCTAAATACACCACTAACTTAGTAGCGCAAGTAAGCGGCCAGATTATTAATATATCGGAACGCTTCGTTCGAGGTGGCTTTGTAAAAACGGGCGAAATACTTGCGAGGATTGACCCAAGTGACTACGAAGCAGCTTTAATCGAAGCACAAGCAAATCTGGCTCAAGCAAGTTCAGCCTTAGAAATTGAACAAGCACAAGCGCATGTAGCTAAAGCTGAATGGCAACGAATTAAAAATAATACCCATGAAACCATCCCATCAGAACTCTATTTAAGAAAACCACAACTTGCTGAAAAACTTGCACACTACAGAGCTGCACAAGCAAGTGAAAAACGTGCTAAACGAAACCTAGAACGGACTTATATAAAAGCACCTTATGACGCCATCATTGAAAGTCGTGAAATAAGTTTAGGAAGTGTTGTCAGCCCAGGGAATCAATTTGGTGTACTGAACGCAACATCGCTCGCCGAAATACGCTTACCTGTTGCTGATAAAGATTTACAATACTTGGTCAATAATGGCATTGATGCTCCTGTTAAATTAACTGCAAATTTTGCAGGTAAGTCAGTAACATGGAACGGAAAAGTAGTTCGTAGCGAAGGCGTGATTGATGAACGCAGTCGCATGACCTACCTAGTTGCACAAGTAGATGTACCTTATGGATTGACAGAAAAACCACTGCGCTTTGGTACTTATTTAAATGCAAAAATCGAAGGTCAGTTGCTACAATCAGCTGTCGCAGTACCTAGGCATTTAGTTAACGATGGAAAAATTGCCACGCTGCAAGAGGACTCTACCCTCGCTTTTAAACCTCTCAATATTGTACGTGAAGCAAATGGTTTTATTATTGCAGATCAAGGACTCAATGATGGAAACCGTATCATTACATCAGCATTAGAGTATCCCTCTGACGGTATGACTGTTCGCATAGAAAACACCTTACTCAAATCCCCTGAAACACAGCTCGCATTAAAAAAGGAGTAAACCGTTATGACTATACCATCTGAAAAAGGCATTATCGCTTGGTTTGCTCGTAACCCGGTTGCAGCCAATTTACTCATGATATTCATACTCGTTGGGGGGATATTAACGGCGTTTTCAATCCGAAAGCAAATGTTCCCACAATTTGAAAACAATTGGCTCAGTGTTCAAGCTATCTATCCAGGCGCCGCCCCTCAAGAAGTTGAAGAAGGCATTACCATAAAAGTTGAAGAGGCGATGGAGGGTCTGGAAGGGATCAAGCGCCTAATAACATACTCAAACCGCGGTATGTCACAAACTTGGATTGAAGTGGAAGAAAAGTACAACCCGCAAGAAGTATTAGATGAAGTTAAAATGCAAGTCGACTCTATTTCCAGCTTCCCAGTTGGGATGGAACGACCTGTCATTCGATATGATAAATTTACCCAAGAAGTTATGTGGCTCGCTCTGAGTAGCAATTTACCCGCCGGTGAGCTTAAAGAATTGGGTAATACGTTGCATGATGAAATGTTAGCACTACCAGGGGTAAACCTTGTTGAGTTTAATGGCGGATTAAACTATGAAATAGGCATCGAAGTGAGTCCAGATAAGTTACGTGAATTTGGGTTAAGTTTCCGAGATATAGCAAATGCAGTATCAGCATTTTCAGCCAATATGTCTGCTGGCCAAATACGCTCTGATAATGGCTATATTTCAATGCGAGTTGAGAATCAAGCATACCGAGGTAATGAATTCGAAAACCTGCCATTACTTACGTTGTCCGATGGCGCGCAAGTTAAGTTAGGTGATATAGCAACCGTCAATGATGGCTTTGAAGAAGGGCTACAATACTCTAAGTATAATGGTAAAAACTCACTCATCTTCCAAGTCAGTGCCTCTAAAGACCAAGATATCTCGCAAGTTGCTGACATAATTAAAAATTACTTAGCTCAACGTCAAAAAACTCTACCAAGTGACACCGAATTAGAGCCCTTTATTGATTTAACCTATTACCTTGATGGTCGCCTAAACATGATGGTAGAAAACATGATTTGGGGGGGCTTATTGGTCATGCTGATGTTGGCACTATTTTTACGCGTCCGATTAGCATTTTGGGTAATGATGGGCTTACCGGTCTCGTTCCTTGGTGCTTTTTTATTTATGCCAATGGGTGGGCTTGACGTTACTATAAACCTCGCTTCACTGTTCGCTTTTATTCTGGTGTTAGGTATTGTTGTTGATGATGCCATTGTTGTTGGTGAATCTGTGCATTCTGAAATAGAAGAACACGGACATAGCCTAGATAACGTAGTCAGAGGTGTAAAACGGGTTGCTATTCCAGCTACATTTGGCGTACTTACCACAGTAGCTGCGTTCTTACCTCAAACCTTAGCAACAGGCCCTGCAGCTGCGTTTTCAAAAGCCATTGGCGGCGTTATAATTCTATGTTTAATTTTTTCGCTTATTGAGTCTAAGCTCATTTTACCTGCCCACCTTGCAGCAATGAAAGATAAACCAAGTAATCCAAAGAACCCATTGCACCGCTTAAGAGCCCTGTTAGATGGCGGGCTTAAAAACCTTATTGAGCACCTATATCGCCCCTTCATTGAACGTTGTATACATTATAGATACACTGTAATTGTTGGCTTTCTGACTATTTTAATTGTGAGCGCAGCATTGTTTGCCGGTGGGTTTATTAAATTTGTCGCTAACCCAAAAATACCTCATGACTTCCCAGAAATAACCATAGAAATGAACTTATCATCATCAGAAAGCGCGACACTTCAGAGCGCACAAAAAATTGAAACATTAATTTTAAATGTTGATAAGCAAATTCAAGAACAATACGGGCAAAGTATGATCCGAGATCTCTCGGTCAGCTTACGCGGCCGCACAAATGCTCAAATTATGGCGATATTAGTAGAACCTGATAAACGCCCTATTGACACTTTTGAACTAAGCGCCATGTGGCGAGAGCAAATGCCCCAGTTGCCTGGTGTAAAAACGCTAAATATTCGCGATAGTATCTCGAGTGGCGGACGCGATGATGGTGATATTAGCTTTAGACTTGAAGGCAAAGATAAAGTGCTACTTAAAGAAGTCGCAGAAAAACTCAAAGCTAAGCTTAATACGATTAAAGGCGTCGGTGATGTGAATGATTCAATGCAAAGTGCAACCGATGAAGTGCAGCTAGAGCTTAAACCGCTTGCCTATAGTATGGGGTTAACTCTTGCGGACGTGGCCTCTCAAGTTAACTTTAGTTACTACGGATTAGAAGCACAGCGTATTCTACGTGACGGCGAAGAAATAAAAGTCATGATCCGCTATCCGAAAGAGTCTAGAAACTCTATTAGCGATATTCAAGATGTACGAATTATTTCTCCAGCAGGCGCTGAAGTGCCATTGGCCGAAGTTGCTAACATTAAACTAGTTGACGGTGTAAACCGCATACGCCGGGAAAACTCTAAACGTACTGTTAATGTATGGGCGTCAGTTGATACTGATCAAGCTGAACCTTTCGAAATTGCAACAGAAATAAGGGATGAATACTTGCCCTCATTACTGGTGAACTACCCGGGAATTCAAAGTAATGTCGCCGGTCGAATTCAAGAAGAAATGGACAGTGTTGCTGAACAAGTTCGTGATTTTGCGCTGTCAATGATGATTATTTTTGCACTGCTGGCTATCCCACTTAGATCATACTCACAGCCACTGTTAATCATGTCCGTGATCCCGTTCGGGGTTGTTGGTGCCGTGTTTGGTCACGTGGTAATGGGAATGACCATGAGTAGCTTATCCTTTTTTGGCATTATCGCTGTGGCAGGTGTCGTTGTGAATGATTCATTGGTCATGGTTGACTTTGTGAATAAAGCGCGTGAACAAGGGGTAACGATTAAACAAGCAGTGGTTGAAGCTGGCTGCAAACGCTTTAGAGCTATTTTGCTGACTTCTTTGACTACGTTTATTGGCTTAGTGCCAATTATTACTGAAACCAGCTTGCAGGCACAAATTGTGATCCCAATGGCGGTGTCTTTGGCATTCGGCGTTTTATTTGCCACGGTCATAACGCTCATATTAATCCCGTGCCAATACGTCGTGCTAGAAGATATAAAAGCGCTAAAACGTAAATGGTTTCACAAAAGTGAAGATAAATTACATAACACGGTTACAGAGTAATCTCTCATCACTCCCAACCATTAAAGCTCGGTACGCTATACCGAGCTTTTTTACTAC
This sequence comes from Pseudoalteromonas aurantia, assembly GCF_005886875.1. Taxonomy (GTDB): domain Bacteria; phylum Pseudomonadota; class Gammaproteobacteria; order Enterobacterales; family Alteromonadaceae; genus Pseudoalteromonas; species Pseudoalteromonas aurantia_A. The sequence goes on along the minus strand of NZ_PNBY01000020.1, from coordinate 89,484 downwards.
CAAGCCTGTAAGTAACTCAGGCTATACATATTATTACTCAACCTGCTGTATATTATATAGAAATGAAGTTTTCTAATGATAAATAATGAGTAATAGAGTGTTTATTTACCAAAGTGTCGTATAGCACTTTACATATCTACATTTAGACTACAAACTTACTGTTACTTTTTTTAAACTAGATTGCATTATGAAGTATTTAACAGTAATTCTTGCGTGTTTTACGCTACTTATATCAGGGTGCGGTAAAGACAATAAAGGGACTGGTGAGTCAACTACCCCTGGTTACACTGCTACAGCCTATTTTGATTCTTTATACAATCAAGATAACTTAGAGATAGCTGCGAAACACGCAACTCCTCGACTGGCTCGCGTTATGCGTTCTTATGGCACAGCTAAGCAGTTCACCCGTAACCTAGTAAACATGCAATTTGATCAAGTGACCATTGAGCTTGATATGACTAATCAAAGTTTGCGTGAACAATATGGTGATTCAGCAAAAATTAATATGGTATTTACGGGTATGCTCAGAGGTGAGCAAGTCGATGATATGCGCAGCGTACAATTACTGCGCAAAAAAGGAAAATGGTACGTTGATAAAATTAACCCGGATCCATTTGCCCGTTAGTCATGGCGACTTGCTTAAAAAACATCGACGGAAATCGCTTTGACTCTCCAGTTTTCGGCGTCTAAAAGTGATTTCCCTTGATGTTCAGTTATTGCTTTATCACTCACAGCGAATGCAATTTTTTCGCTATACGACAATGACAGCATATCGGTTCGGTTTTTAAGCCACGCTTTAAATTCAACTCGTTCTTTTGCGGTTTCTTTTGCCAACTGATAAGCCCGCTCCATAGTATACACAGCACCCTGTTCACCAACACTGCATAAATGGCTTACACGTTCCCTAGCAGCATCGCTGTGTGCTAAAACGTGACAGACTTTACGAACTAAAGTATCAGAAGGTACTTTACAACCATGACCTGTAACATGCATCCAACTTTTCAGTAAAAATGCCAACACAGGGTGTGTAAAATTATCAAAGAATTCATCTAACGCCCTAAAACCTTGAGCCAGGCTATGCTCTGTAGCATAACAGACCGATGGTAAGTCACCTTGCTGTCGACCATCATGTTCATACTTTTTAAGAACACACGAAGCTAAATACAAATGACTTAAAACATCACCGAGTCGAGCTGAAAGCATTTCTCGTCGTTTTAAAGACCCTCCCAGTCGCAACATCGCTAGATCAGAGCTCACAGATAAACATGTGCTTAACCAAGTCAACTTTTGATAATATCGCTTTGTTGGTCCACTTACAGGTGCGTTAATAAATCTTGCCCGTGTAATACCAAACCACAACGCTTTTAAAACACTCACACTGGTATGCTGTAAATGCGCCATCAATAGTTTATCAAACGGCTTAATCGCTTTGTCTTCTTCTAAATTTTGAATAATTTGTATTTCTTTGAATATATAAGGATGACAACGTGTTGCACCTTGACCAAATATCATTAAGTTTCGAGTGAGAATATTGGCACCTTCAACCGTAATAGATATCGGGATCCCCATATAATTATTTGCTAAATAGTTACTGGGACCTTTTTGAATACCTTTGCCAGCGTGAATATCTAAGGCGTCATTCATTACTATGCGCGACATTTCGGTTAAATGGTATTTGGCTATTGCCGTAATTACTGCAGGGCTCTTTTTCATGTCTATCGCTTGTGCTGTTGCTTGACGACAAGCTTCTATGCTGTACGTTAACCCCGTAATACGCGCAAGACTTGCTTGAATTCCTTCAAAAGCCGCGATCGGTAATCCAAATTGCTCGCGTACTGTGGCATAGGCGCTACTTGTTCGAGTACATAAATGCGCACTACCGGCACTTAAGGCGGGTAAAGATATGCCTCTGCCAGCACTTAAACAAGAGACCAGCATTTTCCACCCGTTTCCTATTCCACCTTTACCACCAATAACCCAATCAAGTGGAATAAACACCTCTTTACCTTGCGTCGTACCATTCATAAAACCTTGATTTAATGGGTTATGCCTGGCTCCAGTGATAACGCCTTCCTGACTAGTCGGGATCAATGCACAGGTGATCCCCAAACTGTCACAATCACCAAGTAGGTGCTCAGGGTCATACACTTTAAATGCTAAACCAAGCACCGTCGCAACCGGCGCAAGTGTAATGTAACGCTTATCCCAGCTCACTTTTAGTCCGAGAACCTGCTCCCCCTCAAATTCAGCCTCACAGACAACACCAAAATCTTGAATACTCCCCGCGTCGGAGCCCGCATCTAGAGCTGTTAAAGCAAAACAAGGCAATGCTTCCCCAGACGCGAGTTTAGGCAGCCAATATGACTGCTGTGACTCGGTACCATAATGTAATAACAATTCAGCAGGACCTAAGCTATTAGGTACCATCACAGTCACAGCAGTAGATAAACTCTTACTGGCAATTTTAGCCACAATAGTTGAATTGGCTTGAGCACTGAAACCTAGCCCGCCAAACTTCTCTGGTATTATAAATGCAAAAAAGCCCTCTGCTTTTAAATACGCCCACACAGACTCTGGCAAATCTTTGTCCGCTTGGATTTGTTCTTCATCGAGTATCGATAATAAATGGGCTAATTTGGTCTGAATAAAATCTTGTTCTTTGTCACTTAACAGCGGTGCATCGATTTGATGCCACTCCTGCCAATTTGGCTTACCAGAAAAAAGCGCGGCATCCCACCACGTGTCCCCAGCTTCCATGGCTTCTTGTTCGGTTTGACTCAAAGCCGGTAATGTCGATTTAAAATAATTCATGGTGGGGATTGTGATTAATTTATAACGCAGTACTCTCACCATAAACACAATGCACGCCAAAATAATCAGCAACACAATTAAAGCCATTTTGACCTCCTGCTTATCTTAATTTCTATGTTCAAATATAGCGTAAACTCAAATTAACACTGCATTTATCCAGCAGGAATTGTGGCAACTCTTGTTGGCTGTTATTATCACGCAGCTTTAACAACAACAAGTGAACACATAATGAAACCACAATTTAAACTTAGCCTTGGGGCACTCATTGTTGCGAGTACTTTAACGCTTGCTGCATGTAATAACACGGCATCAAAAACGCAACAACCGACTGAAAAAGACGCTGAGTTATTCCTTGCTCAATCAGAACAAACTTTAATAGATTTGTCTGCACGCTCTAGCCGGGCCAATTGGATCTATGCAAATTTCATAACCGAAGATACAGCCAGCTTAGCAGCAGATGTCAATCGCGAACAAACTGACATCGTCGTAAAGCTAGCAAGTGAAGCAGCACGATTTGATAGCGTTCAGTTAAGCGATGATAACCGCCGAAAAATGGACAAATTGAAGTTAAATTTGACCTTACCAGCGCCACAAAACCCAGAAAAATCAAAAAAACTAGCCGCTTTAAAAGCGGAGCTTGATGGTATGTACGGCAAAGGCCAATATTGTAAAACGGCAGACCAATGCTTAAGCCTTGGTGATATGACGGCAAAGATGGCGTCTAGCAGAAACTATGAAGAGCTACTTGACCTATGGCAAGGGTGGCGACAAGTATCGCAGCCAATGCGCCCACTTTATGCGCAACAGGTTTCTCTCACAAATGAAGGGGCTAATCAGCTAGGTTATGCAGACACCGGCGCAATGTGGCGAAGCAAATATGACATGCCAGCTGACGACTTTGCCACAGAACTTGATCGTATCTGGGGCCAAGTAAAGCCGTTATATAACTCACTACACTGCCATGTACGCGCTAAGCTTGGTGAAAAATATGGTGAAGATAAAGTACCTCAAGATCAGCCTATCCCAGCTCACTTACTTGGCAACATGTGGGCACAAACTTGGGGCAATATATATGATGTAGTGGCACCTGAAAATGCAGATCCAGGCTACGATGTGACTCAATTATTAGCAGAGCATAATTATGACGAGCTTAAGATGGTGCAAGGTGCTGAAACCTTCTTCACATCTATGGGCTTTGAAAAGTTACCAGACACGTTTTGGACTCGCTCTTTGTTCACTAAGCCAAAAGATCGTGATGTACAATGCCATGCCTCTGCTTGGAATTTAGATAACAAAGATGATTTACGTATCAAAATGTGTATTCAACGCACAGGTGAAGAGTTCTCAGTTATTCACCACGAATTAGGCCATAACTTTTACCAGCGCGCCTACAATAAATTGCCACTGTATTATCAAGAAAGTGCCAATGATGGGTTCCACGAAGCAATTGGTGATACCATTGCGCTGTCTGTAACTCCAGGTTATTTAAAAGAGATTGGTTTGCTAGAGCAAGTACCTGATGAATCAAAAGACATTGGTTTACTAATGAAAATGGCACTAGACAAGGTTGCATTTGTCCCATTTGGCTTGCTGGTAGACCAATGGCGCTGGCAGGTGTTTTCTGGTCAAATATCACCAGAGCAATACAATAAAGCATGGTGGGATTTACGTGAGAAATACCAAGGTGTACAAGCGCCCATAGCGCGAAATGAAAGCCACTTCGACCCTGGCGCCAAATACCATGTGCCAGGCAATGTACCGTATACTCGCTACTTCTTAGCCCATGTTTTACAATTTGAATTCCACCGTTCATTATGTGAAATCGCGGGTAATAAAGAGTCAATCCACCGCTGTTCAGTATATAACTCTAAAGAAGCCGGTGAGCGCCTAAACGCAATGCTTGAAATGGGCAGCAGCCGTCCATGGCAAGAAGCGCTAGAGAGCATTACAGGTAGCAAGCAAATGGATGCAACCGCCATGCTTGATTATTTTGCCCCACTACAAAAGTACCTTGATAAGCAAAATGAAGGTCGCCAGTGTGGTTGGTAAATCCGTAAAGTTAGGGTAATTTATTACCGACGCCACATTCTGAAACAGTTTTCTACTTTAAATTCAGTAAATAACACGTTACTGTTCAAAAAAAGGAGAAATTATGTCGATATTCAGAGTGTGGCAACTTGCTCAATTTGAGCTAACGCGCCTTTTTGCTACAAAGCGTGGCTTACTTGCACTCGGTGCATTTGCCATGGTTTGGTTTATGATCCAAAACTATTTAATCGCACAAGCAGTGCCATTTTTAAGTAGTCCCGAGTTTGCCGATATCACTGGGCAACTTGCTGGTAACATAGGCCTCAGAGAGCTAGTCAGTTGGCCTGAAGCTGAACTGGCAGTGTTTTGGATAATCGCTCTATATAGCTTCCCAGCATTTAGCTTATTCGTATGCTCGGATCAAACAGTCGGAGATAGGCTACGTGGTACCCTTCGCTTTATTAGTTTGCGTTGTACTCGAGAAGAAATCTTAGTAGGACGATTTTTAGGTCAGCTATTCATTATTGCAATCTTAATTTTTCTTACCGTTTTAGCGACATTTATTTTGATGATCTATCGCGATCTCAACTTGTTGGGCTCAGGTGCATTATTGAGCGTCACTGTTACTGCGCAGCTTATACTGATTGTCATGCCCTTTATTGCTTTGATGTCGTTGCTAAACTTAATTACAAGCTCGTCTCGCTTAAGTGTCGTCCTCGCCATACTCTTATTTACACTTGGCAATGCATTAATAAGCTATCTCAGTTATTACTTACCCATCCTGTCTTGGCTTTTATATGTTTACCCAGGTGTACAGATTTTAGATGTGGCACCGCAACATAGCTTTTCTCTGATTGATTGGTTACTGCCTGTTGCACAAACGATGGGGCTATTAACCCTCAGTATTCTTACCTTTAAAAGGCGGTCACTATGAGTGCATTAATTGAAGTGAATAACCTTTGCAAAGCTTTTGGTGACAAGCAAGCGCTAAATAACGTCAGCTTTGACGTAAATAAAGGTCAAACTGTGGCTTTAGTTGGCCCCAATGGAGCAGGTAAAACCACCCTATTTAGTATTTTATGCGGATATTTAGTGCCGAGTTCAGGCGCAGTCAATATTATGGGGAAACAACTCGGAGACCCTGCTTTATTTGGTCAACTCAGCGCACTTCCTCAGGATGCTACTCTCGACCCACGCTTTTCACTGCAAAAACAACTCAATTTCTATGGTCGTCTGCAAGGGTTGAATAAGCAAAAAGCCAATATGGAAACAAGCCGTGTACTTGAATTAGTGGGGTTAGCAGACAACCACCATGCAAAAATTGCTGAATTATCTCATGGCATGAAAAAGCGGGTCTGTATTGCGCAAGCGTTGATTGGCTCACCTAGAATTGTGCTACTTGATGAAGCAACTGCTGGGCTAGACCCTCTCAATGCACGAGAGATACGCCATGTTATAGCGTCCTTGAGTGAAGACATCACTTTTATATTAAGTTCACATGATTTAGCTGAATTGGAGAAGTTATGTGATCATGTTTTATATCTAAACCAAGGGCAACTTACCACGCACAACCGAGACACGAAGCAAGGCACGAGTCAGTACCTTACACTAACGCTCATACATGACTCTAGGGATACACTTGAACAAATAAAGCAATTATCAGGCGTATTACACGTTTCTCAGAGTCAAAATAAAGAATATATTATTGAATATCAATCCCACTTTGAGCAATTTGATATACACTTGCTTAAATATTGTCACAAACTTAATTGGCAGTATCGTCAATTAGTTAATGGCCATACTCTCGAAAACCAACTTTTTCAGAAGGACAAATAATGGGACTATTAAGTGGAATACTTGGCAATGCCAGTGAAGTCGATAACGATAAGCTTGATGAGTTATTAGCTGATACATTGATTGAGTCTGAACAAATTGAAAAAGCCTATCAAGTCATTCGTGATATGTTCGTCTTTACAAATAAAAGGTTATTACTCATTGATAAGCAGGGTGTCACGGGGTCAAAAGTAGAAATACTGACAATACCCTACAGTAAAATCACTAAATTTAGTAAAGAAAGCGCTGGTCATTTTGATATGGACTCAGAGCTTAAAATCTGGGTTGGTTCAGAAATCGAACCACTCACGAAAGAATTTAAAGCCGGTGATAATATAAACGACGTTTATAAAATAATAAGCAGCCATACCTTATAACGAGAGCTATTGATACCGTATGGCCACATACCATACGGTATCTGTATAATTAATACTGTGCTACATGCCCATTTTTTTACTTTTAGACCATAGCGACACTCCCAGTTTTTCAACCATAGTGCTGACACTGAGACCTAGCTTCTCAGATAGTCCTTTTTTAATTTTGTAGCTTACTTTATACAACTGATGCTGCTCATTCAAAGACAATAAAACATCATCACTGGTTTTAATCTCATCGACTAAGTTCAACGTTTTTGCATGTGACGCAAACCAATGCTCACCAGTGGCAACTGCTGAGATATCTAACGTTGTTCTATGTTCAGCAACGAACTCTTTAAATAAACCATGAGTATGTTCAATTTCTTCTTTGAACTTTTCTCGACCTTTAGCAGTGTTTTCGCCAAACATGGTCAAAGTGCGTTTATACTCACCAGCAGTAATTTGTTCAAAATCGACATCATTCTTTTTCAGAATTTTACTAAAGTTAGGTAGCTGGGCTATAACACCAATTGAGCCAACAATGGCAAATGGCGCAGCCACAATTTTATCAGCCACACAAGCCATCATGTACCCACCACTAGCTGCAACTTTATCAATACATATCGTCAATGGTAAGCCAAAGTCTTTAATTCTTATTAGCTGAGATGCAGCAAGCCCATATCCATGGACCACACCACCACCGCTTTCTAAGTTTACCAATACCTGATCTTTATCTTTATCAGCAATCGTTAAAATTGCACTCACCTCTTCTCTTAAGCTCGCGACTTCATGTGCATCCATACTGCCAATAAAGTCAATAACAAAGACTTTCTCATCAGCGGGCGATGTGTCTTGCTTTTTTTTCGCCTTTTTATGTGCCTTTAAGGCTTTCTTGTCTAGCGTTTGCTCTATAAACTGATCGCGAGTATCGTCTATTTGCTTCGATAAATCTTTAAGCTCTATTTCACCAGATTTACCTTTCGGCTTTTGGCTTGCCCCTATGATCATTATCAATATAATCCCAATAGCAGCCACTATTGTTACTGCTTTTGCTAAAAACAACCCATATTCAAATAAAAATGCCAACGCCTGCTCCTATAAATTTAGCAATAAAAAAGCCGCTATCTCTAGCGGCTTTTCATAGTGAACTAATTGTAATTAATTAGCAACAACTGCCGGATTAGTGATTGGAAGAACTAACCCTTTTGATTTCAAGTAAGACACAAGTTGCGTTTGCATCTCGACAGTCGCCATTGCATGCCCCTGTGCTGTTCCGCCTGCTGTTTCACTGAATGCCGTCGTAATTATTGAGCCATGGTGGCCTTGGCTAAAGTTCACAACATAGTTACCCGGACCTTGAGACTCAGACACAGTTTGTAACCCCATAAAACGGGCTAACGGTGAAGAACCAGAAAGAGGGTTAGCAGTTGTGGGTGGGATCACCGTGTCTGGTTTATTACCATCAACACCTCCAGTCACCACATTCATATAGACCGGCGTATTCACCGCTTTCACTAATTCAGCGTAGTTCAATGGATCGGCACTATCTAAAGCAGACTGAGCTGCTACCGCAAACTGTTGGATAATACCATTAATTGCAGCCAAAGATGCTGTGTCACCTGTCTCAGTCAAATGCTTAATGTACGCACTGTAACCACATGGCACGATATCTTCAGCAGCGCACCCAGCAACGCCATCACTTTGTAAAAAGGCCAAGAAAGCGTTTGAAGCAACATTACCTGCCGCACTCAATACAGACCCTTGAACAAATGACCCAAATTGCTCTGACTCGATCAAGAAACTCGCAATACCGCTTCCGCCACTTGCCAACGCTGCACTTTGCACTTTAAATAACCCATCAACTTGCTCATTTAACGGTAAGTTTGTGTGTGCCACAAAGCTTGGTGCAACAATGGCCCCCAAAGAATGCCCTACAAAACTCACATCAGTCGGGTTTAAACCAATTGCTGGAGCGCCAAAGTTAAGCCCTAGTCTAAGGCCTAACAAATCTGCAGTTGATTGACGTAAGTTATCTCGAGCTACCAACAATGACGTTAAGTTCATATAAGATAATATAGAACCCGTGGTCGCATTAAAGTCATCAGTGCCATCATTATCAACATCAATACCACGCTCACCATGCATTGGGTGATCAATCGCGACAGTGGCGAAGCCTTGCGCACTTAATGCAAGCGTTAAGCCGAGCATTGTTTCTTTATTAGTAGTAATACCGTGTTGTAAAATAACAACCGGCCAACCCGTTGCTGGCTGTTCAATACCTAACAATTCAGGAATTGGCTTGGTAATTTGTACTGGCACATTCGCAAGCCATTGCTGCTTAGGAATGCTATTGAATTTTGTAACATGGCGCATTGGATCAAGATTAAAATCACGCAATGCGTCACCAGATAATGCCGAACAAAGCGCATCATTGGTACCTGGTTCTGGTGTGGGCAGTGTGCCGCCAACCGCCGCTTTATACCCCGCTACTGCAAGCCCATTATCACATGCTGCTTGCCAATAAGTATCAGCTAGACTCTCTACGCCAACCGCTTGTGGCATACCTGAGTACATTGGGAGTTGAATACTGCCTTTCATATACTGTATTGCTTGGAATGACGCGACGGCTGCCGGGTCTTGGCCACCCATAACCAGCACATCTCTTACTGTGATTACGGGCTGTTCTGGTACTTCTAGCTTGGGGTTTGTCCCAGTAGCTAAACTCGCTGCTAATAATCCCTTGGCAGCGGCCATCACAGGCCCTACCGACTGAATTGTCGCTGCAGCTGAATAAATAATGTTGTCTTTACTGAGCGCGCCCAGTGCATCGTCAAAACTGCCTTCTGTTACAGCAGCTTCATAACTACGCACGGCACCTTGAAGGGCTAACTGAGCAGGTGTCACTAAATCTGCATCCTGACGCGCGAGCGTATAAGTCGAAGACGCTTTAATTGGACGTCCATCAGCCATTTCAATGCCTGATGTCAGTACCGTGATGTACGTCGAGCCAGCTTTAAATGGCTTTAAAGGTTGAATTGCGATGCCATCGCCAGTACTGGTGAGCTGCGCAATAAAATCACCGGTTAAGCCATTACTTAACTCAGCAACAGATTTACACGCAATACCAGCAGGAACTTGGGCACATTGTTCATCAGTACGGCTTGCTCCCATTATGACTTCAAAAATGCGCACAGATCCAGGTGCTTTAACAGAATCACCGTTAACACTCATGCCAGCAGCCATGTTCAAATCAATAACGTAAGGCATTTGGCTAGACCAGCCATCCAACGCACCAAGCGCTAAAGAAGGGTTTGCATACTGAGCACGGGAAATTGCTGGGTTATTTTCAGAATCTAGTTCGCCCGGTAAATTTATGGTGCCATCTTGCGTGCCACTGAGTAATAAATCATTCGGTATCGAAATCACACCGTTGGAAGGGTCAAACTTGATTGAAACAGACGGTAATACCGGGGCTGTTTCGTTTTTAATATCTTCTAATGTTTCACCACCACCACAGCCTGCTAAGACTGAGGTAACTGCGAGTGAGAGTAGCATTTTTTTCATTTTATAGGCTCCGACAGAATCTTATTATTATTTTGCTGTAAATAGTTAAATTATTGTAATCGTACTTTTAATAAGACATTAGACCAGTTAAAGTTAACGTAAAGTGTAGCCTTTCGCCACTTATATTTACAATAAATTCGATAACTTGAGTAATTGCTATGATAAAATGTCCAAAAGTTCTAATTTGGGGTCCACGATGCACGATTACAAAGCTGCGGCAAATGCCTTAGAAAATAAAACCATACTAATTACAGGTGCAGGTGATGGCATTGGCCGTGTTGCAGCACTTACTTATGCTAAACACGGTGCAACCATCATACTACTTGGCAAAACAACACAAAAACTCGAATGTGTTTACGATGAGATAGTCAATTTAGGCTATCCTAAGCCCGCCATTGTACCTTTAGATTTGCGCGGTGCAACAAAACAAAACTACAGAGATCTTGCAGCAACCATTGAGCAACAATTTGGTAAGCTAGACGGTTTATTAAATAATGCATCAATTTTAGGCTCTTTAGGCCCGCTTGAGCATTTTTGTGTATCAACCTTTGAAAATATCATGAAGGTGAATGTTACAGCACAAGCGATGATCACTAAGTACATGTTTCCATTGCTTAGAAAATCGCCGTCTGCTTCAGTTGTATTCACATCATCTGGCGTTGGGCGTCAAGGTAGAGAATTTTGGGGACCTTACGCCATCTCAAAGTTTGCGACTGAAGGCATGATGCAAACTTGGGCCGCCGAAGTCGGTAAAACCAATATTAGGATCAATTGCATCAACCCTGGGGCGACAAGAACAAGCATGAGAGCCTCAGCATTTCCAGGCGAAGATAAAGACACTTTAAAAACAGCTGAAGAGTTAATGCCAACGTACTTATATTTGATGTCAGAGTCATCAAATGACGTAAATGGGCAGTCAATTGATGCACAGCCAAAGTAATACTGAACATTTCTAGTTATACCTAATACAAAAGCCGCTGTTACAGCGGCTTTCTTTTTACTTTGCTCTATTTAAACTACGATTATATCTGTGTTTATGATTGACGACGTTTCGGCTTTTGTACTCTTTGATTATGCTTTTTCACCGCTTTACGGATCTGATTGATCTTCGCTCGCTTATCTTTGCGCTTTTCAGGCATTACAGATAACTTAGTCTGTGTTTCATTACCTAAACGCACGGATTTACGTAAATAGTTTACTTCTGGTAACTCTAGCTCTTCCCAGCCGCCTTGTGGTAAACGTTTATTCAACTCAAGTTTGCCATAACGGATCCTGATAAGACGAGAAACTTCAACATCTTGTGATTGCCACAAACGACGTACCTCACGATTTCGTCCTTCAGTCAGCATCACGTTAAACCATTTGTTAATACCTTCGCCGCCCATTGGTTTAATGTTTAAAAATTTTGCAGGTCCGTCTTCTAACTCAACACCTTTCGTGAGAGTACGTAACGTTTCATTAGTTACCTCACCAAATACACGAGCAGAGTATTCACGTTCTACTTCATATTTAGGGTGCATCAAACGGTTAGCGAGTTCTCCATCATTAGTAAATAACAACAAGCCTGACGTATTAATATCTAGGCGACCAATCGCTATCCACCGCTCCCCGTCAATACGTGGCAATCTATCAAATACCGTTCGACGCCCTTCTGGATCTTTTCGTGTACATAGCTCACCTTCCGGTTTATGGTACATAATAACACGACAAATTCGGTCTTCTTTTTGTTCTATTTTAACAATATGACCATCAACACGGATCAACGCATCTTCTTCAACACGATCACCTAATTTAGCCACTTTGCCATCAACACTAACGCGATTTGCATCAATGTATTTTTCCATTTCACGACGTGACCCCACGCCGGCTCGGGCTAATACTTTTTGTAACTTTTCACTCATTCGGATGATTCTCTCACAGAAGGATCGCTTAACATCTGATCTATTTTAACTTCATGCTGCTCAGGTAACTCTGGCAGCATATTTAAACCAGATAACGAAAAATAATCTAAAAATTGGTTTGTTGTCGCATATAACGCAGGTTTACCTGGCACTTCTTTAAAGCCCACAACTTTTATCCATTCACGTTCCTGTAAGCTCTTCATAATGTTAGAGCTGACAGATACGCCTCGTACTTGTTCTATTTCACCTCGGGTGATCGGCTGACGATAAGCTATTAAAGCGAGCGTCTCCAAGGTCGCCCTTGAATATTTAGGCGCTTTCTCTTGCCATAAATGACTAAGCCAAGGCGTTAATCGTTTACATGCTTGAAATCGATATCCACTGCCCACCTCAACTAATTGAACGCCTCGCGTTTGATAGTGCTCTGATATCGAGCGTATTGCTTCGTCAACACGCACTCCAGACGCAGCAACTTCCTTTAATACGGTTTCCCTTAATCGCTTTTTTGACAATGGTGTTTCTGACACAAAAATTGCCGCTTCTATAAGCTCAATCAACTGCTCATCACTTACACGCCGCATTACACACACCAAAATAAAACTCAATCCTCTATTATGACAGAGGTTAAGCTACTCTTGTAGCTGCAAACTCAAATAAATCTGACTAGAAGGGGTTACTTGTAAACAATTTATCAATTGCTCTTTAATTAGTTCCAACATTGCAATAAATGTTACAACAACACCACTACGACCTTCTTCTACTTTAAACAACTTGGTAAACGGGCACTGACCATCATTCTCTGATAAGTAGTGTAAAATTTGGCTCATCCTCTCTCTAGTCGATAAAGATTCTGTGGTGATCTGATGATGCTCAAATGTTTTTGCACGTGCCATCACATCGGCAAATGCTAGCATAAGCTCTTTGAGTGCAATTTCTGGCGTTTCTGCCACAGGCACTTCGCTTTCATCCACTAACGCACGAGCGACCAATATATCCCGCTCCAGCCTAGGTAATTGATCTAAATTTTCAGCCGCTAATTTATATTGTTCATATTCTTGCAGCCTTCGAACAAGTTCGGCTCGAGGATCTTCTTCTTCTTCAAGTTCTTCGTGTACAGGCAGCAACATTCTTGACTTTATTTGAGCCAATAATGCTGCCATAACCAAATATTCTCCCGCCAACTCTAATCGCAATTCAGTCATCAATTCAACGTACGCAACATATTGTTGAGTAATGCTGAGAATAGGTAACTCTAAAATATCTAACTTATGACGTTTGATGAGGTATAAAAGGAGGTCGAGAGGTCCCTCAAACGTTTCTAGGATAATTTCTAGGGCATCTGGAGGAATATATAAATCTTCCGGCTTTTCTATCACCGCTTGCCCATGTAAAAATGCAAACGGCGGTGCTTTTTCTGCTACATCATTCATTAAATATCATCAGGTAAACGCTGCGGTATCGCCACATCCAACACGTAAAATATCAACCTCATCTTCAGATAAGTCTATAACCGTCGTTGCTTGTTCTATTAGATAACCGCCGTGAATAATTAAGTCCACCAGTTTTTCAATTCTGAGTCTAATCTCATCAGGGTCTGATTCAGTAAACTGCTCACCAGGTAAAATTAAAGAACACGACATCAATGGTTCACCCAGTTCAGTCAGCAAAGCACTGGTTATAGGATGATCGGTTACCCGAATACCAATGGTCTTTTTCTTGTCATTTAATAACCGTTTAGGCACTTCTTTGGTGCCTTTAAAAATAAACGTATACGGCCCAGGAGTGTTATTTTTTATGAGCCTGAACATTTGGTTATCTACTCGAGCATACGTTGCAAGCTCTGATAAATCTCTGCACATCAAAGTAAAATTATGGTGCTTTTCAATGCCTCTTATGCGCTCAATACGCTCTTTAGCTTGCTTATTACCAATACCGCACCCTATTGCATACCCTGAATCGGTTGGATAAACAACAACACCGCCTTGCTTGATAATATCGGCAGCTTGCTTAATTAGCCGTGCCTGCGGGTTATCTGGGTGAACATGAAAAAATTGGCTCATATTAACATTCCTCGTTTTCTTCCCAAAACTGCCAAACACCTTGGCAATCTTTTGGTAAGTATAGATTTTTCCCCAGTTCTAGCCAAGGCATCGGGTAATGGAAATCTGAACCCTGGCTGGCTAGTAACCCAAACTCTCGGCTTAGTTGCCCTAAAAATTGACGTTCGCTCGGCGATTGCTGGGGTTGGGCGACTTCCATACCTTGCCCGCCTATCTCTGCAAACTCTTGCAACAATTTACGTAGCCATTTGTTCGACATTTGATATCGAGCCGGGTGTGCGACAACACTTATGCCACCAGCTGCTTTGATTGCATTAATAGCCGTTGCCATATCACACCATGAGCTTGGCACATATCCTGTTTTATTGCGTGCTAAAAACTTTTTAAACACACCCTGAATATTCTTTGCAACGCCACGTTCAACCAACGCGGCAGCAAAGTGAGCACGGGTGATCTCAGCATCGCCAGCAAGCTCTTTTGCCTGTTCGTAAACGCCCTCGTAACCGCGTTTAGCTAACCTGACACCAATTTCTTTAGCGCGTGCTTCTCTTTTCGCTTGTTGGGATAGAAGTAATTCACTTAGCTGCTCAGCCTGCGGATCAACCGCTAACCCGACTATATGTATTTCGAAGCTTTCCCATCGAGTTGAGATCTCTACACCAGGAATGAGCTCAAGGGCTAAATTATTTTGCTCTATATACGCTTTAGCTGGCTGAATTGCAGCTGTGGTATCGTGATCGGTGATCGCCAATACATCTACGCCCTTTTCTGTTGCTCGCTCTAGCAATTGCGGAACCGTTAAACGTCCATCAGAAAAGGTGGTATGGCTGTGTAAATCATATTTAATCAAACTAACTCTTTTATATCTGGTAGCTTTTTATTAGGGATGAAGTATAACACTCCTAAAGGCTACGAACTTTGTATATTTTTTATATTTTTATATAACTATCGCGATTTTGCCCTTGACAGAATTGCGTCCAGTGGGGTTTACTGTACGTACTAAAGATACATATTAATGATTAACACATGCTTAAATTAATTAAAACAACAAATTGGTGGTGGCGCTCGTAGATTCGGGTGTTTCGTTGTATCTAGCGAAAGTTGAAACCCGCAAATTAAGCGGGTTTTTTTATATCTAAATAAATGTTAAAAATTGGAAGTACACATGTTAAATAACAATGCAATGACACATTCTTGGTGGTGGTGCCTGGCTTAGCGGGACGGCATTGTTATACGTATTTAAACGCCCCGCTTAGTAAGTTTACTAGCGGGGCTTTTTGTATTAGGGGAATGAGGTTTGATTTTTAGTCATATAACAACAACACCTGGAGAGGTGACGAGCATACGGCAACGGCGAGAATACATTAGTAGCCCACTCTCTCTTTATGCTGCACTCGATAAAAACAACTCGCTGCTATTAGAATCAGCAGAGATCGATTCTAAAGATAATGTAAAGAGTATTATTTTAGTTGATGCCGCTTTACGTATCGAGTGTCAGGGCCGACAAGTCATTGTGACTGCACTATCTAATAACGGTAAACAACTGCTGGCACATTTAGCGTCGAAGGTAAAAAATTGCCATGTAGGGTTACACGATACAGTACTCACACTGGAGTATAAAACCAGTAACATTCAACAAGACGAATACAGTAAATTAAAAGCAGATAATGCATTTAGCGCGTTAAGAACTTGTATTAACAAAATTAAAAGTAACTCAGACACGCCATTTTCAGTGTTTTTAGGCGGCGTATTCGCCTATGACATGGTCGCCAACTTTGAACAACTGCCAGACGTACCAAACGATAAAAACACCTGCCCAGACTATGTATTTTATTTGGCTGAAACGCTGGTATTAATTGATCATCAAGAAAAAACCACAGAGCTAATTGGCAATGTATTCAATGGACCGGATGTACACGCGAATTGTTTTGAAATTGGTAAACAATTAGAAACATTGAACCAACAATGTGATGCCACTAAACCTTATACTCCAACATTAATTTCTGGCGAGTCTCATGTCACCGTAAATATCGATGATGAAAAATTCTGTCAGCAAGTCAGCACACTCAAGAACAACATTACTGATGGTGATATTTTTCAAGTCGTACCATCACGCGCATTTACATTACCCTGTGAACAACCACTAGCAGCATACCAGCAGCTCAAAATACAAAACCCTAGCCCGTATATGTTCTATATGCGAGATCAGGACTTCATCGTATTCGGTGCATCGCCCGAATCAGCGCTCAAATATTGTGTTCAGAGTAATCAAGTTGAAGTTTATCCAATTGCAGGAACGCGTCAACGTGGTAAATTTGCCGATGGTACAATTAATCCAGACTTAGATAGCCGCATCGAACTCGAATTACGAGATGATAAAAAGGAACGTGCTGAACATTTAATGTTGGTTGATTTAGCACGTAACGATGTAGCTCGTATCAGTGTTGCAGGAACTCGTCACGCAAAAGAGCTACTTAAAGTAGATAGGTATTCTCAAGTCATGCACTTGGTCTCTCGCGTTGTTGGCCAATTAAAACCAGATTTAGATGCATTACATGCGTATCAAGCGTGTATGAACATGGGCACTTTGGTCGGCGCGCCTAAAGTGAAGGCTGCAGAACTTGTTCGTCAAACAGAGAAATTTAGAAGAGGGAGCTATGGCGGTGCTGTGGGGTATCTGACCGGTGATGGTACCATGGATACCTGTATTGTTATTCGCTCTGCATTTGTCAAAAATGGGCTAGCGCATGTGCAAGCCGGTGCGGGCGTTGTATATGATTCAGTACCACAAGCTGAAGCAGATGAAACTCGGGCGAAAGCCCAAGCCGTAATAAGCGCTGTACAGTCAACTTATCAAGGCGGTAAGCATGCATAACATTAAAGTCTACTTTTTAGATAACTTTGACTCATTTAGCTACAACTTGGTCGATGAACTCTCATTGCTCGGCACTGAGTTGGTTATTTACCGCAACAATATTAGTGCTGAAAGAATATTTTCCGAAATGAGTAAAGAAACACTGCCTGTTATGCTTGTTTTATCACCTGGCCCAGGCAACCCTGGTCATGCAGGGTGTTTACTTGAGCTTATCGAGCTATGTAAAGGTATATTCCCTATGCTAGGAATATGCTTAGGCCAACAAGCCTTAACACAAAGCTATGGTGGCACAATTGGTCATGCAGGAGAAACCGTGCATGGTAAGTCATCAACCATCACCGCAGATGACCACCCTGTATTCGATGGTCTTGGGAAACAGTTCCCTGTCGCCCGCTATCACTCACTGATGGCAACGACTGTTCCTGATTCACTACAAGTTATTGCACAATTTGACACGATCCCCATGGCGATTTATCACCCACAAGATAGAGTCATTGGGTATCAATTTCATCCAGAATCTATATTAACCCCTGATGGTGCTCAGTTACTTAAGCAAACCATCGACTATCTGACACGTTAGGAGCCAACATGGATAGTTTAAAAAAGTTATTTGATAAACAGTCTTTGAGTTTTTCTCAAGCACAAGAATTATTCGATCAGATCATGTTAGGCAATATGACTGATATAGAGCTCAGTGCTGCACTTATCGCATTAAAGCTAAAAGGTGAAAGCGTTAACGAAATAGCTGGCGCGGCCCAGTCAATGCGCAATAATGCAGTCCCTTTTGATAGTAAAGGCTTAAGCTGCTCTGATAGCTGTGGTACCGGCGGTGATGGTGCTAATACCATTAACGTCAGCACAACGGCTGCAATTGTTGCAGCCGCTTGTGGCATCAATATGGTTAAACATGGAAATCGTAGTGTTTCAAGTAAGTCTGGCTCTGCTGATTTACTGAGAACCTTAGGCATAAACCTCGAAATGAGCCCAACGCAAGCCAGTGCATGTTTAGAAAATACTGGGTTTACATTTTTATTTGCACCTCAGTATCACCAAGGTGTTAAACATGCTATGCCTGTGCGCGGCGCACTCAAAACACGAACCATATTCAATATCCTTGGCCCGTTAGCTAACCCAGCTGCGCCGCAAGCACAGCTGTTAGGGGTGTATGATCCTGCGCTATGCCGACCTATGGCTGAAACACTCAAAACACTTGGCACCAAGCGAGCTATGATAGTGCATGGCAGCGGGACCGATGAAATAGCCTTGCACGGTACTACGGAAGTGACTGAACTCAATCATGGTGAAATCACCCAGTATACATTGTCGCCACAAGATTTTGGCCTAAGGAACTATTCACTTTCGCAAATCGCAGGAGATACCCCTGAATACAATGCAAAAGCCAGTATTGCCCTTTTAAAAGGAGAAGGTTCTGATGCACACAATGCCGCAATTGCCGCTAATGTTGCAGCATTGCTCGTGCTCAATGACCAGGCTAGTAATCTAACAGAAGCAACAGACCATGTATTGACAGTAATACGCTCAGGTGTCGCCATGACCAAACTAGCCGAGATTGTGGAGGTGAGTAATGGCTAATGTGTTAGAGAGAATTGTTAACGATAAACAAATTGAACTGGTTCAGCGTAAAATTGATTTACCTTTAACCGAATTTGTGAATAACGTTGAGCCTTCAAAGCGTGATTTTTATGCTGCACTTGCCAATAAAGGCACTCAATTCATTTTAGAGTGCAAAAAAGCCTCACCGTCTAAAGGCCTGATCCGTGATAAATTTGATCTCGATGAAATTGCTGACGTATATAAACGATATGCAAGCTGCATTAGTGTCTTGACTGACGAAAAATATTTCCAAGGGTCCTTTGATTACCTTGCATATGTGCGTAGTAAAGTAGAACAGCCACTGATCTGCAAAGATTTCTTTATTGATGAATATCAAGTATATCTAGCACGCCTTAATGGAGGTGATGCAATATTACTCATGCTATCAGTCCTTGACAACGAACAATATAAAGCTTTATCAGCGCTAGCCGCAGAACTCAATATGGCTGTGCTTACAGAGGTCAGTAATGAAGAAGAAGTCGTTCGCGCACTCGAGTTAGATGCGCAAATTATCGGAATAAACAACCGAGACTTAAGAGACTTAAGTACAGATTTAGCCACCACAGAAAAGCTGCGCAAGCTTATACCTAACGATAAGGTGGTTATTTCTGAATCTGGTATTTATACCCATCAAGATGTTAAACGTCTAGCCCCTTTATGTGATGGTTTTTTAGTTGGCAGCTCAATTATGAGCGAACAAAATTTAGATGAAGCATGCCGCAAGCTTATTTTAGGTGAAAACAAGGTGTGTGGCTTAACCCGAACACAAGATGCAATAGCCGCTTACCAAGCCGGCGCAGTCTACGGAGGACTGATTTTCCACCCTAAGTCGGCGCGTTATGTAGACTTAGACTGTGCTAAAGCCGTTGTAGAAAGCGCTCCTTTGCGATATGTCGGCGTATTCGTTAATGCTGACAGTTCTATGGTGATTGACTTCGTCCAAACGCTTAAATTAAGTGCCGTGCAACTACATGGTTCAGAAGACACACAATACATTAACCGTTTACGTAATGGATTACCTGTAACCTGCCAGATCTGGAAAGCCCAAGGCGTAGAGACCAGTTTACCAAAGCCCATCGAAGGGGTAGACAAACTGCTTTATGATACTCAATCTGCCAAAGGCTTTGGTGGTACCGGTGAACAATTTGATTGGCAACTATTAAAGGCACATGATGTAAGTAACTTCATGCTGGCTGGTGGTTTAACACCAGACAATGTCAAAACTGCATCCCAATTTGGAGCGCAAGGTCTGGATTTAAATTCAGGGGTAGAATTAAGCCCCGGCAAAAAGTGTCAAAACAAATTGAAAGACGCTTTTACTAACATTAGAAATTACTGAGGTGAGAATGAATAACGCAGCCTATTTCGGCGACTTTGGCGGCATGTATGTCCCAGAGTTGCTTGTTCCTGCACTTAAGCAGTTAGAACAGGAATTTAATAAAGCACAAAAAGACGCCTGTTTTTTACAAGAGTTTCAGCAATTACTTAATGAGTATGCTGGACGCCCTACACCACTTACATTGACACGTAACTTAGTTAAAAACCCAAAAGTAAAATTATACTTGAAACGTGAAGATTTATTGCACGGCGGTGCACACAAAACAAATCAAGTGTTAGGACAAGCGTTACTCACTAAACGCATGGGTAAGAAAGAAGTTATCGCAGAAACAGGCGCGGGTCAGCATGGCGTTGCAACTGCATTAGCCTGTGCATTACTGGATTTAAAATGTCGCGTATATATGGGGGCCAAAGACATAGAAAGACAGCAACCTAATGTGTTTAGGATGAAATTAATGGGTGCTGAAGTCATCCCTGTCACTGCGGGTTCAGGTACTTTAAAAGATGCGGTAAATGAAGCAATGCGTGATTGGTCGGCAAACTATCAAACAGCCCATTACTTATTAGGCACAGCCGCTGGCCCGCACCCATTCCCCACCGTCGTTCGTGAATTTCAAAAGATGATTGGCGAAGAAGCGAAACAGCAAGTACTCGAAAATGAAGGCCGATTACCTGACGCGGTTATGGCGTGTGTCGGTGGTGGTTCTAATGCCATTGGTATGTTCAGTGACTTTATTGACGAGCCAAGTGTTAAGTTGATTGGTGTGGAACCTGCGGGTAAAGGGCTAGAAACTGACGAACACGGCGCTGCTCTGTGTAAAGGCACAAAAGGGATTTTACATGGCGCTTACACCTACATCATGCAAAATAGTGATGGTCAAATAGAAGAATCCTATTCTGTCTCGGCAGGGCTTGATTATCCTGCCGTTGGCCCTCAGCACGCGTTTTTACATGAGACAGGCCGCGCTCAATATGTGGGGATTTCTGACACTGAAGCACTCGATGCCTTCCAATCCCTGGCAAAGCACGAAGGGATCATTCCGGCATTAGAATCTAGTCATGCATTAGCCTACGCATTAAAGTACGCTGAGAGTCAAACGCAAGAGACCATAATCGTTGTTAACCTTAGTGGTCGTGGAGACAAAGATCTCGCCCATGTACATCAAGTATTAAATGAGCAAGGAGCAATATAATGAGCCGCTATGCAAACACATTCGACCAATTAGCTAGCCAAAATCAAGGGGCATTTGTGCCTTTTGTTACAATTGGCGATCCTAATAAATCATTGAGCTTTGAGATTATTAAAAGCCTAATTGATGGCGGTGCTGACGCACTAGAATTGGGGATCCCCTTTTCAGACCCTATTGCCGATGGCCCTGTGATACAGTCAGCCAATATTCGCGCTCTTGCTGAAAATGTGAATACCGAAGATTGTTTAGAAATTATCAAGCAAGTGAGGCAATATAATCAAGATATCCCCATTGGTTTACTTTTGTACTCAAACTTAATTTTTGCACGCGGGATCAATGAGTTTTACCAACAAGCACACGACGCCGGTGTTGATTCTATTTTAGTCGCAGATGTGCCCCTACATGAATCAAAAATGTTTCGTCAAGCAGCGCAACAAGCGAATATAGAACCTATTTTCATTGCTACGCCAAATGCTAATGACGACACCCTCCGTACCTGTGCAAGCTATGGACGAGGTTACACTTACCTGTTATCGCGCGCTGGTGTAACCGGTACAGAGTCCACTGTACAAATGCCAGCAGACTCGATTATTACGCAGCTAAAAGAGTATCATGCAGCACCAGCACTACTCGGCTTTGGGATATCTACTCCTGAACATGTTAAAGCCGCTTTAGACTCTGGCGCAGCGGGCGCCATTTCGGGTTCGGCTGTTGTTAAAATTATCGAGAAAAACCTAGATAATTCGCCACAAATGCTTAGCGACTTAAAAGCATTTGTCACAACAATGAAAGCCGCGACACAAAGGTAACCCCGACTTATTCTGCTAAGGTACTCTTAAGTACCTTAGCAGGTTTAAATTGTACTTTATTTGCTCCCTCTATCATGATTTCCTCGCCTGTTTGTGGATTCCTACCCGTTCTTGCTGGGTGGTAACTCAAAGCAAAAGTCCCAAAACCCGATAAAGGAACCTGATCGCCTTCAGATAGGCGCTTAGTAATTGTCGTTAAAATACTATTTAAGGCAGCTTGTGACGCTTTCTTTGTTAATTCACTGCGCTGTGCCATTTGTGCAATGAGGTCTGTTTTATTCATTATCTCTTCTCTTAAATCAATTTTATTAGGGCCAGTATAGGACACAAAAGCTGAAGGGTAGCTGAGGCTAAGGATTTACTTCTTAAATGTCAATCTTGAACTTAACACGAGTTCTTGATACAACCCTATGACTGATTAAAAAAGGTAAATAACAATGTCAGCGCTACTAGAATACCTCCCACTTATTTTATTCTTTGGTGTATATAAGTTTGTCGATATTTATTGGGCAACCGGTGTGCTTATCATCACTTCAATAATTCAACTTGCTTATCAATACTTTGCTCACCGTACAATTGCAACTCGACATTGGATATTTTTTGCAATTGCACTGATACTCGGTGGCCTAACCATTTTGTTCCAAGATGAGCAGTTTATTAAGTGGAAAGCCACTGTTATTTATGCGACGCTCGCGGCAAGTCTGCTTGTATCTCGATATGTATTCAACAAAAATTTAGTTGAAAAAGCACTTGTCGGTGTTCTAGAGTCCGCTAATGAAAAAGCAAATCTCAGTCAAGAACCGAACAACATAGAATTGCCACCACACATTTGTGAGCAATTAAATTTAATGTGGTTTGCTATTTTAGCCTTTATCGCGGTACTAAATATTTATATTGCGTACACCTTCTCTTTAGACTTTTGGGTAAATTTTAAAGTGTTTGGCTTAATGGGGATCACCTTTGTCGCAATTTTAGTCACTTTGGTGAGAGTCTATAAATACTTGCCGGAAGAGGAAGGAAATTAAATTGTCACAATTGTGCGTGCTTTTTACTGCTATAGTTTTTGAAACTAAATATAAAGTGAGAAGCATCTTTGAATGCAGGTCAATACCGATGGTGTGAACTACTTCTTGTTTTTTTCTGTTTGCCTATCTTGGCGTATTTTTTTCGGTTTTATCTTTCTAACTGGCTATTCCCCGCTTTAATTATTTTAATGGCTGTTTGCACATTTTTATTACTGACAGATCCCCACTTTAAACGTTTTCGCCTTACGAGTTTAGGGCAGTTTTCTACAGTTAAAAAGCGCATATTCACCAGCTTTTTTGCAGGTGCATTATTTTCAGCAATGCTATACGGATTATTAAATCAAGAGAACTGGTTTAGTTTTCCATTAGACTCTACACGACAATGGCTGATACTGTTAATTGCCTACCCACTGCTTTCAGTTCTTCCGCAAGAACTCATATTTCGTAGCTATTTTTTTCACCGCTATAAAAAAATACTGCCAAATAAAACAGCTCGTATTATTCTTAGCGCGAGCGTATTTGCCCTAGCCCATTGTGTATATGACAATTGGATTGCCATTGGCCTATCATTTGGAGGGGGGTTGTTGTTCGCTTATACATATGCGCATAGCCGTTCACTGCTTGTATGTGTCTTAGAGCACAGCCTATGGGGATTATGGGTATTTACCTTAGGGGTCGGTGAATACTTAGATTCAGGGCTGACTTTTTAAATACTCATACCGTCAGTGAGGAGGATAATAAGTATAAAAATAAAATGACCGCTTTAATGACGAATTTTAGACATTAAAAAAGGTAGCACCTGCTACCTTTTTTCATTCTTTCACTTTAAAATTAAAGTGGAACGATGTTGTCAGCTTGAGGACCTTTCTGACCTTGTGAAAGAGTGAACTCTACACGTTGGCCTTCAGCAAGAGTTTTGAAACCTTCGCTTTTGATTGCACTGAAGTGAGCAAAAACGTCTGCGCCATTTTCTTGTGCGATGAAACCGAAGCCTTTAGACTCGTTGAACCATTTTACTGTACCAGTAACTGTATTAGACATAATATATATCCTGTATATAAAAAAGAAGTTGCTGACTATCATCAAAGTCAGACGTAATAGCACAAAAAATAAATGATATTTAAAAACTACAGGACGAGATACTAATAAAGCTTCGAAATGGAGTGTATAAAAGGTATTACTTTTAAGCTGCGGATAATAATATAGGGTTTTCCTGTAAAGTCAATAATTACTTTAAACAAAAAGAACGTCCAACTGAGTTTTATGAAAAAGCAGTCGTCCATTCTTCTTGTCCTTGCCCTTGCGTGCGCAAGTAGTAACAAGTGAAAACCCGTCAATTAAATTTGGTTAGGTAATCTAACCACCACAACCTAATGTTAAGCCTTTACATGAATATTGTGCATCCTCCATTTCCAAACCGGTTAAGTTCATCAAATGAAAAGCGTCATTGCCCACGCTCTGAGGGCTACTTGTGGAGCTATCGCAATACCCATCACTAGTCCATTTGGTACTATTCACATGTGGTAACTCTCCTTTAGACCAATAGTTACTAACAAAAACGGCTCCGTTATAGACGACTTTTTGCCCTTTCTGATACGCTTTATTTGAATACCATTCTTGAGGGCAAGTCTGTGTTTGCTCTGTTAATAAATAGTCATATGCTTTTGCGAAATTGGGGAGTCCATAACCATACTGGCTATCTTTACCTACTTTACCGAGATCTAAACTAGTTTGTTTTAACGCATTTACTATTTCATCTCTAGTCCAGTCAGTGTTCTGAGACCATAATTTTGCAATCCCACCAGTCATTATCGCGGCAGCCTGAGATGTTCCAGCGCCTACCACATAACTATCATTAAAATATGAAAGCCTAATCTGACTGTTTGTACTAAAAAGTTCAGGGGAAGTATGTACCAAAACGGTTGGGAACTCGGTATAAAAGGGTAAGCCATAAAGCCTAAAATTTTCAGAGCCTAGATAATTTATTATTACAAACTCCCCCCCATCCTCCTTACAGCTGCGTTCAACATTTTTAAGCACTAAATAGGTCTCTTCGGTCAAGTCCCCCGCATCTAATACATCGCTTAGCACATTGCCCGCCAATGTATATTTGCAAGATTCATTTACTACAACTCGCTCTGGCGGCTCACTAATACCAGCATCAATTTGAGTATACGCAATACTTGTAAAACCTTGTGCCGTTTCTAACTCGACGCTTTGTATTGCAAAATGGTAACGATTAGCTGTTGATACTATTTTTGTACCCGGCGTTACAAAATCAATTTTATTGTTTATAGGTGAGAAATCTGCCACTGACCCTTTATCGTTGAGTGCACCGACAGACAATACATTATGATATGATGCAGGATAATGCTTTGCATCATGATCACCACTTGACTTACCAGCGCCTGAACCGTGATTTCCTGCAGCACCTACAAAAATAATTCCCTTGTCATAAGAAAGTCTGTCTATGACCTCTACCATAACGCGAGAATAGTGTTCTCCACTTAAAGACATATTAATTACTTTAGCGCCAACACTAGCACACACTTCAATAGCTTCTATTAAATTACTCCCCCAAATTATTGACCCCTCACCATTGGCGGTTTTTATTAACTTACTAATATGAAGATTTGCGGTTGATTCACTCAACGCTCCTTTGACGCCAACCCCATTTTCTTGAGCAGCTATGATCCCCGCTATATGTGTACCATGACTAAATGCGTCTTTATCCCAAAACCCAGCATAAGTACTATGATAGCCCGAGGTTGATGAAGGTAAATCAGGGTGCCCAGCATCTAACCCTGAATCGATCACACAAACAGGCACATTCTGCACAGCATGAGGCAACTGTTCAATCGCAGTTGCCCTTAACCAATAAGGTTCTAATTCATCATATGCAAGTACATCAGCGTTGTTTGCAATACTAGGAAGTGATTTAATTGAGCCTGCATTAAGCGAAAGGCTAGAATTTTCTTCAACGACAACGCCTGGTAGAACCCTAAGCGCATTAGCTTGCTTTTGGTTTAACTTTCCTTTTGCAAAGCTTACGTTATCCCGACGCCATAGGATGTTTAGGTTTTGCGATAATGCATTATCGATTTGGCCAGACTGAAACTGAACTAAATATTCCTTTTCGTCTGTAGATTCATGCGAGTGAATACATAGTGGTACTAAACTAAACAAAATTACCATCAGATAGTTCTTACTTCTAATAATCTGTTTTTTCATAAGTTCTCCGATATTAATTGTACAATCGATGTTAGGGGTGGGCATCATACAAAGGAAAAGATAAAAGCTGATAACTCTATTGTCAGCTTCTGTGTTGCTCAAAATCGATAAGCGACTTTCACTTCATAACCCAAAGTGCTGATTGTATTTTTACTTTTTTAGCGCACTTAGTCTAATAAAACGGCAAAACGATGAAGAAATAACGGTAATATGAATTTTTATGAAAATTAATAAATATTGATTCAAAACTACAGACCTTCGCTATATTAGCGCAACAATAAGCAATGCAAATATGACAAAATTTCTTTAAGTTGGAAAAATTAAATTTAGTGTTTTGTTATTTTAGCCATATATTTCCGTTACTATTTGAAAACAAGTTAGTATCTGAACTGACTTGAACAACATGCTGATCATAGTAACTAACAACGCTATTAATAGCCTTTTGTCAAAAAAATTATAAGAGCAATCACTGATGCATATTCTTTTATCTGATAAGCACTATACCTATCAGCCTAAATTTCGATTCATAAAGCCCAAAGACCAACAAAAAGTTAAAGTAAAACTTGCAAATAACCTTGTTCTCACATTTGGCTATAAGCTCACAGAACAACTGAATTACTTTACTATGGCCGCTGAAGCCGCTTTCATGACATTGAACCCAATAGACCGTCAGGAAAACCAGTTTTTTATTGAGCTGGATATGCATTGTGATGCACAAGAAAGCATTAGCTTACAAGAAGAAAGTACAAGTGTAGGTCTAGGCTATTCGCTAGGGGCCGCCTTAGCATATCGAAAACACCTAGAAAAGCACGCCCCCCTTATTGAGCATATTTTTGCTACAGGAGAGGTATCTTCAAGTGGTAACGTCCATAGTGTTGGCCACATAAATGAAAAGCTCATGGGTGCACTTCACGCAATGCAAAAACACCCCAATCAAGCTTTTATTGTATTTGTGCCCAAGGCCAATGACACAGATATTATTCCAGCATTGATAGACAAAATCGTTAGCAATGGCGGTACCGTATGCCCCGTCGAGCATATTAGCCAAGCGATCCAAACTTTACTCAGTCATGATTTCGATGGCTCAGTTGTAGCAGAAGCGCTGACTTTTAAAGGCCTATGTAGTTTTGACCCCTACGATGCCTTCTATTTTTTTGGCAGAGACAAGCAAATCTCGGATTTACATGCTCTCTACAGTGATGGGCCTTCACTAATAAAAGTTCATGGTGTTTCTGGTAGTGGAAAGTCAAGCTTAGTAAAAGCAGGTTTACTGCCTGCGTTACTTAAAGAACACCCCAATTTAAAATGGCATATTGCGGCCCCCAAGCAATTCGCAGATAGTCATGAGCTTCTTACAGACTTTGTGTCATCGAGTGATGCAGGCTTTAGTGTCATCTTGTCGATGTTAGAAATACCTGTCGCGCAATTTGTAGACCATTTACTGCAGCAAAATACCACTTACTTGGATGAGATTTCAGCCCATTTAAGTGCCCACAAAACACCCTATATATGGTTCATCGATCAATTTGAAGAATTGTATGATTCAGATTTAAATAGTCAAATATTGCAATCACTTGCTTTACTTGGTGAACTTACCCCTATCACAGTCATAGTTAGTATCCGTAGTGAGTATCTTCATTACACTGACATGATAGGTCATGACTTTTACGTTACTCACAGTTTATCAGCAAAAAGTTGGATAAATATTATTGAGAACCAGTCTATAGCCCTAGGCTTAACACTTGAACCAGGCCTTGCTCAAACAATACAGACCGAGGCACTTAAACTCTCACATGGGCTGCCTGCAGTCGAATATCTACTCACACAAATGCATGGCTTAGCAATAAAAACCGAACATCCAAAACAACTAACACATGCCCAATACTTGCAGTTAAATAAATTAACCGGTGTTATTTATAAACAAGCTGAGCGGATCCTGGGTCATCATGAACAACTCACAGAGCAATTCTTTGAACTTTTTATTGGCGTTAATTTACATGGTAATAGTTACGCAAAACATGTCGACTTCACCGTACTATTGCAAAACTACCCACATCTGAAAGAGCTGGTTAGTGAGCTAATAGAAAAACAGCTCATTATCAGACATCAAGTTCATAAGTCACCTCCCTACGTAAAGCTAACGCATGACTGCCTCATCACTATTGCTGAAGATTTATCCTTAGATCAGCAAATTTGGCCTCGCTTTTATATTTGGCTAAACGATAGAAAAAGCTACCTTCAATGGTTTCATGGTATTGAAGCCAAATTTATATTGTGGAAGCAGTGCTTAAGTAACACGCAAGATCAGCATGCATATGTGCTAAGTAAATATGAACTTCAAGAGGGCGCAAAATACCTAAGCCAGCCTGGCACAATTTGCCTACAAGAAGTTCGAGACTACATAATGCAGTCTCAACAAGGCTATCAATCATCACTAGAGCAAAAAAACACAAGTCAAAAACGTCAACTTATCAGTACTAGTATCTTATTCTGTATAGCTTTGGGCTCTGCCATCTTCGCCTATGTACAAAAACAGCAAATACAAAAAGAGCAGCTAAGAGCAAGTAACGCACTGTCGAGTTTAAAAGAGACCGTGCTTGTCAATATTGACTCACTAGAACCGCTTATAACTCAGTATTTACCAACCTATCACCGGAAATACCTAAATCAACACTTAACTCAACTCACAGAAAGTATTGAAGATTTGCCGCTAACGGATGTCGACAAATTACGATTGTTATTGATACAAATAAAAACGCTAAGACAAGACGACTCCAGCCACATAGATACAATTGAAAAAGCCTTAGATACAGTGCAGAAAAGACTGTCGACATTTGCAGATTTAACGTCACAAAGCGCTGCGCAAAAGCAAGTGATCATAGAGTTTAATTACCAGTTAGGCGCTCTCCTACTAAAACATGGTGAGTCTAAAAAATCGCATGATTACTTTGTGAAGGCAATCACTTTAGCTGATACACTCTTAGAAAAGACCGATAAAATGACGTTGCTCACGATAGAGATCGCTACAAAATTAGCTATCATCGCACTCGACTCAGGCGATGTTATACCTGCGAGAACTGAACTCAATGCCCTTTTAACTAGCCTCAATGATCTAGCTTTATCTAAAGAATTTGACCAACATATTAGCAATTTAAAAGTAGATATTTTGAGAAATCTCGCTTTGACATCCGACTCCGGTTCTCAAGCGACTCCTATGCTGCTCCAAGCGAAATCTATTTTAGAAAGCCAACTATACAAAGATCCAAATCACCTAAACTTGAAGTATAACTTACTAAGAACGTACATAAACCTCGCTGAATTAGACACTGATAAAACAGCAGCATATAGTTATTATGAAAATGCTAATGAAATAGCTGCTACCTACGCTATCAAAGATCCTGATAATATACATGTGCAAGTTGCGCAGTTATTACTTGCCACGCGCTTAGGTAAACGATCTATCACAACAAAGCAGATGGCTAAAGCTCAAACGTACTTTATGTCAGGTATGGAAATAGCCACAAAACTTAAGAAGTTAGACAATACAAATATAGATTGGCTTGGCCATACAGCAGAGCTGTATAGTGCTTATGCCGAATACTATGCAAAAACAAACTCACCATTAATGAGTAGTAAAAGTTATAAATTGGCGATCGATACAGCCAAGCAGCTCGCTAGTCAAGACAAGCAAAACTTACATTTTGCAAATTTACTTCAAAGCATATATTCAAAATACGCAAACCATTTATACAACTCTGGAAAAAAACAAACTGCGATAGAGTACTTTGAAAAAGCCAAAGAAATCACTTCAATATTAGTAGAAAAGCAACCCAAAAACGTCCAATACAAAACAAGCCACAGAAAAAAGCTATTCAATCTAGGATACATTGCTGCTGAGTTGAAACAAAATAGTATTGCATGTAACTATTTTTCAAAAGGACAAACGTTTACTGAGGGACATATTGCAAATACCCCAAATTCAGGGTGGCTTAAAGCATTAGATAAATTCAACCATCAAATAAAAACTTTGAAATGCTCTAAAAATATAACGCCATAACATCTGTGCAAATATTTTTGATAGTAAAAAAACAATAATTAAGGAGGTGTAGATGTGGTTTCATCAAAAAGAATCGGTGCAAGAGGCTTACCGATTTATTAAATTTTTAACCAAAAAGAAATCGATATCAGACCACCGTATTGACACCGAAGCGATCATACAAGAGACCTTGCTAAAAGTGATCAAAGCTACACAGCGAGAATTAACGCTCGACAATAATGCTATCAGTGAAGATAAATTGAGCATTCAAAATGAATTTAATCATTTACTAAAGGCATACACTTATCGAGCTTTCGAGTGCGCGTATTTAGATATGAGTAACAACGTCACATTCCGTAAAAAGTCTCCAAGTGAGTTAGCTAACTCACTTGACGACACTAATTCAATACAATTGACACATGTTTATGACGGCCAAAGTTCAGAGCATTCGAATAATGTTATAGAAATGATGCCTGCCTCTCAATTAACGCCTCATCAAGGAATACAAATTGATAAAAGTGCAAACAAATTCATAAACTTACTACTTGAAACTATCGGTCAAGAAAAAGATCAACGCAAGCAAGCTTTGTTTATTGACTTCTTCTCATTGTCGTTTAGACAAAGTGGGCAAACACAAAAGCAACTAGGTCAATTACATGGATTTCAAGGCAATACAGCAATTACCCATATATCACGATTTGTAAATAAACTCTCTCACAGAGTCAAAGAGTCTGAATTAGATTTAGAACTTAACAGCTCAAATTTAGACATCTACTTTCTCAATCACAGCAACAAATTAAATGAGACAATATCAGTATGAACAAGGTTAAGATCACAGACAAGGTATTAAAGTCACTTGAAGATCACCTGATCGCAAAATCTATTAGCGAGTTTGAACACGGAGAAGAAGCGGGTCTCAACTCTCAAGAGTTATTAGTTATTGATACTATTTATGCTAAACATGCACAAAAACCTATTGTTAAACGTCATTTTGAAGTACCTCTATTGGCCGCCAGTGCTGAGTTAAAGCAAAGAAATAAACCTTGGTGGGATTTCGATACAATCATCAACGATACGTTTCAATTAGCAGTTTTTAGTTCTTTTGGGCAAGATATGTTAGAAAATGTTGACTTTGAATTAAACCCGATAAAAGGCAAAGAAAGAGAATTTAACGATTATTTCTCTTCATTTCGAGGCACTAAACAAGGAATACGCATTTATTGGGCGAAGCACAGTCAACAAGTTGTCATGGAAGGTGAGCTGGTACATTCTTTTGAAGGTGATTATGTTACTGGTCAAGGCAAAATACTATCAAATGAGTATGTCAGTGATGGCCACTTCAAATTAATGCTTGAATTTTATTCATTACCACTATGTGACTAACGATCACTGTAGAAAGAATGGGCACCTAAATGCCCATTCTTTCTATGCTTTATTTCTTATACTTTTCGAACCATGCTAGGGTATGCTCAATTTTACTGATCATACGCGATGGTCTTCCTGCAATACCGTGTGGTGCGCCCGGTATTTTTATAAGAACGGTATCTATTTTACGTAGCTTTAATGCTTGATAATACTGCTCAGTCTCTGCCATCGGTGTTCGCAAATCCTCTTCACCGGTCATTAACATGGTTGGTGTTGTAACATTACCAACGAGAGACATAGGTGAACGCTGCCAGTAGTGCTCAACATGATCCCAAGGCATCCCTGGAAACTGTGTAGGGATCTGGGTTAAACCACTGTCTGCGGTAAGTACTTTGCTAAGCCAGTTAATTACTGGTTTTACTACCACTGCGGCATTAAAACGCTCTGTTAATCCAATAGCATAAGCAGTCGCAATACCGCCAGCGGATCCCCCTGCAATAAATAAATTTTGCTCATCGATAAAGCCTGTTTTTATCATTGCATCAACCCCTGAGTCGTGGTCTGCAAAATCCTCTTTAGAGCTATATTTATATTTTAATAGCATCGCAAAACGCTCGCCGTATGAGCTGCTACCTCGGTGATTGTCATAAAATACCACATAGCCCTCTGCTGCATATCGTTGGAGCTCAGCAGAAAAGTGAGGACCATAAGCTAAGTGAGGGCCGCCGTGAATTTCTAACAATAAAGGGTATTTTTTAGTCGGATCAAAATTGGGAGGTGTTATATACCAACCTTGTATTGCTTCACCATCAAATGATGATTTGTAATTGATTTCATGCACTTTACCAAGTCGTTTATGAGCGAGCAAATCTTCGTTCAAAGACGTTAACTGCTTCACTTTACCCCGGCTACTCACCATCGCGACATTTGACGGTCGTTCACTTGTGCCTAATGTATATGCAATATCACCGGCGTAATTAGCGCTAAATGAACCACTTAAATAAGGTCGGCCTAACGTGCTCCCTGACACGGTATCGGTTAAGTCTTTAATTTTCCCGCTTGTGGAAATGGTCGCAAGCTTGCGTTTGCCAAAATCGTCATACGACATTGCGAGCTTAGATGAACCAATCCACGTGGGGTTTTGTATCGAACGGTCAAAATCACTGGCAATCATTTCTGACTTTTTAGTACGCCACGTCATAATATTTAGTTTGTGGTTACGATAAGGATTTGGTGCGTTAGAAGCGCTTAAATATGCCAACTGTTTACCATTTTCAGAGAAACTAGGCGAATGCTCTCTACCTGGTGCCGACGTAAGTTGGGTTAATTTGTTATCTAAACTGATCTCGAACAAATCACCTTCTAACCTTTTATATTCCCAATCCGCAATTCTGTTTGCGGAGAATACTATCGATTTAGAATCACGACGCCATGCAAGTTTGCCACTGTGGTGAAACTCACCTGAGGTTAACTGTCTTGGTGTACCGCCTTCGCAAGGTAAAACAAAAATCTGCTTATAACCTGGTTTTACCAAACCACGCCCATCAGCCTGATAATAGGCTTTATCGATAACAATAGCAGGCTCAGACCAGTTAGCGCCTTTAGGTTTTACAGGCATTTTTGCAACCACTGTTGGCTTTTCATTGACCTGTTGGCTAAAAGCAAGCCACTGACTGTCAGGTGACCAAGTTAAGTTACTCACACCAGAGGTGAGTTGTGACACAAGCGCGGTTCTATTTTCAGCTAAATAATGCACATGTATTTGCGTGGAACCCGATACATTGCTGATGAATGCCACTTTTTTACCATCAGCAGACCATCGAGGGTGACTAAACTGATTTGCCCCTGAAAACAATGGCGTCTGCTCATTGGTTTTTGTATTTACCAACCACAGGTTGCGACGTTTACTGTCATTCATAACGTCATTACTGTTACGTACGTAAACTATTTGCTCACCGTCAGGTGAAAGCTGTACATCACTGGCATATTCTAGTGAAAAGATATCTTTGGCAGTGAAAATGCTATCAGCGTGGGCCATTACGGGTAATAACGCGCAAATCGCGACCGCAAGACGGTTTCTATATGACATGAAAAATTCCAAACGAGTGTTATTAAGTAACACACATTTTTAAACAAAATTTACCATTCGTCACTGATTAGTCGATGAAATGTCTCAGATAAGAGAGCAACGACTTCCAGCCCCCTGATACCGCATTCTTCACATAACAATGCCTGCGTGTAGACAAGGCCATTCCTTAGAAAATATCAGTAAAAACAAAAAAGCCAGCAACTCATGCTGGCTTTTAATCACCACTCGTCGTTACTAAAAGCCAAATAAGCTCACAGCAAAAAACTTAGTCGCGACCGTATTAACAAAAATAATAAGTAAAATAACCGGAATAAACGTCGACAGTGAAAAATTCACGTATTTCTCGGTGAAGCTTCCTTTGTAACCATCACACCCTAGTGATAACTCCTCAGACAGTTTTATTTTCTTCCAGCGGTAGATTACGAATAGACATACCATTAACCCATTAAGCGGTAAAATCGTATCGTAAAAAACATCGTACACTAAATCGAACAAACTCTTGGGAGCACCGCCATAACTAATAAACTGAGTTAACCAATCAACCATACCAAAAGACATAGTACACAAGACGGTTAATGCCCCAGTTGAACCAGCCAATATGATTAATGCGGTTTTCCGGCTTACCTTTTTTTCTTCAATTAATGCCGCTGTAGGTACTTCGATGATTGAAACCAAAGACGTTATTGCGGCAAAAAATACCAACAAGAAGAATATAAATGCCACAATTGACGCACCTGTGTAGCCAATATCAGATTGAATAGCTAGCAAAATTTTGGGCAGGTAAACAAAAATCATTGACACTGACGACTCTGACAATTCATCTGGATTGGTCGCAGGATTAAAGCTAAATATAGCAGGTAACACCATTAAACCGGCGATAAACGCAACCAATGAATCTGTCACTGCCACCATTTTAGCACCACCAACAATGTCCTCTTTCTTAGAAATATACGATGCATAGGTCATTAAAATACCCATACCCAACGATAACGAGAAGAATGCTTGTGACAGAGCGCCATTTAATACACTGGCATTCATTTTAGAAAAGTCAGGAATAACATAATAACGAACGCCCGCCATTGCATTATCAAGGGTCAGCACATAGCCAACGAGACCTATTAACAACACAAACAATGCTGGCATTAAGAATTTCGCTGCTTTCTCAATCCCCTGCTTCACGCCACCAACAAGGATCAGGTTAACAATCACCCCTACCAATAACATGTACCAAAACACACTTGATTGGTTTATAAATTGCCCAAAATGCTTAGGATCAGCGAGTGCATCTAAATTACCCAGGGCTGTCTGGGCAAGATAGCCAAATATCCACACCGTAATTACCATGTAAAATACCGCGATCATAAACGGTGTCAGAACAGCGAGCATTCCCGCAAATGACCATTTCTTATCATTGCCGGATAATGTTTTATATGCGCCGTATGGGTCTTGCTGTGCTTTTCGACCCATCGCCATTTCAGCCATCATTACAGGGAGACATATAAATGCCACAAATAGCGCATAGACTAATAAAAAAGCACCACCACCATTTTTGGTAGCCGATACTGGAAAGCCAACTAAGTTACCTATACCAACAGCAGATCCCGCTGCTGCTAAGATAAACCCTAGTCGGGAGCTAAAATGCTCACGATTTGCACTCATGCAGACAACCTTATTATTATTTTTTAATTAATATCCGAGCGACTCTAACAGTCTTGGCGTGTCATTTTCAAGTATTTAACGTTAAAGCCCTACACAAATCGCATCAACGTTTACAACGTAATATGAATCAGACTAATATAAGGAAATTTTATCTTACTGATTAGCAAAGCTATGTTATACATGATCTACTCAATAGATGTAGAAAATTCGTTAGAAAAGCGCTTGGGCGCAAGACCTGCGCACCTAGCAAGATTAACTGAATTACAAGCACAGGACAGATTAGTCACTGCCGGTCCATTGCCCGCCATTGATTCTACTGAACCAGGTGAAGCAGGATTTACAGGGTCTTTACTCATCGCAGAATTTGCGTCTTTGAAAGATGCCAAAGAATGGGCCAATGATGATCCCTATTTTATCGCTGGCGTATATTCAGGTTGTACCGTAAAACCATTTAAAAAAGTATTCTAATCCGAGTATAAGTTCAGGAAAGGTTAATCACCTTACTTCTAATCTTATACACTCTTGTTAAGTAAATTTAAGATCGTGGAGCTTTGTAAAATGCGATTGTCAGTTTGTTTGTTTCTACTGGGTTTGTTTTTAACTTCAAACAGTGCCCTAAGTGCTGAAAAGCCTACTGAACAGACAATTACCAAAAAACAGGCGGTAGAACTTGCACTCGCAAGCTATGCTGGAAAAACTTTAAAGATCACTGAGCAAGGTGATCACTTCATCGTACGTATATTACAAAGCAACGGTCGTATTGTAGACCTCAAAGTAAATAAAATGACTGGTGAGGTCAAAAAGGATTAGAAATGCGAATTTTAGTAATTGAAGATGATATTCAACTGGCCGAGAATTTACGTAGTACGCTTGAAAAAGAAAAGTACAGTATCGACCTATGTCATGATGGCGAATCAGGGTTGTTTCATCTCAAAGAATACCCACTTGATATGGCCGTAATTGACCTTGGGTTACCCAAACTCAATGGGATTGAAATCATCCGCCAAGCCCGTGCAGCGGGCATTGATATTCCCATATTAATCCTCACTGCCCGCGATAGATGGCAAGATAAAGTCGAGGGCCTCGACGCGGGTGCCGATGATTACTTGACCAAGCCTTTTCACCTCGAAGAACTCATTGCTCGCTGTAATGCATTAATTAGAAGAAGTGCAGGACAAGCTAATCCAGAGATGAGTATCGGTCCGATAAAGATTCATACGCGTTCTCAGCAAGTGTGGGTAAATGATCGTGAGCTGTCTTTAACTGCATATGAATACAAAGTACTTGAATACCTTATGGTGAATCCACAAAAGGTCATTTCTAAATCAGAGCTAACAGAGCATATCTATGATCAAGACTTCGACCTTGATTCCAATGTAATAGAGGTGTTCGTGCTCAGACTGCGTAAAAAACTTGACCCTGACGGCACACTCAATCCCGTTGAAACACTTCGAGGAAGAGGATATAGGTTTAAAAGTCAGTGGTAAACGCAGCGCAAATCTCTTTGAAAATAAGGCAAGGATTTATCCTTGTCTTTGTTTTAATTATCGCTCTACCAGCGCTGTTTTTTTCTATCGGCCGCGCTTATCATGCGTCACTGGTTGATGCCACAGAAAAAACCTTAGAAGCCCACCTTTACTCTCTCATTTCTGAAGTTGAATTCGTGTCCGACGGAATTGAAATGCCACGTACTATTCTGGCACCTGAATTAAACCGGCTTAATTCCGATACATTCGCTATGGTATACCAAGACCAAACCCTTGTTTGGTATTCTGAGTCAGCCGTTAACTTGTCAGTGACGCCAGAATTTATTGATGGCAGAGCTGGTGCAGCCGAATTTGAGCTTGTTGAATATAACAATGCCAAATACTGGCAACTGAGCTTAACGGTGATACTCGGTAATGCAGAGCAGAGCCAACACGCGAGATTCATCCTTTTAAAAAGTAATGGGGCCTTAGTGGCACAAATGTCCGGTTTTAGAAATACGCTCGTAAATTGGATGCTGGTGATGGGCGTGATCATCGCTGGGCTTATGGCCGTTGGCTTCATTTGGAATGCAAGGCCACTGCAACGACTTGATAAAGAAATCAAGGAGGTAGAAGCCGGAGAAAGGGACAAAATAAGTGGCTTATACCCTATTGAGTTGCAAACAATCAAAGCTGACTTAAATTTATTATTAGACTCGCAAAGACGTCAAAAAGAGCGCTACCGCGCCTCTTTGAGCGATTTAGCCCATGCCCTTAAAACGCCACTTGCAGTACTAAAATCAAGCCCTATGGCAAGTGACGCCGATGCGCAAGAACAATTAGATCGTATTAACGTCATGATCGAACACCAATTAAAGCGTGCCGCGACTGGCGCATCAGATACATGGAAAAAACAAACAGTAATTGAACCTGTGCTACATTCTATACTCAATGCAATGAGAAAGGTTTATTATGATAAACACATTGATTTTCAGTACACTTGTGATGACAATCTTGCCTTTTTAGGCGATAAAACCGATTTAATGGAAATTCTTGGCAATATCATAGATAACGCCTGTAAAGCATGTGTAAAACAAGTCGAAATTAATATCGCTGTATTGGAAAAAAAAGGCTTACGCATTGAAATTTGTGATGATGGGCCAGGTGTACCAGAAAATCGGCGTTCCGAGCTATTAAAACGCGGTGCAAGGTTAGATACGTATGAAGCAGGGCACGGTGTTGGCATGGCCATTGTTTCTGATTTAGTTAACGCCTACCACGGCCAAATACACATCGATAATTCACCCCAGGGTGGGGCTAGGTTTACGATTGAGTTTAATTATGAAAAAAACTAAGTACTTATTAACATCATTACCTTGTCTATTGTTGTCGACATTTGCGCAGGCAAATTTCGACATTTTGAAAGACTGTGATCCCTTAGCTGACACGCACCCGTCTCGGGCTAAAAATTACATTGTGTGTTTAGATGATAACATCAGGAACCTCGAACGCACCCGTAAAACCTGGATCACAAAACTTCGTCTTGATATGGACTTGATCGAGCAAGATACGGGTAACTCGCAATTACTCCCTATTATTGAGCGAAGCTTTATTCGTCAAGACAACTATATTGAGGATAGCTGTCGGTGGCGTTACTTACATCAAATGCCCAACGCAACCAAAGCAGCCATTATTTATAAAAAATGTAAAATCCGCATGTTAAAAAGACACATAGAAGATTTAAAACATCCTTATTGAACTTTAACTTCACCATTTCCGAGCATGGTCGCAAGCCACTGACCTTCTTCAGTGGCTTCTAAAGCAATTTTTACTATCATCGTCAGTGGAACTGACAGCAACATACCGACAGTGCCTA
This sequence comes from Pseudoalteromonas aurantia, assembly GCF_005886875.1. GTDB lineage: Bacteria > Pseudomonadota > Gammaproteobacteria > Enterobacterales > Alteromonadaceae > Pseudoalteromonas > Pseudoalteromonas aurantia_A. Next base: position 50,358 of record NZ_PNBY01000020.1, on the reverse strand, counting down.
ACAACCACCCCCAGAAAATTAACGAAAGAAATACCACTAAAGTAGATAAACCAAGGCCTCGTCCCATAAAGCGAGGTTCGATAATATTACCCATCACAGTATTTATCGTAATATAGCCAATTGCCACAATACCAGATGCCACAGGCCCAACTGTCAACAAAGCCAATAAAACCGCAGGAATAGCCGCGATAATAGACCCAATATTAGGGATGTAATTCAATAAAAAAGCCAACACTGCCCACAACACGAAATAATCGACATTAAGTATCCAGAGTAACAGTCCTGCACAAAACCCAGTACCAAGCGACACCATAGTTTTAATCGCTAGATAAGAGTTAATAGACTCTAAAAACCGGTCAATTTGTAGCATTTTCATTTCCGGGTCATCTAGAGCCAAATGCACCTTTTTACTTAACATAGGTGCTTCAAATAGCATAAACACCACGGTTAAAATGATTAAAAATAAGTTAGCCATAACCCCACCAAAACCGGTTAGCATATTGGTCGCCATGTCAATCATTTTTCCAGGGTCAAAGAGTGAAATTAACTGGTTTTTATCTATGAGAATATTGTACTGCGCTGCTATATCGACAAGCCAAATAAATTTATCCTGTAACTGCTCTCTGTAATCTGGAAGTTGCTTAGAAAAGTCGGTAAGTGATTGGCCTACAAGGCCTGCCAGACTCATCCCAACAGCGCTAATTAAGCAAATAATAATCACGATAGAGAGACCTTTCGGTATATGAAAGCGTGCAAAGAATCGAAGTAATGGATTACAAATAATGGCAATAAAGGCGGCTAAAATAAAAGGGACAATGATGTCACTTGCTAACTTCACGCCCGCTAGCACAACAAACAAAGAGGCCAAAATAACAAGGCTTCTGTTTAAACCCGATAATGACGACACTGGATTTCCTTAACGATTTTTTTCTGATTCTAATGCATTCCCTGATAAAGTCATAACTATTTACAGTCCAGTCCAATGCTTTACTTGATTGTTGTAGAGTACGCATAATTTAATTCTCTAATTCCCTATGCCACTCTATTTTTCTTAAAATTTTCAGCCTGTGCAAAAATCTCTTTATACACTTCGTCTCGACTAACCGGCGGGTAGCCAAACCTATGGAGTAGCATGATCAAATCAACTTTTAACTCAGCCTTAATATCATCACGGTTATTCCAATCGGTGTATTTGGCTTTATCATCAACAACCTCTTTTACAGCTTGCGACAATTCAATTAATTTCTCGTCAGGGTAAGTAAAGTCATACTTAACAGCCAACGATTTTAATATGTCGTAAAAGGCTTTTTCTTCAAAGCTAATACCTAAGTCATCGTTAGAGTCCATCTCAGTTTTAAGGTCGGTAAACATATTGATAATTTCATCAGAAAAGTCTTCTAATACTTCACTGACCAATACATCTTCTTCTTTTCGCTCATTGTACTTTTCAACTAACGCCTTAAACCGTTTGGTGAAATCTACCCCTTGTGCAAGATTAACCTTTTTCATTTCTCCAATGGCTTTAGCTAGCATTTTTTGCAGTAGCATTATTTTGGTATTGGACAGCTTTATTTTGCCAATTTTGGCAAGATAGTCTTCATCAAAAATATCAATCTCACCATCGTCGTTGCCAAGTTTGAATATTTCCTCTACCCCCTCACTTTTAAGCGCCTCTGCAATCATCTCACGCACTTTAGCGTTCATCTGAGTAGTATCAGGCGCATCGCCTTTGGTTAACTTATAAATAATTGAGCGAACAGCTAAATAAAAGTGAATATAATCCCGCTCTTTTTCTGAAAGCTTCTCGCTGCCACAACACACATCATAAGCGGCTTTTAAACGCTTAACTAAGGCCATAAAGCGTTTCTCAAGTTTGCCAATAGAGAGTACAAATTCAGCCGCAGAATTTAAGCAATTTAACTGTGCCACTGGCTCGCCAGTGAAATATGGAGAAGAGTTAAACTGATGGAAAATTCGATTGAGTAAATCTAAATGATCTTTAACCGCAATAACCGACTGATTAATATCTTCAAAGTTCGTTTCTTCTGACTTTGAGAACTGCGCTAACGCTTTATTCATCGCCGTTTTAATACCGATGTAATCGACCACTAAACCTTTATGCTTACCTGAAAACTTGCGGTTAACACGTGAAATAGTTTGAATAAGATTATGTTTTTGCAGTGGTTTATCAATATAAATCGTATCAAGAAATGGGACATCAAAACCAGTAAGCCACATATCAACGACAATGGCGATTTTAAAGTTAGATTTATCATTCTTAAACTGACGGTCTAACTCTTTACGGTACTCTTTGGTGCCTAGTAAGTTATACAGGGCTTCTGGATCATCTTTACCACGTGTCATAACCATTTTGACACGTTCCATCGGTTTGATTTTCTTCTTCTCTTGTTCGCTTAACGTAGAGCCTTTTTCGCACTCCAGTATTTCAAACCACTCAGGGCGTAACGCTTCCAGCTCCTGATAAAACAGGTAAGCAATCTCACGTGAACTACTAACAAACATGGCTTTACCTTTTATGGTAGAACCTTCAGTGATGCGTGCTTCGTAGTGTTCAACAAAATCTTTAGCTAGCGTGCGTATGCGATCAAGATCGCCCAAAATCGAGTTCATGCTCGAAGTGGCTTTTTTGCTTTCTTCTATTTGATGTTCATTGCTACCAGAGTCTTCACATTGCTTGTAATACGCTTCTATCTCTTCTAACTTGGCATTATTAAGCAATACTTTTGCCGCACGGCCTTCGTAAACAATACGCACCGTTATTTCATCTTTCACCGACTCTGACATGGTATACGCATCTATTACCTCACCAAAAACATCTAACGTGGCATCAATAGGTGTGCCGGTAAAACCAACAAAGGTCGCATTAGGTAATGAGTCATGTAAATACTTTGCAAAACCGTATGTGCGCCTCACTCCGGCATTAGGGCCTTTATCAGTAATCACCACCTTTTGATCTAAGTTTACTTGGCTACGATGTGCCTCATCAGAAATACAAATAACGTTGGTACGCTCTGTGAGTACTTCAATGTCTTCGGTAAATTTATGAATGGTCGTTAAAAATACACCGCCACTTTGTCGGCCTTTAAGAAGTGTTCTTAGTTGATCGCGGCTTTCAACACTCACAATATGATCATCGCCAATATAGCTTTTAGCGTTGGAGAATTGTTTAGATAACTGGTCGTCTAAATCTGTTCTGTCGGTAATTAATACAATGGTCGGGCTTTCAAATTCAACGCTTTTCATCAAAAGCCGTGATAAAAACTGCATGGTAAAGCTTTTACCACAGCCTGTAGCACCAAAATACGTACCGCCTTTACCACTGCCCCCTTCTACATTGCCGCCAGCAGTAAGCAACTTTCGCTCTTTCTTAATATTCTCAAAAAGCTTTCTAGCTGCGTAATATTGTGGGTAACGGCACACTATTTTTACTTCATCTTTAGATTTATCAGGAAAGTAAATAAAGTGTCGAATAACATCACATAAACGTTCTTTATCAAACAAGCCTTGCAACATAGTATGCAAGCCATTAATGCCGTCTTGCTCTATTGATTCATCCCCCGTCACTTTTCGCCATGCATAATAAAAATCATAAGGTGCAAATACATTGCCCATTTTATTATTTACCCCATCACTAATCACGCACAGTGCATTGAAAACAAATAACTGAGGAATATCACGGCGATAACGAGTGGTTAATTGCACATAGGCATGATGTAATGTGGCTTGTTCTTCACGAATGGCGCTCTTAAATTCAAACACAACAACAGGCAAACCATTGATATATATAATACCATCAGGAATACGCATGGCGTTATCTGCTGATGGGCTGTCAATCTCTAGCTGATTAACGATCTTAAAAATATTGTGCTGTGTTGAAGCAGCATAAGTGATGCTTGACTCTGCAACCCTAGGTAACGCTTCATGTGACGCTTGAGCAACCGCGACTTCTGCCTTCTTTACTTGGTCATAGTCAATTAGCTGAATATATAAATCTTTTTTAGACGCTTCACCGGGCTTACTACCTGCTTCACGTTTTAATAAAAAGCCATCACTTAACCACTTACAAAAGGTTTTATTACTTTCATATAAGTCGCCTACCGGTAAGGTTTCAAGCTGTAAGATAATACTGTCAATTTCACCCGAGGTAATGTCATCAGCAGCATAACGATTTGCCAGATAGGCGCGTAAGTCTTCTTTTATTAATACCTGCTCTGGTTCTCGTGTGCCGTCAGCCATAGAAAAGTCTGAACCAGAGGTATACAGGTAGCCTTGATCACCCAGTAACTCTATAATGGCTGCTTCTAATTGAGCTTCTGTAAACTGCATAATATTTCCCTATTATTATTGTTTTATTTTGGCGCTTTTTGAGCGTACTTTTATCGCTGTATTTGATTGACCACTGACTCTAAAAGCATACTGAATAATGTGCCTTTAAAAGCTTCATCATATTACGTTTTGCTTTGTGTTGTTTGATAACGTGACGGATCATCCGGTGTAGTTGCTCAATATGATCACCTTGGAGGTTTTTCTCTAGCGTCAGCAGTAAATCGGTGGCGTGTTGATATGCTTGATTGTTACCTTGGCTTATTGTTGGTAGTACAACACGCGCATATAAATCGATGGCTTCTTGTGGGTGTTCTGCAACAATTAAATCCGCTAATGTAAGCAATTTTGTAAACTCTGCTTTATGTGACTTTACCCATAAACGGGCATTGGTTAACTCTTGGTGATACATATAAAAGCTTAATAACGCATCAGCCTCTCGGGCTATGCCTCCATAGCTATTTTCAGTGTAACAGTGGGTAAAAATATGCTCGGCTTTCTGTTTAAATGTTGTATCAATTACCCCTGTTTTTTTCTCCAGTGCCATTAACCCTTTGTAACCTGAAAAACTAGGGCGTTGGTTAAATAGTTGCCACGCCAACTGCCACGCTTGGCCATAGTCATTTAAAGCAAGGCGCAACTCAACTTCAAATTGTTGACAACTGATTTTTTCCCGGTCATTTTTTGCCGCGTGATAGGCTTTTTGTAACCAATATTCCGCATCTAAGAGTTCACCTTGATCAACACCTTTATTATCTAAACAAAGCTGGCTGATGCTAATAAAATCTCTTTCATCGTAAGCGGTCATTGCCATCAATGTGCATTGTTGCTGCCAATCATTATTTTGTTGCGCTTGTGCTATGAGGGGTTCAATTAAGCGGGCGAATTTAGATTTTTGTTGCCAGTTGCTTAAATCAACGCCTTGTTGCTGACGTTGTTGTGCAGCTGTTTCACATAAGCCAACAAAAATCTGTTTTACCGGATCGGTTAAGTTAAAGTCCTCGGGTACGCTCGGAAACACATCGTATTTATAGTCTTTATAATGGTCAAAAATCCATTGTGCCTTTTCATCGTCAGACCAAGCTTGCTGGTTAAACAAGGTACTTAATCGTTGATTTAATTCGCCTTCTAAATCAAAGCGGTAACCGCCTGAGTCATCGACTTGCTCTAATACGGTATTGAGCCGAACCAGCGCATGTAACACCAGTTGCCATTGTTTATCAACGGGCAAGCTATCGATGGCAATAAAAATGTCTGCAAACATGTCATCACTATGCCGAAAATAGGCGCTTGCCTCGCTGTAGCTCCAAACCTGCTTTTTTGGCAAGGCTTTGGTGATCATCTTTTTTATATCCGCAGCGCTTAACCCAACTTGATCGTTTAACATGGCAAGCTGCCAACGGCTTTGCTCTTCGGCAGACTCGCCGATATAATTGAGAATAATCTCGCTGAGTTCACCTACCGATTTTTGTTTAAACCAGGTTTTTAGCTGGCTCATAATGGGGTGCTGTTCGTCGTCATAGGTTTTCATGATGGGTATGCTTCTGTCGCGGCCGTGCATTTACTGTTGTCAGCAGGCAAGGTTAATTCGCCAGAGATTAGTTTTGGTAGTAAATAATCTCGTGTATCAGTTAGAGTATTTGAGTGCTTGATATTTTCCGTGACTTTATCGTATTGAGCTTTTGCAATACAGCTATACGCATCAACAATGGATTTTGAAGGGACAATTAGCTTAATACTTCTAAACGTTTTTTTACTTATCTCGGCAAAAGTAGTGCCGCCTGAAATACCTTTAATTTCATCCATCACAGAATCTAAAAATTGCATAGTGTATTCAGGAGATAATGTTTTCTTGCACTGTAAAGCAATGTAACCTTGGTTAATTGCAACGGGAACTTTAGCGAAGGCTAAATAGCCAACAGGTGCTCTTGAAGACATTAATACTGTATCTACAGGCAGCAAACCTGAAGTTATTTTTGCTAAGCCTGCTTCAGTAATCTTACGGTTTGTATCTAATAATATTTTTGAGTCATTACCTGATAGATCTTTTGGTGATGTCCAGTGTATTTCACCACCCTCCCAAAAATCTGAGTTTTTCGTACTAGGTGTTGAACCACCTTTGATCTCAAACTCATCGCCAGTATTTGATAAAACCCAACCCTTAGGTATCCAGCCGTTGATGCCGATTGATGGTTCATCCGTCTGTTCAAATTCACTTGGGAAGAGTTGACGGATATCTTCGGGTAGTGGTTTAGCTTCGTCTTTTTTATCGGCTGAGGGCTCTCCATTAGCACTTTGTTGTTGCACTTTACTCGCTGATGGCGCTTGTTGGCGTTGCTGTTGCCTCAAAAGTGCTTTTTTCTGTAAGGCTTCTGGGAAGTCGTTAACTGCCATACCGCTAGCAAGGGCGTTGTCGAAAACGGGATCAAAATCGACAAACCAGCTTTTAAATAACGCTTGCGCCATTTTTTCTAGAGTTTGGTTGGTTTGGCGGTTTAACTGTATTTTATTATCAAGGCTGTAGAGAACGTCAGCGATGCGTTTTTGTTCTTCTAATTCAGGTATTGAAAACTTTAACCGTTCGAAAGTAGCGAGGTTAATGTTATCTTGAACAGAGCCTATGGCTTCTCTTTGTAATTGAGCTTTTAAATATCGAAAACGATATTCAATAAAGCGGACATCACACAAACTTTCATCCGCTATAAAGCCAATTACGCTATCAGGAAAACATGCTGGGTATGTCAAAATTCCAGTTTCAGCAATGTTTGCAGCAATAGTGATACACATTGTATTGGTTGGCCACAAACGACTTTGCGCTAATCCTGCTTCACTGTAGGTTTGCGAATGTGTAGATACTAGCCCACCAGAAGCTTTAATATCCCCAGTTTGTATGAAAGGATATTTTCCTCCATATAAGTGCTCAGCATACCTAGGACGATGCTTAGACTTTCCTCTGGCTACCTCGCCTAAATCATTTAACCCTACTTTTTTCCAATTACTCGCCATAACCCAACACCTCCAAGTTTTGGCGGATCGCTTTATCTAGTTCTTCTGCCTGCTCCATCTGGCTATAAAGGGTTTGGCTTAGCTCCTTCATTTTAACTTCAAACGGGATGCCGTCATCTTCAATGTCAGCAGCGCCCACATAACGGCCCGGTGTTAATACAAAGTCATTCGCTTTAATATCTTCAAGCGAAGCTGACTTGCAATAACCAGCAACATCTTCATACGGTTCAAGAGATCCCGCATCAAGTGCGGAATGACCGGGGGTGTTGCGCCAAGCATGGTAAGTGCGAGCAATATCAGCAATATCATCCGTGGTTAATTCTTTATTGGTACGGCTGATCATTGAGCCCATTTCACGGGCATCAATAAATAGCGTTTCACCTTGGCGGTTGCGCCTGTTACCTAGTGAATCTCCCTCAGTACTTGCTTTTTTATTCTTGGTGATAAACCATAAACATACCGGGATTTGTGTGGTGTAGAACAATTGCCCCGGCAGTGCAATCATACAATCCACTAAGTCTTGCTCGATGATTTTTTGGCGAATCGCACCTTCGGTATTTGTATTGGTTGACATTGCGCCATTGGCCAATACAAACCCTGCGGTGCCGTTTTCACTAAGCTTTGAGATCATGTGCATGATCCACGCATAGTTCGCATTGCCTGTTGGGGGTACGTCAAAACCCGCCCAACGGCCATCGTCAACTAATTCGCTATCAGAACGCCATTGTTTTTGGTTAAACGGCGGATTTGCCATAATAAAGTCGGCTTTTAAGTCTGGGTGTTGATCTTTAAAAAAACTATCACCGGCAACTTCACCTAAGTTGCCGGAAATACCCCGCACCGCTAAGTTCATTTTGGCGAGTTTGTAGGTGGTATTCGTGTATTCCTGTCCATAAATTGAAATATCTTTACGATTGCCTTTGTGGCTGTCGATAAACTTAAGCGATTGCACAAACATACCGCCAGAACCACAACATGGGTCGTAAATTTTACCTTTGAACGGTTCAATCATTTCAGCAATTAACGCAACGACTGATTTTGGCGTATAGAATTCACCACCACCTTTGCCCTCACTAGAGGCAAACTTACCTAAAAAGTATTCGTAAACGCGACCCACTAAATCTTCTTCAGTCATTTCACACTCAGAAGCCGCAGTGTCGATGTTATTAATGGTATCGATAAGTGACGCAAGCTTACTGGTAACAAGCCCTAAGCGGCTAAAGTAGTTTTCTGGCAATGCGCCTTTTAATGATGGGTTGTTCTTTTCAACGGTGTGTAATGCGGTATCAATTTTTACAGCAATGTCGTCTTGCTTCATGTTCTTTTTAATAAACGACCAACGGGCTTCCTCTGGTAAGTAAAACACGTTGTCTTGCATGTAAAATTCCACTTGCTCAACAAAATCCTGCATACCACCATCAATTAAGGCTTGGCGTTTGTCTTCAAACTTATCACTGATAAATTTTAAGAAGATAAGACTTAATACCACATGCTTATATTCAGACGACTCAACACTGCCACGCAGTTTATTTGCGGTATCCCAGAGGGTTTCTTCAAAATTGGGGTTTGCGGTGTTGCTCTTTTTGCTTTTAGCGGTTGCCATTCACTTTACCTTAATTCTTTTTTTAAACAGTGATCTGTATCATTTAGTAGTATGGTACATTGAATTTACTTTTAACTCATGTAGTTATGTAAGTAAAACTTTACCTACACGCTATTATCTTGTTCATCTTCAGCAATAATAGTCAGCACTTGCTCAAGATATTTGCCATGTGCTGTGGATGTTGCTGAGCGCAAATATGATCAGGGGTAATATCTTCTAGCGAAATATTAACGAACTCTTTACGATAGCGTGTTGCTATTGAAAAGATTTGATAAATTGCTCTCTCTGTATTTGTAATGTGCTGTTGATCACAATTAGCATATTGAGTTAATGCCTCTTTTTTCTCTTCATACATTCGAATATGAATTGATGATGGATAGCAATAATCATCTTAGCTGTTTATTCGCTTAGCTATATTTTTATAAACTTGTTTTTCTATGTTTTATGGCTAGATAATGCCAGACAAAAATCACCTAAGCCCTACTCTAGCTAATCGAGATTTTACGACTTAAAGTGCAGCCATTTTGTCAGCAACACAAAGTATTTTTTTACCTTGAGGAGAGCCGCTGTCATTAAATTAGTTATAGTGTGCGATTTACCAGAGCATGATGGCCCTTCGATAGCTAAATCTTTTCCCTGCATAATAACTTTCAAGTCTGTTTTCAGCTAATTGATCTGGCATTTCATCTATCACTCGGATAAAACCAGATCTGCCATGTTTAAAGTTTAACAGTCGGTTTCTGCCAGTTAGGTCTAATAAGCGATTTCGAATCGACTGCAAAGAATCAAAGGCAAAGTGCTCATTTAACTGCGTATGAGTTGAATTATCCATCTCTTGAGGTACTCCTTTTTCATTGTTTTTAAATAAAGGCGGCTAAAATAACTATGTCACGACAGTTTAAACCCGATAATGACGACACTAGATTTCCTTAACAATTTTTTTGCTGATTCTAATGCATTCCCTGATAAAGTCATAGCCACTAGACGCTAAAGATGATCTATATTGTTTGGTGTGCGTATTCATTATGTTGATATTAATGCAGTAAGGAAGGTAAACCACATGAAAGTATTGATCACAGGTGCAACAGGGCTGATTGGTCGTCAATTATGCCAAGTGCTGTATCAAGAGCATGAACTTATAGCGTTAACACGCAATATAGACCGCGCAAAATCAATCTTACCAGACACCGTTACATGCATAAACACAGTAAACGACGCCGATTTTAACGCGCTCGATGTCATTATTAATCTTGCAGGCGAGCCCATCGCCGACAAGCGCTGGTCAGATCAACAAAAAGAAAAAATCTTAACGAGTCGGCTAACTATCACCCAGCAACTGATCGAGAAAATTAAACTCGCAAATAGTCCGCCGCATACACTTATTTCAGGCAGTGCCATTGGATTTTATGGACGTCAATCAAGTCATATAAAAATCAATGAGACGTTTACCGACTGTACAACAGAATTTAGCAATGAGTTATGTGAGCAATGGGAAAACCTTGCACTTAGTGCCCAGCAGTACAATACTCGAGTATGCATCGTGCGCACGGGCGTTGTACTTAGCGCACAGGGCGGCGCCTTGGCTAAAATGGTTCCTCCGTTTAAAATGGGTCTGGGTGGCAAAGTATCAAGTGGCGAACAAATGATGTCTTGGATCCACATAGATGACATGGTGAACATTATTGTGCACTTGATGGAAAATACGGCACTCACAGGAAAATTTAACGCCACAGCGCCCCACCCTGTTAGCAACATAGAATTTACCAAAACATTATCAACTGTACTGAAAAGACCCTCAATAATTCCTATGCCCAACATCATGTTGCGGCTTCTTTTTGGTGAAATGGCTGATTTACTCATTTATGGCCAAGCGGTTGTGCCCGAGAGGTTAACTAAAGACAACTTTCAATTTAAGTATAAGGAATTACACAGTGCACTGAGTGATATACTGATCTGATAAGAAGCAGGTCTTATTTAATGATAAGCTGATCTTCAAGTAGGTAGATGCTTTCTGGATTCGTTAGGCTGAATACCTCAACTGCCAACGTTTTACCTGCCGCATCTTCACACAGAAAAGTGTGGTAAAGAACAGGTTGACGCGTCTCGTTCACCACGGCTTTGTTTATTGTAAATACATCTGAGTGGAAAGGCCGTTTTGCGCCTTTCCAAGAGAATAAACCCAATTCAACATCACGGTTAAATAAAGTAGCATAATAAGCTTGGTTATTCACTGTCAAACGACTCGTTACAGTGTATGCACTATGATAGCCATATGAATATGGCGGGTGTACGCGTTCTCCATTAGGCAAATCATCAATTCCATAATCAACCCAAGGGGCACCAAACATGGTAATTAATACGTAATCATCAACCCCTTCATCATCAATACAATTGACTGACATCGTCTTATTGCTTGTTAAATATTGCACAGGAATATCTGCTGATACAGTGTTCATGGTCCTCACAGCAAAGGTGATTGAGCCGTGTGGTCAACGGGCCTAAAGTTCGCATATAAGACACAGTATGCAGCCCAATGAGCCTGCATACTGTGACTATTTTAAGGAAATGAGTAACGCAAAATACGTTTTAACACAGAGCGATACTGCTTAAAAAAACCACCCGTATTGTACGTAATACCATGCTGAGAAAGCACGGCTTGTACCTTGGGTGCAATTTCTTGGTAACGTGATGCCGGTAAATCAGGGAATAAGTGATGCTCAATTTGATAACTTAAGTGACCCGTTAAAATATGGAATGTATTACTTCCTTGAATATTCGATGACCCTAATACTTGACGATAATACCACTGCCCTTGACTTTCATTCTCACAATCACGCTGCTCAAACGTGTGCGTTTGTTCTGTAAAATGGCCACAGAATATGATGGTCGAGGTCCATAAATTACGAATAAGATTAGCGAGTAAGTTACCACTGAATACCCACAAAAATAGCGGACCAGCAAGTACAGGAAAAACAACATAATCTTTCAGTAATTGCCGTGTGCCTTTACTAAAAAAGCGTTGCTTTAACATTCGGTGCGACACTCGAGGATCACGGCCTTGTTTTTGCTTTCCTAAAAAGACGCGTTCAGCAGCCATTTCATGATAAGACACGCCCCATTGAAATAACATGCTCAAATTGATGTATGTTAACAGTTGCCAGCTATTTTTAAGTCGCCATTTAAAGTCATTCGATAATCGCAGCAAGCCATAGCCAAAATCTCTGTCTTTACCAAGAATATTGGTATACGTATGGTGTTCGTAATTATGCACTCGATGCCAACTTTGTCCATCACAAGCAATATCCCATTCATACACGCGAGAGTTAATATGTTTATCGTTCATCCAGTCATACTGACCGTGCATAACATTATGACCAATTTCCATATTATCTAGAATTTTCGCAATCGCTAATAATAAAACACCTATAAGCCATAATGCCGGAAGTAAAAACCCCATCATGAGTAATACCCGCCCAGACCATTCACAATACCTTTGTATGCGAATAATTCGGCGAATATGATCTGCATCTGCTTGGCCTACTTTGCTTAACGTTTGCTGTTTTATGTCATCAAGCTCTTGTGCTAATAAAGTAAAATTTATCTTATTCATATCGTTAAATCCAAATCAGAGACGGGTTCAGACACACACAACTGGATCAGCTGCTGACCACTGTCAGACAGTTGCCCAGTACGAATATCTCTCACAACTCCCGCATTTTTAACACATTGGCATTGGTGACATACCCCAATGCCACATCCCCGTATCACGGGTAAGTTTTGCACCTCCAGTTGCTCAAGTAACGTGCCTTCGCTCTTAATGTGTGTCGATGATTGCGTGAGTTTGAGAGTAAAACTTTTCGCGTCCGTGCCCGTTGCGTGCAACCGCTGCTTTCTAACACCGAATGTTTCTTGATAGTACGGCATGCCAAACGCTTCACATGCATTTTGCACTTGTTGCATCATATTAAACGGGCCGCAACAATACACATCCGATAGCCTATTTTCAGACACATAAACATCAACTGGTTGACTGTTTTGTCTTACACACAGCGTGACACTAAAGTGTTCATATTTCATCTGAAGCGCATTAAGCTGCTTAATACATTGATGCTCATGCTCTTTAGCAAAGTACACCAAACGAACAGGTTCTTTGATCTGTGGTAAATGTTGACTCAATAAGGCGATAAAAGGCGTAATACCAGAACCACCCGCCACCATAAGCAACGGCTTTTTTAATGTATTAAGCCTAAACTCACCATAGGGCGCTGAAATATTGCACCACGTTTGTGTTCGTAAAACATCATATAGCTGACCTGTAAAACGACCATTTTCATCTACCTTGATCAATAACTTTATTAAACCCGTTGAGTTATGTTCATCGCTACTAGATGCAACCGTAAATGTCCGGGTTAATAATCGCCCATCACCCTCTATGGTTAAATTAATGTGCTGCCCTGCGCGGTGCCTTGGCCAACTTTTCTCGGGTTTTAATGTAATTTCGAGATATGACGGGGATGGTTTAACGACCATTTGTACTTTTGCACGGTATGAACCATCCCTCCATGCGGGTAAAAAATACTGAACAACAGGCTCAACATAGCCAAAAAAACTCTGGTGATGTAAAAAGAGCTGTGTGAATTTATCAAAAATGATTCGTGCAACACGCATTTTGAGCGTACACCTGTTAGCTGAAAATCTGAGCGCACAAGTGTACGCTGAAAATATATAATTTCAAGAAAAATAGAGTAAATAGGTAAATGTCACCAAGTAAATTACACTTTTAGTCTATTCATTCACTAGATAAGTAATGGGACGAAACCCATTATTTGGCTTTATAGCTGATAGGCAGAACGCCAAGTGATAGAATGCGAACAAAAAGAATGATACTGCCTCACTTTTAAACAACCCCGCAAGGTGTCAAAAATACACTCAAATAAAATTTAATTATCACCAAAAGAAAATAAGATCACCCTGCGCTATAAAAAGTACAAACCGTGACAAAATTGTAACTTGCAAGCCAAATGAGAATAAAATATGAAGCAACTAAAATCATTGCGAAGTCCGCAAGGTTATTTATTACTGGCTAATTTATGATTGCTCCGTGTTCGTTATCGACATAGCAACTTTTTCAATGCCATGATCAGGCGTCCATTTTTTAACTGCAACAAATCCCTGTTTTTGATAAAGCGCAATAGCAGGAGCGTTCACCGCAGCGGTCTCTACAAGCGCGCGTGAAAAAGGATATTCCTCCATAATAAAACACAATAGCTTGCGAGCGATGCCCCTTCGAAAAAAGCTCGGTGATACTGTTAAGCTGTCAATAATAAGTACCGTGTCTTGTATCGAAATCTCAACTACCGCAGCCAATTCTTGTGCTTCAAAATAACCGTAAAATTGAGTTTGCGCTGCGCAAATATCGTCTATAGTGCGAGCAAGAGGAGGAAAACACGCAATACCAATCAATGCAGCTTCAATTTTATACGATGCCTGAAAAATATCATATATTTGCATTGCAACCGTATGCTCGGTGTTATCTAAACATCTGATCATGATCTCTAAAATTACCTTTACTTTTTTTCATTTCAAAACAAAAAAGCACAGCGCAAGCCATGCTTTTTCATCAACGTTGTGCGTCAGTACACTGTACTAGGCTTACAAACGAATACCACCATCGATTTCTACCACTCGACCGGTAAAAAAGTCGTTTTCAATAATGTATCTAGCGGTATGGGCAATCTCTTGCGCTTCACCAAGTCGTCCTACGGGCTTCATTTTAACTAAGCGCTCTTTGGCTTCTGGCTTCATCGCATCTGTCATCTGCGTGCGGATCACACCTGGCGCAATCGCGCCCACGCGAATACCAAACCGGCCTAGCTCTTTGGCCCATGTTGTGGTTAAAGCCGCGACTCCGCTTTTCGCTGCTGAATAATTGGTTTGACCCATATTACCCGCGCGTGCCACACTCGACATATTAATGATCACGCCACCTTGCTCACCTTCAACCATTTTCACTGCGGCTTCACGGCCACACAAGAAAACGCCTGTCAGGTTTACATCAATCACAGACTGAAATTGTGACAATGACATTTTATCTATGATTTTGCCTTCTTTGGCTTTGAGTAATAAGCCATCGCGTAAAATACCCGCGTTATTGATCAACACCGCAATATTACCAAAATCATTCATAATGTCGTTAAATACGCCTTCAACATCTGCTTCAACACTCACGTTAGCCACGTAGGTTTTAACGGTTGTACCAAATCGAGTTAACTCAGAAACCGCAGTCGCTAACACATCTTCTTGCATATCAATCAACGCAAGGTTTGCACCTAACTCCGCCATTTGTGTTGCCATGGCAAAACCTAAGCCTTGCGCTCCACCAGTGATCACCACTGTTTTATCTTTAATATCCATAATGAATCTTATTTTTCACTAAAAAGTTTAAAAATCGCGCTAAAGTCTTCCGAGCCTTTGCCTTGATTTTGCATCAAGTTATACAAGTTTTTCGCGAGTGCACCCATCGGCGTTGCCGAATTTGTTTGTTGTGCCGCTTGCTGTGCTAAGCCTAAGTCTTTAGCCATTAAGTCAACCATAAAGCCCGGCTTGTAATCATTTGAGCTTGGGGCATTTTCTAGTACATCTGGGCATGGATTATACAATTCTAATGTCCAGTTGCGGCCAGAACTGTTGAGCATGATTTCGCTGAGTACTTTTGGATCTAAGCCATGGTCAATGCCCATTTGTAACGCTTCGCTGGTTCCTGCCATTAATATACTTAACAGCATATTGTTACAGATCTTAGCCACTTGTCCTGCGCCAATATCACCCGCATGAAAAATATTTTTCCCCATATCAGGTAGCACGCTATTCGCGCTGTCAAAATCACTTTGACTACCACCCACAATAAACGTCAATGTACCAGCAGCAGCGCCCGCAACACCGCCAGATACTGGTGCGTCTACAAATTTAACACCCGCATCACCTAAGGTTTTACCCACAAACTGTGCAGACTCTGCATCAATAGTAGAGCAATCGATCACCAATGTCGTCGTATCTAGATGGTTAATTAAGCCATTTTCACCACAATAAATAGCACGCACATGTTTACCCGCAGGCAGCATGCTGATCACATAATCAGCTCCTTCACATACCTGTGTTACATCGCTTGCGGTCTGTGCTCCTTGTGTTGCTAAGTGCGCCATTGCATCAGCACTTAGGTCAAATACGGTCACTGAGTGTCCGGCTTTAACCAAGTTGCAGGCCATTGGGCCACCCATATTGCCTAAGCCAATAAATCCGATTTTTGCCATTTTTTGTTCCTTACATATTTGCTAATGGGTGTGCATCATCATTCCAACGCGATGCAGTAAAGGTTGATATCGTGTCACCAGGTACGTCACCCACTGATTTAAACTGCCAATCTGGCGATCCGTCTTTATCAATCAATAGTGCACGTACACCTTCTTGAAACTCACCTGCTTTACCTGCTTGCACTGACATACCTAACTCAAACATAAAGCACGCTTTTAAAGAGCGCCCTTTGCCAAGTTTAAGTTGCTCATTCACCAATACAGCACTCAATGGGGAACCCTGTCGCAATGATTTTTGCGCCCTGCTTAACCATTTATTGCCATCACTAGGAATTGATAGAATATAGTCAACCTGAGCTTGGAGATCATGACAATAATTCACGCCGGTGATGTGGTTAATATTAGCCTGAATCTCACTTTTTGGCGGTTCAATAGAGGCAGTATTGAGTTCAGTGAGCATATCGCTGAGCATATTATGGTTTGAACTCATCGTTTTACCCCACTCCACACCGAGTAAACCAGCAATTAACTCACCATACTTTTCAGCATCCACAAAATGATCTGCTAACCCCACAAACAGTGCATCAGCGGCATTCATCGAGGCACCTGTTAACCCTAAAAATAACCCCACACCTTGCGGCATCTTATTCAAAAAGTAACTACCACCCACATCTGGATATAAGCCAATGGTGATTTCAGGCATTGCAATACGTGCGGTTTCTGTGACAACTCGATGACTGGCACCTGCCATGAGCCCTAATCCGCCCCCCATAATAATGCCGTTACCCCATAGTAAAATAGGTTTCTCATAAGTATGTATTTGATAATCTAGGCGGTACTCTTCACTAAAAAACGTTTCTATATAGTTATTGCCGTCATTGGCGGCCATGGCATTATAGAGGCTCACTACATCACCTCCGGCACAAAAGGCTTTTTCACCCTCGCCTTTAATAACAACCACTGCCACTTGCTCGTCTTGTGCCCATGCATCTAATTGGGGGGCAAGCAATCTGATCATATCTAAATTCAGCGCATTGAGAGCTTTAGGTACATTTAGTGTCGCAAACGCAATTTGCATGCCATTATCACAATGCGCTAGCTCAAACACCACAGGCGCATCAGCTTGATTTAATAGTTGTAACTTCGCCATTAACCATTCACCCAATTTGCTTTGCGTTTTTCTAAAAAGGCATTAACGCCTTCTTTTTGGTCTTGTGTATCAAACAAAGTAACAAATAACTCACGCTCTAAAGGCAATGCACTATTAATCGTGCCTGTGCGGCCTTTCTGAATAAGTGCTTTACACGCAGTGACCGCAACTGGGCTTTGATCAGCGACCTTAGTCGCCAATGCAATCGCCGCCTCTAAAGATGTCCCTGTATCTACAACTTCTTCGACTAACCCTATCTCACGCGCCTTGTCTGCTTTAAGACGTTCACCGCATAAAATCATACGTTTAGCCCAGCCTTCGCCGACTAACCACGCTAAATTCTGCGTCCCTCCAGCACAGGGTAATAAGCCAACTTTGGCTTCAGGTAATGCCATTTGTGCCTGCGTTTCGGCAATACGAATGTCACATGCTAGCGCAACTTCTAATCCGCCACCCATAGCAAATCCATTTATCGCAGCAATAGATACGCCTCTAAAGTCACTTAAGGTTTCAAACGCTTCACCAAAAACACGCGACATATCAGCAGCAACACCTTTATCTCCGCTGGCAAACACATTTAAGTCGGCCCCTGCTGAAAAGAACTTTTCACCTTCGCCCGTAATGACCAAAGCATAAATGTTTTTGTCAGCATTAAGCCCTAACACCAACTCTTTCAAACCCGCTAACGTATCCCGCGTCCACGTGTTTGCTGGCGGGTTGCTCATCGTAATTACGGCTGTACTACCTTGCTTTTCAAGTTTCAGTTGTGCTGTCATGGGAAGTCCTTATAATACGTTAGCAGCGCCTTGCGCTAGGATTCGACGTGCAATAATTACACGCATGATTTCGTTTGTACCTTCAAGAATTTGGTGTACGCGAACATCTCGTACATGACGCTCTAGCGGATATTCTTTAATATAACCATAGCCACCATGGATCTGCAGCGCATCATCACAGACTTTAAATCCAACATCAGTCGCAAAACGTTTCGCCATCGCGCAATAAGTCGTTTTTTCAGCATCATTTGTATCCAATTTAAACGCTGCTAGACGCACCATTTGACGTGCTGCAACCAGCTCTGTGTTCATGTCTGCAATTTTAAACTGTAATGCTTGAAACGCAGCTAAAGGCTTACCAAATTGCTCTCGCTCTTGCATATATTCTTTTGCCGTGTTCAGTGCTTGTTGCGCTGTGCCTATAGAACAAGTCGCAATGTTAATACGCCCACCATCTAAGCCTTGCATGGCAAATGTAAAACCTTGGCCTTCTTTTCCTAATAAATAACTTGCGGGGATCCGTACATTTTCAAAGCTCACTAATCGAGTCGGCTGTGCATTCCAACCCATCTTTTCTTCAGCTTTACCGTACTCCACACCCACGGCATCAGCTGGTACAAAGAATGCCGATATACCTTTAGGACCAGCTTCTCCAGTGCGCGCCATCACCACTAAGACGTCAGTTTCACCTGCGCCTGAGATAAACATTTTAGAGCCGTTTAATACGTACTCATCTCCTGCTAATACCGCTTTTGTCTTAAGAGATGCAGCATCCGAACCCGCCCCCGGCTCAGTCAAACAGTATGAAGCTAGCAGCTCCCCCATGACCAATTGGTCAATATAGCTTTCTTTTACTGTGTCACTGGCAAAACTCGCTATCATCCAGGTTGCCATATTGTGGATCGTTAACATAGCTGTTGTCGCAGTACATCCCATAGCAAGCTGCTCAAAGATAATGCTGGAGTCCAAACGCGACAGCCCTAAACCACCGGCTTCTTCAGGTGTATAAAGTCCACAAAAACCCAGTTCACCGGCTTTTTTGATAACTTCTTTTGGAAAAATATGTTCGCGATCCCACAAAGCGGCATTGGGCGCAAGTTCACTCATTGCAAATTGGTATGCTGTATCGGCGAACGCCTGTTGATCTTCGTTCAGATTAAAGTCCATAAAGACCTCTTTTGTTGTCTAATGCAAACCCACACAGGCAGGCTTGATTGTTTTAATTATTGATACGCGAGCGTTATGCAGAGATAACGCTCGGCTACTACTTAGTGTCTGTAACTCTTGTGGCTACTTGCTGGACACTCAATGTATTACTTAAGATTAATACTCATATTTGGGCCTGATACGGCATCATCTTCAAACCAACGAGACGTGATGGTTTTCGTTTCAGTATAAAAGCGCACACCTTGCTTACCGTAGGTATGTTGATCACCATAAAATGATCCTTTCCAGCCTGTGAAAGAGAAAAATGGCAAAGGCACTGGAATTGGTACGTTAATACCCACTTGACCCACTTCGATATGATGTTGGAATTTGCGCGCAGCAGCACCACTTGAAGTAAATAATGATGTGCCGTTACCATAAGGACTGTTGTTAATTAGTTCTATGGCCTCTTCTAGCGTATCAACAAACATACACGCTAAAACTGGACCAAATATTTCTTCTTTGTATAGGTCCATCTCAGGTGTGACATCGGTAAACAATGTAGGGCCAACCCAGTTGCCGTTTTCATAGCCTTCAACGGTAAAATCAGAGCCATCAAATAAACAGGTTGCTCCTTGCTGCTTGGCACTGTCAATCAAAGACAAGATACGCGCTTTGGCGGCACCGGTCGTTTGCGGGCCATAGGCTGCCTCTGGATCATTCCAAATACCAGGACGTACTTTGGTGAAGGCTTCTTTTAAATCAGCAACCCACTCTTTAGAATCACCCACAAATACCGCGACTGATATACCCATACAACGCTGACCTGCAGCGCCCACAGATGAACCAACTAAATTGTTTATGAGCTGCTCTTTTTTCGAGTCAGGCATGATCACCATATGGTTTTTAGCACCAACACACGCTTGTACGCGTTTTAAATTTTGTGTGCCTTTTGAATAAATATATTGGCCTACACCACATGAACCCACAAATGAAATTGCACGAACTTCTGGCGCTTCTAATATTTGGTCTACTTGTGGTTTAGTGCCGTGTACTACTTGAAGTACCCCTTTAGGTGCACCGGCTTCTTCAAATAACTCCACTAAACGCATAGGGGTAAGTGGATCTTGTTCAGAAGGTTTTAAAATAAAGGTGTTACCACACACAATAGCAAGAGGGAACATCCATAACGGGATCATCGCTGGGAAGTTAAACGGTGTGATCCCTGCACATACCCCCAGAGGCTGCATATAAGAATACGTGTCGATATTGCGAGCAACATTACCTACCGTCTCACCCATCATCATGGACGGCGCATTGGCCGCTTGCTCTACAACTTCAATACCACGCCACACATCCCCTTTGGCATCCTCAAATGTTTTGCCAAGTTCATGACAAATAATGGTCGCTATTTCGTCGTGATGTTCTTTAAGTAGTGCAGCATAACGCATCATTACTCGTGCACGTTCTGAGATGGGTACTTCCTTCCACGTTTTAAACGTTTCTTGTGCTGAAGTAATAGCAGCTTGAACTTCTGCTTCAGTCGCACAGGGCACTTTAGCCAGCACTTCTTGGTTAGCAGGGTTAACTACGTCAATCCAAGTGTCTGAAGATGATTGTGAAAATTCGCCGTTGATGTATAAAGGTACTTGGTGCATGACGCACTCCTCCCCAAAGTAAATAGATAAGGCATCGCTGGTTAGTAATATTTGTTATACCAGTTATTCGATGCCCGAATTTTTAAAATAGTGTCAAATCAGCATTACACTTCAACTGCAAGTGCGACCGCTTCACCACCACCAATACACAATGAAGCAATACCTTTTGATAAGCCTCTATTGCGAAGAGCGTGAATAAGCGTAACTAAAATACGCGCACCACTTGCACCAATAGGATGTCCAAGTGCACAGGCCCCACCATTAACATTAACTTTATTGGTATCTAACCCCATTTCATTAATCGCTAACATAGTGACCATGGCAAACGCTTCGTTAATTTCCCATAAATCAACATCGGCTTTATTCCAGCCCGTACGTTCTAGTAGCGTATTCATCGCGCCAACGGGTGCTAATGTAAACTCTTCCGGTGCTTGTGAATGGGTTGCGTGTGCTGCGATTTTACATAAAGGTGTTAAACCTTGACGCTGAGCTTCTGATTCACTCATTAAAATTAAAGCTGCTGCACCGTCAGAGATTGAAGACGAATTAGCTGCGGTGATCGTGCCATCTTTTTTAAATGCTGGACGTAGCCCCGGGATTTTATCCGGACGCGCGTTACCCGGTTGCTCATCAATGTTGACTTCCACATCACCTTTTCGAGTACGAAGCGTATGTGCCGCAACTTCTGCGTCAAAACTGCCATTCTCAATTGCTGCATTTGCTTTACTCAACGACCCCAATGCAAACTCATCCATATGTTCACGCGTGATGCCATACTGATCTGCTGTATCTTGTGCAAAACAACCCATGGCTTTATTGTCATACGCATCTTCTAAACCATCAGACATCATATGATCTTTAATTTCGCCATGCCCCATACGCATACCGCCACGCGCTTTTGGAATGAAATACGGTGAATTGGTCATGCTTTCCATGCCACCCGCGATAGCAGATGAAATACTACCTGCCTTAATTAAATCGTGCGCGAGCATCGCCGCTTTTAAGCCAGAGCCACATACTTTATTGATTGTTGTTGCGCCTGTTGAACGCGCTAGACCACCATGCAACATTGCCTGACGAGCAGGTGCTTGCCCAAGCCCAGCAGGTAATACACAACCCATGATCACTTCGTCTATTGAGGCATCTGATAATCCGGTTTCAGACATCACACTTTTTATGGCAGTTGCGCCTAATTCCGTGGCACTTGCGCCAGATAAAGCGCCCATAAAGCCACCCATAGGGGTACGTTTTGCAGCTACGATGACAACAGCATCATTACTCATTTTTTGCTCCTATTAACAAGCATTCTCGCTTGAACAATAAATTTTATATTTCGAGCATACATAATATTTACGTTTACGCCAACGTAAATCTAAAAACTTGCGACATGCGTTCGCTTAAACTGTAAAGTTATGCTGCACACTATCCTTGCCAAACACGTAATTTCCTTTCTGTAGCTTCATTTAATTCTCTAAGCTTACCTATTTACAACCACTACCAAAGTATGATTTGAATGTTCAGCTTTACCTTTACGTAAACTTCACTTATATTGGTTTTATCAGTATAGATGTAAATGTATAAACACCATGCAAGATAACAACAACGAACCTACTTTTTCTATTAGTGATTTAGCTAAGGAATTTGACATTACCACGCGAAGTATTCGCTTTTATGAAGATCAAGGATTACTTTCTCCTGAACGTCATGGCCAAACACGTATTTACTCGAAGCGTGACAAAGTCCGTCTTAAGCTCATCCTCCGTGGCAAACGATTAGGGTTTACGCTTGCCGAAACAGGTCGTTTGTTCGAGCTATACGACGCAGACAAGTCTAGCGCAAAACAATTAGTTACCATGTTGAATTTAATTGAAGAGAAAAAAGCAGATTTAAGTCAACAAATGGACGATATCAAAGTTGTATTGATGGAATTAGTGACCGCAGAACGTCGCTGCCGCGATACCTTAGGAAATTTAGAAGAATAACTCTCACAGGATTATTAATATGAGCACCGTATCTTTATACAAAGAAATGAATTTTGGATTAGGCGAAACCGCAGACATGATCCGCGATCATGTCAATGCTTTTGCCTCAGCAGAAATTGCCCCTCTCGCTGAAAAAACTGACCTAGATAATAGCTTCCCAAATCAATTGTGGCCGCAATTTGGCGAAATGGGATTACTTGGGATCACAGTGCCAGAAGAATTCGGCGGTGCTGGCATGGGATATCTTGAGCATGTTATCGCCATGGAAGAGATCAGCCGAGCAAGTGCTTCTATTGGATTAAGTTATGGGGCACACTCCAACCTATGCGTGAATCAAATAAACCGCAATGGTGATGACGCGCAAAAGAAAAAGTATCTCCCGAAACTTATCAGTGGCGAGCATATCGGCGCACTGGCAATGAGTGAACCCAATGCGGGTTCTGATGTTGTCTCTATGAAATTGAAAGCGCAGAAGCAAGGTGATAAATACATCCTCAATGGTAATAAGATGTGGATAACCAATGGTCCCGATGCTGACGTGTTAGTGATTTATGCGAAAACAGATTTGGATGCAGGTTCTAAGGGCATTACCGCATTTTTAGTCGAGAAAGATTTCCCAGGGTTTTCTACAGCACAAAAGCTCGACAAACTGGGCATGCGTGGCTCAAATACCTGTGAATTAGTATTTGAAAATTGCGAAGTCCCTGAAGAAAACATTTTAGGGGGCTTAAATGAGGGTGTAAAAGTACTTATGAGCGGCCTAGATTATGAGCGCGTTGTGCTTGCTGCAGGCCCATTAGGTATCATGCAAGCGTGTATGGATATCGTCACGCCTTATATTCATGAACGCCAACAATTTAATAAATCAATTGGTGAGTTCCAACTAATTCAGGGCAAAGTGGCTGATATGTATACGCAAATGAATGCAGCCCGTTCCTATGTATACACTGTGGCTCGCGCATGTGACCGTGGAGAAACGACTCGTAAGGATGCGGCGGGTGCAATTTTATATGCCGCAGAGCTAGCGACTAAAATGGCACTTGATGCCATTCAGATCTTAGGTGGCAATGGTTATATTAATGAATATGCAACGGGCCGGTTGCTACGCGATGCAAAACTCTATGAAATTGGCGCGGGAACTTCTGAGGTACGCCGCATGCTAATTGGTCGTGAATTATTTACTGAAAGCCGTTAAGGACACAACTATGACTGTACTTAACTCATCAGTTAATCCCAACGACAGTCAGTTTAAAGCTAACAGCGATGCTATGGCATCGCTGGTAAGTGATTTAAACGACAAAGTCTCAAAACTGGCTCAAGGCGGTGGTGAAGCACTGATCGCTCGCCATGAAGGGCGCGGAAAGCTATTCGTCAGAAATAGGATAAATACCCTGCTTGATGAAGGCTCTCCCTTTTTAGAGATTTCTCAATTCGCGGCCTTTGGCGTTTACGAGCAAGACATTCCCTGTGCCGGTGTGGTAGCGGGCATTGGGCGTGTCAAGGGTGTCGAGTGTATGATTGTCGCCAATGATGCCACAGTTAAAGGCGGTACCTACTTCCCCATAACAGTAAAAAAACATTTAAGGGCACAAGAAATTGCCGAGCGCTGTCACCTCCCCTGCATCTATCTGGTTGACTCTGGCGGCGCAAATTTACCAGAGCAAGACGAAGTATTTCCCGATAAATTGCATTTTGGGCGTATTTTTTATAACCAAGCACGTATGTCTGCAAAGGGGATCCCACAAATCGCAGTCGTTATGGGATTATGTACGGCCGGTGGCGCGTATGTACCTGCGATGGCTGATGAGAGTATCATCGTTAAAGAGCAAGGTACTATATTTTTAGCGGGTCCTCCACTGGTCAAAGCTGCAACGGGCGAAGAAGTGAGTGCAGAAGAGTTAGGTGGTGCTGATGTGCACTGTAAAACGTCAGGTGTGGCAGATCATTACGCTGAAAATGACGAACATGCACTATCCATTGCCCGACAATGTATTCAACGAGCTAATCATCAACGCCCTACAAAACCTATTTTACAAGACGTTAAACCCCCACGTTACGATATTCGTGAAGTGTACGGCATTGTTGGCACTGATCTGAAAAAACCATTTGATGTACGCGAAGTGATTGCACGCGTTGTAGACGATTCTCAATTTGATGAATTTAAACGCTATTTTGGTGAAACGCTTGTTACTGGCTTTGCGCAAATATACGGGCACCCGGTCGGAATAGTCGCAAATAACGGTATTTTGTTTTCCGAGTCGGCACAAAAAGGCGCACACTTTATTCAACTGTGTGCACAACGTGATATTCCCCTCATTTTTTTACAAAACATCACGGGCTTTATGGTTGGCCAGAAATATGAAGCAGAGGGCATCGCCAAACATGGAGCAAAAATGGTAACCGCCGTATCTTGCGCGGATGTACCAAAGTTCACAGTCTTAATCGGTGGGTCATATGGCGCCGGTAATTACGGCATGTGCGGCAGAGCATACGAGCCCACAATGATGTGGATGTGGCCAAATGCACGAATTTCAGTCATGGGCGGAGAGCAAGCAGCGGGTGTATTAACACAAGTACGCCAAGACGGTTTAGCACGAAAAGGGCTAAGCATGAGCGAAGATGAAGTGGCTGAGTTTAAAAAGCCCATCGTCGAGCAATATGAAAAGCAAGGTCACCCCTATTATGCCAGTGCTCGATTATGGGATGACGGCATTATCGACCCCGCAGACACGCGCACAGTACTTGGCTTAGCACTTGATGCAGCGGCAAATGCGCCGCGTATAGAGTCTAAGTTTGGTATTTTTAGAATGTAACGGGAGCAGACTATGTCAGTCACTTTAACCATAACAAAAACACAAGTGGCGATTTTAGAATTAAGTCGCCCGGAAAAACACAATGCATTCGACGATATCGTCATTAGCGAATTGATCAAATGTATTGAACATGCCAATTCGTTAGACATTCGTGCTCTGGTACTAAAAACAGATGGTAAACACTTTTCAGCCGGCGCAGACCTAAACTGGATGAAGTCTATGGCAGGTAATAATTTTGATGAAAATGTTGCCGACTCCGAGCAACTTGCAAAATTGATGTCTGTTTTAGCAAACTGCCCTCACCCGACACTTTGCTTGGTTCAAGGCGCTGCTTTTGGTGGCGCACTGGGTTTGATCGCCTGCTGTGATATTGCCGTTGCAACCAATAAAGCCAAATTCTGCTTAAGTGAAGTAAAGCTTGGTTTGATCCCCGCAGTCATTAGCCCTTATGTCATAAAAGCGATTGGCGAACGTCAAGCCAGGCGCTACTTCCTTACTGCCGAAGTATTTACCGCAGATGTCGCACTCGATATGGGATTAATACACGACATTAGTGATGATTTAGCGCAAAGCGAAGCACACTTTCTAGCATGCTTGCTCAATAATGGTCCACAAGCAGTTAAATCTGCAAAAGCGCTCATTGACGAAGTTGCGA
The DNA here is from genome assembly GCF_005886875.1 of Pseudoalteromonas aurantia. Taxonomy (GTDB): domain Bacteria; phylum Pseudomonadota; class Gammaproteobacteria; order Enterobacterales; family Alteromonadaceae; genus Pseudoalteromonas; species Pseudoalteromonas aurantia_A. The sequence continues at coordinate 23,915 of NZ_PNBY01000020.1, read as the reverse complement.
ACAACGCCATAGATGAGGCGCTGATCAACCATACCGCAAAACGGATAGCGCACATTAGAGTCAGCGATGAAGGGCAAGAAGGCCTAAGTGCTTTTTTTGAAAAACGTGCACCAGCTTGGCAAAACGCCGCCAAACAATAAGAATAAGGGAACACCATGCTAAAAAAAATTCTTATCGCGAACCGAGGCGAAATCGCCTGCCGAATTATACAAACAGCGAAGCGTCTTGGTTTAAAAACAGTGGCGGTGTATTCAGATGCCGATGTAAATGCATTACATGTCCGTAGCGCTGATGAAGCCTATCATATCGGTGCTGCTCCAAGTAAGGATTCATATCTAGTCGCTGATAAAATTCTTAGCGTCGCCAAACAAGCGAATGCCGATTGTGTTCATCCAGGCTATGGTTTTTTATCGGAAAATGATCATTTTGCCAATGCCTGTGAACAAGCCGGTATTGTTTTTATTGGTCCATTAGCCAGTTCAATTGAGGCGATGGGCTCAAAAACCCGCGCTAAAGAAATTATGGCACAAGCCAATGTGCCATTGGTGCCAGGTTATTATGGCCAAAAACAAGAAACCGCCTTTTTAGCCAATGAAGCCGATAAAATTGGCTACCCTGTTTTAATCAAAGCAGCTTACGGCGGTGGCGGTAAAGGAATGCGGGTTGTACGTGAAGCTCATGAATTTACCAGTGCCCTTGAAGGTGCCCAGCGGGAGGCCCTAGCTGGATTTGGCAATGACTTAGTTCTGCTTGAGCGCTACGTTGATAAACCACGCCATGTTGAAGTACAGGTATTTGCTGACAATCATGGAAATTGTGTTTATTTAGGTGACAGAGACTGTTCTTTACAACGCCGTCACCAAAAAGTCATCGAAGAAGCCCCTGCTCCGGGCCTAAGTGACGCATTACGACAAGCGATGGGGGAAGCTGCTGTAAGATGTGCTAAGGCAATTCATTATCGCGGCGCTGGAACAGTGGAGTTTTTATTATGTGGTGAAGAATTTTTCTTTATGGAAATGAACACCCGATTACAAGTGGAACACCCTGTCACAGAGATGGTAACCGGCCTAGACTTAGTAGAGTGGCAAATTCGCGTCGCGAACAATCAAGTATTACCATTAACGCAAGATCAAATAAAGTTGTCAGGCCATAGCTTCGAAGCACGTATTTATGCAGAAGACCCCACCGAAAACTTTATGCCCCATTCTGGCACGCTGAGCCATTTATCGTTTCCAACGACAAATACAGGTGTACGCGTAGACACTGGCGTGATCGCGGGTAGTGAGATAAGCCCTTTTTACGACCCGATGATAGCCAAACTCATTGTCCACGCACCAGAGCGTTCAATTGCATTACTTAAATTACATCATGCTTTAGAAGAAGTTCACTTAGCAGGTGTAAAAAGTAATATTGCCTTTTTACACTATTTATCGAGCCATCCTACCTTTGTTACAGGTGCACCCGACACCCATTTTATCGACAGCCAGACAGAAGCTTTAACTCAACATACTTTGCCTTTAACCGAGTTATTGACTTTGGCCACCGCTGCGTATACTCAATATAAGCAACAGGCCAATGTGACGACGCCATGGCATGCAGGGACTGCATTTAGGCTCAACCAAACTAACACGCTTTCAGTGCCATTTGCTGAGTATGATGTGAAGGTCGAACTTCATGATGAACGACACACAGTGCACATTTTAGATGAAACCTATAAAGTATCAGCCGCACTACAGAACACCCAGCTCAGGGCAGAAATTAATGGCAAACGATGCAGCGCCAGCGTGTTAATCGATGAAGACACTATCACTGTTATGTCTGGCGCATTAGCACATCGTTTTGAGCTAAAATCTAAACATTACATCAGCGAACATGAGCATGAAGCCGCGCCATTGGCCGCACCGCTCAATGGAACTGTTGTTAAGCACCTACAAAAAATAGGAAGCCAAGTACAAAAAGGCGATCCTATTGTTGTCATTGAAGCCATGAAAATGGAGTACACATTGAATGCGCCATATACCGGCATACTCAGTAGCTACTGCTTTGCAGAAGGCGCACTTGTGAGCCATGGTGCGATGCTCGCCATTATTGACCCTGAGGAGGTGTAACTATGGCGTACCCAAGCACGGTCAAAATTGTCGAAGTGGGTGCCCGTGATGGCTTGCAAAATGAAGCATCCGTCTCAACAGAAGACAAAATAGCTTTGATCAATGGGTTAAGTGAGGCTGGTTTGAAACACATTGAAGCAGGCGCATTCGTATCGCCTAAGTGGGTACCGCAAATGGCGGACTCACTCGCGGTGATAAATGGTGTCTCGGTTGCCCAAGATGTTGCACTCAGTGCACTCACTCCGAACCTCAAAGGTGCCGAGGCTGCATTAACAGCAAATATCAAAGAGTTTGCAATATTCACTGCGGCCAGTGAGACCTTCACTCAAAAAAATATAAATTGTTCCATTGAACAAAGCATTGACCGCTTTAAGAGTGTACTGGAATTAGCACAACAGCACGATGTTAAAGTCAGAGGCTACGTCAGCTGTGTACTAGGTTGCCCCTATGAGGGGGATATTGAGCCAGAAGCCGTTTTGCGGGTATGTAAACAATTGTTGGCTCTTGGTTGTTATGAAATTAGCTTGGGAGATACCGTTGGCGTGGGTACACCAAATAAGGTCAAGTCACTCATCTCATTATTGCTGCAACATATCCCTGCAGACAAGCTGGCTGTGCATTTTCATGATACCTACGGTCAAGCATTAGCGAACATTCACAGTGCATTAGAGCTGGGGATCTCAACCATTGATAGTGCCGTTGCAGGACTCGGTGGCTGCCCCTATGCACAAGGCGCGTCAGGAAATGTTGCCACCGAGGATGTAATTTACTTACTGCAAGGGCTTGGCATTGACCCCCAAATTGATTTAGAAAGGCTAGCAAAAGCTGGATGGACAATTTGTCGTGCGCTGAATAAACCTCCTATTAGTAAGGTTTCTTTAGCATTGCAAGCTAAATGTTCTTCGTAACAACAACACAGTGTTGACGCCGATTACAGTGATAGGTGTCGCACTGAAGATATAACAACAATTTAGGAGTGGGCTAATGGCCGGTTTCGATAAAGTAGTAAACAGCTACGCCGAAGCGATGGAAGGCATAAAAGATGGCGATACCATCATTGCAGGTGGTTTTGGACTATGTGGTATTCCTGAGGGCTTAATTAACGAGATTAAGCGTAAACAGACCAAAGACCTTACCGTCGTATCTAACAACTGTGGTGTTGATGATTTTGGTTTAGGCGTTTTATTGCATGACCGCCAAATCAAAAAAATTGTTGCATCATATGTTGGTGAGAATGCGCTTTTTGAACAGCAGCTACTAGACGGCATTATTGACGTTGAACTCACCCCACAAGGCACATTAGCAGAGAAAATGCGTGCAGGCGGTGCTGGTATCCCAGGTTTTTATACCGCAACGGGCTACGGCACCCCAATTGCAGAGGGGAAAGAAGTTAAAGAATTTAATGGTCGTCCCTATATTCTTGAAGAATCAATTACTGGCGAATTCGCGATTATTAAAGCGTGGAAAGCAGACCGCTACGGAAACCTTGTATTTCGCCATACGGCAATGAACTTTAACCCGATGGCTGCAACTGCGGGTAAGATAACCGTGGTTGAAGTAGAAGAAATTGTAGAACCGGGTGAATTAGAACCAAGCCAAATTCATACCCCAGGTATTTATGTCAACCGCGTTATTAAAGGTAACTTTGAAAAACGCATTGAACGTGTCACGACGAGTAAGTAAGGAGAATTATAATGGCTTTATCACGTGAACAAGTTGCAATGCGTGTTGCACAAGAACTAAAAGATGGTTATTACGTTAACCTAGGCATTGGTATTCCTACGCTTGTAGCGAACTTCGTACCTAAGGGTATTGAGGTAATGCTGCAATCAGAAAATGGTCTTTTAGGTATGGGTCCGTACCCAAATGAAGACCAAGTTGATGCCGATATGATCAATGCGGGTAAAGAAACCGTGACAGCAGCGACAGGTGCGGCTATTTTTAATAGTGCAGAAAGTTTTGCTATGATCCGTGGTGGTCATGTAGACTTAACGGTTCTAGGTGCATTTGAAGTTGATCAACAAGGCAATATCGCGTCTTGGATGATCCCGAAAAAATTAATTAAAGGTATGGGTGGAGCGATGGACCTCGTCGCTGGTGCACAAAACATTATTGTCACCATGACCCATGCCAGTAAGCACGGCGACTCTAAATTACTAGAAACCTGCTCATTGCCATTAACTGGCGTAAGCTGTGTTAAAAAGATAGTAACTGATTTAGCCGTACTGGAAGTAAAAGACGGCGCGTTTTATTTATTAGAGCGTGCCCCTGGTGTTAGTGTTGATGAAATTATAAACAAAACAGCGGGCAAATTGATTGTTGAAGGTGATATACCTGAGATGCAGTTTGCAGATTAATCGACAGACCACTTTTGATTTAATGTACCGACCTCATTCCCAGTGCTTAAAGCGCTGAGTTACCCAAAACCCCTCGTTAGAGGGGTTTTTTTTTACGCTAAATTTTATTGTGCAGCAACAAACTCTAACACCGTCGCATTGATACAGTATCGGTCTGATCCTTTAGGACCTTCTTTGGCAAATACATGACCTAGATGAATACCGCTTGATTTAGAGCGAATTTCAGTGCGCTTCATACCAAAGCTGTTATCTTCATGATACGTCACGCTGCCCTTGACCGGATATTTAAACGACAGCCAACCAGTTCCAGAGTTAAAGCGGTCTTTGGTATTAAACAATGGTGCTCCACTGAGTTTATCGATAAATACGCCATCAGGGGTGTTCTTAAATAAGTCATACTCTTTACAAAATGGGCGATCAGTGCCTTTTTTAAATGCAATAGAATACGCTTCAGTATCACCCAATTTAAATGCGCCTAGCGCTTTGTAAAACCGCGATCTATCCATAAACCCCTGCTGACCAAATATCTCTTTGCCCTGCTCTATAAATAAAATTGTTGGCGTCGCCCATGTTGCTGATTTTATTTTTAAACCTTTCAGCTCATCGGCATACCTAAAGTGCACTGGAATATCGCCATGATAATCGTTCAGCACAGTCTTTTTTAATTTTTCACAATAGGGACAATGGTTTTTTGAGTCGATGACAACGATATGCTTGCCAGTCAATAACCCCTCATTACTGCGTGTTTCACGCTCTACGGGTGTAAAGACCACTCCAGTAGAGTGATCTGGGCAATACCCATTTGGGTTTTTTACTAAATAATTTTGATGATATTCTTCAGCTGAGTAGAATTTATCCAATGGCTTAATATTTGTTTGTATCTTGCCATACCCATTTTTAGCCAGTAGCGCTTGATATGTAGCCTTTAACTTAATCGCCACATTTTTTTGATCTAACTCACTAAATAGAATTGTTGAACGATATTGAGTTCCGATATCATTGCCCTGGCGATTTTTTTGAGTTGGATCATGACTTTCGAAGTAACTTTTTAAAAGCGTCTCCGTAGTCAATATGTTCGCATTGTATGTAACTTTAACCACCTCGGCATAGTTACGTGCATCGAAGCGCCTAGAGCGCTTAGTTATTTCTTTGTAAGTGGCTTTAAAGCCAGTGCCATCGGCATAGCCTGATTCAGCATCAATTACCCCTTGCATCGCTTCATAACGCTTTTCAGCCCCCCAAAAACATCCTGATCCTAATACTAAGGTTTTCACATGCATACTCGCCTGCACCGGCTCTGGCATGGGCATATCACTGGCATAGCCTGTAAAAGTACTTACCAAAAACACAGCAGTTAACAGCGGATTTTTTAAACTATTCGACATCTAATGTAACCTTCTAAGACATTTTTTGCCTGACTAAGTTAGCTCAGTACACACATTCATTGCTCTACTTAAATAGACCTTAATATCGCACTTTTACTTTCAGTTAATGCAATAAATTTACGATAAGTTACGCCGCAAAGTTCAATTTCAAATACCTTTATTCGCCACATAACAACCGTAACTGGGCTTTGTAAAATGGCCATTCAACGACTATTAGTTACCTGAATCACATTTTTAATGTAAAACCGTGTCAGTTTTTTTACTTAGGATTTATCATGAAACTTCTTTCTTCTATGAGTGCGATTTCACTTGCTTTATTGAGTACCAGCACACTTGCTGCTGATGTCAATTTCACGTCAAAACTTGCCAAAGGCGATGCGCTTGTCGTTTTTCAAAACGTAGGCAGCGATACTGATCTTAAGTTTTTAGACCGAGACACTCGTAAGCAATTACAACGAGCGATAAAAACAGACTCGTTTACCGGTAAATATGGCAAAACACTTGAGTTGATCGCTCCTATCGATAGCAAGTATTCACGTATCGTTGTGGTTGGTTTAGGCGAAAGCAATAAATTAACAGCCGCTAAAATGGCCAAACTTGGTGGTAACATCCATGCCAAACTAGAAGATAAAAAAGTGGCAACAGTCTCTCTTGCCTTCGAGTCTGTTGACGGCAAAGCAAAAAACAGCGAATTGGCAGCACAGTTTGCACACGGCGCAAACCTTCGAGACTATACGTTTGAAGTATACAAAAAAGAGCCACAAACATTTAAGGTTACATACAACATTGACGTTGCTGATAAAAAGACAACCAGCAAGCGCTATCAACAACTGGCTAATATCGAACAAGGCGTATTTTTGGCCCGTGATCTAACCTCTGAAATTGCAACAGAAATGACGCCGATTGATTTTGCACATGAAGCAAAATCACTTGAAAAACTGGGCGTCAAAATCACCATCTTGAAACCTGAACAATTAAAAGAACTTGGCATGGGCGCATTAGAAGGTGTCGGCCGTGGTAGTAAAGAAGGCGCGCGCCTTATTGTTGCCCACTACGAAGGTAACAATGACACTCCTATCGCCCTTGTGGGTAAAGGGATCACATTTGATTCAGGTGGTTATAGTCTCAAAAAAGGGCCTTCAATTGCACGAATGAAGTCAGACATGGCCGGTGCAGCAGCCGTACTTGGCACAATCAAGGCAATGGCTTTAAATAAAGCTGACGTTAACGTCGTAGCTGTGATGGGTATGGCAGCAAATATGGTATCTCGCTACTCTCTTGCACCAGGTGACGTATTGCGAACAGCTGAAGGGCACAGTGTTGAAGTTGTGAATACGGATGCCGAAGGACGCTTAGTATTAAGCGATGCAATGTGGTATGCCCGTAAGCATTTTAATCCAGAAATTATGGTTGATGTTGCCACATTAACAGGATCAAAAATTCGCGCAGTTGGTAATCGCTACTCAGCCATTTTCTCTGAAGATGACACACTGATCAATCAAATAACATTGGCCGGCAAACAAGTTAATGAGCAAGTATGGCGCTTACCGCTTGGTTACAAAGATACTTTATCTTCAGATATCGCTGACTTTACTAATTTAGGCTCTAGTGGCCCCGGTGCAACAACTGCTGCTACTTTCTTACAACAATTTGCAGGAGATACTCGTTGGGTACACATCGATATCGCCGGTAATGCCTTATCAGGTAAAGCCAAAGGAGAAGTTCCTGTTGGTGGAACAGGCTACGGTGTTCGTTTATTAAGTGAGTGGTTGCTCAGCAACAATTAATAAAATGCGATAAGCGTTATATTTTAATCACCTACGCAGTGTATTAAACCCAAAAACCATGCTCTGCATGGTTTTTTTATACTCCCAAAGACTAAATTAGATATACTACCAACAATAATAAAAAGTACCTTGGAGACTAGATGAGTGATCATCAATGCTATTTATTAGGGGAACATGCCATTGCATTTGTGCTAGAGACATCAAACCCATCTTCGAATGAACAACGACGTTTATTTGCTTTGACCTCAACATTAATGAACCTAGGTGCTTTCTTTGACGTTGTGCCAGCAAAATCTTCTATTACTGTCTATTTAAAAACGCCTCAAGATCACCCAATCTGGATAAAAAGAATCACCACTTTATGGCACGAGTGCGAAATGGCTAGTTTTAAGCCGACGACTCATCGCTTTACGGTTAAGTATGGTGGAGACTATGGCCCTGATCTCAGTTCGCTTGCAAATACACTTTCATTACCAGAAAAAGATCTCATTGAACTCCATGCATCTGTCACATATCAAGTCGAATTTCTCGGGTTTTTACCTGGCTTTGGATATTTAGGCACGTTACCAAACGCCCTTCAAGTACCCAGAAAAAAAACACCAAGAACACGAGTACCAAAAGGATCGGTTGCCATTGCACAAGAACTGACGGCGATATATCCCAGTTCCTCTCCGGGCGGCTGGCATTTACTCGGTATATGTGACACACCTTTATTCAACCCTAGCCTTCAACAACCAAGCTTATTGATGCCAGGCGATCACGTTCAATTTATCCCATCCAAGGGCGGACTATGCTCACAGTAATCAAACAAGGTGTTCTTTGTAGTATCCAAGACACCGGGCGTCATGGCTATCGACATTTGGGCGTAGGGCAATCGGGTGCATTAGATCCAATCGCAGTCAAGCTGGCCAATTTGCTATTGAATAATGACCTAAATGAACCCGTTATAGAGGTAACTATTGGGCTCGCGCAATTTGAATTTACTGCCTCAATTAACTTTTCAATCACGGGGGGGGATTTACGTGCAAAGTTAAACGGACACCCTCTATACCCTGGCTGGCGCTACTTCGCAGAATCTGGCGATATACTTTCCTTTAGTACCAGCCACAATGCACAACGTGCATACTTAGCGGTTCGAGGAGGGTTTTTGATTGATAATGTACTCAACGCTAAATCAACAGACATACAGGCACAATTTGGTGGCTACAATGGCCGAGCGTTAAAAATGGGCGATCAGCTGCCTTTTCACGCTGACAAAACGCCGCTACCACACCTAGGCGTCAAGCAACCTGACTACACGAATGAGGTAAGAGTACTCAAAGGGCCGCACTGTGATAAGCTCCCTAAAGGGTCCTTTGAGCACTTTTTGCAAACAAAGTGGCTCGTCAGTGACATGAATAACCGCATGGGGTCACGGTTAACTGCTAATAACACTGTTCAGCATCATGCCACCATCGCAAGCCAAGCCGTTCACCCGGGGGTGATCCAATACCCCCCTAACGGGCAACCAATTGTTTTGTTAAATGACTGCCAAACAACCGGAGGCTATCCCATTATTGCATCAGTAATTAGCGCGGACCTAAGACTGTTTAGTCAATTAGGCAGTCAACAATCTTGTAAGTTTATTGGTGTAAGTGTTTCACAAGCACACCATGCGATGAAAAAATTAAATTCACATTTAGCGCAATTTGCGCTAGCGAATAATAACAATAAAGAGTAGTAGTTATGAGCGAACTAAATTTATTACCTTTAAGTGGTATTGTGGTTGTTGTGCTTGGCTTTGCCCTGCGCTTCAACCCACTATTAGTGGTTACCGCAGCAGGCTTAGTCACAGGCTGGGCCGTTGATATGCAATTTTTAGCCTTGGTTGAAACGTTTGGCGAAAAATTTATGAACTCTCGTCAATTGGCTAGCTTTTTACTTATTTTGCCCGTCATTGCATTACTGGAACGTCACGGGTTACAACAGCGAGCACAAAGTTGGATTGCCAGTATTAAAAGTGCGACTACAGCTCGTATCCTATCGGTCTATTTTGTGGTTCGTGAATGCTCATCTGCGTTAGGTTTACTGAGTTTAGCTGGCCAACCGCAAACAGTTAGGCCATTGCTCGCACCGATGGCGTTAGGCGCAGCAAGCAACGTGCATGGCGAGCTTCCTAAAGAAGTAAAAGATATGATCTGTGCGCACGCCGCGGCCTGCGACAATATCGCAATGTTTTTTGGTGAAGACATTTTTATTGCATTCGGTGCGGTATTACTCATGGATGCTTTTTTAAGAGAAAATGGCATTGAAGGTATTGAGCCACTGCACATTGGGTTATGGGCAATTCCCACTGCGATTGCCGCGCTTATCGTGCACCTATTTCGCTTAGCACGATTAGAAGCTAAAATTACCCATGCTGTCGCCACTTATAACAGTCAACCTAATAAATTATCAGAGGAACTGTCATGAGTGCTCCATCAATTAATACGGCTGATACTACGGCCATTATCTCGATTGAAAATATTTACTTGTTAATCGGTTTTGTGGTCATATTTTTGGTCGTTCGTACGCTACAAGACAAAAGCCACCCAAAAAGATATAGCACTGCACTATTTTGGTTGTTATTCGGTAACGTCTTTTTATTCGGTGATTTATCTGTGTCATTGTTTGGACAAGCTATTACATATCAGTGGGTTGGTTTAAGTGTGATGGCAATCGCTTTACTTGCTGGGTTTGGTTTAGTGTCGATGGGTACCTATGACACGCCATCAGATGAGGTAAAAACACACAGTGCAGAAAAAATAGGTAACAAACTGTTTATGCCTGCCGTAATGATCCCCATCGTGACCGTTGTGTGTACTTTATTACTTGGCCAAATTAATATCAATGACTGGTATTTATTTGATCAAAACCATTTAACTCTTGCATCATTAACCCTTGCTTGTGCCGTTGCACTCTTAATTGGGTGGAAGCTCACATCTGGCAGCCCAATACAAGCACTGACTGAATCACGTCGATTAGTCGATTCAGTCGGCTGGGCCGCCATTTTACCGCAAATGCTCGCCATGCTAGGTGGTGTATTCATCGTGGCCCAAACTGGCACTGCTATTCAAGACCTTGTCACATTGTTTATTTCACCTGACAACCGGTTTATGTTGGTGGTCCTGTACTGTGTTGGCATGGCGCTGTTTACGATGATAATGGGCAATGCCTTTGCCGCATTCCCGGTGATGACAGCAGGTATAGCTGTGCCATTTCTAATTCAGGGCCATGGCGCATCTGCCGCACCACTAGTTGCAATCGGCATGTATTCGGGTTATTGCGGCACGTTAATGACCCCCATGGCAGCAAATTTTAATATTGTGCCAGCGGCTTTATTAGATTTAAAAGACAAGTATCAAGTGATCAAAGTCCAGATCCCAACAGCACTTTCATTACTTGCAATTAATATTCTTCTTATGTACGGAGTGATTTTTAATGACTAACACACCAAGACCCTGCGTTTTAATTACAGGGTTTGCCCCATTTGGTGGGGAAAGTATCAATCCCTCTTGGCAAGCTGTACAAGCCTTAGAAGGACTCAATATTGATGGCTTTACCATACAAACCAAAGAGCTACCTTGTGAATTTGATACCTCTATTCATGCACTTCAAGAGGCTATCAATAAATATTCACCACATGTGGTACTTTGTATTGGCCAAGCCGGTGGTCGTGCCGGTATTTCCATTGAGCGTGTTGCGATTAATGTGAACGATGCGCGTATCGCGGACAATGCAAATAATCAGCCTATTGATACTCCAGTGGTGCCAGCTGGGCCTGCCGCTTATTTTACGAACCTTCCAATCAAGCGTATATTACTGGCGTTACATCAGTCTGATATACCCGCCTCCATTTCAAATACAGCGGGCACCTATGTATGCAATCACATTATGTATGGACTCATGCATGAAATAGCATCGCATCATCAAAATGTTAAAGGAGGGTTTGTTCATATTCCTTATTTGCCTAGCCAAGCTGTGCATCACAATGGTGCACCGAGCATGAGTCAGCAAACAGTCGAATCGGCACTTAAAGTGATTATTACTGCCGCCATCAGTAATAAATCTGACTTAAAAGTCGCAGCGGGCACAACCCACTAACATCAGCCCCATATTGGTGCAATATAGTATATTTATTGCACCAACTTAGCCTTGTCTTCGCATAAAAAAATACCCTTTAACCATGTGACTTAATCTTACATTTCTGATACATCTATAGTAACTGGAAGGCGCAACGGTGCCTTTTCATCAACTAATTTATAATTAAAGGGAAGCCTGAGTGCTTACCCAACACAGGAATGAGGTATTTTATGTGTTCAATTTTTGGGGTGTTAGAGCTAAAATCGGATCCTATCCAATTACGTAGCCAAGCCATCGAAATGTCAAAGCGATTACGCCATAGAGGGCCTGATTGGTCTGGTGTTTACGCATCAGAAAAAGCGATTTTAGTACATGAAAGACTGGCAATTGTTGGCGTATCAAGTGGTGCGCAACCTTTATATAACCCAGAAAAAACCAACATATTAGCCGTTAATGGCGAAATATATAATCATAAAGAATTGGCACAAAATCTTACCGCCGATTTTGATTTTCAAACTGAGTCTGACTGTGAAATTATTCTCGCACTGTACAAGCAAAAAGGGCCTGAATTTCTTGATGATTTAAATGGTATTTTTGCATTCTGCCTTTATGATGAAGAGCAAGATAGCTATTTAATCGGCCGCGATCACATTGGGATCATTCCACTTTATACGGGCCGCGACCAACATGGTAATCTGTACGTAGCCAGTGAAATGAAAGCACTCACACCGATTTGCTCATCCATAGAGGAGTTTCCTCCTGGGCACTACCTTTATTCAAAAGAAGGGACTTTGCGTCCGTATTATCGACGCGATTGGCAATCTTTCGAGGCAGTCAAAAATAACACCGCAAAAGCAGAGGATGTGAAAGACGCGTTAGAAGCCGCGGTCAAACGTCAATTGATGTGTGATGTACCCTACGGTGTTTTATTATCTGGTGGATTAGACTCATCTGTTATTTCTGCGATCACCCAAAAGTTTGCAGCCAAACGGGTAGAAGATAATGACGCTTCTGACGCTTGGTGGCCTAAATTACATTCATTTTCTATTGGACTAGAAGGCTCTCCGGATTTAGCGGCAGCACAAGTCGTTGCAGACGAGATAGGCACAGTTCACCACCCTATTATATTTACGGTTCAACAAGGTATCGATGCACTAAAAGAAGTCGTCTACCACCTAGAAACATATGATGTTACAACGATTCGAGCCTCAACCCCAATGTACCTAATGTCAAGACAAATTAAAGCAATGGGCATTAAAATGGTGCTTTCAGGCGAAGGTGCTGACGAGTTGTTTGGCGGTTACCTGTATTTCCACAAAGCGCCTAATGCCCAAGAGTTTCATGAAGAACTGAACCGTAAAGTATCAAAATTACACATGTTTGATTGTTTAAGAGCAAACAAATCTATGGCTGCATGGGGTGTTGAAGCGAGAGTGCCTTTCTTAGACAAAGAGTTTGTAGACGTCGCGATGCGGACCAACCCAGACTACAAAATGTGTAAAGACGGCCGTATTGAGAAGCACATAGTCCGGGAAGCATTTGAGGGTTACTTACCAGACAGCGTTTTATGGCGACAAAAAGAGCAGTTCTCTGATGGTGTTGGTTATAGTTGGATTGACTCGCTAAAGGAACACGTTGACGGTCAAATATCAGATCAAGATTTGGCTAACGCGCAATATCGTTTCCCAATCAATACACCTGATAGCAAAGAGGCATATTTTTATAGAGAAATCTTTGAAAGCCACTTCCCAGGTGACGCAGCCGCTAACTGTGTACCACACGGTAAATCAGTCGCATGTTCAACCCCTGAAGCGCTCGCATGGGATGCGTCTTTTCAAAACAACGCAGATCCATCAGGCAGAGCCGCTAATGTTCATAATGAAGCCTATGAATAACGTTATATAAACACACAATAAAAAAGGGCTTATTAGCCCTTTTTTATTGTGTACTCAACCTTGTTGAAGCCGTTCACTAGCAGCTAAATAAACTTCTTAATAATAAAGTCTACTTTGACACGCTTAGCTTGCCCTAAGAGCTTTTTAACTGGTAATGGGTAATCACCCAATGATTCAATGTCATCAGGTCCGCTTAATAAGCGACAGTTGGCCAATATTGTCTGCTTTTCTGCCTCAAGTCTCGGTAGTATATCTTGCTGCGGATCTTCTATTAAAATACCATTTTCAATATCAAGCCCCCACGCTCTGGGGTTTAGATTGTGGCCACTCAATAAGTGAGTATGGTTATCTTTACTGATCCCTTTTAAATGAAATGAATTGGCACCATCTTTCCACAGGTATACTTTTAAGCGGCCAGAAGAGATATGGCGCTTCTGACTTTTGAGAAACTTCTGTAAAATAGTTTCGTATAAATAAGGCAACGCACCTATCCGACTAAACGGCTGTTCTGGACAAATATAAAAATCATTTGCAGTCTTATCACCAACAATAATGGTGACCTCTTTGCCTTGTTTTAGCAATCGGCGTAATGAACGCAGTAACGGTGCTGGAAAATTAAAGTAAGGTGTGTACAGTATGAGCGTCTCATCGGTTGTATCAAATAAACTCTTGATCAAACGGTTAAGTTTGTTCGTACGACGCCCAAAGCCAAGAAAAGCGCGAACATTAAGGCCCTCTCTTTTACCTGCTGATGATAAGTCATATTTGGCTTTTTTTAGTTCCCGCATTAACTTTTTTTGCGCTAACTTGATATCATTAAACTTCGGTAATGGGCGCAAGTCAATTCTTGGAACGCCCTCACTACTGATTAAGTATTTGTTCGTGAAATCACAAAAGCTATCAGCCAGTTGATGCTGGTTTATAACAAAATAACGGTCTAAGCGGTACTTCTCGCCTTTTTGTAGGTAAACATCATTCAAACTTGCCCCGCTATACAGCAGCATATTGTCGACGACGAAACCTTTGAGGTGTAGCACACCAAAAAGTTCTTTCGCTTTTACAGGCACACCATAAATACGTACATTACTTTTATAGTCACTCAAGGCTTGGCAATACAGACTGGCATTACCATCTGATTGTTTCTCACCAATAAGCCCTCTTTGAGCTCGGTGAAAGTCAACCAATACATTCACTTCAAGGTTTGGATTCGCACATGACGCTTCATGTAAAGCACTTAAGACTTCTCGACCTGCGTCATCGTCTTGCAAATATAATGCAGTAATATAAATACGCGTTTGCGCACTTTTGATAAGCCTCAATAACTCTGCATGATATTGCTTTGCATCGGTTAAAACCTGAATGTTTTCAGCCTCAAGTTCAAACCCTGGAGTTTCCTGCCAAAAAACCATAAATACCTATTTATTTAGAGTTAGTTTTACATCACTAACGAAATACAATTCTTTAAAACATATCAAAAAAAAAGTACTTGGTCATGAATAAGCGTTCATTTTCGTGTTGATGGCGTAAAAAACGTTCAAGTACAGTATTTTTGACAACTTAGTGATTTGTCGAAAAATGAAATGTTGAATTTATTTTACATCTTGGTTGAATTTCATAGAATCAACCACATTCAATCTCAGTATATAACATTTTAGGAAATCATAATGAGTGATGGTAAACATTGTAAGCTGCTTATTTTAGGTTCTGGCCCTGCAGGTTACACTGCTGCAGTTTACGCTGCGCGTGCCAATCTAAACCCTGTATTAATTACAGGCATGCAACAAGGTGGTCAATTAACAACGACAACTGAAGTCGAAAACTGGCCAGGTGATGCACATGGTCTAACTGGACCTGCATTAATGGATCGCATGAAAGAGCATGCAGAGCGCTTTGAGACTGAAATTATTTTTGATCACATCAACAAGGTTGATGTAAGCAAACGCCCGTTCACATTAACGGGTGATCAAGGCACATATACATGTGATGCATTGATCATCGCAACTGGTGCATCTGCTAAATATTTAGGCCTTGAGTCTGAAACAGCATTCCAAGGTCGAGGTGTATCTGCATGTGCAACATGTGATGGCTTCTTTTATAAAGGTCAAAAAGTTGCGGTTGTCGGCGGTGGTAATACAGCTGTTGAAGAAGCACTTTATCTATCAAACATCGCAGAGGAAGTACACGTTATTCACCGTCGTGATTCTTTCAGAAGCGAGAAGATTTTATCTGACCGTTTAATGGAAAAAGCGAAAAATGGGAATGTGACATTACACTTAAACCGCAACCTAGATGAAGTATTAGGTGACGAAATGGGCGTAACGGGCATTAGAATTAAAGAAACGGATTCAGAAAACACTGAACAACTCGATCTTGCGGGTGTATTTATTGCGATTGGCCACAAGCCAAACACTGATATGTTTGAAGGCCAGCTAAATATGAAAGATGGTTACTTAGTGGTTGAGTCTGGTCTGCACGGTAACGCTACTCAAACAAGCGTAGAAGGCGTTTTTGCTGCTGGTGATGTATCTGACCATATTTATCGTCAAGCTATCACCTCTGCTGGTACAGGCTGTATGGCTGCTTTAGATGCTGAACGTTATCTAGATAACCTGTAGTCTACTTTTAAAATGGGGGGTATTCCCCCATTTGATTTTTTACACAATTGCGTTATTTTACTCCCAATCGAGTTTTAATATTTTCTTTATGACGCAACAAATTACCCATTTATCAGACAACAACACACAATTTCCGTCTTGCGACCTTGCCCTTACAAATCCTGATGGCCTGTTAGCTGTTGGGGGGTGCCTGTCTTTAGCTCGACTTAGTAAGGCATATCATTGCGGCATATTTCCTTGGTTCAATGAGCGAGAGCCAATCATGTGGTGGGCGCCCAGTGAACGTGGTATCGTGGAATTAGACGAATTTCATGTCAGTAAATCTCTCAAAAAAGCAATGCGCCGAATGCAGCCTACCGTGACAATTAATACTGCCTTTACACAAGTCATTAATGCCTGTAGAACTCAACGCATAAACAATGAAGGAACATGGATAAATACACAAATGCTCGACGCATATTATACCGCGCATAAAGCAGGCTTTGCGCACAGCATCGAGGTCTGGCATGAAAAACAACTCATTGGCGGGTTATACGGTATCATGCAATCTGGTATATTTTGCGGTGAGTCTATGTTTTTTAAACAACCGAATGCCTCTAAATTAGCCATGTGGGCGCTCGTCAACTGGCTCAAAAAACACCAGGCACATTTTATCGATTGCCAGCTAGAAAACCCATATTTGACCTCCCTCGGTGCAAAAGTTATTCCACGAGAAGAATTTTTGACTAGACTTAGTATAGCGAACAACTTCAATATACCTGCCAATATGTGGCTAGCTCAAACCTTGGAAAATATTTATGACTGAACACTTTCCATCAAAAATTGGTTTAAGTCAGCAATTCAGTTGCAGTTACCTGCCTGAGCAACAAGAACAATTACTCGTTATTTTAGACCAAAACTGTTACTCACCAGAGCATTTTGAAGGGTTATTAGAGCTTGGCTTTAGACGAAGTGGTGATCAAATCTATCGACCACATTGTCCCAAATGCAATGCATGTGAATCATTACGACTCCCAGTACAACAGTTTAATGCGTCAAAGTCGCAAAAACGAAAGTGGAATAAACTGTCAGATGAATTTCGCATCGAGATAAACCAACAAGAACAACCTAATTATTACACTTTATACGAGAAGTATATTTCCTTACGTCATCAAGATGGCAGTATGTACCCCCCTAACCACCTCCAGTACGAAAGCTTTCTGTTCTGTCAGTGGTTACCAATTACTTTTATTGAACTGTGGCATTTAGAGACATTAATCGCAGTTGCAGTGACCGATACAATGCCCAATTCCCTATCGGCGATTTACACCTTTTTCGATCCTGATTATGAACATTATAGTCTCGGAACCATCATGATCCTTGCACAAATAAACTATGCACGAGAAACACATCGACAGCACCTGTATTTAGGCTACCAAATCGACAGCTGCAAAAAAATGCGCTACAAAACCAACTATAAACCGGCGCAACGTTTTGTAAATGATATTTGGGTGCATAGCGATACACGTCAAAAAAGCAGCTAGCTGTTCATCTGTAAATCATCGTAATTTGCTAAAATTCGTACCAAAAAAGTACTTTTATCCCTGTTCTGGAATATATAGGCTAATAAAATAACAATTTTTCAGCCCTTTCCTTTACTTATTGGCTGCTTTTGGGCAAAATCTCCAGCGTTTAAATATTCAAAGAGGTGTTACGCTACACATGGCGAAAGAAGACGTAATTGAAATGCAAGGCACGGTCCTTGATACTTTACCAAATACAATGTTCCGCGTTGAGTTAGAAAATGGTCACGTGGTTGTTGCTCATATTTCTGGAAAAATGCGCAAAAACTACATCCGTATTCTTACAGGTGACAAAGTAACGGTTGAAATGACCCCTTACGACCTAACCAAAGGACGCATTGTCTTCCGCGCTCGTTAATCGAACCGTGTAGAACTGTTCTTGGAACAGGTTGTAATACGTCGCTCTTAGACGTGTTTCATAGACCTAGCCATTGGTTATTGTATAAGTCTACAGAGCTGGGTTATATGACCCAAAGACAAAAAGCCTAGCATTGCTAGGCTTTTTGACGATTACTGCTTTAACATTTATGCAGAGACGAGAGACGATTCATAAGTAAATACAATTTTATTGTCTTTGATACTCACTTTCACTGAGCCACCGTCTACCAGCTCACCAAATAAAATTTCATTGGCTAATGGTTTCTTAAGCTGCTCTTGAATAACACGCGCCATAGGACGTGCACCCATTGCTTTATCGTATCCCAGTTCAGCCAACCACGAACGCGCTGCAGAGGTAAGCTCTAAGTTAACTGACTTACGATCAAGCTGTGCTTGTAACTCAACAATAAACTTATCTACAACCTGCAATGTAACTTCTTTATCTAGGTGGTTAAACCAAATAATATTGTCTAAACGATTTCTAAATTCAGGCGTAAAGACTTTATTTATTTCAGACAATGCATCATGTGAGTGATCTTGCTCTTGGAAACCAATAGATTGTCTTACTGTCTCCTGAACACCCGCGTTTGTCGTCATCACTAATACCACGTTTCTGAAATCAGCTTTACGCCCATTATTATCAGTTAACGTGCCATGATCCATAACTTGAAGTAATATGTTGTAGATATCTGAGTGCGCTTTTTCTATTTCATCCAGTAATACGACCGAATGAGGATGCTTTATAACAGCATCAGTTAACAAGCCACCTTGTTCATAACCTACATAACCAGGAGGCGCACCAATTAACCGGCTCACCGCATGGCGCTCAGAGTACTCAGACATATCAAAACGTATAAACTCTACGCCCATACATTTACCGAGCTGTTTTGTTACCTCGGTTTTACCTACACCTGTTGGTCCTGCGAATAAGAAAGATCCAATTGGCTTATCTTCATTAGCAAGTCCAGAACGAGACAATCTAATCGCTGAAGTTAATGCACCAATTGACTGATCTTGTCCAAAGACCAACATTTTTAAATTGCGGTCCAAATTTTTGAGGGTGTCCTTGTCGCTTGAAGAAACACTTTGCTGTGGGATCCGCGCAATTTTTGACACAATCATTTCAATATCTGATACGCCAATGGTTTTCTTACGGCGAGATACCGGTAATAATCGCTGATTAGCACCCGCCTCGTCGATAACATCAATTGCTTTATCAGGTAGCTGGCGTTCATTTATATACTTTGCACTTAACTCAGCGGCGGCTCGCAGCGCTTTTTGTGTATAACGAATACCATGATGTTCTTCATAACGTTCTTTTAAGCCATAAAGGATCTTCGTTGTGTCTGCAACGCTTGGTTCAACAACATCAATTTTTTGGAAACGACGCACTAACGCTCTGTCTTTTTCAAAAATGTTCTTAAATTCATTGTAAGTCGTCGAGCCCATGCAGCGTAATTGACCACTAGACAATAATGGTTTAATGAGGTTCGATGCATCCATGACTCCGCCAGACGCTGCACCGGCCCCAATTATTGTGTGAATCTCATCAATAAATAAAATAGCATGAGGTTTGGCCTGTAGTTCTTTCAATAAAGCTTTAAAGCGCTTTTCAAAATCGCCACGATATTTGGTACCCGCTAACAGCGCGCCCATGTCCAGTGAATAAACCACCGCATCTTCGATAACATCTGGCACTTGGTTGTTCACAATACGATATGCCAACCCTTCAGCGATAGCTGTTTTACCCACGCCAGCCTCACCCACTAACAGAGGATTGTTTTTCTTTCTACGACACAGCACCTGAACAGTACGTTCAACTTCTTCATCACGGCCAATTAATGGATCGATTTGACCTGCTTGTGCCATCACATTTAAATTTGAAGTAAAGTTTTCGAGTTTCGACTTTTCTTCATTTTGAATATCATTAGGCTCATCATTCATCTCTTCATGATCTTCACTTTCTGACTCGTCGTCATCAGACTTTGCAATACCATGAGAAATAAAGTTAACGATATCGAGGCGGCTAACATCGCTCTTTTTCAGTAAATATACCGCTTGGCTTTCTTGCTCAGAAAAAATAGCAACCAGCACATTTACACCTGTAACTTCGCTTCGTCCTGAAGACTGAACATGAAACACTGCGCGTTGCAAAACGCGCTGAAAGCCGAGTGTTGGTTGGGTTTCTCTGTCTTCTTCTAAATCTGGTAAGACTGGCGTAGTCTCATCAATAAACTCAGAAAGCTCTCGCTTTAGAGTGTCTGTATTTACGCCGCAGGCGCCTAACGCCTCTCCTGCTGACGGGTTATCTATTAACGCCAAAAGCAAATGCTCAACGGTCATAAACTCATGACGACGAGTACGCGCTTCACGAAATGCGGCGTTTAAGGTAATTTCTAGATCTTTGTTTAGCATTGGCAACCCCCAAACGAGAATTAAAAAGGTTATTCTTGCTCACAACTGCAGAGCAACGGGTGCTCATTGTCGCGGGCATAACGATTGACCTGCTCAGCTTTAGTGTGCGCTATATCTGCAGGATATATTCCACATACAGCCTTCCCTTCGTGATGTATTTTAAGCATCACATCAGTTGCTCTTTCGCTATCCATATTAAAAAATGTCATTAAAATTTCAATTACAAAATCCATCGGAGTGTAATCGTCATTATTCACAATGACCTTGTACTTACGCGGAGGGCTAAGCTTCTGCTTCTCACTTTCGCGTACCGTGTCTATAACACCTGAATCTTTTGTCCCACTCATAATTAAATATAGTCTTGTCTTGGTAACTCAAGCAAACTTGAATTAAAAAATAAATAAAATGTTAAAAAAAAGAGTAAATAACTTGACTGACTGCTCATATAAACTACAGTCCTATTAGATTGCTCTACAGGCAGTCTAGCAAATTATAAAGTTTAGATTAACTAATTAACTAGATTTAGTCACTTATAGAAGGATGTAGAAGTATGGCTTGCGGAAAAGTCAAGTGGTTCAATAACGCCAAAGGGTTTGGTTTCATCGTAGAAGACGGCAGTGAGGAAGATATCTTTGCCCATTACTCAACGATTGTAATGGATGGATACAAAACACTTAAAGCTGGTCAAGGTGTAACATTCGAGCTGCAAGAAGGCCCTAAAGGTCTACATGCTACAAACATCGCACCCAGCGGTGAATTGTTAGTGTAAAGCAGTGATGGCTATCTAAAGCGAGTCGCATTAGCTTCTCGCTTCATTTCCCCTTATATTTTTTCATTCTTTAACTTTAATTTTTTGAATTAGCCCCAATATGTAATGATTGATACAATTGCTACGTCTACTAGGTAGGTTAGATATTATTATTTACGTTTAGTAAAAATATCTAACAAACTTGCTATACCCTATTCCCTTAGGCAACATAGCGTTCCCTTTGCATTGTTGAATGGCTTTTAGAAGCCACAAATTCTAGGAATGATGATGACATCAAAAATTATTTACACGAAAACAGACGAAGCACCGGCTTTAGCAACATATTCTTTACTTCCAATCATCCAGGCATACACGAAAATTGCCGGAGTAGAAGTCGAAACTCGTGACATTTCATTAGCAGGCCGTATCATTGCTAACTTCCCTGATTTTTTAACTGAAGAGCAGCGTATCGGTGATGCACTTGCAGAACTTGGTGAGCTGGCTAAAACTCCAGAAGCAAATATCATCAAACTTCCTAATATCAGTGCTTCAGTGCCTCAGCTTCACGCCACAATTAAAGAACTTCAAGCGAAAGGCTATGCACTTCCTGATTACCCAGCTGAGCCACAAGATGAAAAGCAAGCTGCGATTAAAGCAACTTACGATAAAATAAAAGGCAGCGCAGTAAACCCTGTACTACGTGAAGGTAACTCTGACCGTCGTGCGCCAGCATCAGTTAAGGCATATGCGCGTAAAAACCCTCATTCAATGGGTGCATGGGCGGCTGATTCAAAATCTTACGTTGCTAGCATGGCTGATGGTGACTTCTTTGGTTCTGAGCAATCAACCACTGTTGAGCAAGCAACTAATGTTCGTATTGAGCACGTTGCTGAAAACGGTGATGTAACTACGCTTAAAGCAAGCACTGCATTGTTAGCCGGAGAAATCATTGATGCGTCACGCATGAGTGTATCTGCACTACAAGATTTCTTAGCGGCAGAAATTGCGTCAGCGAAAGACAAAGGCGTACTGTTCTCATTGCATATGAAAGCAACCATGATGAAAGTATCTGATCCAATCATCTTCGGCCACGCGGTAAAAGTATTCTATAAAGACGTATTCACTAAGCATGCTGCACTATTTGCAGAGCTAGGTGTTGATGTAAACAACGGTTTAGGTGACGTATATACAAAAATACAACAGCTAGATGATGAAAAACGTGCTGAAGTAGAAGCTGATATTGCAGCGGTATACGAAAGTAGTCCAAGTATCGCAATGGTTGATTCTGATCGTGGTATTACTAATCTACACGTACCAAGTGACGTGATCATTGATGCGTCAATGCCAGCAGCTATTCGTACAAGTGGACAGATGTGGAACACGGCTGGTAAGCAACAAGACACTAGCTTTGTTATTCCTGACCGTTGTTATTCTGGCGTTTACCAAGCAACTATCGACTTTTGTAAAGAACACGGTGCATTCGACCCTCGTACAATGGGCACGATCCCGAACGTTGGCCTAATGGCACAAAAAGCAGAAGAATATGGTTCTCATGATAAAACATTTGAAGCACCATCTGCAGGTACAATTCGTGTTGTAGACGCAAATGAGACCGTGCTACTTCAACATGATGTTGAGCAAGGTGATATCTGGCGTATGTGTCAGGTAAAAGATGCACCAATAAAAGATTGGGTTAAACTTGCTGTAAACCGTGCTCGCGCAACAGGTGTTCCAGCGGTATTCTGGTTAGATGCAAACCGATCTCACGACGCGCAGCTTATTGAAAAAGTGAACACATACCTTGCAGATCATGACACTGCTGGTTTAGAGCTGTTGATCAAAGCACCTGTTGCTGCCACAGAGTACTCTCTGGCGCGCATGAAAGAAGGCCAAGACACAATTTCAGTAACAGGTAACGTACTACGTGATTACTTAACTGATTTATTCCCAATTCTTGAACTAGGTACCAGTGCAAAAATGCTGTCTATCGTACCATTAATGAATGGGGGTGGTTTATTTGAAACTGGCGCAGGTGGTTCTGCACCTAAGCACGTACAACAGTTTGAAAAAGAAAACCATTTACGTTGGGACTCGTTAGGTGAATTCTTAGCACTAGCGGCGTCACTTGAGCACCTAAGCCAAACAACAGGTAATACAAAAGCGCAAGTACTTGCTGATACGCTTGATCAGGCAACCGGTAAGTTCTTAGATGAAAACAAGTCACCATCCCGCCGTGTAAACGAGCTAGATAACCGTGGTAGTCACTTCTTCTTGTCACTTTACTGGGCACAAGCACTTGCAACTCAAACTGCAGACGCTGAACTCCAAGCACAGTTTGCTGCTTATGCTGAAACATTAACAGCGCAAGCACAAACAATTGTTGAAGAGCTAAACAATGCCCAAGGCGTAGCAAAAGATGTAGGCGGTTACTTCCAGCCTAATGACGATATTGCCTATGCATCAATGCGTCCAAGCCAAACATTTAACGATATTCTAGCAACACTTGTATAATCGTTAACTCGCACGACAAAAAAGGGTAGCTTTGGCTTAATGCCGATCAGATA
>NZ_PNBY01000002.1 GCF_005886875.1 Pseudoalteromonas aurantia | reverse complement strand
CCGCTCACCTTGAAGGAACTGATGAGACAGTATGGTGCCTTTAAACAGCTTATGCCATCTGATAATAATCGCTTTATCACTCAGTCTTTTAGCTTTGTTATCATCTACATAAAGCACAGTGTGAGTATGGTTACTCATCACCGCATACGCACACACATCAATACAAAACACTTTGGCAAGCTCCAACAACTTATCTTCTATCCAGCCTCTTCTGTGCTCATACGATTGCCCTGTTGCCTTATCTTCACCACACAAATAGGCACGTCGAACGCAGCGTGAAATGCAATGGTAGTATTTGGTATCAGTTAAACTCACTTGCCTTTTACGTGCTGTAGCCATACGGAAATCGCCTATCTTTTAAGCTGAACTTAAAAGATAGGCAATGAATGAAAAATAGTCAATTTTGGGTGGGTGTCTTGTTAAATTTTCCCGCATAAACCAACTGATACTCGCTAAACGTTCTCTAAATTGTTCAATATCTTTATTTAAAAAATATTGTTGCGCTGAGTCTAGCCGCTCACCTTGAAGGGACTTGTGAGATAGTATGGTACCTTTAAACAGCTTATGCCATCTGATGATAATCGCTTTATCACTCAGTCTTTTAGCTTTTACATCATCTACATAAAGTACAATATGCGTATGGTTACTCATCACCGCATACGCACACACGTCAATACAAAAAACTTTAGCAAGCTCCAGCAGTTTGCCTTCTATCCAACCTCTTCTATGTTCATAAGATTGCCCTGTTACCTTATCTTCACCACACAAATAGGCACGTCGAACGCAGCGTGAAATACAATGATAGTATTTGGTATCAGTTAAACTCACTTGTCTTTTACGTGCTGTCGCCATCGAGGAAACTGCCTATCTTTTAAGTTGAATCTAAAAGATAGGCAGTGAATGAAAAACAGTCAACTTACGGTGGGTGATGAGATGGACACT
>NZ_PNBY01000199.1 GCF_005886875.1 Pseudoalteromonas aurantia | reverse complement strand
AATACCATAGTAAAGCCAATCTCGGCTTTAAACTGTCGTGCAGCAAACCCTTTGAGTACCTTACTGACGACTTTAAACATAGTTTGATACAGAATTTTTGGTTGATATCGCGCCAATACTCTCAACTCAAATGGCAAGGTGAATGTGACCATAAAATAATGACAGGGTAGTAACTTTTGCTCTTGTCGTTGCAACCACTGTGT
>NZ_PNBY01000197.1 GCF_005886875.1 Pseudoalteromonas aurantia | reverse complement strand
TGCCTTTGCCGGGTTTTGTAAAAAATTTAACAAAAAATTTAACAAGACACCCATCGTAAATTGACTGTTTTTCATTCATCGCCTATCTTTTAAATTCAGCTTAAAAGATAGGCGCTTTCTCTTATGGCCACGGCACGAAAAAGACAAGTGAGTTTAACTGATACCAAATACTACCATTGTATTTCACGCTGCGTTCGACGTGCCTATTTGTGTGGTGAAGATAAGGTAACAGGGCAATCGTATGAACATAGAAGAGGGTGGATAGAAGATAAACTGCTAGAACTTTCAAAAGTGTTTTGTATTGATGTGTGTGCGTATGCGGTGATGAGTAACCATACGCATATTGTACTTTATGTAGATGATAACAAAGCTAAAAGACTGAGTGATAAAGCGATTATTATCAGATGGCATAAGCTGTTTAAAGGCACCATACTGTCTCATCAGTTCCTTCAAGGTGAGCGGCTAGACTCAGCGCAGCAAACCTTTTT
>NZ_PNBY01000196.1 GCF_005886875.1 Pseudoalteromonas aurantia | reverse complement strand
TAGTAGACCAAGGTTACACGCAAGAAGAAGCAGCTAAAGCAATGGGTGTTGGTAAATCAACAGTGAGTAAATGGGTTAATCAGCTTAAACAAGAACGTAATGGCCAATCCCCAACAGCAGCACCAATGACACCTGAGCAGATAGAAATCCGAGAACTCAAAAAGCAAATACAACGCATTGAATTAGAAAAGGACATTCTAAAAAAGGCTACAGCTCTCTTGATGTCGGACTCGCTGAACAATTCTCGCTAATTGAGAAGTTAAATCAACGAGAGCGTTACCCTGTCACAGTGTTGTGTAAGGTGTTTAGTGTACACCGAAGTAGCTATAAGTATTGGGCTAAAAGTGATACATCCCCTTCACCGGAGCAACTTCGCTTACAAGCTGAAGTAAAAGCAATTCATAAGCTGAGTAATGGCTCTGCTGGCGCACGTACCATTGCTGGAATAATTACAAACAATGGTTACAAGTTAAGCCGTTATCGCGCTACAAAGCTGATGACCAAGTTAAATTTAACAAGCTGCCAAGTACCACAGCACAAATATAAACGTGGTGGCAATGAGCATCTTGAGATATCTAATAAACTAGATAGGCAGTTTGATGTTGTTGAGCCAAATACTGTGTGGTGCGGTGATGTCACTTATGTTTGGACTGGAAACCGCTGGGCATATTTAGCAGTTGTTATCGACTTGTTTGCTCGCAAGGTTGTGGGTTGGGCGATGTCATTCTCGCCTGACACCAATCTAACATTAAAAGCGTTAGAAATAGCTTATGAAAGTCGTGCTAAGCCTAGCGGACTGATATTCCATTCAGACCAAGGCAGCCATTATACAAGTTTGAGATATCGTCAAAGATTATGGCGCTATAAAATTACGCAAAGTATGAGCCGTCGTGGTAATTGCTGGGA
>NZ_PNBY01000195.1 GCF_005886875.1 Pseudoalteromonas aurantia | reverse complement strand
TTTTCATGCTCTTGCCCTGTGTTAGTGTCGGTTTCAATATTTGTTTTATTACAAATAAAGTTATATTGAGGTCGCTATGAATTTACTTTTTTCTACCGCAATATTGGCGGTTGGGGTTATCACAAGTCCGATTGTGAATGCGAATTGCTATGGAAAACTTTATGGGATCAATGGGGGGAGAGGTGATGTTGGCATAGTCTTCTCTTTGGATGAAACAACAAAACAGGCAGATATACATTCTCAGGCTTTATATAGCTCCGCTGCGATGGCTTATGTGGAAAGTACTAACCGTCTCTACTATGTGAGTGCTCCACGGCCCACAGAATATCAACTCGATCCGTCAGCTTTAAACCTTACACCTGAGCAGTTAGCTTCTTTGCCTATCAAAGGAAAGAAGTTTAAATATAGTCGCTTAGCGTATCTTGATTTAAATACCAATGAACACAAACAAATCTCACGTACTAAAAACATGTATAGGTTGGCATACGATAGCACTACTAATAAGCTATTTGGCTCGTCGAATAATAAATTGTATGAGATTAACTTAGAAACTCATACTACAACACTCCTTGGTACGATGAGCGGGTATACTCAAAGCAGTGAAATCTGGCGTGGTGATATGGTTTTTAATCAAGGTCAAGCTTATATAATAACCAGTAGCAGTGTATTTGAACTCGATATTTCAACCCTCGGTTTAACAAAACGGTCTGACCATAACCTCAGCCAAGTGACTGGCGCAACGCTTGACCAACATGGAAAGCTCATTGTAAGCCGCGAAAAATCAATGATTTGGGTCATATCAACAGCAGCGAACTCTATCATGTCGATATTGATCGCGGTAATACGTGTTTGATAGGTGAATTTCCTATGCGACTGAATGATTTAGCTATTGATACATCGGGCTTGACAACGTGTAGCGTTGATTCCCAGTGTGTAAATAGACCATCATCGGACTTTGTAATTGTGAATATTGACAATGCGCGAGAGACTCAAGCAGATGATGGTTATGCGCTGAACGGGCATCGTATGGTCGGTGCGCTAAATAAACTCAATAATTCAGATTTGTTCGGTGCTGGTGGCATCGCAAACAAACTTGTTCAAATTAAAACTGATTTATCCGCATATGATTCCCTGAGTGAAACTCGCTTAACTCAAATGCAAGCTGATGTATTATTTGTCGGGGGTTTCAAAAGTGCTTTTAGCCCAGCAGAGGTGGCGCAAGCACATAGTTGGTCTAGTAAGCCTGGCAATGTCACTATTATTGGCGGGGGAGCAAACGTACAAACGCTGAGTTTCTTCGCACAGTGGGGTTATGCAATAACGGCATCAACAAGTAACCCAAATTTGGTCGTAGATGTATTAGATAGCGCTGTGAAATCCACTATAATTGATGGGCCTTTTGGTCGAGTTACGCAGTTTAATCAAGGTGGGAGTGCTCAGGGGGACTTTTCTTCGATGCCGAGTTCTGGCGAAGTCATAGCGGTCAACCAGCAAGGAAAACCAGTCATTGTATATGATACAGCTACGCAAGATATTTTATTGTCTGACATCGATATTTTAACGAACCTTGGTCAGGTAACAAGTGGAAACACCGTTATATCAGATGCTGACAAATTACTCATGAATCTATTTAACTTTGCCAGCAACCATTAATTTTCACACCAAGTTGGTGTGGGGTCATGAATAGGCGTATGTGATCATACGTCTACTTCTCCTCAAATATGGTAAGTACTTTTGAAATATAGATAATAACGCTTACATTACTTCCAAATAGAGTGTGCATCTACTTGATGTTGAGCGTTTATAACGCTGCACATAGCGACTTCTTAGCGCTCATTTGACAAACGATACCATTTTATTTCATCTATAAAGTTAATCACTTTTTTGTGGCCATATTTATGATACTAGTTAAAATTCATATTCTTTATTCTGGTTAGCTATTAGAGGGTAAGCGATAATCTTTTTTAGCCCCCTGTGTCAGGATAGTTGTCGCCTCAGTTTTTCATAAAATAAAACAGGGAGCGGTAAGTTAGTTATGAGTGAAGCATTATCCAGAAGATCATAAACAAGCAGTCATTAGAAAGCTGGTTGAAAGTGGCTTATCATTAGGTCAATTCGCAAAGCAGGAAAGTATCAACTTATCGACTTTGTATTCATGGCGAGATAAGTATTTAAAAGTAGGGTC
>NZ_PNBY01000194.1 GCF_005886875.1 Pseudoalteromonas aurantia | reverse complement strand
GTTAACTGACTGGCATTAGTATATAGCTGCTTTTTGTTTAAATTACGGTGTAAGATTAAAAGCATTCAAAATATGAAATCGTCTAAGCCGAAAAGCCCCAACTATTGTTAACATAAATAATTTGGTTGTTAAAAATTAACGTTTGGAATACTGCCTGTTTATTATAAATATCATGCAGCACCGCATACTTTTTTACCTTGTTGCCGCTCATTGACACGTAAGGGCCATCTGAGAAAGCACCTAGCGCTGTTTGGCTAAAGCTAGCTGTTACGCTTTAATTATTTGAGAAACTCATAGAGTGTTTAATAGTAAAAATGGTGAAACAAGATACTGCTTCACCAAAAGATGGCCTTTAATACACCACTTAGTCAGACTTACGCTCGGCGCTTTAAATGAGCGAAAATGCTACAAACTTTGCGCGTAATGATAGAGCGATTTGAGTATATTTAAGTTTTTCTCATTGCCATCATTTTCATGCACTAGATTTTCAAGCGTTAACATAAAGTCTTCAGCTGAAATTGAAGGGTTATCTTCACCATGCATCAGTTTATTTTGGCAATATTTACGCCATGAATCGAGCTCTGAAGGGGTGAGCAGTTCAGGCCAGTTTCTCGCACGATACCTAAAGAGCATTGTAGTAAATTTAGCATCTTCAAATTCAAGGTTTAGTGCACCTAATGCACTTGGTTGAGCATCTCTGACAACCGCGAACTTTGCTTTGTCAGACTTACTAATAAAGCCATTATATAACTGATAGTCAGGGTTAGTTGTAGCGCTAAAATCACCTTGCTCATTAAACACTTCTGCTACCTTGTCTCGCAGTTCAGGGTGTTCTTTCAATACTTTTAAGTGTTTTAAACATTGCTCCCGGTCAATACCTAGCCGAGCTGCATTTTCAGGCAATAGTGTCTTTGCGGGCGCAAGAATAGGGCACTTATTCACATGTACTAGTTTTAAACCAACGGGTAAATCACCTTCAATCATATCAACACGTTTGGTATACAAACGCTCTCTGAGTTCTTCGACTGACAAGTCGAGTAAGACTTGAGGGTTTTCTGTTAAGTTAAAACATACCACCGCATTTTTGTTACTGGGGTGAAAACTCATTGGCGCAATCCAGGTTGTACATCCTTGCGTCGCGGGAATTCGAGATGAGGTGTGCACCAAAGGCTGCATGTTGAATACATCGATAATATCGAGCAATGCTTTTTTGTTACGCAGGCTAAAGAAGAAATCAAACAATTTGGGTTGTTTCGTTTTTATTAATTTGGCTAAGTCAATAGTGGCTGTTACGTCGCTGAGTGCATCGTGTGCTGCGCCATGTTCAATGCCATTAGCAACTGTTAAATGTTCTAATTTAAAACTGGGCGTGCCATCTTCTTTGAGTGGCCATTCAATGCCATCTGGGCGCAGTGCATAACACGCCCTCACTAAATCTATGATATCCCAACGGCTATTTCCGTTTTGCCATTCACGTTCATAAGGGTCATAAAAGTTTCTGTATAAGCTATATCGCGTCACTTCATCATCAAAACGAATACTGTTGTAACCTGCGACACACGTACCCGGGCGGCTAAATTGCGCATGAATTTTTGCCATAAACTCAGCTTCAATGAGACCGTGCTTTTGAGCGTGTTGTGGTGTGATCCCCGTTATCAAGCAGGCTTCTGGGTGAGGTAAATAGTCGGGTGCTGGTTTACAGTATTCAATTAGCGGCTCACCAATAATATTTAGGTCATAATCAGTACGAATTCCTGCAAACTGACTTGGCCTGTCTTTCTGAGGGGTTGCTCCAAACGTTTCATAGTCGTGCCAATAGATACTTGGTATATTCTCGTTGTTTTTCTGTATGTCTTTATCGTTACTATTATTCATTAAATCAAAGGCTTATGTTGAATTTACTGTTCAGCTAGTTTTTTCTTGTTTCTTGCAATTATTCACAAGTGTGTATATAAGTATGTATATAAAAAACATTGCGTGTGTATAAAAAAATAAATGGCTCTTACTGATGCAAAACTGCGAAAACTCGCAAACAAGAAAGACGACCCAATTACATTATCTCATAGAGACGGCCTGCGCGTAAAACGTAATAAAAACGGCAGTGTGCTTTGGCAATATCGTTGTCGCTATTTATGCAAGCCCGTGATCATGTCATTGGGGTATTATCCTGAGGTGTCGTTAAAAGATGCACAAGACCTTATACCACACTTAAAGCATTGGCTCTCAATAGGAGAGGATCCACGTAAAGCGTATAAAGCCTATTCAAAAGGGGCCGCAGATGACCCAACGGCCTCGGAGTTAGCCCAGAAATGGTTAAACAATACATTGCACACATACAAACCTAAAACGCAAGAAGTCTATTCACATCATATGGGTAAGTGGGTGTTACCGTATTTAAAAGATAAGCCAGCGTGTGAAATGACAGCTGCCGATTGGCATAAATATTTTGACTATATTAGAGAAAATGGCACAGCTAAAACCGCGTCAGTGATATTGGTGAGAGTTAAAACAGTATTACACTGGGCTGCAATGCGAGGGGAGTTACCTAACAATAACCCCATCTTTAATTTGCAAACAAAGCATGTAGGGGAGTCAGCAACGCAAGGTCAGCGATGGCTACCATTTAATGAGCTGGCACTTTTGTGGCGAAAGATAGAGCAAGCAAGAGCTGCTCCCGCAAATAAAGCCTGTTTACAGCTTGTTTTTTTAACCGGAGCTCGTCAATCAGAAATACGAGAATTAAAATGGGAGCATATCGATGAGGAAAACAAAATCTGGACGGTCCCACCTGAGAACTCTAAGACTAATAAACCAATTCGGCGTCCGATCACAAAAAAGATGCAAGAAATCTTGGATTCGCTTGCACTAGTCTACGGTAAAAAAGGTTACATTTGTCCTGGCAGCAGTCCTCGAAAAGCGATAACGACGCATGCAGTAAATCGGTTTTGCGCAAGAATATGGGGTTATCTTCATGAAGAGCATAAAACAGCCAAGTTTGTGCCTCATGACGCGCGCCGATCTATAAGTACATTGTTAAGTGAATTAGATATACCTCCTTATGTCACAGAAAAAATGCTTGGGCATGCTAGGCGAGGGGTTATGGCAGTGTACAACAAACATGACTATATAAAAGCGCAAGCAGAAGGGTACGAACTGTATTGGAAAAAAATAAACGAGGCAATAGCAAACCTTAAAAGTTAGCTTTTCTCCTATTATAAGTCAGAGCCTGCCTTGGGGGTAAAAGAGTAAATGACAGATATAAAAATGAATGAAAAAGAATTTTCACAAATTCGCACAATTAATGAATCAATGAAGTGTATTGAGGCATATTTAAAGTTTAGAAGAAGGTCTATAGAGCCACTATATAGAGATATAGACTATATAGTGCCTCACATTATTCATTGTGAGAGCGAAGCTTTGAGGTGCCGATTTTTAGACCTTATGAGATCAACTTATTACCTATACAAAGAAAAAATGTATTGTTCCGCATTAATTTCATTACGTTCAGCCTTGGAAACACTTGCGGTACTCCTGTTTTTGAATAAACAGATGCGCTCTCTAGTGAATGGAAACCTAAAGCTTGAACTATTTCTCTCTAACTCGGAAAGGTTTTTTTTTAGTTTTTCTAACAAATCACAAGCTAATGAAGATTTGCCAAAAGCTTATAATATTCAAAAGTTTATAAATGAAACCGTAAGCTTAAAAGAGTGGTATGATAAACTTTCAGAGTATGCTCATCCAAATTATTCAGGTGCTTTTGGAATCTATGCAAAGATAAAAGAAGATAGCCCTGCAACTGAATTTGAGATTTATGCTCGGTTCGAAGGAAAGCTTTTAGATCATATTGAATCAGGTTTTAGCGTTTTGACTAATACATTTCACAATCAAGCGTTCAAAGATTTTGGTGATTTACTCATTGAGCTGCAAAGTTACTGTCAAGAAAAGCATAGGACAGGGACTCTAAAAACTTCATTAGAAAGAGCCGGTATGAAATTTTAAAAATTGGAATAAAGCTTTTAGCGTAATAACATAGTTAGGTTAATTGAATGTTTAGTAATTGATTAAAATGGCAAAAAGGTCGGCAACAATCTGGCTATGATAAAATGCTACTAGCCGGAGCGTACTGGCTTATTAAGTTTGATTGCTACTTATTGAGGTTTAAAGAGGGGAGTGAGATACCACCTCATAGAGATAAGGTTTCTAAAGGCAAGCACTACAGACTAAACATTATAATCAAGGCTGCTAAAAGTGGCGGTCAGTTTCTTTGTGAAAATCCTATTTATGAGAGTTCGCGAGTTAAACTTTTTAGACCAGATAAATCTGAACACTCGGTATCAAAGGTTGAGTCAGGAAACAGGTATTTATTGAGTATTGGCTGGGTTAAAGAGTAATAATCGATATATTGGAATATGAGGAATAAGGATGGCAGGAAAATTAAATTTACTATCAACGGTTTGCTCTTTTGGTGAGATGAAGGAGCTTTTTGTCTTACTTGATTCCAAACTTAGCAAGATAGAAGACCTTATAAATAAATCTAGCCCCCTGTGTCAGGATAGTTGTCGCCTCAGTTTTTCATAAAATAAAACAGGGAGCGGTAAGTTAGTTATGAGTGAAGCATTATCCAGAAGATCATAAACAAGCAGTCATTAGAAAGCTGGTTGAAAGTGGCTTATCATTAGGTCAATTCGC
>NZ_PNBY01000193.1 GCF_005886875.1 Pseudoalteromonas aurantia | reverse complement strand
CGGAAAAGCCCTAATAGGGCTTTTTTTATACCTAAAATATACTCGTTTGTGCTTGATAGCATTAAAAGATTAAATAAGAACTATTTGTAATAAAGTTGTTGACACTCGCTCAAATCTAACTGATAATCAATCTCAACAAAACAAGTTTGACGGTTTGTTTTGTTTCTTTACTCTGATATGTTTCTCGACCCGAAACACGTGTGACACACGTTAACTGTCTAGGTTGATAGTGATGTAATAACGCCCCTTATTACATCATATGTCACCCGCTCACTATTTTACTTGCTACATTGCTCATATCTGTGACGGTAGATATGAAATTTAGAAAAGCCCTAATAGGGCTTTTTTTATACCTGATATTTATACCAATCGACGCCACGTTAAGCTGAGCTGTTTATATCATAAGCTAATTGAAAAATTTACCTGGCGTTGATGTTAAATTCTAGTTCGCTGCATAAGAATCCCCGCATGCCAGTAAAATTATACCAATCCGTTTAAATATCCGATCTAATATAGGTTATATAAAATCACCGACTAAATAACGTTAAACCCGAACCTATCAGAACAGCTTTTAGCACTTTCTTGAAAAGAACCAAACGCACGAAAACGCATTCGATTACTTGCAGTGTCATTATTTTATGAAGGTAATAGCAGGGCCGCCATTGCAAAACGTTTCAACACAGCGCGCAGCAGTGTTAATAAGTGGGTTTATAGTTACCTAGAGCATGGCCTTGACGGCTTAAACAATAAACCTATTCAAGGGCGTCTATCTAGATTACAACGGCCACAACTTGAGCAACTGTCTGAATTTATAACGCGCACGAAGACAGAACCTCATGGTGGCCGACTTACCGGTGAAGACATCGCCCATTACATTAACACTGAATTTGGTGTTCATTACCACTTAAATCATGCCTATAAAATACTAAAGCTGCTTGGCTTTAGTTGGATCACAAGCCGTTCAAGACACCCTAAACAGTCACAAAAGAACCAAGGAGCTTTTAAAAAACTTCCAACTGGAAACGATCCTTCACACCCCAGGGCTCCTACCTCTTGAGCGAATTGATGTTTAGTTTCAAGATGAAGCTCGTTTCGGTCAACAAAACCAAACAACACGTTTAAGGGCTGCGACAGGCTCAAGACCTCGTGCAGTAAAGCAGCAACAATTTGAGTATGGGTATCTATTTGGAGCTGTCTGCCCTGAAAATGGCAAGACAGAAGCAGTAATAACACCTTGCGTAAATAAAGAGGCGATAACACTACATATGGAACAAATATCGAAAGCTACCGAACTCGGAAGGCATGCAGTTGTTATTATGGATGGTGCTAGTTGGCATACATTCGATACTGTTCAACCTTTTAATAATGTCACGCTAATCAAACTCCCACCATATTCACCTGAATTAAACCCAATAGAACAAGTTTGGAGTTGACTCCGTCAGCACTGTTTATCCAATCGTACATTTAAGGGTTATGAAGATATTGTTCACCAAGTTTCAAAAGCATGGAACAAATTCATTTCAGTTCCTGAGAGAGTTAGAAAGATGTGCTCAAGAGATTGGGTAAAATTGACTTAATCTTTATGCAGATTGGTATAAAAGAGGCATATCAGTGAAATGGATCCTGACCTCCGTCAGGAAGACAATGGGTGAGCGTATGAAACCTGTGACAATAACAGCGGCAAGAAGCATGGGGGTTTTGACCCTGACCTTCGTCAGGAAGACAACGGGGTAAGTATATGAAGCCTGTTATATTAACAGCGGCAAGAAGCATGGGTGTTTTGGATCCTGACCTGCGTCAGGAGGACAGATGTGTGAGACTCCTCTCCCTGAACTGGTTTCAGGGTCCATGGCTTTT
>NZ_PNBY01000192.1 GCF_005886875.1 Pseudoalteromonas aurantia | reverse complement strand
CTCCTTAGTAACCATGAGCTATTGCGTGAATCGACATCGGTTTATGTCAGTTTGAGCCGCTTTGTTGTTACTGAAAAGCATCCCATTATTCTGGTTGACTGGAGCCATGCTGATACTCAGAACAAGCACTGTATTCTGCGAGCAAGTATTGTCAGTGAAGGCCGCTCTTTAACTCTCTATCAGAAAAGTGCTTTTAGCTATCAGTATCATTGTCTAAAAGTCCAAAAATACTTCTTATAAATGCTCAAGCTGCTCTTGCCGAGTGCGTGTCGACCTGTGATTGTGACGGACGCTGAGTTTAAAGTCCCTTGGCTCAAAGCCGTAAGAAGTAATGGCTGGCATTACATCAGCCGAGTGCGTGGTACTGTTCACCTAAAAACCCAGCAGAGTAACGACTTTATCTCTTGCCAGTCATTATTCAAAAGTAATCGACGTAAGAGCTGCTATCTTGGCGAGGTCGAACTGACCAAAAGTGCAAAATACCACACCCATGCGGTGCTGGT
>NZ_PNBY01000191.1 GCF_005886875.1 Pseudoalteromonas aurantia | reverse complement strand
TTTGTCCTGTCAACAATGCACATTGACTTCCATCGGTCGTAATCTAGAGTCAAAAACAACTGAAAAACATGATATTAAACGCATTGACCGACTCCTTAGTAACCATGAGCTGTTGCGTGAATCGACATCTGTTTATGTCAGTTTGAGCCGCTTTGTTGTTACTGAAAAGCATCCCATTATTCTGGTTGACTGGAGCCATGCCGATACTCAGAACAAGCACTGTATTCTGCGAGCAAGTATTGTCAGTGAAGGCCGCTCTCTAACTCTCTATCAGAAAAGTACTTTTAGCTATCAGTATCATTGTCCAAAAATCCAAAAATACTTCTTAAAAATGCTCAAGCTGCTCTTGCCGAGTGAGTGTCGACCTGTGATTGTGACGGACGCTGGGTTTAAAGTCCCTTGGCTCAAAGCCGTAAGAAGTAATGGCTGGCATTACATCAGCCGAGTGCGTGGTACTGTTCACCTAAAAACCCAGCAGAGTAACGACTTTATATCATGCCAGTCATTATTCAAAAGTAATCGACGTAAGAGCTGCTATCTTGGCGAGGTCGAACTGACCAAAAGTGCAAAATATCACACCCATGCGGTGCTGGT
>NZ_PNBY01000190.1 GCF_005886875.1 Pseudoalteromonas aurantia | reverse complement strand
ATGATAGGCGATTGGCAAGTACTCTCAACACCCACTCGGGTTAAGTCACCCTTGTCTTTTACGAGCTGCTTGCCAATCTAACTTTGTATTTAAACATTACCTTGAACCTGATTGCATGAACGTATGGGGCGGTAATGTTCATTTTTTTGAAGTAATATCCACATTAATCTTGCCAGACGATGCGCCATTGCAACCGCAGCTTTATTCACACCACGCCTTTGCTTGATGGCAGTGACCCATAGGTTCAGGTCATCGTCTTTTTTATGCGCGTGGTTCACAACCGTTCGAGCACCATGAATAAGTTG
>NZ_PNBY01000019.1 GCF_005886875.1 Pseudoalteromonas aurantia | reverse complement strand
TATCTGATCGGCATTAGGCATTTGGCCGGCTTTAAATTCAATAATATGGTGCTTTATCTTACCTTAGCATCAATTTCCACTAAGTCAGTTAAATGGCATGTTTCACTTGAGTGCGTTTTAATACCATGCTCACCAAAATAATCGCGTTGTGCTTGCACTAAATGACCATTACTTGGCGTGCTTAACGTTGCGATATACGTTTGTGTTGATGACAACACCGGAAATGCTAAACCACTTGAAACTGCCAGCCCCGTTACTTTACGCAATGCTGACATCTCTGTATGTAAGCCGTCAATAAACTCAACACCTTGCGCTACATCATCAAGGTAATCAGCACGGATAATACATCCAGCACGCCATGTCTGAAGTGTTTTAGCCAAGTCTACTTTCCATTGATGGGCACGTGATGCACCTTTAATTAACGCTAATCCCTGACGGTAACACAGTAAACTCGCCAAATAGAATGCTTGCTTTAATTCATCAAGTTCAACATCGATATTGATGGTATCTTTGTCAGCATAGGTCATTTCTTTTGCAGCATGTGTATCAATCGTATTGGTTAAATGACGCGCTTGTACTGCGGCAACAAGCGATGGTACAGCAATACCCAGCTCTAATGCGTTCTGAGCAGTCCAAAGGCCTG
Source organism: Pseudoalteromonas aurantia (assembly GCF_005886875.1). Taxonomy (GTDB): domain Bacteria; phylum Pseudomonadota; class Gammaproteobacteria; order Enterobacterales; family Alteromonadaceae; genus Pseudoalteromonas; species Pseudoalteromonas aurantia_A. The sequence goes on along the minus strand of NZ_PNBY01000019.1, from coordinate 92,686 downwards.
TGCCTTTTGCACCCACTTTATTATCGATTAAATCGACTAGTGATTCATTTTTTGCGGTCTCTAAACGTAAAATATGACTAGAGATTGATAATAGGTAGCTATTCAGTGTGCCTTCTGACCAAGACTCGAATACCTCTGCTACTTCTTTAGGTGAACGACCGGTGCCATGGCGCAGTAACTGATACATTTCAGCAATGAGCTGCATCAAGGCATACTCAATGCCATTGTGAACCATTTTTACAAAATGGCCGCTGGCAGACTGACCTACACGCGCAAAACATGAATCGCCATTATAACTGGCTGCAACTTTTTCAAACCATGGCTCGACACGCTCCCAACCACCTTCTGATCCACTTGCCATCATAGCTGGGCCATGACGTGCACCTTCTGCTCCACCAGAAATACCCATGGTAGCGAATTCAAATTTATTCTGATATTTTAATTTACGAGTAATACCATCTTTATAGTTGCTGTTTCCACAATCAACGATGATATCTTCCTTCGCGACACCCGCTTCGACCAAATCACCACACACACGATCAACTAATTCGCCTGCAGGAACCAGTAGTAAAATTGAACGAGGTGTTTCTAAACGTCTGACCATATCACCGAGATCTGAAACTATGTGTAAGCGCTCTGCCATGCCCAAAGATTGAGCACAGCTAAGTAACTCAGCACCTGCGTCAGGGTTTCTATCATAGGCAACTAACGTTAACCCCTTCTCAATTAGGTTTAATGCTAGGTTTTTCCCCATCACGCCTAAACCAACTAATGCAACTTGCATTTAGTTTCCTCCTCGGTAACTACAAAATTGTGAGTAATCTATTACTTCGCGCCGCATTATACCCTAGCTACTCGAAGAAGCCAGTGCATCACAGCGTATAACTTGCAAAGTCAGGCTAAATGTCCTTGCTAAACAACTTTTTTTTCACTAAGCATTTCTATGCGGTGTTTATTTAAGCAAGCGCCATTGAACACTCTGCTGAGAATACTTTAGGATATTCACTAAAAGCACCACCTTCGAGCTTAAAATACACAGATGTTAACTAGCATAGTGTCAATATCAGAGATTGACCAACACTGACACCGGTGTCATAATGATGTAATACAGATCATATAATTTAATCCAAGTGTAAAAAAGAGTTTAAGACCACATCTTTATACACATGATCTTTCTCATATGATGCATACACTGTTTGTTTTGTAGCAAGGCAAAACAGGTATCATCAATAGGTATGAATTTAAACAACCCTATAAATAGTAGGTCGACAGGAGATCCTGATGCTTAGACGCACAAAAATTGTAGCAACCCTTGGACCGGCAACAGACCGTGATAACAATTTAGAAAAAATTATCCGAGCGGGTGCAAATGTTGTAAGACTTAACTTCTCCCATGGCGTAGCGCAAGATCATAAAGACAGAGCTGAAGCGGTTCGTAAAATAGCCAAAGACCTTGGTAAGCATGTTGCCATTCTAGCTGATTTACAAGGCCCAAAAATTCGCGTATCAACTTTTAAAGAAGGTAAAGTAACTCTAGATGTAGGTGCTAAATTTACACTTGATGCCGATATGGAGCTCGGCCAAGGTACCGCTGAAGCAGTCGGTATCGATTACAAAGAGTTACCACAAGATGTTAAATCTGGCGACCTATTACTATTAAACGATGGCCTTATTCAACTTACCGTTGATTCCATCGATGGAAACCTAGTCCATACCACAGTGACTGTCGGTGGTGTATTGTCTAATAATAAAGGCATTAACCGCTTAGGTGGCGGCTTAACCGCACCAGCATTTACAGACAAAGACAAAGAAGACTTAATAACCGCTGCTGAAATCGATGTAGACTACATTGCTGTGTCGTTCCCTCGCAGTGGTGACGACATGCGTTACGTCCGCTCTTTGGCGGAAAAAGCAGGGTCAAATGCGCAGTTACTTGCAAAGATTGAACGTGCCGAAGCTGTTGAAACACAGGCAGATGTAGACGATATTGTCCTTGCTTCTGATGCGGTCATGGTAGCACGTGGTGACTTAGGTGTTGAAATTGGCGATGCTGCACTGGTTGGTAAACAAAAACTGATCATTAGCCGCGCTCGTTCATTAAACCGCACCGTTGTAACTGCGACACAAATGATGGAGTCTATGATCGACAACCCAATGCCAACACGTGCTGAAGTAATGGATGTAGCAAACGCAGTTCTTGATGGTACCGATGCAGTTATGCTATCAGCTGAAACAGCTGCGGGCGACTACCCTGAAGAAACCGTTGCAACGATGGCACGTGTTTGTTTAGGCGCTGAGTCACAACCAGAAATCCATGTGTCAAAGCACCGTTTAGACAGCATGTTCTCTGATACCTCAGAAACCCTTGCTTTGTCAGCAATGTATGCAGCAAACCATTTAGATAGCGTTAAAGCAATTGTGGCACTGACTGAGTCTGGTAAAACCGCGAAGCTCATGTCTCGTATTAGTTCGGGCTTACCAATCTATTCTTTATCACGTCATGCCAATACATTAGGCCAGACCGCACTATATCGCGGTGTATACCCGGTGTATTTTGACTCAACGACATGCTCTGACCACACTATGGTACGTGATGCATTAGCAACGTTAGTTGAAGCGGGTTCGCTAGAAAAAGGCGATACCGTCATTCTAACGCACGGTGATGCGATGGAGACAGTGGGTGCAACGAATACAATGAAAATTGTCACTGTATAAATAACCCCATTTGGGCGGCTTAATTCAAAGCTGCCCTTATTAGCTCGCTAAAGCGGCTTTGACCTTATCTCGATAGCTTCGACTCACTTTTAATTCTTGACCATTATCTAACACTAATAAATATTCACCACTGCTTTGCGTTACCAACTTAGTGATCTGTTTTGTATTCACAATTGCTGAGCGATGTACGCGAACAAACAAGGCAGGATCTAGCTCTTGCTCAAGCTCTTTCATCGTTTTCCGTAAGATATGTGTTTGACCATCACTACAGTGTAAGCACATATAATCACCCGCAGCATCGACCCACTGAATGGTTGCAGTAGAAACGCGGACTATCTCGCCCTGCTCTTTTACGGCTATTGACTCGGGGTACTTTTTATCAACCAAAGTATCGCCTGTAGCGAGCTTTTTAAGGATCTCTTCACAATTATTCCCTGTGATCCCCGCGACAAAGCTTGCGAGCTTTTTCTTATGCACATTGTCTTGCTGTGTTTTTAAATAACTTTGCACTTTTTCAACCGCCTGTTTTAATCTGTTGTCATCAACGGGTTTTAAAATGTAATCCAATGCGTGGATCTCAAATGCTTGCACAGCATATTGATCGAACGCAGTAACAAATACGATGGCAGGTAGTGGTTTAACACTTTCACTCAAAGCACGAGCAACCTCAAAACCATTCATCCCTGGCATTTGGATATCAAGAAAAACTAAATCTATATCATTTGTTTGGCACTGAGCGATTGCTTGCTCACCACCATTACACAATTCAACTACTTCTAATTCTGGAAATGATTTTAAACGAACCGCGAGACCTTTACGAGCCAATGGTTCATCATCAACAATCAATGTTTTAATCTTGCTCATTACTTCTTAGCCTTCTCAAAAGGAACCCGAATATTTACTTTTAAACCATTGGGAACATTAGGGGACAGTACAAACGAATAATTATTTTCGTATAACGTTTTTAGTCTATCTATAGTGTTGGCAATGCCAACACCTTGTGCGTTTTGTAAATGTCCATTTTTTAATTCTGCGCCGGGTCCATTGTCACCTACTTCTAACAATAGTTCATTGGCAAAAACTTGAGCTTTGATCTCTAACTTACCGCCCTCAACTAGATGCGCTATTGCATACTTAATTGAATTTTCAATTAAGGGCTGTAGTATAAGGCTAGGAACTAATGCTTGTTTGGCTTCTTCGCTCACCTCTACATCAATACTTAACCTTTCATCAAAGCGCACTTTTTCTATTTCTAAATAAAGCATTAACGCATGTAATTCTTGTTCTAGCGGGACCTTTTTTATCGGATCTGTGTTCAACGTATAACGTAAGAAGTCTGACAACCTTGATACCATTTGGTTTGCGTCTTTGTTTTCTTCAACCAAAACCAATGTGGAAATAGCATTAAGGGTATTAAATAGAAAATGCGGGTTTAATTGATAACGTAACATCTTTAACTGCGCTTCATGCGCCATAGTATTAGCTTTTAACGCTTTTTGACGTTCACTTTGCAGTAATTGATAGTATTTGATCCCAAAATACAGCCCACTCCAACATAACACAATGTAAACTGAGTCTAGGCCTTGCTGAAAATAGTAGAACCACTCTGTAGGTCGATAGCCATGTCGATATATCTCCCACAAATTGAATTTTTGAATGACGGCCCACAATGTCCCCGTAAAATATGAGGCACCGAACACCACAAGAATAAGCACAACAGGTGATGCATTCCAGATCCGCCGATAAAGATACCTAAGTGGTACCGTTAATAAACACCCTGCATACGCGTTAAGCACGATCACAAAAACATAGATGTCTCGCATCTCAAACACTTTCGAGCCAATATAATTAACCAAGGCATAGCCTAGCCAACCTGCTATTTGTAAAACCCAAAAAAATCGTTGTCGATTATCGACGAGTGCTTGCCAGTTCAACGGTATACTTAACTCCTATCATATTAATTTCATTATATATCAGTGACTACATTAGGATCACTGCCGATGGTCTCAGAATTGTTACGACTCGACGCAAATAAAAAAGGCACCTAAGGTGCCTTTTTGCGACTATATTATTTGTTATGCCAGTTTGTCTGACGCAACTTTATATTTCGGATCTTCAATTACATTAACTTCAACTAAGTCATTCGCCTTTTCAAGCAAATCTTTACAATCTTGGCTTAAATGTCTCAAATGTAATTGCTTACCTGCTTTAGTGTATTTTTCAGCCAAATTATCGATGGCCTCTATCGCACTGTGATCTGATACACGGCTATGTTTAAATTCAACAATGACATCTGCAGGGTCATTTGCAACGTCGAATAACTCACCGAAATTTTTAACGGAACCAAAAAACAGCGGGCCATGTAATTCATACACTTTAGAGCCTTGTTCATCAATATAATTATTAGTATAAATATGTTTAGCATGTTCCCAAGCAAACACCAATGCAGACACAATAACGCCTACACAAACCGCAATTGCCAGATCGGTGATAACGGTTACCCCTGATACCAGCACAATAACAAATGCATCCGTCTTGGGGATACGTTTCATTAAGCGAAAACTTGACCATTCAAAAGTGCCCAGTACAACCATGAACATAACACCCACCAGTGCAGCTAATGGGATCATCTCGATAAGGCTTGCCGCGAACAAAATGAAACCGAGTAATAAGAGTGCGGCTGTTATACCAGACAAACGACTACGCCCGCCAGAGTTAATGTTGATCATAGACTGGCCAATCATGGCACATCCACCCATAGCACCAAATACACCACAGGTCATATTGGCAGCACCCTGACCAATACATTCACGGTTACTATTACCACGAGTATCTGTAATTTCATCAATTAGAGTTAATGTAAGTAATGATTCAATCAAACCGATGGCAGCTAAAATTAACGCATACGGGAAAATAATCTTGAACGTTTCAAAATTAAACGGCACCATTGGAATATGAAATTCAGGGAAACCACCCGCAATCGTTGCATTCACGTCGCCTGACATATCTTTTAAATAATCAAGTACGGTACGCGCTTCTAGATCTAATCCAATCACTAAACCAGTTACAACTAATATTGCTGCTAATGACGAGGGAATAGCCGTGGTTAGCTTTGGTAAGAATTGAATAATCGCCATCGTTAATGCCACGAGCCCTGCCATAATAAGCAATGGTGAACCATCCATCCATTGTAGCTGCCCATCTGCATCCATTACCTTAAACTGACCTAACTGCGCTAAGAAAATAACAATTGCCAAGCCATTTACAAAGCCAAGCATAACAGGGTGAGGTACCATTCGAATGAATTTACCTAACTTAAAGACCCCTGCGAGTACTTGCAATATACCCATCAAGAGCACTGTTGCAAACAGGTATTCAACCCCATGTTCAACTACCAAGCTCACCATCACAACGGCTAGTGCACCCGTAGCACCAGAAATCATACCCGGACGACCACCAAATATTGAGGTAATTAAACCGACAATAAATGCAGCATATAAACCCACCAGTGGATCTACTTGTGCTACAAATGCGAAAGCGACAGCTTCTGGGACCAATGCTAATGCCACGGTCAAACCAGACAGTATGTCATTCTTAGCAGAGCTTGGCGCCTTGCCGATTAAATTAAACATTCATATCCTCTTGATTTACAACGAACAGAAAAGCGCTGGATTCTATCAAAATCCAGCGCTTTTAACAAATGGTGAACATTAACTATAGTACATTGTTATTATTTTAGTATGACAATGGTGCAGGCATTTTATTATAAAGGCAGTGCCGTGGTGCGCTTGACACAAGTCATCGTAACATTTGAATGCACTTCTTGTACAAATTCCAAATTAAGCAAATTATCTCGGACAAATTGCTCATACCCTTCTATGCCTCGAGAAATAATGCGTAACATAAAATCCATCGTACCGGCCATAGTGTAGCACTCTGTCACCTCGTCATAACTCATAATTAAGCTTTCAAACTCTGATAAATGGTTTCTTCCGTGATTTGATAAACGTACATGGGCATAAACCAACATATCAAATCCTAACTGCTTTTCATCGAGTAGCGCGACTTTTCCTTTAATATATCCATCTTGCTCTAGCTTCGCGATTCTGCGCCAACATGGTGATTGGGATAACCCAACTTTATCAGCGATCTCTGCTGTAGATAGACTTGCATCTTGCTGTAACAGTGCCAATATTTGACGATCAACTTGATTTAAAGACATATTTTCGTTCTTAATTTTAATTAAATTAGATAAATTATACATACAGAACTCATTTCTGTCTGCACTTTCCTTAGCCATACTGACCGCTCATAAATGGATTCGTACGTTTTTCATGACCAATCGAGGTGTTCTCCCCATGTCCAGACAGTACCAATGTTTCATCTGGGAGAGAAAATAGCGTGTGTTTTATTGATTCTTGTAATTGCGCTGAGTTTCCTTTAGGAAAGTCTGTGCGCCCTATACCGCCCTTAAATAACACATCACCAACGAACGCGATTTTTGCACTTTTTTCATAAAAAACAATATGCCCAGGTGTATGTCCAGGGCAAAAAAGCACCTCTAAGCGTATTTCCCCCACCAGTACTGTGTCTCCTGGCTCTAACCAATTATCGGGTAAAAAAGTCTCTTTAGGCGGAAAACCAAACATTTGAGCTTGCATTGGTAAAGCATCGAACCAAAAAAGCTCATCTTTATGTGGACCAATAATCTTTACATTAAGTTTATCTCGCAATATATCAGCCGCGCCAACATGATCGAGATGCCCATGCGTTAATAAGATAGCGTCTACCTTTAAACTGTGCTCTGCAATCACAGACAACAACTTATCAGGATCGCCACCAGGATCGATAACCGCACTTTTTCCCGTTACTTCACAAGTAATGAAGCGAGCGTTTTGCATAAACGGGGTTACCGGAATTGTTAATACTCGCACCCTACTCTCCAAATTCAAATAATACAGGGTACTTTAAATAAGCCTGATCATAAAAAGGGGTTTTCTTATACAGCCAGTCTAAACGCGCTTTAGCATTATTTGCGAATTCGCTATCTTCTCGTATTTTTTTGTCGAATTCTAACGCCATAGCAGGGTTATTTTTTAACATAGAACGGGCATAGGGTTCCAATGCATAATTTTCAACATACTCTGTTCGTTGAAAAATCGTATTGAATTCGCCCCACTGAAAAAATGAGTCTGGTGCTTCAGGGTGCAACAGATGCGTGACCAATTCTGACTTGTCTTGATTCGTTGAAACGTAATACCAATGAGTGAGCGAGCTCGCAGGTACTTCATCGAAAGCCACCTCCGCGCTGACCCTGAATCGCCCTTCAAAGGGAGAGCTTGCAAAACTATACTGAGTGATCACCGCTTGCTGTAAGCCTACTATCTCGTCATGTGAAGTGACTTTTTCTACTAATACTCCATGTAACTTTAATTTTTCCACAATATGCGGATAAGCTGGGGGTATATAAAATGCATTTGGCACCGTCACAGTTTTAGCTACATCTTTTTGCCAGAATATAGGCAGTTTGTCATAGAACTCTGGTTTACCCAAATACTTGGCTTCCATTTGACCGGATATGGCACTGTCAAAGTGCTTATATGTGATCCCTTTAAACTGAATATGATCCGGTTGTTTGGCATAACGACGTTGTACGACTAATTTTGCCGGTTTATTGGCAAATTCTTGACTAACAGCCTCTTTCAATAAAGTATGATCCTTAGCCAAAGCCGATACTGCACCATCTAAAAATACATATGTGCCTAACACTCGCTGCTTGTAAGGCTTTAATGAGTGGTTTTCAACTAAAATAGTAGGTACGCTTGCGAGATCACCCCAGCCATTTGAAAACCTCGGCGTAGCAACCCAACCCGCAAGCCCTTGTTTGAAATCACGCTTATTCATTACAAACACTAGAGGACCGGCAATATGGCCTTTCTTCATTAATGTATCGTCTATATGCGGTTTAAAATGCTCATCTAGTACTTTTGCAATGGCAGGTGACTCACTAGCAAATTGCGGGTTATAACCGTAAGTCACGTCGTATTGATAGTCAGCACCATCAGTGACATGGACGTCAACATAAAGATCTGGCTTATAATCCTTAATAACGGCCAAAATAGCGCGAACTTCCGGGGTATCTAGTTTCGTATAATCGCGGTTCAAATTTAAATTATTTGCGTTGGTACGAAAGCCCATTTTAATTGGACCCCGCTGATTAATTCGATTAAATTCACTTCGCCTCTCGTGCCCGTCAACATTCAAAATTGGCACAAATAGAATGTTAACCCTCAACAATATGTCTAAACGTTTGCCCGTTGCGATATCTCGCAGCAACATAAAGCCTGCATCTTTACCATCTATTTCACCAGCATGAATACCTGATTGGATCAACAACGTCGGCTTAGCGCTATTGGCAATATCACCTTGACTAAACTTACCCTGCTCAGACGCAACGAGCATTTTTATTGTTCGACCTACATTGCTTTTACCAATATCTACCGCTTTAAATTGAGTTGGATTTGCAGCCACTAACCGCTCAACAAATGCCATAGTCTGACTATAGTCAGGTGAGGCTAACCCACCACTTAACTCAAAATCAGTGGTTAAAGGCCCATTTTCCTGCATTAACTGCAAGCTTTTACCTTCCCACGCCATCTGTGGCGGTAAGTAAGCGTCCATACTAATTGTTGCTGATAACATAATAATACTGGCAATCATGCTGTATTCTCTAGTTCTTTGCCGGAATAGCACAATTATATCAATATTTTATTTAACAGCTTACAATGTGCGGTGATTCAACAAAAATATGCAGCTAATAACATGTTGCTCACATATTTACGGACTTTTAGCTAATACAAAGACAATATTATGAAAACGATTTTAATTACAGGGTGTTCAACCGGGATCGGCTACTATTGCGCAACTAATCTACATAAAGAGGGCTATCGAGTCATCGCGTCATGTAAACAACAATCTGATGTAGACACACTTACTAAGCAAGGGCTTACATGCATACAGCTAGACTTAGCGTGTAACAAGAGTATTCATGAAGGCTTTAACCTTGCTCTTGAATTGTGTAATGGCCAATTAGACGCCTTGTTTAATAATGGTGCCTATGGACAGCCAGGTGCTGTGGAAGACTTACCAACCGACGCATTACGTGCCCAATTTGAAGTCAATGTCTTTTCTTGGCATACCATGACAAATTTGGCTGTCAAACATATGCGTACTCGAGGTACTGGCCGTATTATTCATAATTCTTCAGTATTAGGATTGGTCGCATTGCCTTATCGAGGTGCTTACAACGCCAGTAAATTTGCCTTGGAAGGGCTAGCCGATACGATGAGAATGGAGCTTTCTAACACAAATATCCAAGTGAGTTTAATTGAGCCAGGCCCGATATTATCTAAGTTTAGAGAAAACGCGCTACACGCTTTTATGAGAAATATTAATGTTAAAAACAGCGCACATACTGAAAATTACCAAAAGCAACTAAATCGCCTTGAATCTGACTCTACACCACAAGCTTTTACGTTGGGTCCTGATGCTGTATATAAAAAATTACTGCATGCACTTAACGCAAAAACAGCTAAACCCAGATATTACGTAACCTTCCCAACGTACTTAATGGGTTACCTAAAAAGGTTACTGAGTACACGCATGTTAGATAAAGTTCTACTTAAGACCAAATAACAAATTATAAGTTTAGGCTGTGCCCCTACGTAAATTGCTAGGGTTTTTTAATATGCTTGATGAAACTGGCTAAATACACGATTTAACCGAGCCAATTAAACAGAATGTAAACATGTTCATTACCGAACACCAAGTCTATTTCAAATTGAGATATCCCCTTCCAATGGGCAATAATCTTGCTGAGTGGGTGTTTTAAATACAGATTAATTTGTATTAGAGGATGGGTTTTATCTTCAAGTATAACTTATAAGATATGAGCAAGATCAAAAAAAGGAGCCCATGGCTCCTTTTTGGCATAATAAGTATGAACTTATTAAGCAGTAAGACTTTCTTTTGCTTTTGCAACTAGTGCTGCGAAAGCTACTTGATCGTATACTGCGATATCAGCTAGGATCTTACGATCGATTTCAATCGATGACTTTTTAAGGCCATTGATGAAACGGCTGTAAGATAGGCCATTTTGACGTGAAGCTGCATTAATACGTGCAATCCATAGTTGACGGAATGTACGCTTCTTAGCTCTACGGTCACGGTATGCATATTGACCAGCTTTAGTGATTGCTTGGAACGCTACGCGGTAAACACGTGAACGTGCTCCATAGTAACCTTTAGCTTGTTTTAATACTTTCTTGTGACGTGCACGTGCGACAACGCCGCGTTTAACTCTTGCCATTTCTGATATCCTCTGTTAAGCGAATGGTAACATACGGTTGATAAGACCAAGGTCATTTTTATGAACCATAGACTTAGCACGTAGGTGTAGCTTACGCTTAGATGATTTCTTAGTCAGAATGTGACGAAGATGCGACTGCTTGCGCTTAAAACCGCCTGAAGCAGTTTTCTTGAAACGCTTCGCAGCGCCTCTGTGTGATTTTAGCTTATAAGCCATTGCAATAACTCCAATAGTATTGCTTAAACAAATGTAAGTAGGCGGATGTTGCCATCACTTGGAAGGCCTAACTTACAACCATATTCCGGTGAAGGGTCACCCCTTTCTTTAAGACCGGTCAATACAGGTGGCCAGAGGCACTTTAAACCTGTATTAAATTCGCGCGCATTCTACCGTACCTATTACTTTTTAGCAATAGGGGCCATCATCATTATCATTTGACGACCTTCAACACGATTTGGGAAAGACTCAACAATTGCTAAATCTTCTAAATCGCCTTTAACACGGTTCAATAAGTCGATGCCGATTTCTTGGTGTGCCATTTCACGGCCACGGAAGCGAATAGTGATTTTAGCTTTGTCGCCCGCTTCTAAGAATTTTCTTAGGTTACGTAGCTTAACTTGATAATCACCTTCATCAGTACCTGGACGGAACTTGATCTCTTTGATTTGGATCTGCTTCTGCTTTTTCTTCTGTTCTTTTTGTAATTTTGCTTTTTCAAAAATGAACTTACCGTAATCCATCACTTTACAGACGGGGGGTTCAGCATTTGGACTTATTTCAACTAAATCCACACCTAATTCATCAGCAATCGCCTGAGCTTCTCTTAACGACATGATTTTCGGTTCTTGGCCTTCTACACCAGATAATCGAACTTCTTTCGCTGTTATTTCTTCATTGATACGATTTTTTTGAGCTGTAGTTTGCCCTTTTTTTCCGCCTCTAATGGTACGTTCCTCCAAGAATATCAAAATATATTGTGTGCAGTTTGAATCTAGCTACTGCACACAGGTTTTATTACTTACATTTTTTACTTACGGTCTTTAATTTCGGCGCTAATATGGGCGATAAAATCATCAACCGAGAATTTGCCAAGGTCTTCACCCTTGCGTGTTCTCACTGCTACTTCTTGCTGTTCTACTTCTTTATCTCCAACAACAAGCAGATATGGTATACGTTTTAAAGTATGCTCCCGAATTTTAAAGCCTATTTTCTCATTTCTCAAGTCGGCACAGGCTCTAATTCCAAGTTTATTTAATTTTTGTACAGTTTCGTGCACATAATCAGCTTGTTTATCGGTAATGTTCATAATTACCACTTGCTTTGGTGCTAACCAAGTTGGGAATAGACCCGCATACTCTTCTGTCAAGATACCAATAAAGCGCTCAATAGATCCCAAAATGGCACGGTGGATCATGACCGGTGTTTTACGTTCATTATTTTCAGCGACATATGTTGCACCAAGACGACCAGGTAATGCAAAGTCGAGCTGTACAGTGCCACACTGCCATGCACGCTCTAAACAATCATACAAAGTGAATTCAATTTTTGGTCCGTAGAACGCCCCTTCACCTGGCAAATATTCAAACTCAATATTATTGATTTTCAATGCTTCAGCCAAGGCTTGTTCTGCTTTGTCCCATATGTCGTCCTCACCAATGCGCTTTTCAGGGCGTGTTGACAGCTTAACAACAATTTTTTCAAAACCGAATGTTTCATACGTATCGTAAACCATCTTGATACACTGTGAAACTTCGTCCATTACCTGATCTTCTGTACAGAACACATGTGCGTCATCTTGCGTGAAGCCACGAACACGCATTAAACCGTGTAATGCACCTGATGGCTCGTTTCGGTGACAACAACCAAACTCCGCCATACGTAGTGGTAAATCACGGTACGACTTTAAGCCTTGGTTAAATATTTGTACATGGCCTGGACAGTTCATCGGCTTAATAGCATATTCACGTTTTTCTGACTCAGTTGTGAACATAGCATCAGAATATTTATCCCAATGGCCTGACTTTTCCCATAAACCACGGTCCATCATCATCGGACCTTTTACTTCTTCGTAGCTATATTCGCGTAATTTTTCACGAACAAACTCTTCTAGCTCACGGTAGATACTCCAACCATCATTGTGCCAAAACACCATACCTGGCGCTTCTTCTTGCCAATGCCATAAATCAAGTGCTTTACCAATTTTACGGTGATCACGCTTTTCGGCTTCTTCTAAACGTTTTAAATACGCTTTAAGTTGCTTTTTATCTGCCCAAGCGGTGCCGTAAATACGTTGCAGCATTTTATTTTCTGAATTACCACGCCAATATGCCCCTGCAACTTTCATTATTTTAAAGTGTTGGCAGAATTTCATATTCGGCACGTGAGGACCACGACACATATCCACATATTCATCATGGTGATATAAACCTGGCTTATCATCTTTGTCGATGTTTTCGTCTAAGATCTCAATCTTATAACTTTCACCACGCGCTTCAAACGCATCACGCGCTTCTTGCCAAGAAACGGTTTTCTTAACAACATCGTAATTCGTTTTTGCAAGCGCTAACATACGCTTTTCTATTGCGTCCAAGTCCTCTTGCGTTAGAGAGTGCTCTAGGTCAACGTCATAGTAAAAACCATTATCTATCGTTGGACCAATTGCCATTTTTACATCTGGGAACAATTGTTTAATGGCATGACCGATTAAATGAGCACACGAGTGACGAATGATCTCTAATCCATCATCATCTTTGGCTGTAATAATCTCTAAGCTTGCATCTTGCGAAATAATATCGCACGCATCAACACGTGTGCCATTAACTCGACCAGCAATGGTGGCTTTAGCCAAACCTGGGCCGATATCTTGAGCAACATCTAAAGTAGAAACTGGATTTTCAAAAGTACGCTGACTGCCGTCAGGAAGCGTAATAATTGGCATGATATGTCCTATTTACAGTGGTGACACCTACAATGCATCACATGTATAAAAATTAATAATAATAATTGAATGTGCCTAACAACGCTTTTACGAATAAGCATTGGGTTACACAAGTAATTTACCTGTATTGTGTTTGAGGTCTTTCAAACCAATAAGTATTTTGACTGTGCCCGTGACGAAATTCAAGAGAAAGACTAAAATTGATTCATTAAATGCAAATTTACTGCTCAAATTGAGCATAAGTAGTAAACAATTAAGGTATTCCATGGCCCATTCTCAGCAATATTGCTTCGCCTCATTAAATTTGCTCAATTTTACAGCACCGCCATTTTCATTTTATCAACCTCATGAAACTTATAATGATACACAGTGGCAATCTAAAACCCAATTCATCACAGGGCTCATCGAACATATCAACCCTACAGTGATTGTGTTTCAAGAAGTTTTCAGTGTGGAAGTGCTTGAAGCTTTGTGTAAAGACTTGGGGTTGATACACTTTGCAGTGGTGGATATGCCACAGCCTGACAGTATGTATCCAACGGTGTTATTTAATCCCGTTGTTGCCGTGGCCTCAACGCACCCCTTTACTAGCGTTGAGGCCTTAGAACCCTGCCCCGAGTTACTTGAATACCTTAATAACCAGCAGCAGTTTAAATTTAACCGAACGCCAATCAAGTGTAAAATAGAGCTAGAAGGTCTCGGGCCAATTGTCTGCTATGCCGTGCACTTTAAGTCTCAACGAGTATTATCGATGGCGCATATGCTGGGCAGTTCAGAACAAGATGATCCGCTACTAACCTTATTGCATGAAACCGTGGGCACAATGCAATCTCAAATATCACGCTCATTAGAAGCCTCAATTATTTATTATGACGCTTTAAAAACCCAAAGAGAACAAAACTGCGCCACTTTGGTTATGGGCGATTTCAACGACCAATTACATAGCCCCGCACTGTCATTCATGACGCAAACCTTTCCACCTCAAATAAGTAGTAACCCCCCTTTTGATAGCGTTGGCTTATTTGACAGCTATTCATTTGCCGATAACACAGTCTCATTGGCCGAAAAACCAGCTACGCATTTTTACAAAGGAAAAGGCAATGTACTCGATTATATTCTCGCTTCCAAAAAATTTAATCCAAATCAAATTAAGCCCACAGTAAAAACACTGACATACCATAACTATGACGGCCACCTTGATGCAAAAAGAACCGAAGAAGATATCCGATATTCAGATCACAGTGCGATTGCCATAAAGGTCTCGCTATAATCTTTTGATTTAGTTCAGTGATTGCTATAATCGCCCGAGATTTTATATAAACTGGAAAGACAAATGAGAACATGTGGCGTTGAAATAGCGGGAAGCGAAGTACTACTGTGCTTGCTAACTAAAGAAAACGACGTATTTGATATTCGTGATATTCGCCAAACTCGCTTCACACTGGGTAATGTCGGCCTAGACACTGAAGACATGCAAAAATTCCAATTTGATTTCGCAAAATTAATGCAAGATTATCAAGTTGATTCAGTAGCAATTCGTCAACGTATGCCAAAAGGTAAATTTGCCGGTAGTGCAACCGGATTTAAAATGGAAGCAGCCATTCAGTTGATTAAAGACTTAGATGTGCGTTTACTGTCGACGACTGAAGTTAAAGAACAATTGAAACGCAATCCACTACCGATTGACTTTGCTGACACAGGACTGAAAAAGTTTCAAGAAAATGCATTTATTAATGCCTATGTATTTATACAAAAGAAAACATACCGCCCAGAAGAGTAACCCTTTATTAAAGAGGTTACCGTTTTTACATAACAGCTTCTTGGCACAAAAAATCCGACATTAAGTCGGATTTTTTTTGCCTGAAGAACCTTCAAACTCTGAGAGTGCGTCATTTGCGTAATGGTCAACGGAAAACGCATAGCATACTTTGATTAAAAATAAGCCCGCTATGCACTGAAACCACAACGGGGATGATAATGATGCGATAACCATAAAACCCAATACAACAAAAGCAATCGCTATTACATTCTGGGCTTTTCGGCCATATAATGTATTCAAAATTACTGCAGTAATTATCGTATAACCCCATATAATAACACTTTCATTCAGAGCAATATTGTAAGACCAAGCTATCACAATAATATGAAAATGAATGGCAATAAACACCCAGCGAGATTGGCTTCTCTGCTTATAATAGTCATTGGTGCCTTTGGTAAAATTAGCCATACACCCAGCTATCACATCAACTATTAACAAATCACCTATGATCCACTGCCACCACGCAACATCTGGTAATGTCTTTTGCCGAACAAAAAGCACATAGACAACATAACACCCAAACAACGTCATTAACCCTATTGAACTCAAAGCAAAACCAGACTGATGAGTGCCAAGCACTTCTCGTAGTTGACTGGGAACTTTCATCTAACTACCCTCCTTGGTATTTGTGTCATATTTTGTTTATAAAATCAGCTTACTTTACTTATAATTATTGTGACTCATTAAGCTTCTTCTGCTGAGCCCAAAATAAGGTATCAGCAACAGCTCTTAAATCCGTATGGGGTATAAAGTCATCACTTAACGACAAAATACCATTGAGATTATTGATCAATCTATCGTCTTCTAATTGCCCTGGCTTTAGGGCTGTTTGCAGCAAATGTAACGCCATATCGGCGAGTAATAATCGTTGTTTCTCTGGGAAGGTCGAATCATTTGCCGCCGCAGGATGGCGTAGTACAGCTTGTTCAACCTGATCGTGCATACTCCAACTCAGTGTGAGTATCTCTTGCCGCAGTTGCTTATCCATAGCTTGCTCAATAATATAGTTAATAAGTGAGGCTGATACTTTGTAATAAATAATTACGAATTTCAATGCAATTTATTTCATTAAAATCACTTTAGCCACTAAACAAGCCAAGTCATACTATGAATAGTTTAGCTAAAAAGAAACGCCTAACTAATAGCTGCAAAACTTGGAGAAGTGAATGTGCCAGTTAGTTATGCTCAAACACCGTGCCTATTTGTAATAAATTTAACCGCCTGATCCTATTGAGGTAAAATTGATGTAAAAAATACAGACTAGTTCTATTCGTAATATGCATTGCAAGTCTTTATGCAAATTGTTTCGGGTTTTTCGGGTAATAGCTAACTGGTTGCTCAGCACATAAGTCAAATTCACGGGTATTCTTGTAAGGCAATTTCATAAAACCAGCGACCCCAACATCTTCAATACTCATCGCGTATTGCATGATCCGCGCTAATAAAAGTTCGAATTGTGCTTCTTTCTCAGCATCTAACAATCGATAATAATGGTGGATTTTGAGCCTATTAGGCAAGGATTCAAATATAATACAGCCAGTATGGTGAATTTGATTTAATTCAAAGACACATTGAATAATATTTTTAGGCAATTGCAGTTGTTCGTCAGGATCTTTACCGTCTTCAAAATAGCTATGTGGCCGCGTCACTTCATTATTAGAAACATCTAC
Source organism: Pseudoalteromonas aurantia (assembly GCF_005886875.1). Classification (GTDB taxonomy): domain Bacteria; phylum Pseudomonadota; class Gammaproteobacteria; order Enterobacterales; family Alteromonadaceae; genus Pseudoalteromonas; species Pseudoalteromonas aurantia_A. The sequence goes on along the minus strand of NZ_PNBY01000019.1, from coordinate 75,176 downwards.
GACCGAAAAATTTAGCTTTGGTAACTTATCGAAAATGAACGCCCCTGTTGCGTCTCGCTCAAGTTGAATTGTTTGCCGGGCGTCAAATAAACAACATTTAAACAAACCTTTTTGGGTGATACCCTGTGCGAGCATTACTGTGGCATTAACTGAATCTATCAACGCTTTATTCAACGTTTCATCATGTAGTATTAAGCTCGACTCAACATACAAAGAGTCTTCTTTCCAATGAAAACTTAACCCCCCCACTACAGGATATTTTGCCAACCTGCTAATTGACGCCAGAAATGCCTTTTCTGTATCACCAGTATCAAATAAAAACTCTTTGTAATAGCGATCTAATTGCGCGTCATTAATATCATGTAATTGATGATTATGGTCAGCTCTGCGTAAAAACTCTTTGCGTGAGCTGTAAACCACCGTATCTGGTAAGTCATCTGTGTTGGTGATCCAAAACGGAATATTGGATTTGGGGCTTTTAAGACGTAATACAGGGAGGTACGACTTGGCTATTTTCGGCATATGTTGCATAAAGTAGTCTCCTGCTCGATCGCGCGCTTGCTTATTCTTACTCAGCATAGCGTCAATGACAGCAGCAAACTCCTGAGGCAACCCCAAACTCTTGGCTGGGATCACTTGTTCACCAAAACGGCAAGACTGTGCACTGGCCAATGCATAAATGGTGGAAGCGACACCTTGCTCATCAAAACGAGGAGATGACTGAGCGCCACTCATTTGCTCATCACCAATAAAGTACACATCGCCCATTCTTGCGTTGGTGCTGGCAATATCTGAAGACATCAGATCCATTATATTACTGGCAATCGGCTCACCATTTGTGTCTACTTGAGCATAGACAGAGCTTCCCCAATCCACCAAAGAAAAACTCTTCGATGCTTCGTCCCAAACAATATTCGAGGGCTTAATATCTCCGTGTACTATCGGTTGTGGTAATACGCCATTACGATGCGCTCTCAAATCAAGTAGTACGTTTCTTAATAATAGTGCCAGCTCCACCAGCTCTTTTGGTTCAAAGCGGCCTCGCTTTAACGATACCTTTTCAAGATCCTCCCCCTTCGCTCGAGCCATCATCAAGATACCTTGTTTTTTAACGCGTTCAAACGCTAAAAACTTGGGCACCATGGTATTATCAATTTGAGACAACATATAAGCTTCGTCTTCGAGACGATCTCTTACACTTTGCGCTAAGGTGATCCTTGAGAACTTAAATACCCACTGCTGCTCATCAGCACTTACCCCACCGAATACAAAACCAAACGCGCCAGATCCTATCAGCTCAACGTTTTGATAGCCTAAAACACTCAATTGTTTTTTACATATATTGAGCCATTGCCTATGTTTTTTCGCATCATGGTGTGACAACAAGTAAATTGATTGCTGTTCATTAATATAGAAATTATGAATTGATTTTAAATTGGCTTTCGCGTTGTTCGGTATTTTCATAAGCGACTATTTCAGACATAAAAAAGGCCGAATAATTCGGCCTTAATAAAACAATGTGCGATTAAGCGTTTTCTATTTTAGCCCAAGAATCTCGTAACCCAACAGTTTGGTTAAACACCAATGAATCAGATTTGTTATCTCGACAGTAATAGCCCATGCGCTCAAACTGGAAACCTTGCTCTGCAACTGCATTAGCAAGTGAAGGCTCAAGTTTAGCGTGAGTAATAACGGTTAAAGAGTCAGGGTTCAATACCTCTGAAAACGCTTCCGCAGCCGCAGGGTTTGGTACATTAAACAAGCGATCGTACTGGCGTACTTCAGCATCAATACATTCAGATGCCGACACCCAATGGATAACCCCCTTAACCTTGCGTCCGTCAGTTGGGTTTTTGCCCAGCGTTTCAGGATCGTAAGAACAGAAGATAGTCGTAATATTGCCATTGTCATCTTCTTCAATACGCTCTGCTTTAATAACATACGCATTTCTTAAACGCACTTCTTTATTAAGTACTAACCGTTTAAACTTTTTGTTCGCTTCAATTCTGAAATCTTCGCGTTCAATGTACAGTTCTCGAGTAAACGGTACTTCACGTGTGCCCATTTCTTCTATTGATGGATGATTAGGCGCAACTAATTGCTCTACTTTGTCAGCATCATAGTTTTCTATTACCACCTTTATAGGGTCTAATACAGCCATTGCTCGTGGCGCATTTTCGTTCAAGTCATCACGAATACATGCCTCTAACATACCCATTTCGATCATATTGTCTTGTTTTGTAACGCCGATACGCTTACAAAACTCAACCACTGATCCCGGTGTGTAACCACGACGTCTTAAACCCGCAATGGTTGGCATACGTGGGTCATCCCATCCTTCAACATGATTATTTACCACTAAGTCGTTAAGCTTACGCTTAGACATAATCGTGTATTCTAGATTCAGTCGAGAGAACTCAATTTGCTGAGGGTGACACTCAAGGCTGATATTATCCAATACCCAGTCATATAAACGACGGTTGTCTTGGAATTCAAGTGTACAAAGCGAATGAGTGATCCCTTCAAGCGCATCAGAAATACAATGCGTGAAGTCGTACATCGGGTAGATGCACCATTTATCAGCCGTTTGGTGGTGGTGTACAAAACGAATACGATAAATAATAGGATCTCGTAATACCATAAATGAGCTTGCCATATCGATCTTCGCACGTAGGACACATTCGCCCTCTTTGAATTCACCGTTTCGCATTTTTTCAAACAATGCTAGGTTCTCTTCAACACTTGTATCACGGTGAGGGCTGTTTTTACCTGCTTCCGTTAAAGTACCACGATATTCTCTTGCTTGATCCGGAGATAAAAAGCACACATAGGCTAATCCTTTCTCAATCAACTCAACCGCATAACTGTGTAATTGGTCAAAGTAATTTGATGAGTAACATATGTCGTTATCCCACTTAAAACCGAGCCAAGACACATCTTCTTGAATTGACGTTACGTAATTGATGTCTTCTTTTTCTGGGTTTGTATCATCAAAACGTAAATTACATAAACCCTTATAGTCTTGTGCTATACCAAAGTTTAAGCAGATCGATTTTGCATGTCCGATATGTAAAAAACCATTCGGCTCAGGTGGAAAGCGCGTGTGCGTTTGCTGATGCTTACCACTCGATAAATCAGAATCAATAATGTTTCGTATAAAATTTGATGGGCGATTCTCTGTTTCCGCCATAGGTATGCATTCCTCAAAAATTTAGTACTCTTCATCAACGCATTATTACAAAAAGCAAAGATAACTTACAGCAAATCCTTTGCTTAGTTTAAAGAATATTGGTCCAAGGGCTATCAATATCAACGAAGTTATAAAAATACATGACAAATTTTGTTCTAGCGCAATAAAAAAGTCATACACAGCGTATATAGTGCGCTCAGCATAAGATATAACTTAAGGATATTCATCATGGCGTCAATGAACTTAAATCGCGTTTATATTCCTGCCACTGCTCGCAATAATCAATATATTCTCGCTGAACTTAAACCCGAAACTGAGTTTTATGCATGCTTTGATAATGCCCAAAGCTGTTACGAACGACTCGCTAGACAGCTATTTGCACTATGCGATGAATACGCCCTACACAATGTGCATTTAATCGCTAATGATAAACTACCTGTTGTCCGCTTTCATGAAGAATCACACTGTTTGCAGACTGAAAAGCAAATTTTGTTTTTTTATAACCCACAATATCATGAAGCGCATAAAACATATTGGTATGAAAATACCCAAGCCAAAAAAATACGCTTACTCTTTTTAGCAACTGGTGATGATATACGTTCTAACGCGGCCAGTTTTCACAATAAAGTTAAAAAAACGCTTGATGCACTGCAACAAACACTGTCAGCTCACCCAATAAAATTTAAAGTCAGGGACCACCAACATCTAACGTATGACGTATTTGCTAAATCAAAAGGGAATAAAGAAAGTTATGGCTATAAACTACGTAGCCTTTACCCACGATATCAAGCGCGCAATTGCACCTTACCTGATCAACACTCGGAAATGACCTATGCAACGTTTAGTTTGCCCGTGACACGTTCCCTTAAAACCACCTATCAGCATTTACTTTTACCAAATGACAATACGAGATTTTACGAAACCATAGAAGATGCTTTCTTATCTGCTTGTGCTGACAAATCATTAACCCATGTTGCGTTCGTTGCAAATGGACGATTGCCTATCATACGAAATAGCCGTACAGATAAATCCGATAAAAACGGGGAGTTACAAAAGCTAAGCTTTAATACTGATACTGAAAACACTCAGGTTAAATCTATTTGGCAAGGTGGTAAGCTGGTAGACACCCTACATTTTGTTGTTGTTGCTAGTAAGTCCGACAAAAGAGATATGGGGTACGGAAAATTTATGAACCAAGTAGAACCCATGGTCAAAGCATTTGCCGATAGCTTGGCTATTTCCCCTGAGAAGCAAGACGTCAACATTCGCTTTTTCCAGCATATTAGCTATCAGTATTAATAGCCAATTCGTAATTAGCACTCCCGGTTAGGAAGATATTTTATCTCTTCCTAACCGCTTTGAACGGTACATCAGTTCATCAACCACTTTAATTATCTTATCTTTAGGGTGCTCGGCACTACTTGCAACTCCCGCACTGAATGTAACTGCCTCACTTTCGTGAAACAACTGTTCTTTAAGCACCGTTTGTAATAAAGATAAACGCTGCGTTAGCTGTGTGATATCCATAAAGTGACATACGACGACAAACTCTTCGCCGCCATAACGACATACAACGTCTGAATCTCCCCTAAAGTGCGATTTTAAATGTTGACTAAACCGAATTAAAATTTCATCGCCCACATCGTGGCCAGACACATCATTGATCCGTTTGAAATAATCTAAATCGAGCATCGCCAAAGTATATGACTGTTTCTTTTGTGATAGTTTGTCTATATGTTCTTGAAAAAATCGGCGATTAAACAATTCTGTGAGCGGATCTTTGTATGCAAAATTACGATTAACCATACTCGCCTTTCTCTGCAAGTAAGCAAAAAGTCCGATACTTAAACAGCTCAGTATTGCAATGAATATATAAGCTCGACTGAGCTGCTCTTCTTTTTCTAACTCGGCTAAATTGGCAGCCTGTGCTTTGAGTTTTTCGTCGGTTAATGCCAAATTCAATTTATGCTGCTCGGCTTCAAAAAAACTTTGTGCCTCCTGCTCTAAGACTTCTTTGGTCGCTAATTCATTCTCTTCTAAAAGTCGAATATAGCGCTTTAACACGTCGATACTGCTTTCATAATCTTTCTGAAATTCAAGCACTTGAGCTTTTATCTTAAGCGTTCTTCGCATATAGCGGTTGTTTAACGGACTTTGGTAGTTATCTAATATGACAAGGGACTCTTGTAAATGAGTTTGGGCCTGCGGATATTTCGCCATGGCTGATAATGCCTTTGCCAAGTTATTTCGAAGTACAATAAGGTGAGCGGGGTTCATAATAGCGATGTACTCTAGCTTTTTAGCTTGTTCAAAATACCTAACAGCGTTCTCATACTCGTTTAATAGTAAAGAGACTTTACCAAGTCCTGCATTTGCCCAAAAGTGATAGCGAGGTAACTTATATTGTTTAGCACTAGAGAGCATTTCTTGATAGCAGGCTCGGGCTTTCTCTACTAATTTAGACCGAAGTAATGCCATACATAAATTATATTTTATCGGTAAGCCATCCAAAATATTCTGCGATTGGACTGCTAAAGAATTGGCCTGTGTGGCAAACTCAATGGCTTTTCTATGATATTTTAGTGTTGAATAATAAGCAGTTAGCCCATCTAGTACAGCTAGTTTACTGACATCACTAATATCATTACGCATTATATAAGCATGCGCAGCCTGAACTGACTTAAGTGCTTCACTGTATTCTTCGCGCCAAATTGCGACAACTGCTTCCATTGCTTGAACACGCACCAGCATTGATGAGTCTTTAAGGTGAGTAAATGCCCTCCTCGCTTGTTTAACCAAGCGCTTAGCATCATCTAAATGACCTTCTTCAATGGCAAAAAAACTACGATATAAATACCAGTAGCCGGCGCCCCAAGTAAATTGTTGAACTTTAAGCTCAGCGTCATAATGAGAAAACTCACTTTTAGAACGTTCTATATGTCCGGCAAAAAAAAGCGCTCTGGCTTTAAGTGCGCTTAAAAATAACTCTGCACCGGCGGACTCACCAGTATGTTCCCACTTATTAGTCAAATTGAGATGTTGTTCGGGTGACTTTAATACCGTTTGTTCAAATGACAAATACTCTTTGGTACTTGCATGCGCTACCGGATTTAACACGACCAAAGCACAAACAACGAAAATTGCTAAATTTACTCTTACCACTACATCAACTCATCAATTTGTATGAGCTCAATGTAATATTTTGTAAAGAAAAAGGCAACAAAAAAGGCCCCTTAAGGGACCTTTTTTAAGCAAGAATTAGTAATTACCAACCCGCTTTTTCTTTTAGTGCAACACCGATGTCTGCAAGAGAACGTACAGTTTTAACACCAGCAGCTTCTAGAGCAGCAAACTTCTCGTCAGCAGTACCTTTACCGCCAGCGATAATTGCACCAGCGTGACCCATGCGCTTACCTTCTGGAGCAGTAACACCAGCAATGTAAGAAACAACAGGTTTAGTCACGTTAGCCTTGATGTATTCTGCAGCTTCTTCTTCTGCAGTACCACCAATCTCACCGATCATTACGATAGCTTCTGTCTGGTCATCTTTTTCGAACATTTCTAATACGTCGATAAAGTTAGTACCTGGGATTGGATCACCACCAATACCAACACAAGTAGATTGACCGAAACCAGCGTCAGTAGTTTGCTTAACCGCTTCGTACGTAAGAGTACCAGAACGAGAAACAATCCCTACTTTACCTGGCTTATGAATGTGACCAGGCATGATACCAATCTTAGTTTCACCCGGAGTGATAACACCTGGGCAGTTAGGACCGATCATACGAACACCTGATTGGTCTAGCTTAACTTTAACGTCAACCATATCAAGTGTTGGAATACCTTCCGTAATACATACGATAAGCTCAATACCTGCATCGATTGCTTCTAAGATAGCATCTTTACAAAATGGAGCTGGTACGTAGATAACTGAGGCAGTAGCACCCGTTTCTAATACTGCATCACGTACAGTGTTGAATACCGGTAAACCAAGGTGCGTTTGACCGCCTTTACCCGGAGATACACCACCAACCATTTGCGTGCCATACTGAATAGCTTGCTCTGAGTGGAAAGTACCTTGGCCACCAGTGAAACCCTGACAGATTACTTTAGTATCTTTATTAATTAATACAGACATTATTTGCCCTCCGCAGCAGCAACAACTTTCTCAGCAGCATCAGTTAGAGATTCTGCAGCGATAATGTCAAGGTCAGAGTTAGCTAGAACTTCACGACCTAGTTCAGCGTTAGTACCTTCTAAACGTACTACTACTGGTACTTCAACACCAACTTCTTTCACTGCGCCGATGATGCCTTCTGCAATCATGTCACAACGAACGATCCCGCCGAAGATATTTACCAATACAGCTTTAACATTGTCATCAGAAAGGATGATCTTGAATGCTTCAGCTACACGCTCTTTAGTTGCACCACCACCAACATCTAGGAAGTTAGCTGGCTTACCGCCGTGAAGGTTTACGATGTCCATAGTACCCATCGCTAGGCCTGCACCGTTAACCATACAACCAACGTTGCCATCTAGCGCTACGTAGTTTAATTCAAAGCTTGCTGCATGTGCTTCACGTGCATCTTCTTGCGAAGGATCGTGGAACTCACGGATCTTAGGCTGGCGGTATAATGCGTTACCATCGATGCCAATTTTGCCGTCAAGACAGTGAAGGTTACCTTCATCTGTCACAACTAGAGGATTGATCTCTAGAAGTGCAAAATCATGATCATTAAACATATTTGCTAGACCCATGAAGATCTTAACAAACTGCTTCATTTGAACTGGGTTTAGACCTAGTTTAAAGCCTAACTCACGACCTTGGTAAGCTTGAGGGCCTACTAATGGATCGATTTCAGCTTTATGAATAAGCTCAGGTGTTTCTTCAGCAACAGTTTCAATTTCAACACCACCTTCAGTAGATGCCATGAAAACAACTTTACGAGTTGCACGGTCTACAACAGCGCCAAGGTATAATTCGTTTGCGATGTCTGTACAGCTTTCTACTAAAATTTTAGCAACTGGCTGACCTTTTTCGTCTGTTTGGTAAGTAACTAAGTTTTTACCTAACCAGTTTTCAGCAAATGCACGGATCTCGTCTTTGCTATCTGCAAGTTTAACACCACCCGCTTTACCACGGCCACCGGCGTGTACTTGACACTTAACTACCCACTTGTCGCCGCCAATCTTAGCAGCTGCTTCTACAGCTTCCTGAGGAGTATCGCATGCGAAACCCTCAGATACTGGTAAACCATAGTCGGCAAACAGTTGTTTTGCCTGATACTCATGCAAATTCATGATGCTTTATCCAATTTCATGTACTAAAAAAGCTGAATATTTATGCAAATAATCAGCTATCCCAAAATGCGCCCCTAGTATAGATCCCAAGGGTACTTATGAAAACCCTAGTTAGACCAAAGGCGCAAAAAAAAAGCTGTATGGACTAACATACAGCTTAATATCTAATCAGCTTGCTTATACATCCAGCAACAGACGTGTTGGATCTTCAAGAAGCTCTTTAATCGCTACCAAGAAGCCAACCGATTCTTTGCCATCAATTAGGCGATGGTCATAAGACAGTGCCAAATACATCATTGGTAATATTTCAACTTTACCATTAACAGCCATTGGACGCTCTTGTATTTTGTGCATGCCTAAAATAGCTGCCTGTGGCAAGTTTAAGATTGGCGTAGATAGCAATGAACCAAAAACACCACCGTTGGTAATTGTAAAGTTACCACCCGTCATATCTGCCATTGACAATTTACCATCGCGGCCTTTAATTGCTAAGTCACGAATACCATTTTCAATACCAGCCATGCTCAGCTGATCTGAATCACGCAGTACTGGTGTTACTAGGCCACGTGGTGTAGATACCGCAATAGAGATATCGAAGAAATTATGATAAACAATATCATCACCATCAATTGAAGCATTTACCGCTGGGTAGCGTTTTAGCGCTTCAGTTACAGCTTTAACGTAGAAAGACATAAAGCCAAGACGTGTATCGTGTGTCTTTTCGAATAGGTCTTTATATTGCTTACGAAGGTCCATGATAGGCTTCATGTTAACTTCATTGAACGTTGTTAACATGGCTGTAGAGTTCTTTGCTTCAAGCAAACGAGTCGCGATTGTTTTACGCAAACGCGTCATTGGTACACGTTTTTGTGTACGCTCGCCCAATGCTGCAACTGGTGCAGGCGCTGGTGCCGCTTGAGCAGGAGCTGGTTTAGCCGTTGGTGCAGACAAGAATGCATCAACATCTTCTTTGGTAATACGGCCGTTTTTGCCAGTCCCTTTAATAGCCGAAGCATCTAACCCTTTCTCGGCAATTAAGCGACGTACCGAAGGTGTTAGTACATCTGAACTTTCATCACTTGAGGCACTTGCTTCAGGTGCCGATGATGGCGCTGCAGGTGTAGCAGAACCCGCGCTAAGTTTACCGATGACTTGTTCGCCAAGTACGGTGTCACCTTCAGCGTGTATATGCTCACCCATTACACCGTCTTCAGGTGCAACAACTTCTAATACAACTTTATCTGTTTCAATATCTACCAAGTTTTGATCACGGCTAACCGCTTCACCTGGTTGAACGTGCCAAGTTGCAATTGTAGCATCTGCTACTGACTCTGGAAGTACTGGTACTTTGATATCCACTTCGTTACCTTCTGATGCTGTAATGGCTGTTGCCGCTGCTGTTTGTTCATTTAATTGCTGAGCTGGCGCACTTGATGATGCACCGGCTGCACCGATAAGTGCAATAACTTGTTCACCTAAAACTGTTGCACCGTCAACTTGTGAAATCTCAACGACTACACCATCTTCTGGAGCGACAACTTCTAGTACTACTTTATCTGTTTCAATATCAACAAGGTTTTGATCACGCGTTACGGTATCGCCAACGCTAACATGCCAAGTTGCAACTGTTGCATCCGCAACAGACTCAGGAAGAACAGGAACCTTAATTTCGGTTGTCATCTCTTATCCCTTATTTTTAATTGTTAAAGCGTCAGCCACTAACGCATTTTGTTCTTTTGTATGGGTCGACATATAACCGCATGCAGGTGCCGCAGACGCTTTACGTCCAGCGTATGTTAGATTTGCGCCTGAAGGGATAGCTTCCCAGAAGTGGTGCTGAGAACAATACCAAGCACCTTGGTTTTGCGGTTCTTCCTGACACCAAACGAAATCGTTAACATGCTGATAGCGAGCCATGATCTCATCCATTTCATGATGAGGGAATGGATAAAGTTGCTCAACACGTACGATCGCGACGTTATTAAGTTCTAGCTTGCGACGTTCCTGCAGCAATTCGTAGTAAACCTTACCACTACAGAATACAACACGCTCAACAGATGCCGGATCAATATCATCAATCTCGTCAATCATATTATGGAACACGCCATCTGCAAGTTCATCCATTGATGATACTGCTAACGGGTGACGTAGCAGCGATTTAGGCGTCATAACAATCAGTGGTCGACGTAATGGACGTACCGATTGGCGACGTAACATTGCATAAACCTGTGCAGGTGTTGAAGGTACACATACTTGCATATTATGATCAGCACACAATTGTAAATACCGCTCTAAACGCGCGGAACTGTGCTCTGGACCCTGACCTTCATAGCCATGTGGTAATAGCATTGTAAGACCACATAAACGGCCCCACTTCTGTTCACCTGAACTTAAGAACTGGTCGAAAACAACCTGTGCACCATTGGCAAAATCACCAAACTGCGCTTCCCATAAAACAAGAGAAGTCGGTTCTGCTGTTGTGTAACCGTATTCAAATGCTAGTACAGCTTCCTCTGAAAGCACAGAGTCATAAACTTCAAAAGCACCTTGATCAGCATGAATATTTTGCAACGGAAGGAATGTCTTACCATCGGCTTGATCATGAACAACAGCATGTCGGTGGAAGAACGTACCACGACCTGAGTCTTGACCTGTCATACGAATATTGACGCCATCGTCAACAAGCGTTGCGTAGGCCAACGTTTCTGCCATGCCCCAGTCTAAAGGTTTTTCACCCGCAGCCATCAATTTACGATCTTCGTAAATCTTTTTCACGCGAGACTGTGCTTTATGATCTTCAGGATAAACTGATACTTTTGCACTCAGCTCTTTTAGTTTTTCAACCGGAACAGTTGGGTCATAAGCCACATCCCAATCATGACCTACAAAATTTGACCAGTCAGATGAGTGTTTTGTATCAGGACGAATTTCTTCGACAACACACTCTCCATTATCTAAACCATTTCGGTAGTCATTGGCAAGTTGTTTAGCATCTTCAGCGTTTAATACACCTTCACTTACTAACTTGTCTGCATATAACTGACGCGGCACTGGATGTTTTTTGATCTTTTTATACATCAATGGCTGTGTTGCACTTGGCTCATCAGCTTCGTTATGCCCATGACGACGATAACAAACAAGATCAATCACAACGTCACGGTGGAACTTATTACGGAAATCTAACGCCAGTTGAGTGACGAATGTAACCGCTTCAGGATCGTCTGAATTTACGTGGAAAATAGGCGCCTGAACCATCTTAGCGATGTCAGTACAGTAATCTGTTGAACGCACATCTTCTTGTTTACTTGTCGTAAAACCAACTTGGTTATTCACAACAATGCGGATTGTCCCGCCCACACCAAAAGCACGAGTTTGAGACAAATTAAACGTTTCTTGTACTACACCCTGTCCTGCGATTGCAGAATCACCGTGAATGGTTATGGGCAGTGCCTTTGACCCATTTTTACAACCAAGTCGCTCTAAACGTGCACGTACAGAACCCATAACAACTGGATTAACAATCTCTAAGTGAGATGGGTTAAACGCCAAGGCCATATGTACGTCACCACCTTGCGTTGCAAAGTCAGATGAGAAGCCCATATGGTATTTAACGTCACCAGAACCAGCTAACTCGCCGTATTTACCAGCAAACTCGTCAAATAACTCTTGCGGGTTTTTACCTAGTACGTTTACTAAAACATTTAAACGGCCGCGGTGAGCCATACCAATAACAGCTTCTTCTTGACCGCTTTCACCGGCGCGATGAATAAGCTCTTTAAGCATAGGTACTAATGCATCACCACCCTCAAGAGAGAAACGCTTTGCACCAGGGAATTTAGCGCCAAGATATTTTTCTAAGCCATCAGCAGCTGTTAGGCCTTTCAAAATGCGTAGCTTTGTTTCTTTGCTAAATTGAGGCTGTGAGAAGGTAGATTCAATACGTTGTTGTAACCAACGTTTTTCTTCTGTAGAAGTGATATGCATATATTCCGCACCAACAGAGCCACAATATGTGGTCTTCAATGCCGAATATAAGTCTTTCAACTTCATTGTCTCTTTGCCTGATGCAAAAGAGCCAATGTTATATTCTTTTTCTAGGTCCGACTCAGTTAGGTCATGATACTCAAGTTCTAAATCACGAACTCGTTCTCGCTTCCATAACCCAAGCGGGTCAAGATTTGCGTTTTGATGCCCTCGAAACCTAAATGCGTTTATGAGTTGTAGCACGCGAACTTGCTTGGCATCAGATGTGCCACTTGCTGCAACAACTACTTCTTTGTGTTTGTTTTTAGCGAGGTCCTTAAACTGGGCCCTTACTTCTGAATGTTTAACATCAACATCCACACCATCAACTTTTGGCAGTTGATCAAACACTTCTCGCCATTCTTCTGGCACTGAAGTCGCATCATCTAGATACGCTTCATAAAGCTCTTCTACATAAGCTACGTTCCCGCCGTACAAATGCGAAGATTCTAGCCATGCCTTCATCACACCTTCGTGCATTTATTAGCCCTTTTCTCTAGCGCAGAAATTTAATTATTAACAAGATGGCATGCTAAGCATGCCATCTGACTGTTTAAATATGTATTAAATCGAACGATTTAACAACATAGATTTTATATGACCAATGGCTTTAGTTGGATTCAAGCCCTTTGGACAAACGCTAACACAGTTCATAATACTGTGACAGCGGAATACACTGAATGCATCATCAAGATCAGCTAATCGCTCTTCAGTTGCCGTATCACGCGTATCAGCTAAGAAACGGTAAGCATGAAGAAGACCTGCTGGACCTATGAACTTGTCTGGATTCCACCAGAACGAAGGACATGAAGTCGAACAACATGCACATAAAATACACTCATATAAACCGTCTAGCTTGTCACGATCTTCAACAGACTGAAGACGCTCCTCGCCACCCGTTGGCTTATCATTGATAAGGAACGGCTTGACTTTTTCATATTGAGTATAGAACTGACTCATATCAATAACTAAGTCACGAATAACAGGCAACCCCGGTAATGGACGAAGAACAATTTTGCCTTTTCCATTTTTCTGTAGGGATGAAATTGGCGTTATACATGCTAAGCCATTTTTGCCATTCATGTTTAGACCATCGGAACCACAGACGCCTTCACGACAAGAACGACGCAAAGAAAGTGTAGGATCTTGCTCTTTTAATAGTAAAAGCGCGTCCAACACCATCATGTCACGACCTTCTTCTACTTCTAGTTTATATTCCTGCATATGTGGTGCATTGTCCACATCAGGGTTATAACGATAAACAGATATTTCTAAAATTGCCATCGTTTTACTCCTAGTAAGTACGTGCTTTGGGTGGGAATGCTTCACGAGTTTTAGGCGCATAGTTTACTTCACGCTTACTCATGCTTTCCGTTTCAGGATTGAATACAGTGTGACACAGCCAGCTCTCATCATCACGATCTGGATAATCAAAACGAGAGTGTGCACCACGACTTTCTGTACGGAAATTCGCGGAAACTGCTGTTGAGTACGCAGTTTCCATTAAGTTATCTAGTTCTAGACACTCAATTCTTTGTGTATTGTATTCAGTCGACTTATCATCTAAACGAGCATGCTGTAAACGCTCTCTGATCTCTTTAAGCTGCTGTAAACCTTCAGCCATAGAATCACCTTCGCGGAATACAGAGAAGTTTAATTGCATACATTGCTGTAGATCTTTCTTAATCTGTACAGGATCTTCACCCTGACCTTTCGTCGAGTTTTCCCAGCGATTATAACGGGTAAATGCCGCATCGATGTTATCGCTAGACGCTTGCTTAGTCACTTGTGCATTCGCCAAGTATTCACCTAAGAAGTTACCCGCAGCACGACCGAATACAACAAGGTCAAGCAATGAGTTACCACCTAGACGGTTAGCACCGTGTACAGATACGCAAGCGATTTCACCAACCGCAAATAAACCTTCAACAAGTTTATTATTACCCTCAGCATCAACGCTCAATACCTGACCGTTAACGTTTGTCGGTACACCACCCATCATATAATGACAGGTTGGAATAACTGGGATAGGCTCTTTAGCTGGGTCAACGTGCGCAAACGTTTTAGATAGGTCACATACACCCGGTAAACGCTTATACAGTGTTTCTTCACCTAAGTGGTCAAGCTTAAGCTTGATATGCGGACCTAACGGACCATCACAACCACGGCCTTCACGAATTTCTGTCATCATAGAACGAGCAACTACGTCGCGCGACGCAAGGTCTTTCGCGTTAGGTGCATAACGTTCCATGAAACGTTCGCCATCTTTATTCAAAAGGTATCCACCTTCACCACGACACCCTTCAGTTACAAGTGTACCGGCACCTGCGATACCTGTGGGGTGGAACTGCCACATCTCCATGTCTTGCATTGCAATCCCAGCACGAGAGGCCATACCTACACCGTCACCAGTATTGATATGAGCATTAGTGGTAGAGGCATAAATACGTCCAGCACCACCTGTTGCTAGTACAACGGCTTTTGACTTGAAGAAGGTAATTTCACCCGTTTCAATTTCAATTGCAGTACAACCAACAACATCACCGTTATCGTTCTTAACGATATCTAATGCATACCATTCAGAAAAAACGTTCGTTTTATTTTTAACGTTTTGTTGGTACAACAAGTGCAGTAATGCATGGCCAGTTCGGTCAGCTGCTGCAGCGGTACGAGCTGCTTGCTCACCACCAAAGTTTTTAGACTGACCACCAAAAGGACGCTGATATACACGACCGTTTTCAAAACGAGAAAATGGTAGACCCATATTTTCAAGCTCAGTGATCGCCTCTGGACCAGTTTGACACATATACTCGATTGCGTCTTGGTCACCGATAAAGTCAGACCCTTTGACCGTATCGTACATGTGCCATTCCCAGTTGTCATCATGAGAGTTACCTAGCGCAACAGTGATACCACCTTGTGCCGAAACCGTATGAGAACGTGTTGGGAAAACTTTTGAAATCAATGCGCAAGTTTTGCCTGATTCAGAAATTGCAAGCGCTGCACGCATACCAGCACCACCGGCACCAACTACAACAGCGTCAAATTCACGTACATGATATTTCACTTAAACACCCCACAAAACAAACAGGCCTATTGCTACGTAAGCAAGCGCCATAAGGTTTAACACGAAGCCAAGTGCCGAGCGCAATGTCGAACACTTTACATAATCCGTTAAAACTTGCCATAAGCCGATAGTTGTATGCACCATAATGCACACAAGCGTCACTAAAGTCGCAGCTTTAACCGCTAAGTTTGAAAACAAACCTTGCCAAGCTTCGAATGTTAGTTCTGGTGTTAAGAGTAAATAACCAACGATAAACACAGCATATGCTGCAATGATTAACGCGGTTGTACGCAGTGAAACGTAATCTTGTACGCCATCGCGTTTCAGAGTTGCTTGATTTAAGACCATATCCACACTCCTGCTAACACGGCTACAATTACAGAAATTGCAATCGCAATATTAGCGCTGCTGTTACCTGACTCTAATTCTTCCCAATGACCCATATCTTGGATCAAATGACGGATACCAACGATTAGGTGATATGCCAACACAGAAAGCGTGCCCCACGCGATGAATTGTGCGATAAAGCCGTTGAACAGCCCTTTCACTAATTCAAAACCTTCAGGAGAAGAAAGAGACTCAGACCATGCCCAAAGTACAAACGTTAAAGCGAAAAATAATGCCACACCAGTTACGCGGTGTAGAATTGACGCTTTAGCCGTTGCTGGCATCGATATAGTCGTAAGATCTAGATTTACAGGTCTTTGCTTTTTCACAGTTACTTGCCCATCTTGCCCACAAAGGAGCTCATCTACTTTGTTTTTATAAAATCCACTTGTGCGACATGCACAAATGGCACACTCTAGATATACCTTCTTTTTGAACAAACCGATCTCAATATGCTCTGTTTGTTGTAAAAAAAGGTTTACCCACAGACGATACGGTGTAAAACCTATGACAGTATATAAGGCCGTGCGCGCTTTTACAATTCTTGTTTAGATTGAGACGCTTGCGAATTAGCCAATGGTATAATATTTAAACTGCACAGAATATTTATTATACATCTTTGCATAATTCCAAGAAAAATTGACTTTATACCCTAGTTTTACGTTAAAATGATCTGAATTTGCTTAACATTAGTATCACAACATAACAATCAGAATTGTTATTCCATAGGAGATAAATAGATGGCAGATAAAAAAGCCACAGTCCATATTGATGGTCACGACCCAATCGAGCTACCAATCTACTCAGGTACCGCTGGTCAAGATGTAATTGATGTTCGTACTCTAGGTGCTCATGGCCACTTCACATATGACCCAGGTTTTATGTCTACCGGTTCTTGTGAATCATCTATCACCTACATCGACGGTGGCAAAGGTGTTCTTTTACATCGCGGTTATCCGATTGAGCAGCTAGCTGAGCACTCAAACTACATCGAATTATGTTATTTACTACTAAACGGTGAGTTACCAACAGCTGAGCAACATGCTGAATTTGCAGATGAAATCACTCGCAACACCATGATGCATGAGAAAATTGCAGCGTTCTTCCAAGGTTTCCGTGTAGATTCACACCCAATGGCAATGCTGTGTGGTGTAGTTGGTGCATTATCGTCTTTCTACCACGACGATTTAGATATCTCAGATGCCAGCCAGCGTCAGCGCAGTGCTATCAAGTTGGTTGCTAAGCTTCCAACAATTGCTGCAATGGCGTACAAATATAATGTTGGTCAACCATTCGTTTACCCACGCAACGATTTAAGCTATGCCGAAAACTTTTTGCATATGATGTTTTCTGTCCCAGCGGAAGATTACACAGTTAACCCTGTTTTAGCAAAAGCTATGGACCGTATTTTCATGCTACACGCTGATCACGAACAAAATGCTTCAACGTCTACAGTACGTTTAGCAGGTTCATCAGGTGCTAACCCTTATGCATGTATTGCTGCTGGTATCGCTTCACTATGGGGACCTGCTCATGGTGGTGCAAACGAAGCGTGTCTGAATATGCTTGAAGAAATCGGTTCGCTTGACCGTATCGACGAGTATGTAGCGAAAGCAAAAGATAAGAGCGACCCATTCCGTCTTATGGGCTTCGGACACCGTGTGTATAAAAACTTCGACCCTCGCGCAACTGTAATGCGTCAAACTTGTCACGAAGTTTTAAAAGAGCTTAATATTCAAGATCCGCTTTTAGATGTTGCAATGCGCCTAGAGCAAATCGCTCTTGAAGACCCATACTTCATCGAGAAGAAACTTTATCCAAACGTTGATTTCTATTCAGGTATCATCCTGAAAGCTATTGGTATTCCAACAAGTATGTTCACAGTTATTTTTGCTATGTCTCGTACTGTTGGCTGGATTTCTCACTGGGATGAGATGCTGTCTCAAGCAGGCCACAAAATTGGTCGCCCTCGCCAGCTTTACACAGGCTACGCACAACGTGACTATTCAGATGCAGCAAAAAGATAACGCCTATCTTTTATGAAAAGGCCGCCTTTGCGGCCTTTTTTATTGCATATGACAAAAATCAAATTACAATCCACTTCGGTAAAATCATCGGAAATACTATACATGAACATCATAGCTGAGCTTCGTCACGACTTCCCTTTATTGACTCGTACGGTTGATGGTCAGCCTTTAATCTACTTAGATTCTGGTGCTACCAGTCAAAAGCCTCAGTGTGTTATCGATGAAATAAATGATTTTTATCGTAAAAACAACGCAAACGTACACAGAGGTTTACACTCATTAAGTGAAATCACTACATCCAAATATGAGCAGGTGCGGGTAAAACTAGCAAAATACTTAGCCGTTTCGGCACAAGAAATAGTCTGGACAAGCGGTGCTACGGAAAGTATCAACATAGTTGCTGCGGGCATTGCCAAAAGCTTGAGTCAAGGTGATATTATCCTGATTAGTGCATTAGAACACCATGCCAATATCGTCCCGTGGCAACAAGCAGCAAAACTTAGCGGGGCATCTTTACAAGTGATGCCAGTAGACCAACAAGGTGTGCTGGATTTAGCCTCAGCCTTAGATATGATCGCACAGTTACAACCTAAAGTCGTTGCATGTACCCACGCTTCAAACACTTTAGGAAATATTAATGATGTAGAGGCGATAATTAAAGCAGCAAAAAAAGCAGACGCTGTGACCGTTATTGACGGCGCTCAAGCATTTCTACACCTTAGACCGAATTTGTCGCATCTAGATTGTGATTTTTATGTCGGATCTGCACATAAAGCACTGGGCCCTACAGGGGTCGGGTTTTTATTCGGAAAATATAACAAGCTCAATGCCCTACCCATATTCAAAACGGGTGGCGAAATGATAGAGACAGTCACTTTTTCAACGACAACTTACCGGAATGCTCCTGCAAAGTTTGAACCCGGCACCCCTAATATTTCGGGCGTACTTGGCTTCGGTGCTGCATTAGATTACCTCGATAATATTGATTATGATCGCCTACAAACATACGAGCAAGCACTATTTAGATACTGCCTAGATGCACTTCAGAACATAGAGGGGATCACCATTTACGGCGATACCGAGAATAATATTGGCACCATCAGCTTTAATTATCGAGCCGAGCATCACTACGACATAGCCACGCTATTGAATAGTTATGGCGTCGCCCTGCGTAGCGGCCATCACTGTACCCAGCCACTCATTTCAGAACTTGAAATTGCAGGTACATTAAGAGTAAGCCTTGCTTTTTACAACTCTCACGCCGATGTGGACGCATTTATTAGTGCTTTGAAGAGTAGCATTGAATTAATTGAAGGATAAACTGTGAACTACCAAGACATACGAAACACACTCGTCGCCTCACGTAGTTGGCAACAAAGCTATAGAGAGGTCATGATGCTTGCAAAACAGCTGCCTAGCCTTCCTGATTGTTTAAAAACAGATGATTCGCTCATAAAAGGCTGTGAAAGTAAGGTTTGGTTACATATAGATTTAGATGAAGATCAGCAAAACCTTATCCTCGTAGGTGACTCCGACACACGGATAGTAAAAGGACTATTTGCCATTATTATAAGTATGTATAGTGGTATTTCACCAGCGCACGCGAAAGAAGTTGACGCTTATGCTGAGTTTGAAACTTTGGGATTAATTAAGCACCTTAGTCCGTCTCGTGGCAATGGGGTTCGCGCAATCATAGAGACTATACAAAGCAAACTTTCTCAGTGGTAAACACTGAGAAAGTAACTATCTAAACATTCAGCATTTTTCTCTTTTTTGCAAATACTTTTTAATGGCCCTTGATGCCGCAAAAAAACCAAATGTTCCCGTTATCATCGTTGCCGATCCAAAGCCAGTAGCACAATCCATGTTTTTCGACCCATCAGCCTGTTGCTTAGCCTGGCATACTTCTCCATTTGATGTTGGGTACACAAGCTGTTCAGTCGAATAGACACAATCAACTGCAAACTTTCGTTTTGGGTTTGACGTAAAGTTATAATTTTTACGTAAAATATACCGTACTTTAGCCAGTAAAGGATCTTGAGTGGTTTTCGCCACATCACCATATAAAATTTGGCTAGGATCCGTTTGGCCGCCAGCTCCACCAGTGGTAATAATCGGTAGTTTCCGACGTTTACAATGAGCGATTAGCGCTGACTTCTCTTTAACCGCATCAATACAATCTATCACATAGTCATAACCTGTAATATGATCTGTAATATTATCTAATGTTAGAAAGTCATCCACTAAACTCACTTTACAATTGGGGTTTATATCTAGCAAACGGGATTTCATCGCTTCAATTTTTTGTTCACCCACGCTACTTGAGAGTGCATGTATTTGACGGTTTATATTGGTCACACAGATATCATCTAAATCAACCAATGTGATATTGCCAATTCCAGTACGAACCAATGCCTCCGCAGCCCAACTGCCAACACCACCAATACCGACCACACAAAAGTGAGCTTGTTGTAGCCAATTGAGTTGCTGCTCACCATATAAACGTGAAATACCACCAAACCTTAATTGCGTTTGTTGTTCCATTATACTACCACTCTAGCGACCATGGGCTATTCC
Organism: Pseudoalteromonas aurantia; assembly: GCF_005886875.1. Lineage (GTDB taxonomy): Bacteria > Pseudomonadota > Gammaproteobacteria > Enterobacterales > Alteromonadaceae > Pseudoalteromonas > Pseudoalteromonas aurantia_A. The sequence continues at coordinate 54,601 of NZ_PNBY01000019.1, read as the reverse complement.
ACTTTGAGAAAACCTCATGATTAATTAATTTCATAAACTTTTCGCCCTCACAAGGAATAGCCTGATAATTGTAGATTTGGCCATGCCACTGAAAACGAAGTGCATAAGCATGCAAATATACACGGTCAGCTTTCTCACTTCCGTATAATTCATCACCAAAAATGGGGGCTGAAATACTCTTCATTGCCACCCTAAGCTGGTGCGTTTTACCTGTATAAGGTTTTAAAATAACGCCTCGAAGCCCAGCTTCAATACTCATCGTATAAAAACGTGTTATTGCAGGGTTATCTACTGATTTAAGTAGCTTATGTGCACCTCTTCGGGCCTTAGACATATCGCCTTTAATCCAACCTTGTTTTTTATTTGGCTTATTAGCAATGAGGGCTAAATACACTTTGTCTATTTCTCTATTTGCAAATAACTCACTTAACTGGCTGGCTACAGTGCTAGATTTAGCGAAAATCAATAGCCCTGATGTCACCTTATCTAAACGATGGACAGCAAAAAGCTTTATCTTAAGTTGCGCCTCTAATTGCACAACGAACCCTGCACCGCCTTCGCTATGAAAACTTATTCCCGCGGGTTTAATCGCAACAATAAAATCACACTCATCTGCGATTATTTCAAACTTGGTCATTAACTAACTCAACAACTCGCGCTAAATCTTCTGGTGTATCTACACCTGCGTGCACAGGCTTTGCAGCTTTTGATATTTTTATTTTGTGACCATGATATAAAACGCGTAACTGCTCAAGCGACTCTTGACCCTCAAGTGGCGAGACAGGGAGCGCCAAATAATCTTTAATAAACCCAGCTCTGTAAGCATAAATACCAACATGCCGCTGAAAATTTTCAACGGGAATAGCGTCTTTATCTAACGCTAACATACTGCTACGTTGAAAAGGGATGGGTGAGCGAGAAAAATACAACGCATTGCCGTGAGCGTCGTTTACCACTTTTACTGCATTGGGGTTTAATACATCTTCAACATCTTCAACATTCACACTGAGTGTTGCCATCGGTGCATTTGAGGTCGTTAACAAGCTTGCAACCTGATTTATGTTTTCAGCTTCGAGTAACGGCTCATCCCCCTGCACATTAACAACAATTGTTTCAGGGTCTAATTTTAGTGTTTCAACGACTTCCGCTAACCTTTCAGTGCCTGACTGATGATCCTCTTTCGTCATTAAAACCTTATCGGTAAACCCTCGCACAGCATCAACCACCAATGAATGATCTGTTGCGATGTACACTGCGCTCGCATCAGAGCGGGAAGCTTGTTCAAAAACATGTTGGATCATTGGCTTACCACAAATATCCGCCAGCGGTTTTCCAGGTAAACGACTCGATGCATAACGGGCAGGTATAACGACTACGAATGCCACTTTTCAACCTCGTCTAAACTCAATTCTCTTGCTTCGTTTTCTAATAAAACGGGAATATCATCTCTAATTGGATATGCTAACTTGGATGCAGTACTAATAAGTTCGCTGTGTTCTTTGTCATATTGCAACTTACCTTTGCACACAGGACAGGCTAAAATTTCTAATAACTTTTTATCGAAGGCCATGATAGATCTCTTTATTCTTTAAAATATCTAATAACTGATTTACTAACATCTTACTCGGTTGTGCTTCAACTTTTAAGAAATACCAATTCTCTTTCGCAAAGCTTTGGCATTTTACAGCGTCTTTTTCGGTCATAAATATTGCCGTATCACCAAATTTACTAAAATCCGATTTTATATACGCATGATGATCACGAAAGTGTGCAGTATCGATGATATCAACACCTTCTTCTTGCAACGATTTTTCAAAGCGCTGAGGATTGCCTATTGCGCTAACCGCGACTCCTTTTTTAGGAAATTCGTCACACTTGAGCCCGGTATTAACACTGTAAATACCCGCGCTTTGTAAAACGTAATTAACAGGTGCAGTACCACCATTTTCGATCACAAGATCAACGTTATTTAACCGGCTAGGGAGTTCTCGCAATGGCCCTGCAGGCAATAAACATCCGTTTCCGAAGCGACGCTTGCTATCAACGATACAAAACTCAACAGATCGCGGCATCTTATAATGTTGTAATCCATCATCAGAAACAATTAAGTCTATTTTATATTTATTCTTAAGGTAATTGCAGCTTGCTTCTCGGTCTGGCCCTATCACTACAGGGCAACCAAGACGTGAATGTAATAAATAAGGCTCGTCACCAGCCTCTGCCACCGAACTCAAGTCCGTCACCTCAAATGGATAATTTGAGGCTTGAGACCCATAGCCCCTGCTGATCAGTGCAACTTTAAATCCCTGTGTCTGCAAAAACGCGACCAACCACAAAGCAAATGGAGTTTTGCCATTACCACCAATACTGATATTGCCGACAACAATAATTGGTGTATGTGACGTAAATCGTTTACGTAACCCCAGTGAAAATAGCCCACGACGAAGAGTTGAAACAACCCAAAATAATAAACTTAAAGGCAATAACATATAGGTCACAAGAGACTTAGGTTGATACCATGTTTGCTCTATACTTTTCAAAACTTATTCACCATACTGCATTTTACACAACGTCGCATAAGCCCCTTGCTGGGCCAATAAGCTTTGATGAGTGCCTTGTTCAATAATTTCGCCTTGCTCTACAACATAAATTTTATCTGATTTTTCGATTGTTGAGAGTCGATGTGCTATCACAATAGACGTTTTATTTTTCATTAAAGTATCGAGTGCATCTTGTATTAACCGCTCTGACTCAGTATCAAGCGCTGATGTTGCCTCATCTAAAATAAGGATAGGTGCATCTTTAACAATGGCGCGAGCTATTGCCAGTCGTTGACGCTGCCCACCAGAGAGCATAACGCCATTCTCTCCAACCATTGTATCTAACCCGTCAGGGAGATCTTTAATAAACTCCCAAACATGTGCTTGTTGTGCAACAGACTTTAACTCGTAAAAAGACAATGGTGTTTCTAATCCGTACATAATATTATTGGCAATGGTATCATTGAACAATACAACTTGCTGTGACACTAGAGCAAACTGCCTCCTCAAGTCCTGTAAGGAAAGTGACTTGATGTCTATACCATCAAGCTCAATAGCCCCTTGCTCAATGTCATAATAACGAGGCAACAAGTTTGATAATGTTGACTTTCCAGAGCCAGAGCGCCCAACTAGCGCAATACTTTCACCCGCGTTCACGTTTAAACTAAGTGATTTTATAACAGGTGCGTCTTTAGTGGGATAACAAAACGTTACGTCTTTGATTTCCAACTTGCCGTTTACTTTATCAAGCGAAACCGTGCCTGTGTCTTTTTCTGTCTGTGTATCTAAAATTTCAAAAATACTTTGCGCTGCAGAGATTCCGCGTTGTAAATCGCTATTCACGTTCGCCAATTGCTTTAATGGCCTCAACATCATCATCATCGATGTCAACAGTGAAACAAATGCCCCAGCGCTGATAGTATCAATCATGGAAGGCATGGCAATGATTGCTAGAATAAGCGCCATTGCGCTTGCCGCCAGTATTTGAATAACAGAAACACTTAATGCACGTGTCGCATCCATTTTAACTCTTTGCTGTCTGTTTCTATTATTCACAATTGAGAATTTATCGATTTCTTTTCTTTGCCCACCAAAGCCGTGAATAACTTTATGACCCGCTAGCATTTGTTCAGTTCCGCGGGTGACTTCTCCCATTGCATCTTGAATATTTTTCGATATTTTACGAAAACGTTTAGAAACAAGGGTAACAATCAGTGCGACAACCGGAATAATAATTAAAAACACCAAAGATAATTGCCAACTTGAACGGAACATAACCACAAGTAGAAAAATAACGAAAGCACCTTCTCGGATCATAACTTGTAGTGCACGTGTGATCGCTTGCTGGACTTGCTCAGTATCGAACGTGATCTTTGATATCAGCTCACCGTTGGAATGTTTATCATGAAATGAAACAGGCAAGTACAGCATATGTTCATATAATTCTTGTCTGAGCTGCCTAACGACTTGAGAACCTACATAGGTCAGACAATACGATGCCATATAATTGAAAATACCGCGACCAAGTACCAATGCAATTACAACCATCGGTGCCCAAGACAGTACGTCCACATTTCTGTCACTCAAACCTTCATCTATAAATGGTTGCATTAAGCGAACAAATAGCGCATCCATTGCGGCATATCCAAGCATCCCAATAACGGCACATATGGCAACCGCTTTATACTCAAACGTGTAAGCCAGCAAACGTTTATAAATTTGCTTCGCGCTCAATTGCATATACTTTCTTCCAATATTTCTACAAAACAAGGTATTGTACTTGTCATACTAATAAAACAAAATGCCCAACTTAAATTAATCGCCGATGTACTCTGTATTCGATAAAAATATTACCTAAGAAACCAAAATTCTTTAGCAGTTCGCGCTTTACTGAGCACCAATTCACCATCAAACACCTTTATATTAATATGACCATTGATAGCTGTATCTAGTTGCACTACATCTGACTCTCTATACCTATTGATAACCTCATTATGAGGGAGTTTCCATTGGGAGTGATAACTACGCGAATAGATCGCAATCTCGGGATTTACTGCCCGAATGAACTCATCAGATGACGATGTTTTACTACCATGATGCGGTGCAAGCAGAATCGTACTAGTTAGCCTGCCGAGCGGATAATGCTCTATTAGCTTAAATTCAGCTTTACGCTCAATGTCTCCAGGTAACAAAAGGGAAACCTTACCGTCACTTATTTTAACAACGCAAGAATTATTATTTTTAGAGCCTAAATCAAACATAGGCCATAAGGTCTCAACAAATACATTGTTAAGCTGTAAAGATTTCAGTTCACAATGGCTGTGGGTATTACCTTTATGAAACTCCGCCAAAGATTCAAACCGGTCAAATCTATAAAGCTCCTCAACCCCTCCAATATGGTCTTTATCTTGATGACTTAGTATCGTGTAAGCCAATTCGATGTCATTTGCTACAATATGCGGCTGAACTACATGTTCAAAAATGGCGTATTTATTAAAGTACTTAGCACCCAAATCGTAGAGGAGCCCTTTTCCTTGGCTGGTGACTAATACCGACGTTCCATGCCCGACATCAAAAACATCTATCTCCCAACGAGGCTGAATGATAGTCAACCTGTAAACACCATATAATATGATTGGCCACCAAACCAACTTTCTCATGGGTTCAACAAACAAAAATATGAATACACAGTAGATAAATAGCAAAGTAATTAATTCTATTTTCCCGCTATTCCACCAGCCATTTGATCCTAATACCTCTATAGTACTTTGTAATAGCCCATTAAATAGACCATCGAACAGCTCTAAAACGTCAGTTATGTTTACGAGGTAAGAAAGCGCAATACCCACTAGGATAAAAGGAAAAATAACAAACGTCAGTAGAGGGATTGCGACTAAGTTAGTAAATAAACCGGCCAAACTAACACCTTGAAAAATAAAGATGCTTAAGGGCGCTAGCAAAATACCAATGTAAAACTGTACTTTGACTAACTGAAACAACCAACTCATAGGTGTTACAAAATCAGTATGATAATGCACAACGGCAATAAAAATAGCAGTCACCGCAATAAATGAAAAATACCATCCAACATTTAACAGCACAAACGGGTCTAGTAATAAAGTTAAGCTTGCAGCGATAAGTAATAGCCTAGGTTTGCTTATATTCCTTTTTAAAAAGTATACTAATGTAGCTAATAAAATCATACTATAAGCTCTTATAGCAGATACGCTCATGCCGCTTAAATAGACGTAGATAAATGCAATCACTAGTCCAGCTAACGCGTAAAACAGCCTCAAATGAAATCGTTGTGCATGGTTGTTTCTTGTAATACTAAGAACCCCCCAACACGCAAATTTGCTTATCCAAAATGAGATCGCAAACATGATCCCTATATGTAACCCAGAAATTGCCATCAAATGACTCAACCCAAGTGTTCGCATCACCTCTCTGTCGTTATCCTCAATCTTACTTTTATCGCCAGTCAGTAATGTATAATAAAACCAGTCAAGTTCTAAGGAGCCAAATGTGCGCCATATAAAATGCCTGTATTCATGATATGCGTTTTCTTCTTGCGATCCAAACACCTGGTAGCTGTTAATCCGTCCTTTAAATATTATTTTACTTTTAAAAGCGTAAAGTTCACTATCAAAGCCTGAAAAGTTTTTTCGTCCTCGAAACAACTTTAATTTGGCCTTGCCTGTTAATTTCAAACCAGTTTGAATATCGAAACCTGTATTTTTAATGGCTAAGTTAGCCAATGGCTTCACTAAAGGTCCGTAGTGCATATCACCTACTTGGGACAAACGTACTTGAACATAATTTGTAGGTTGCCCCCCTAACACCCGATGTATCTTACCAACAATGAATACCTCCTCATTAAATGTCATATTTTCAGTGTTAAATGTGTAAAATAAGCTGTGATGGCCAATAACATTGAAAATAGACACAATAAACCCTAACAATACTGGCAGAAACCGCTTAAAATAACGGGACAAAATCGTGAGGAAGACAATACAGCTATAAAACTGCCATGTTTTGTAAAAAAATACGGTGATGATACAGCCGAATAGAAATCCCCAACACATAAAAATTGAAGTATACGGTTGCTTGCTATGGCTAAAAAAACGATTCAACGCTTTTTACCTGATCACAATAAAATTAAAGAACAAAAATCCTTGAAGATTTTTGGCCGTTGGTTACACGATGCTAACCTATGGCATTTAAATCGGCGCTCTGCACGAGGTGCTTTTTCGGTAGGTTTATTTTTCGCATTCATCCCTGTTCCTTTTCAAATGATATTAGCAGCTGCATTCGCAATTCCATTTCGCGTAAATTTGCCGCTTTCCGTTGCTTTAGTTTGGCTTACTAACCCACTGACAATGCCTCCTATTTTTTATTGCTCCTATGTTGTCGGGGTATTTGCACTTGGACAAGAAACCCAGCCATTTCATTTTGAAGCAAGTTGGGAATGGTTAGTCCAAAGCATAACAACAATTGGCCCCGCGTTTATGGTTGGATCACTTATATGTGCTTCAATTGCCGCTACATTAGGTTATATTAGTATAGACTATCTATGGCGTCGCTCTGTAAATAAAGCTTGGGATGCACGTAAACGCTAATTTTCGAGTAACTTACGTAACCAATAAAAAAGGCCACTAAAGGCCTTTTTTATTGGTTATATATCCGACCCTACTCCAGGTCAATCAATTTATCGTAACTGTAACTTTCTACGTCTCAGCCATAGTAATGGCATAGCAAATAAAGCAAAAGTAAATATTGAACCAGATTGACGTTCGTAGCTTTCCGCCTCAGGCGGAGGGCAGTTTTCGACTTCGCCACTAATTGGCGTCAATAAAACAGGTAGTGTAACTGACTCGAATTCAATTTCACCTTTACTGTCCTTTTCAATACCGCCTAACCTATCTCTACGTTCTACAGTCTTAACAGCAATAGCATAAATATGATTTGAATCCGTTATTTTTACAGCCTCAGCGATGGTGTATGGATAATCTTCACCTGATGCATCTTTACAAGGCAGTAATGAATTAATATTAACAATACTTTCATCCCCTACTTTATAAATAAAACCTTCACGACGTCGATTAGTTCCACTTTTTTCAATCTCACCTTGGCCTACAACATAGCCAGTGTTATTGATATCGTTAATAACTGTTTCAGAGCCGGTGAAATATGTAGGAATATCTGAAATCTCGTTACTATTCATGTCATAGTAAAAACCGGTTGCATCTCTCAGAGCTCTATTTATATATTCAGCTCGGTAACCAACTATGATATTACTATCATTTATATCAACAGCTTTACCTGTTTTATACCATCTATCACGTTCTGAGATATCAGTAAATTGACCATCTTTAAAATAACCAGGAACCACCAATGAATTTATGTCATCTTCATATCGCGCAATTGAATAACCAACAGCGACCCCATTGTTATTTGTAGCCATTGCAATACTGTAAATATTGTTAGTCTCATCATCTTTTCTTACAGCCCCAACACCTATTTCTTTACCATCAGTCACTACAAAGTTATCGTCAAGCGTCCACTGATATGCTCGTAAGTCATAAAAAGACGGCGAACCATCAATATTAACAGTCCTACGCTCTTCAGCCCAGACACATGCTTTTATAGGTGCTGTTTCCCCCTTACACCTATCATCATAATCCTCTTGACGACGTTCAATAATTCCAACACTCGCATAACCAACGACACGATATCCACCGCTTGCAAGTCGCTTTATATCCGTTGCTATACTAGCTCCGCCATGCTGGATGAAAGGAGGATCTAGCATTACTTTTGTAGCGGATGGTGTGATCACAATACCACGATTGCTCCAATCTCTGACGAAAAATGTTTTTTCTTCATTTTCATCTTTAGGAGTAAACTGCGTCTTTGTAAAAGGTGCAGATCCCCATCCAACCACAACACCATCATCACTTATCGCTGTCAAATAATTACTAACTGAGCGGGTCAAACCATCATAATCAACACTTTGCTCATCAAATAAAACTTGCTCATCGGCAAACGACGAGCTATAGGCTACGCCAATACGATCTGAAAGCTTTTGATATTCAGCTGAACCACCCAAAGAGCCTAAAAAATTCAACATGAACGAATTTGCATCAGGGTTTGTTTTAGCAGACCCATTTTTAATATCTTCTAAAGTAAACGTAATCGTTTCGTCTATTCGCTCCACTTGAGCTTTTTCAGTTTCATATGCATTTTTAATTCGCGAATCATCAAAATCAATATAGCTAACATCAATAGGTAAATTAAATAAATTAGACGCCGTGCCTATTATTTGACCACCTTCATTTGCGTCTGAAACGATTGAATGTACAGAGCCCTCGTGCCTTGGTAATTCTGTAAGTTGATATGTGGCAGCCAAAGTCTGGCCACTCAAGCCAGCAAAAATGCCCGCTGCTATTAAAGTGTGCTTCATTTTATTCCTTACTACTGATTCTGTAATGCTTCAAGTTCTTCCCAACGCTCAAACGAGGTTTCAAGCTTCGACTCAAGATCAGCTAAATGGTTCAACGCGGCTTGCGTTGTTCCTGCATCTTGCTTGAAAAAATCGGCAGAGTTAACAATTTCTTGCTGTGCTTCTAATGCAAGCTCAAGTGACTCTACTTTACTGGGCAACTCTTCTAATTCAAGTTTTAATTTGTAACTCAACTTAGTATTTTTGTTACTCGATTGCGGGGCTGGTTTTGTATTTAACTTTTCATTCTTCTGCGTTTTTTGCTTATCAAGCTTTTCTAACTCTTTGGCTTGGGCAGCTCGATGGGCAACATACTGTTCATAATCACTATACCCACCGACAATCTCCGTGATCACACCTTTGCCTTCAAAAGCCCAAACACTATTACACGTGTTATCAATAAATTCCCTATCGTGGCTTACTATTAATATTGTGCCTTGATATTGATTTATAATCTCTTCTAATAGCTCTAAGGTTTCAATATCGAGATCATTGGTTGGCTCATCCAACACCAAAATATTTGATGGCTTAAGAAATAGCTTTGCCAATAATAGTCTATTTTTTTCGCCACCTGACAATGCCTTTACCGGCGTTCTTGCTCTGGCTGGCGGAAACAAAAAGTCTTGTAGATAACCCAACACATGACGGCTTCGGCCACCCATCATAACTTCTTGCTTACCTTCTGCAACGTTATCTTGTACCGTCGCATTCTCATCTAGTTTCTCTCTATATTGATCAAAATAAGCAACTTCTAGATTCACACCTTGTTTAATTTTACCCTGATCTGCAGCTAAGTTACCAAAAAGCAACTTGAGCAGTGTTGTTTTACCCACACCATTAGGCCCAACAAGCCCTACTCTGTCGCCTCGCATCACTAAGGTAGAGAAGTCTTTGGTGATCACCTTATCTTTAAAGGCATGGTCAACATGTTGCGCTTCAAAGACCAACTTACCTGAACGATCTGCAGTTTCGATGTTAAAGTCTGTTTTGCCCACTTGTTCGATACGCTGTTTGCGCTCAGTTCGTAGTGATTTAAGCGCCCTAACTCGACCTTCATTACGCGTTCTTCGCGCTTTGATCCCCTGTCGGATCCATGCTTCTTCTTCAGCAAGTTTTTTATCAAATAGTGCATTTTGCGTTTCTTCAACTTTGAGGTCATGCGCTTTCTGTTCTAAGTAGGTCGCATAATCGCCTGGGTAAGAAATTAACTTGCCTCGGTCTAGGTCTAATATACGTGTCGCTACAGCACGAATAAATGCCCTATCATGCGATATAAAGACAATGCCACCTTTAAACTCTTTCAAAAACTGCTCTAACCAAATCACACTGTTCATGTCTAAGTGGTTTGTTGGCTCATCAAGGAGGAGTAAATCTGGCTCACAGACCAAGGCCTTCGCAAGCGCTACTTTACGTAACCATCCGCCTGACAACTTTTCTAAACGCATATCACCTGTTAATTCAAGCTGGCTTAATACCGTTTGAATACGGCTTTCAAAACGCCATGCATCAGCCGCTTCGATCTTAGTTGATAATCGCTCAAGTTTATTGAGTTGGGCTTGAGATTGATCCGTTTGTAATGTTTCATTGACCTGATTAAACTCAATCAGCAGGTTTGCAATATCAGGCAAGCCACTGGCTACATAGTCAAATACAGGGCCTTCGGCACCTTTTGGTGGGTCCTGTTCTAATCGTGAGATTTTAAGCTCACCAACACGATTAATTTCACCATCATCAAGTACAACTTCACCATCTAGTACTTTTAACAGTGTTGATTTACCAGCGCCATTCCTGCCGACAATACATACTCTCTCGCCCGCTTCAATAATTGCATCGGCATTATCTAGCAAAGGGTGAGTTCCAAACGCCAATTGCGCTTTGGCTATTCTTATTAAATCCATATTATTCTACGAGTTGTTGAATTTGAGATAGTTCAAAAGGCCATGATAACTTTACATGATCGCTTTTGCGCTCGAATACCGGAATAGTTGCTTGATAACTTTGCATCAAAGCTTCATTGCTCGTAATATCAACTTGTTCAATATCACTGGCAGATAAAGTTTGTAGAGCAAGCGAATAAGCTTGCTCACAAAGGTGACAACCATCGGTATGGTATAAAACAAACCTAGCCATGTGTGATTAACCAGCTATTGTGAATTTGTTTGTTACGCTTAAAATCTGGTGAGAGTGTTTTTTCTGAAATATTTTCAGCTCTAAGTCCTAATCCAATCAGTGCAACTTCATCCATTTTAAAGCCACGTTTATTATTAGAGAAAACAAGTGTGCCATTGGGACTCAATATATTTTTTATCCAAGTTAATAACTGGATATGGTCACGCTGTACGTCAAATGCTTCTTTCATTCTCTTTGAATTAGAAAATGTAGGTGGATCTAAGAAGATCAGATCATATTGCCCTTGAGCATGCTCCAACCATTTCAAACAATCAGCCTGTTCAAACCTAAAACGAGTATTTTTCAACTCATTAAGTGCAAAGTTTTCTTCTGCCCATTTTAAATACGTTTTTGACATATCAACAGTTGTGACCGCTTTAGCACCACCCAAAGCAGCATGAACCGACACAGAGCCGGTGTATGCAAATAAGTTAAGCACACGTTTACCATTAGCATTTTCTTGAATAAAACGACGTGCTAAGCGGTGATCCAAAAATAATCCCGTATCAAGGTAATCAAACAAGTTTACTTTAAACTTAGCGCCGAATTCTTCAACGATCTCAAAGCGATTCTGCTTATCCATTGACGTATATTGAGCTTCACCTTTTTGGCGTTTTCTCACTTTTACGGCAATATTCTCAGGTTCAATATTGAGTTGCTGTGCCGTAAGTGTGATCACATCTTGTAAACGTTTTTGCGCTACATCATCTTCAATTTCTTTTGGCGCAGCGTACTCAAAAATCACTGCACAATCATTGTATACATCTACAGCCACGTTGTATTCAGGGATATCTGCGTCATAAACGCGATAAGCTGATACCTGCTCTTTTTTAAGCCAAGACTTTAATGCTTGCTTATTCTTTTTTACTCGGTTTGCGAACGCACTTGAGCCTTCATAATTCAGTCCTGTCGCACGTTCATTTTGATTCAGTTGGCGCTCATTTAATTCATATAAATTAAACTCAGCATCTAATGGACCATTCTTAAATTTATAACGTTTTTCTCGCGACAATTTCAATAGTTTAAACAAACTATCGTCTGTTCCTAATAAAGCCAGCTTCCAGTTAGGAAAGTATTTTTTAAATGCTACACCCATATTACGGTGTAAATTGACTAACTCAGCCATTGAACCAATACGTTCACCATAAGGTAAATTACTGATCACAACACCTGCACGTTTGGCAATGCTTTTCAATTGATTCGCGTCACCTTGCTTAAACTTAATCGTGTTACTAACACCAGCACGATCCGCATTTTGCGCGGCCACTTCAACGAGTTTACTGTCAATATCTGAGCCAATTAGCCATAAGTTATTATCTTGCTGCTGTTCTTTAAGTTCAGCTTTGACTATATCAAACTTCGCTTTTCGAAAGCTTGGTAAACGTTTAAACGCAAATTCGCGTTCAGTATTCGTTGGCGCGTTATTTGCCATACCCGCCGCTTCAATCAGCAACGTACCCGAACCACAACATGGATCAAATAAAGGTTGCGTAATATCATCTAACCAACCACTACGCTTAACTAATGCCGCAGCTAAGTGTTCACGAATAGGCGCTTTGCCCTGTTTAGTTCTATAACCTCGATCAGATAAACGAGGTCCAGAATAATCAATATATAATGCGCATTTATCGCGATTAAGTTTCGCTATAATACGGATATTAGGCTCAGATTTATCAACATTTGGTCGTTGTTCATATAAGTCATTAAAATAGTCTACAACACCATCTTTAATGACTAAGCCTGAAAATTGTGTGTTCTTCAACTCAGTGTTTGTACCATTAAACTCAATCGCAAATGTTTGCGTTGGTCCAAACCAATCTTGCCAAGCTTGAAAGCGTGCAAATTTATAGAGCGCATCTTTATCAGATATCTCTTCACTTTCATCGATTAAAAGCATTATCCGAGTGGCAAAGCGCGTCATCATACAAATTCTTTGCGCGGTGCTATTATCCGTTTCAAATCGGACCGAGCCGACACTTTGTTTACCCAGTGTCACGCCTGCTTGTTCTAATTCTTCAGCTAATAAGTGCTCTATGCCGATAGATGTAAGTGCGATAAATTGCAATGTGCTAACCCTATGTATTCAATTGGAAGCGAGTATAACATAGGTTAACGTGAGGAGGAGTAACAGGATTACGCTGATTTAATAATTTTATCGGTAAACGCTAGCGGATGGATCCTATCGTTTAACACTTTGATAGCTTGAAATTGCTCAAGCTCTAAATGCTCATCAAGTTTGAAGTTCGCGGTCAAATTAATGCAAAGTGACGATTCTTCACAATACTCAACGATAAAAAATTCACCCGTTTGAGTTTTCGAATGTAAGCTAATAATCGCCTCGGTACATGCTTCACCCCCTTGATAAGAATGAAAAAACCAACTCTTTGCTTGTACTGGCAATAAATAAAACTTTGCAGCGGTTGCATTCAGTGCAATTTGACAACATTGCGCTTCACTCCACACAGCAAATTTGCATAGGTAGGCAAACACATTTTGATAATAGCCGGCTTCATTTAGGCTGAAATTTGGGCTATGAACAATATCTTGAGTCAGCTGACGCTGTCTGAATGGGGTACATAAACTGAGGTCTTCACCTAAGTCTACGAGCAAGCGATTTCTTTGGCTACATAACAGCCATTGCCATTCTTTAGATGCTTGCACAACACTACTCCCACCAACTATTTATGATTATTTAATAGTAGATGGGAGTATAACTAAAAAAACCAAACTGTGAAATTTTTTATAATAACAATTTGTTTAGGATCGTTTTGTTATATAACCGATCCTTATAACCCGTCAACGATCCTTTTTACCAGGCCTGGACCTTCATATATAAAGCCCGTATATACCTGTACTAAGTCTGCCCCAGCAGAAAATTTCTCTTTAGCAGATTCTGCTGAATCAATGCCACCAACGCCAATTATTGGTAATTTACCGTCGGTAATACGTCTCAACTCATCAACAACAAACGTCGACTTTTCTCGTACTGGACGACCCGATAACCCACCGGCTTCTTCGGCATACTGCATACCTTGAACCGCAGTGCGCTCTAGTGTCGTATTGGTGGCGATCACGCCATCGATACGATTTTTTGTAAGTGATTCAGCTATTTGAGAAACTTGTACCGAATCAATATCAGGCGCTATTTTAACAAGCATAGGCACTGATTTATTGTGCTTTGTAATTAAATCCATTTGCTCACTCTTCAAGCTTTCAAGCAAATCATCGAGTGCATCTCCGTATTGAAGGTCACGTAACCCTGGCGTGTTAGGCGATGAGATGTTTACCGTAATATATGACGCATGTTCGAATACTTTACGCATACAATGGATGTAATCATCTTTACCCTGCTCATTCGGCGTATCTTTATTTTTTCCTATATTGATCCCTAAGATCCCAGAGTACTTTGCCGCTTTTACATTATTAACTAAATTATCGACGCCTTTATTATTAAATCCCATACGATTAATAACCGCATGTGCATCAGGAAGCCTAAAAATACGTGGCTTGTCGTTTCCAGGTTGGGGCCTTGGCGTCACCGTACCAACTTCAAGAAAACCAAAGCCCATTTGTCCAAATGCATCTATGCACTCTGCGTTTTTATCTAACCCTGCTGCCAATCCAACTGGGTTTTTAAAATCAAGTCCTAAGAAGTTCACTGGCTTTTCAGCCACTGTTTGAGACCACGCAGCACTCAGTGGTGTATTTGCAAAACGACGTAAGTTATTTAATGCAAAGTCGTGGGCCCATTCAGCATCGCGGCTAAACATATAGCGTCGTGCAATATCGTAAAACATGAAAACTCCTAAAAGATCCTAAGTAACACAAATCCGCCGCATAAGCAGCAGATAAAAAAATACCCCAGCAAGGCCGGGGTATTTTAACGAATTATAATTTATTTGGAAGTATCACAGTTATGACTGAGTAACATCAATTCACGTAATGCAACCGAGAACTTAGCAAAATCATGACTTTGCGAAGTCTTAAACTCTAATAGCATTTGTTGCCAACGGTGTAACAACGATGACTGACTGTTCATCCACTGCTCAACTAGTGCATTTACATCATGCTCATCACCTTCGAAGCTATTTAGCACAACTTCTGATAGCGAACGTTGCTGCCAATCAAGTTCTTCACGATATGAAGCACGTGCAAGCGCTTGCCAATGGTTCGCTACTGGCTGAGCGGTAATTTGATCTAAGAACCAATGAAGTCCCATACTCGAACCAAGTTTAAAGTAAGTATTTGATACTACGTCAATCTTACGTTTCGAGTTATCGGCAACTTCTGCAAGATCCATCACTGAGAACAAGCTAGACAAAGACACAATACGTAATGCTATCTCAGCAGGTACGCCTTGCGCTTCTAAGTCAGACGCTTTCGCTGAAATAGTCTCTTTCTCTTCTTCAATCATGTAACTATTTAAGTTTGCACTGACATCTTTGAATGTTGGAGTGAAGAACTCAATAGTTTGTTCAATCGTCATCGCTTTATTTCGATGGCGTAAGAACCAACGTGTTGCTCTACGAACCGTTCTACGTAACTGGTATAGCATCTCTGTTTGTACTGAAGCAGGGATTTTATTATCTAGTGCAGCAATGGACGACCAAGTATCACTCATTTCAAAAATAGCACTTGCAATTGAGTAACACAGTGCGATTTCACTGTCTGTGGCACCTGTCTCTTCATTCATGCGTACCATAAAGTTTAGGCCCATATCATTGACGATATTGTTCGCTAACTTAGTGGCAATAATTTCTTTGCGTAGTGGATGATTATCCATTGCAGCATTAAATTTATCACGAAGTGGAACTGGGAACGAAGTAACTAGTAATTGACGATAGTACGGATTTTCCGATACTTCATCAACAACCAAAGACTCTTTAAGCACCATTTTTGAGTAAGAAACTAACACTGACAACTCAGGACGAGTTAAATCTTTACCGGCTGCTGCACGCTCTGCTAACTCTTCATCTGTTGGTAAAAACTCAATATTACGATCAAGCTTACCGTCTTTTTCTAACGCATGAATAAAGCGCACTTTCTCTTTCAGCGTTGCCGGGCCTTTAGATTTAGTAATAGATAAAGTATGCGTTTGACGGTAACAATCTGCAAGTACTAGTTCAGATACTTCGTCAGTCATTGAATACAGTAGCTCATCGCGCTGTTTCTGCGTTAAATCTCCTTCAGCAACCAAGCCATTAAGTAAAATCTTAATATTAACTTCGTTATCTGAACACGCAACCCCCCCTACATTATCGATGAAGTCCGTGTTAATACGGCCGCCTTTGGCTGCAAACTCAATTCGTCCAAGCTGAGTAGCACCTAAGTTACCTCCTTCACCAAATATTTTAGTACCTAGTTCAGAACCGTTTATGCGTAGCGCATCATTCGCACGATCACCCACATCTGTACTCGTTTCGCTGGTATGCTTAATGTAAGTACCAATACCCCCATTCCAAAGTAGATCAGATGGCATCATAAGCAATGCTTTGATCAATTCATTTGGCGTCATACTAGCTTTTTTCGTGCCAACCATTTTCTTCATTTCTGGCGTTAACGTGATAGATTTTGCTGCGCGAGAAAAAATACCACCACCAGCAGAAATTAAAGACTTATCATAGTCTTCCCAAGAAGAGCGTGGTAAAGCAAATAAGCGATCTCGTTCTACGTAGGAAGATGCCGCATCTGGCGTTGGGTCAATAAAGATATGCATATGGTTAAATGCAGCCTGTAAACGAATATGCTTTGACGCGAGCATACCATTACCAAATACGTCGCCCGCCATGTCACCAATGGCTACTGCTGTGAAATCAGTTGTTTGACAATCAATCCCCATTTCACGGAAGTGACGCTTTACAGACTCCCACGCACCTTTTGCTGTAATACCCATTTTTTTATGGTCATAACCAATTGAACCACCAGATGCAAACGCATCTCCTAACCAGAAGTTATAATCATCTGCGATGCCATTAGCGATATCAGAGAATGTGGCTGTGCCTTTATCTGCCGCAACCACCAAGTATGGGTCATCTTCATCATGACGAACCACATCAATCGGTGGCACAATATCACCATGAATAATGTTATCTGTGATATCCAACAAACCACGTATGAAGATTTTATAACAAGCTTGACCTTCTTTGAAGAAAGCTTCTCGCTCACTTGGTAGTTGCTTACATACAAAACCACCTTTTGAGCCGACAGGTACGATCACCGTATTTTTCACTTGCTGTGCTTTAACTAAGCCGAGTACTTCAGTGCGGAAATCTTCACGACGGTCAGACCAACGCAGGCCACCGCGAGCAACTTTACCGCCACGTAAATGTACACCTTCAACACGAGGCGAATAAACAAAGATCTCAAATGCCGGAAGTGGTAATGGCATATCAGGAATGCCACTTGATTTGATCTTAAATGAGACATACGACTTATTATCGCCGCTCGCTTCTTTTTGGAAAAAGTTAGTACGTAAAGTGGCATTGATCATATCAACATACAAGCGAATGATTCTGTCATCATCTAGGTTTGCAACATTTTCAAGCTCTTCGTAAATGCCCGAAATAAGCTTATCTAGTGTTTTCTCTGATGCTGGTTTTACTGGAGTGAACTTTTTCGTGAACAGCTCAACAATCTTTGCCGCAATATTTGGGTAATTATCAAATGTGCTTTCAATGTAAGTTTGTGAGAATGTCACACCAATTTGACGCATGTACTTTGCATAGGCTCTCAAAATAGATGCTTCTCGGCCGGTTAAGCCCCCTAATAGAACTAAGCGGTTAAAACCATCGTTTTCTAAGGTGTTATTCCATACGTTAGTTAGTGCAGCTCTGAAGCGTGCTGATACTTTATCAAAATCAGCAACACCTTTACTGTCCAACAACATTGAGAAATCCATGATCCAGTTAACTCGACCATCATTGGTTTTAACCGCATACGGTGTTTCACCGATAACGCGTAAACCAAAGTTTTCAAGCATTGGCATAACATCAGAAAGATGAATTGGCTCATCTTTATGGAATAAGCTTAAACGTACAATTTGTGAGTTTGCTTCTTCTTGTGGACGATAAAATAGCATTTCAAGCTTTTGCTCATCATCTAATTGCTCAAGCTTTTCAATATCGACTACCGCGGCACTTGGTAATACTTGATCTTTATAAGCGTGTGGGAATGCACTCGCATATTTACGGTTTAATTCATTACCTCTAGACTCACCGGCGCTTTCGAGCAGTGCACCTTGTAGTTTGTCTTCCCACGTACGAGCGGCTTCAACCAAGTTGTTTTCGATGTCTTTCACGTTATATTCAATGTTGTTGTCAGCTACGCGCACGGTGTAATGCGTTCGTGCAAGCGTAGACTCGGAGAAATAAGTTGTGAACTCTACCTTTTCAGAAGACTGAAACGCATTTGCTAAAAGTTGCTGAGTTTCACGACGAAGTGCGGTGTTATAACGCTCACGAGGAACATACACCATGCACGATAAGAAACGACCATATATGTCTTTTCGAACAAATAAACGACACATATCGCGTTCTTGAATTTGTAACACTCCCATCGCGACTTCAAGCAATTCTGCTTCACGAGCCTGCACGAGCTCATCACGAGGATATGTTTCTAGAATATTCAAAACGGCTTTGTATGCGTGAGTACCTTGAGCAAAATCACACATTTGCATTATGCGGTTAATCTTTGACCTTAAAACGGGCACGTCTGCTGCACTGTTATTATAGAAGCTTGATGAGAACAAACCAATGAAGCGATCTTCACCAATAACATTACCTTTATCATCAAATCGTTTAATACCTACATAATCAACATAGGCAGGCCGATGGACACGTGATAATGAATTGGTTTTAGTCAAAATCAGTAAATTTTTACTACGCGCTTCTTTACGCGCTACTTCTGGTAATTCCGACAAAAGACGACTGCCTTCTGATGACGAGTTTTTCATCAGGCCAAGACTAGTTCCCGAAACTGCTTTTAATTCATGATCCCCTTGCACTGGGCATAAATCATACTGGCGATAACCCATAAAGGTAAAATTATCGCGCACTAACCAATCGAGAAACTCAACCGTCTCATTAATTTCAGCTTTGCTACACTCTGAATCTCTTGAGGGTAACTCGTTACTGACCGAAACCAGCCTTTCTCGAATTGCCATCCAATCCGTAACAGCAACCGAAACATCTTTTAATACCGACTCTAGCTCTGTTTTGAAAGATGCTATGATTGCTTCATCCGTTTGACGGTCAATTTCAATGAAGAAAACGGTTTTTGTCGAAGTAAGTTCTTGTTCTGTTTTTAAGTTCGTCAGGTCGCTGATTTGCCCATTGTCACTGCGCTTTATTTTCAAAGGGCAATGGAGTAACAGGTGAGATGCTATATTTTCGCGGCTTAATGCCATGCGAACTGAATCAACCAAGAAAGGCATGTCTTTAGCTATGATCTCAACAATCGTGTGTGAAGATTGCCATCCATCCTTCGCGACTTCTGGATTAAAAACACGAATGACAGCATCATCCGAAGTGTTTTGTTCTAGAGAGTTCCAAAGACTAAGAGCGGCACCATATAGGTCACTGTCGTTACGATTGGCCAAATCCTCTTTAGACATATTGCTGTACAAGGCTTTGGCGAATGTTTCAACGAGTGACACTTTTTCGGCATGAACTTTCTTATGAATCAACTTACAGACGTTATCAAGAATAACCGATGCTGAACCTTCATTTTGTGTCATTATGTGTTCCTTAATCTATACCACCTTTGAACGGTAGATTATTTGTACAGCCATTTATTAGCGTGGAGTCAAATGAATTTTAACCTTTCTGACGCTAATAAACAGCTTTTTCGATGAAAACATTTGAGCCTTTTCAGCTATTTGCTCATCTATTCACAAAATATAGATATAAATGGCCAATCATGGCCATTTTGAAGCACAATTATTCACAGTTTTTTTTCTGGTCGGTCCACAATAGTGTCCCAATAGCCGGTAATAACAGTACTGCACCCAGCATATTAACTAAAAACATAAAGGTTAATAATATGCCCATATCAACTTGAAACTTCAGCGCGGAGAATATCCAGGTACTCACACCAATTGCTAGTGTAATTCCTGTGAATAAAACTGCACTGCCTCGCTCAGCTAATGCGTTTCGATACGCTGCCGTTAATGGCACACCTTGCTTTAATTGACCCATCATCGACGACAATATATAAATACCATAATCAACGCCGATACCCACCCCCAGAGCAATAACCGGAAGTGTAGACACAGTCAGTCCAATCTCCAGTTTAACCATCAGTGCCTGTGCTAATGTCGACACGATATAAAGTGGTAATACCACAGCAATAGTGGCTTTAACGCTTCTAAAACTGACCAAACATAAAATAATGACCGCACCATAAACATAAATCATCATAGGTAACTGAGCCGCAGAAACCGACTCATTGGTCGCAGCCATGACACCGATTGGCCCTGATGCCAGCTTAAAAGCAACCTTATCTGTGCCCTCTTCCTGAGCAAACAACTTTATGTTTGAGATTACATGATCAATTGTCTCTGCTCTATGGTCTTGCATGAAGATGATCACTGGCATCACAGAGCAGTCACCGTTTAATAAACCGGTGCTGGTCTCAACGCGAGATGTAGCTTGCACCAAAGACGCGCTATTTCTAGGCAGTGTCTGCCACTTTAAATTACCTTCGTTGTAACCTGTATTCACTGCTTGTGCCACAGAAGACAGTGATACCGCTGATTGAACGCCAGCTAAGTTCTCTACCCGCCACTGAAAACGACTAATACGCTCCATGGTGTCATATTCAGTACACGCTGCAGGATAAGCCTCTACTATAACCTTTAAAATATCTGACGAAATGGCATACCGATCAGAAATTAAAAATGTATCTTGGTTATATTGTGCGTCTTGATGAAGCGCAGGTGCACCAGCATGTAAATCTCCAATACGCATACTCTGAGATTGCCAATAGCCAAACGCAAATAAAATAGCTGACACAAACAATATAACTCGTGCCCACTTTTTATCTGTCGCCTTTACTAAACATTCTCGCACTAGGGTAAATGCGTTATTAGACAGACTACTATCATCATCTACCCGCTTTATTTTGCTTGAATCGAAGTACGAAGCCAAAATGGGGAGTAACACCAAATTAGTAAATATAATAACCGCAACACCTAAGCTCGCGGTAATAGCTAATTCGCGAATAATACCTATATCAATGGCTAACAAAGTCAAAAAACCGACTGTATCCGAAAGCAATGCGATCCCTCCAGGGATCAACAAAGCCTTAAAACTTGCTTGAGCAGCTACCTTACTTGAAACGCCCTCAGCAACCTTTTTACCAATTGCATTTATCATCTGTACACCATGACTCACGCCAATTGCGAACACCAGAAATGGCACAAGAATAGACATAGGGTCAAGGCCAAACCCCAATGCAGACAGCAACCCTAGCTGCCACACAACAGCAATAAATGAGCAGGCTATTGGTAACAGGGTTAAATTAAAGCTCTTACAGAACAACCAAACCATGATGAAAGTAAAAGCGATGGCTAATGCAAAAAATAACACCACCCCTTTTGCGCCATCAGCAATATCACCTGCCATTTTTGCAAAGCCAATGATATGTATAGATACAGACTCAGTGCTCAGTGGCTTTCTGATCTCAGCTTCTAGCTTTTCGGCAAACGCCAATGTATCTAACTTTTGTTGCGTTTGCGGATCAATTTCCATTAATTGAGCCGACACCATTGCGCAGCTATAATCACTGGCAATCATTCTGCCCACGACATTCGCTTTTTCAATATTTTGCTTTACGGTCGCTAAACCCTGCTCTGTTGGCGAGAAATTGGCAGGAATTATAGGCCCCCCCGCAAAGCCATCTTCTACAACCTCGACAAAGCGTGCACTTGGTGAAAATATAGAATTCACTAGTGGTCGATTAACACCTGAGATAAAATAAAGCTGATCATGCACCGCTTTAAGCTGGGCGAAAAAATCAGCATTAAAAATATCGCCACTTTTATCACAGACAGAAAGTAAAATACTATTAGCACCACCAAACTGTTTTTCATGTTTTAAATACAGCTGCATATATTCATGCTGTAGTGGAATATTTTTGTTAAATGAAGCATCAAGTTGAATTTGAGTTGCTTTGTAGCCAAGCGCAGCCGTAAGTAAGCTAAACAATACAACCACTACTAATCTATGTCGAAAGACCATATATTCAAGTTTGTTTAATATAGCTTGCATTACTGCCCTACCTCCCAAGCTACTAATCCTTTCTCTGTTGCCATGAATAACTTATCATTAAGCTTTACCGCAGCCATTACAGAGTAGCTACTCTCAAGTTGCGATTGCGTTACTTGAGTACCATATTTGAAAATAAAACCACTATTGGCTAACAAGTAAGCATTTTTTCCTACATGCACAATAGAATTAATCGTCGCTGTTGTGTCAATCTTTAATGATTGGAAATCGAGCGTATCAATATCAGCTACAAAGGCGTTCCCTCTTAATCCTGCAACAATAAGCTGGTCACCTGCATGCTGAGCAACCGTAAAAAATGACCCTGGGTAAAACTTCTCTAGCCTCTGCCATGATTTACCATTATCCTCGCTGAACGCAACAAGCCCCATTTCACCAACTAAAACCTGCTTGCCTTCTAACAGTAAGAGTCGATTAAAATGTGGCAGGATAAACTGGGTTTCTTCTTCGTAAGCGGCAATATCTTCTTCTTTTAATTGCGTCAAATATTTTTTGTCATCTGGGTGTAAAAATTCATTAATAAACTTTTTTTGCCAGGTTTTACCACCATCATGTGTGCTATAAAACATGCCATATGCACCAATGGCAAAGCCATTCTTTGCGTCTTTAAATTCGATGTCTAAGCACGGCTTACCCAAATCAGGATCGTACTGTTGAACTTCCCAGTTTCGTCCGTCATTGTCACTAAATAAAATAGTGCCATCATGGCCACATGCCCACGACAATTTTGCACTTAATGAGGTAACTGCCGTCAACAATACTTGCACTGGCACACTTGATTGCTGCCATGCTTTACCGTCCGAACTTGTTACAATCGCGCCATGTTTGCCTACAGCAATTAAACTAGACCCATTGTATGTAATATCAGTAAATAAGGTTTTATCAGGAGATTGTACTTGAAGTGCGGCCTGTGGCACGGCATAACTATTTGCAGAAATTACAAACAGCATAAATATACTAGCAATGGTTTTTTTAATCATGCTGACTACTCAAAATGCTATATGAACGGCGAGAGTTCGCCTAGATATGAAATGCCAATAGCCCAATGGCTATTGGCAAAATGGAAGTAACGCTATATTAACGCTTACCTTCGCGACGTAATGCGCTTTGTGTAAACTCATTATCTTGGAACGACTTGCTGAAGTCATACATTTTCTCTTCATTATCTAGCCCTATTGCTAGGTAACGACGAGAATTAAGATCATGATACACATCTAATGTGCTCCAATGTGTAGGTACGTCGTAGTAGTTTAAACCATGTGCCATAGCAACTCGGTACATTTGATCTCGGTTGTCATAAAGATCAGCAACATGAATTTGCCAGCTGTCCTCATCGATGTAGAAGACTCGCTTTTTATAAATATGACGCGTCCCATCTTTTAAGTCGGCTTCAACCACCCATACACGGTGCTTTTCATAACGTACGTGTTCAGGATTAACATGACCGGCCATAAGAATGTTTTCATACTTTAGCTTATCACTATGCAACTTATAACTATTATATGGAATGTACAGTTCTTGCTTACCTTTCAATGTCCAATTATAACGGTTTGGGGAACCATTAAACATATCAAAATCATCAGTCGTGCGTAGGCTATCTGATGCTGTTCCTGGTGCATCATAAGCAACGTTTGGCGCGCGGCGAACTCGACGCTGGCCTGTGTTATAGGTCCAAGCTTGACGTGGTGTCAAAATTTGGTCCATCGTTTCATGTACAAGTAAAGCCGTGCCTGCCAATCTAGCCGGTTGTGTTACTTTTTGCTTGAACTTAAATAATACATTAGATTCTCTAAGCTCACCTGGTGTTGCGCTTGGATCAGAGTATTTAACCAATAACTTTTCATCAAATCCAATAACGTTATAAGAACCAGACTCTGTTGGCATCGCCTGCCCACCAAAACGTGCGATAGACAAGCCACGATATCTTAATAAGTGATTCCAGATTGCTTCAAGTCCATTTTTTGGCACCGGAAACGGGATCCCAATAGCAGTATTTTTAATACCGTTACCACCTTCAATCAGCTCAGCGGTAGATGCATACTTTTTAGTTGCGTCATAAACAAATTGCGGATAAGCAGCCGTTCGACGTGTTTCATACACATTCATTTTAAACGTGTCAGGGTAAGTCTCGAAAAGCGAAACCTGACCCGGGCTCAGTGATGACTTGTACTTATCTAAATTTGACTTATCAATCGTAAATAAAACTTTGTCATCTGCAAACGGATCAGGATGATGCATTCCTGGCTTATAGTTCGCTGGGGGTGTCGTTATCCCACCAGACCAAGCTGGGATAGAGCCATCAGCATTCCCTGCTTTTTGCGCACCAATTGGTGTCAGATCTGTGCCTAAACGTGCTACTTCTTCTGCCGACATTTTTGCCATCGCACTTGGTGCTGAAAGCATTGCTATTATTGTAGCGGCGATAAATGTAGGTTTTCTAAACATACTGAAAGCCCTTAAATTGAATACTTAATATTGAAAGATACAAAATCACGGTCTGCAAATGTGTTGGTTGCGCCACCACCCCAGAACGTGTTGTAACCAAAATCGAATGACCATGCATTTTGATAGTTGAAGTTCATAGTCACACCCAGTGACTTACGATCTTCTACAAACAAAAACATTGGATCAGGAGTAATACCATTTACATCATGCGAGAAAACAATTCTTGGAGAGAAGTTAACCCCTGCAAATAAATTGTTGTAATCGCCCTTTGCTATCAGGCGGTAGCCCCATGCTGAAGCTGACGGGAAAGGGTTTACTTCTGGACCATTAGACACCGCTTGATGAATAAGATCATAGCTGCGCCCTGTTAAACCTTCAATCGTGCCACTTCTGCCTGTACCCGCTACATTCAAACGCAATTCATCGTAACTCGGCATATCTTTAATTGTCACACCACCGACTTCACCAATAACTGCCCAGCTGTCCGCCCCCAGAGTTGGGCCAAATAAATGGGTTGCTGTAAACTGAAGTTGCATTGTATCTTTCAAGACATAACCCTGAGCAATTTCACCTGGATTCACATAACTCACCGCATCGCCTTGGCTGAGCTGAGAAAAACCCGCAAAGTCGTCACGGCGCCCAGCATAAGCTAACTGCTCTACCATACCAGCATACAATAACTCTACGTCATCTATTTGAAGAGGCTCATCTTGGCGATAAGTAAACTCGCCAGCAAATGCTGTTTCTCCAATTGCAGTATTAAAACTAAGACCGTAAAGCTTAATATCTTCAGGGTACGCAATCTGACCCTGAGTAAACGCTTTTAGATTGGTAATGTTGTCTTCTGTAATGGTATTTTGCGAAATATATTGCAGATCAGCGCCAATTGCAGCGTTTGTAAAATCAGATGCTTTACCTGATATCAATGGACGGCGACTGTGGTAGTTAATGTAATAAAGTGCAAATTCAGTGTCATTTAGTTCAGGGGAGTAAATGCCTAAACGTAGACCATACTGACCAGAGTCTTTGGGTTCTACTTTCCCTGCATCCCCTTTGCCTTTTAACGCAACTTTTGTAGGATATTGCAAGTACATATTACCCAGTAAAGACTGCGCTGACGCGCTGTTTAATACACTAGGGTCTGACGTATCTAAACCTTGCGCAGCAAGTGCTCCTAACCAGTTAGCCTGTAAATTATTTAATGAATCACTTAAGTGCATTAAATCAATATCAGGGTTTGAAGTGAAGCCTAATTGTATATTCTGGCTATAACCATTTTCAGAAGCGAAGTCATTGGTAGAGAAATAGCTACCAGAAGCCGGTAAGCGTGTCTCATGCCACTGGTACTGATAAAAGCCTTCTAAGGTTATATTTTCAGTTATCCCTAACGAAGCCCAAAGCATACCGACAGGGATAAGCGCCTCTTTAACTTCTGAACCAGGCGCCTTTAGACGGTCAATATCAACAGGATTAACATTTATACCATGAGAAATCAGAGTACTTTCACCCCAATTCACTACTTGTTGCCCTAATCTAACCGATAGTGGATTATTACCACCGTTAAGATCAAAGTCAGCCCACACAAATGCATCTAACAAACGAATGTCAGAACACACTTGCTTTTTGGTATTGTCATCCGCGCATGGATCAACTTTCCCGCCTGACACCGGATTACGATATGCGAAATCACCATCTTCCATTGCAAAATCGTAAAAGTACATAAAACGAGAAAAGAAACCGTAATTATCTTTGGTAATACCAAAGTCATGGGTCCCTTTTATCAACTGCGAAAAGGTATCGCCTGAATCGAAGTTCAAGTTCCCCGCATCACCATTGTTTGAATAGGCACCTGAATTTGCCCATACCTCGGCAGATGAATAAACAGTATTCCCTGTCAATGCATTGTAACCGTCCCAGTCAAACCTTGGATGATTACTTTTACCAATATACTGGAAGTCTCGATCCTCAACACGGATACTTTGGCCGTATGAAAAAGTTGAGTCGAAAGTAATCTCAAAGTCACCAACCTCAAAATTTGCAGCGAGCAAAGGTGAGCTGCCTAGCGTTAACGCCGCAGCACTAAGACCGAGCATTATTTTGTTTTTAACAAAGAGCGATCTTTTTATCATTATTTCTCCCCCTTAAAGCGGGTTTTTATAATCAAGTTATTGTTTTTTGTTGTCGTAACGATAGAAGCGATTGGATCAAATTACAAATAGAACGCGTTCAATCGGTGCTTTTTTAACGTTTTAGGCTCTATATTACTCATGGTAAGACGTCCTACCAGATAATTTATAACACGTAATTTAAGTTTATAACAAACTCATTTAACAAAAATACAATATTAGTCATAAGAAAACGTCATCACTAAGCTATTTTTTCAAGCGAAATGAATGCACTTTGTTCATCTAAACAGAGCCGAAAGCGTCCACGGATCCCTATCGACGATACAAATTTTCTTACATGGATAACCGGAAAGCGAATTCGCTTTCCGCCGTCTTCTACTACCTGAACAAATTTAATGCTGCCATTATAAAAATCCAAGCACTGTTCATAGTCTAAATACATGCTAAAAAAGTACTCTTGCATAACTCAGCTCAGCGCTTTCTCCACTTTTTCATAGAGATCGTCGCTCAAATTCGGTAAGTCTGCCAAACGCTGTAATTGCACCTTCATAGCTTCTTGACGCCTGCTATCAAATTTACGCCATGACATAAATGGTGTAATCATTCGGGACGCATTTTGTGGGTTTATGGCGTTGAGTTCGATTAATAAATCACCTAGTAGTTGATAGCCAGCTCCATCTTCACGGTGAAACTGAGCAGGATTATTTCGAGCAAAACTACCGATCAAAGCGCGAACTCGATTAGGGTTTGATTTGTCAAAGCACGGGTGTTCATAAAGTTTATAGATTGTGTCAATAGCATTATCGTTATCAGCCATTGCCTGTAAAGAGAACCACTTATCCATTACTAACAGATCATGACGCCATGCAGCATCAAACTTATCCATTAGTGTACTGGCACAATCAAGCTGCGCTGACGTACCAGCTTTAAGTGCACCTAATTTCAATGTCATGTTCTCACTGTCACTTTGTGCACAGATCCAGTTCTGTATTTCTGTGTCACTGACCAATGCGAGATAATATAAACATATATTCTTCATCGCGCGTGCAGCTACACCGTCATGTGATAACTGCCCGTGTTCTTTAGATGCACAGAATGCAACTTTAAGCTCATCAACTAAATGATTTGCAATATCTTGTTTAAAATTATAAGTAACTGTCACAAGCGCATCGACAGGAACTACTTCAAACATGGCAGCTAACGCATCAAAGTTTGGTAAAGTCAAAAGTTCAGCCAGTAAAGCAACATCACCTTTGCGCTGGTTCAGAAGCTCTTGAAGCGTGTTAATGAGTGTAGACTGAAGGCTGTATGTATTACCTATATTAAGTTGCTCTACAGCTGTGCGAACTTCTAACGAAAAAGCCTGTTGCATTGCTTCCCAACGTGCATAGTCGCTGCTTGCGTATTTAACAATATGTAGTAGCTGTTCGAGATGATAATCATAATTAACAATACACGGGGCTGAGAAGTCCTCTAACAAAACAGGTACCGGCTTTGACTCAACATTTTCAAATACAAATTGATGCGTATCAGTCGTTAGACTTAAAGTTTTAGCAACTTCACAGCCATCAAAAATGAGTGGAATTACCTCCCCAGCGTCGTCTAATAGTTCAATTGCGAACGGAATATGAAGCGGATCAGATACAGAGTCATTTTGTGCATGGTGTTGACTCACATTGACTGAGAATGTTTTCGCGTGATCATCATAATCCGTTGTCACGTTTAGTGTAGGTGTACCAATCTGTTCATACCATAATTTAAACTGGTATAACTCAACACCAGTTGCATCTTGCATTGCGCTGACGAAATCATCACATGTCACAGCCTGACCATCATGCCTGTCAAAATATAGTTTCATCCCTTTTTGAAACCCCTGCTCACCAAGTAAACTATGCATCATTCTAATGACTTCAGCGCCTTTGTTGTACACAGTCACTGTATAGAAATTATTCATCTCTATTACTTTTTGCGGCCTAATTGGATGTGCCATTGGGCCTGCATCCTCTGCAAATTGATGTGCTCTCATTGCCATCACTGCATCAATACGGTTTAGCCCCCTAGAGCCAAGATCACTACTAAACTCTTGATCACGGAATACCGTGAGACCTTCCTTTAGCGATAATTGAAACCAATCTCGACAGGTTACCCGGTTACCAGTCCAATTATGGAAATACTCATGACCTACAATAGACTCAATGGTGTGATAATCTCTATCTGTTGCAGTTTGTTGATTCGCTAATACACATGCACTGTTAAAGACATTTAACCCTTTATTTTCCATCGCACCCATATTAAAAAAATCAACCGCGACGATCATATAAATATCTAAATCGTACTCGAGATCAAATCGACTTTCGTCCCATGCCATCGCGCGTTTAAGCGACTCCATAGCATGAAGTGCTTTATTAAGATTGCCTTTATCAACAAATAATGCCAGTTCAACTGAACGACCAGAACAGGTAATGAACTCATCTTTTAAGACATCAAAATCACCTGCAACCAAGGCAAACAAATAACTGGGTTTTTTAAATGGATCTTGCCACTTGGCAAAATGACGGCCATCTTCAGTCGTTCCCTCCTTCACTTTATTACCGTTAGATAATAAATAAGGAATTGACTTATCCCCAACAATGGTGACATCGTACGTCGTTAATACATCGGGTCTATCTAAAAAATACGTTATCTTTCGAAAACCTTCAGCTTCACATTGCGTACAGTATGCGCCAGCAGACTGATATAAGCCCTCTAACGAGGTGTTCGTACTTGGCGAAATCTCAGTATGGATCTCTAAATCAAACGCATTTGGTAACGCCTTTAGCACTAAAAGCGTGGCTGATTGTTCAAAATCAGTATACGCAACGCCGTTAACCAATAACTTTACTAATTTTAGTTCAACGCCATTAAGGCTTAACTCTGTTTCACCGCTTTGAGCAATATAATGGGCCTTTGAGATAACAGATGTGGCTGTTGGCTTTAAATCAAATGATAAATCCAAATGAGAGATCTGGTGTGAGGGAGGTTGATAATCTCTCAGATATTTTGCTTGTGGCTTTTCTTGCATATTCATTTCCTTTAAAACGCCCCAACGTAAATTGGGGCGTAACGAATTAAGCTTGATCTAAATTTTTAGGCTTGATCCTCAGTATTTTGACACCTAAATAGGCATAAATCACGGCTAATAGCGGGTTAATTAAATTAAAGAACGCATACATCGCATAGTCAAACGGGTTAATTAACAAAACACTTTGCATATATGCACCACAGGTATTCCAAGGGATTAACGGACTGGTGATAGTCCCCCCATCTTCAAGTGTTCTTGATAGATTTACACTGCGTAATCCACGTTTTTTATATTCATCTTTAAACATGCGCCCTGGCACTACAATAGCAATATATTGATCCGCCGCGACCACATTGGTCCCAATACATGTTGCTATCGTTGAGGCAATCAATGACCCAGTACTTTTGGCTATCTTTAAAATACTACGGACAAATATCTCTAATAATCCCGTTTTTTCCATAATGGCGCCAAACATCAAAGCTGTCATGATCAACCAAGTTGTTGTCAGCATGCTCGCCATGCCACCGCCACTGAGCAGATCATCCATTTTACCGTCACCCGTTGAGATGTTAAACCCTTCATAGAAAGTGGCCCATACGAGTTTAAAGTAACCTATTAGCTCTCCATGAGAAGCATCAATTTGGCTTTGTAATAGCTCGCCCTGAAAGAGAATAGCCCATATAGCCCCTACAACAGCACCAATTGATATTGCTGGGAATGCGGGCATTTTCTTAAAGGCTAGCACAAGGAGCACTAGCAGCGGTACAAGCATTAATAAATTAATATTAAAGTGACCTTGCAAGATCCCTACAATTTCGTCTATGCGCCCTACGTCAGCACTTACATCAGCATTAAATCCCATAAAAATAAAAATGCTCAATGCGATGACAAAGCTCGGAACCGTTGTCCATAGCATATGATGTATATGCTCAAATAAATCAGCACCTGCAACAGCAGGCGCTAAGTTCGTTGTTTCAGATAATGGACTCAGTTTATCACCAAAATAAGCCCCTGAAATTACCGCACCGGCTGTCACTACTTGGTCTAGCCCCAAACCGGTGGCCACGCCGAGTAATGCAACACCAATGGTGGCGGCTGTGGTCCAGGAGCTACCAATACTCATTGCAACGATGCCACAAATTAAACAGCTCGCTGCATAAAACCAACTAGGGTTGATGATTTGTAAACCATAATAAATTAATGTCGGCACGGTGCCTGATAATAGCCAAGTACCAATTAATGCACCGACCATCAATAAAATTAAAATAGCACCAAGGGAAATCGTGATCCCTTTGATCATGGCCTCTTCAAGTGTTTTCCATGTATATCCATTCTTTAGACCCACTAATGCTGCGGTAAATGTTGCGAACAGCAACGCTATTTGGTTGGGGCCAGAAGATGAATTATCGCCATATAGATATACCGCAGCTCCTAATAAGCTGACAAGAACCACTATTGGCGTTAATGCATCCAATAATGATGGTACTTTTTGTTGTTTCAAATTGAGCACTCCTCTGCATAGCTAATGCTAATGCTTATTCTTATTTTTTCTAGTCTCTAGACGAGACCCTTGTTGCCATATTTGCAGGTCGCAAATTAATTGTCAGCATAATAACAAATTCACTGTTAAATACGTAACAAAAAAGGCGCCTAAGCGCCTTTGTATCTATATAGGGGTCGACTTAAAGGTCGTTTTTCGCCAACCGACCGAACGAAATCAAATCTTGTGTGATCAACGCCGCTTCTTCAAGATACGGGTCAAGCTCACTAATCACATCTGGTACGTCGTCTAAATCTTTAATTGCTTCCAATCCTAAGCGTTTTAATCGCGCATTTGTTCTCGCCAACGCTCTTTGATCCGACTCTTCACGTTCTTTTAAGCGTTCAGACTCCATCAAAGAAATTTTCTTATCATCTTTTTGTGCTTTGTAACGAGCTATATCGTCATAGACATAATTGAATTCAGGTTCTGTTTGCATACGAGAAACATGCTTCGCATCGACATATTTAACCACTGGCGTAAGGTTATCTAAACTACTATATGTTGCACGTTTGATGCTATCCCAAGGTAGCGCATTGTCTTCTTGGCTTTCGCCCCATTCTTGAGGCTCAATAGCTGATGGCAACATAACATCAGGGATCACGCCTTTATGTTGGGTACTTCCACCATTAATACGATAAAACTTTGCAATTGTGTATGTCACGCTTCCCAATGGGTTACTAAATAAATCTAGTGTTTTTCCAAGCCCACGATGCTGTTGAACAGTCCCTTTACCAAAGGTTTGTTCACCAACTACTACACCACGCCCATAATCTTGAATTGCCGCTGCAAATATTTCTGAAGCCGAAGCACTATACCTATCAACGAGCACTGTCATAGGTCCATCATAAAATGTTATCCCATCTCTGTCTTTCTGCGCTTCAACACGGTTATACAAGGTGTGAATTTGGACTACAGGACCTTTATCAATAAACAAGCCTGTCAGTTGCGTCGCTTCGTAAAGTGAACCACCGCCATTTTGCCGAAGGTCAATCACGATGCCATCGACTTCTTGTTCCTTCAGTTTTGTGATCTCAACTTTAACGTCTTTTGAAAGGTTGTTGTAAAAACTTGGAATTTCTATTACACCAATCTTACTCGTCAAGTCTGAATATTTAGCTTCGAATACTTCTGATTTAACTGCACGGTCTTCAAGGCGAATTTTATCTCTTGTGATTTCAACAACTTTTGGCGTACCATGGGCATCTGAGCCTTTCAAATATTGTAGTCTGACTTTTGTCCCTTTTGGACCTTTAATTAAATCAACAACATCATCTAGACGCCAGCCAATGACATCGACGAATTCTTTATCACCTTGGGCCACCCCCACTACTTTATCGTCTGCTTTGATCCGCTCAGACTTATCTGCTGGTCCACCCGGTACCAAAGACCGGATCACCGTATAATCTTCATCGTATCCTAATACAGCACCAATACCTTCAAGCTCTAGATCCATATCCATTTTAAACTGTTCAGCTCGACGTGGGGAAAGGTAAGACGTGTGTGCTTCAACACTGCGCGCAAATGCGTTCATCATGACTTGGAAAGCATCTTCACTATTAGTTTGTACCAATCGTTTTTGCGTATTTTTATATCTTTTTGTTAGGATCTTTTTTATATCTGCCCAATCTTTACCTGTTAACTTTAAGCGTAACGCATCTGACTTCACTCTCTGACGCCAATATTCATCTAGTTCATCTTGGCTCGTCGCAAAAGGAAGGTCTTCTCTATCGTAATAAAAAGCATCAGGCTTATCGAACGTAATTTCTGTATCCAATAAGTCAATTGCAAACTGAAAACGATCGTAAC
This sequence comes from Pseudoalteromonas aurantia, assembly GCF_005886875.1. Classification (GTDB taxonomy): domain Bacteria; phylum Pseudomonadota; class Gammaproteobacteria; order Enterobacterales; family Alteromonadaceae; genus Pseudoalteromonas; species Pseudoalteromonas aurantia_A. Next base: position 21,130 of record NZ_PNBY01000019.1, on the reverse strand, counting down.
GACGCTTCATGCTCATATTGAACATTTCAAACGCAAAATCCAGCTTTCCGGCTTTTAGCGCATCGTCAAATTGAAGACGATATTTTTTGTAAGCGTCGATGTCGCTCTGTAAAAATAGTGACTTTGTGTAATCTAAAGATTCTACATAGCGATCAAATATTTCTTCTGCCAAAGCGTCATCGAGCTTAAAACGTTTATAGTGTTGGCGAGTAAATAAGTTGGTCACCCTTTTGCTTGCCGTTGTATGTTGAATTTCCGGTTTTAAATCCGGTATGTCTTTTTCCGTCACCGAATCAGGTGAGGCGATTGATACACTTGAAAAAAGCGCCGCTACAACGGGAATGAGTGTCAACTTTTTACTCATACACAACTCCTTAAACTATGTACAGGCTATCTGCTTTGGTTTTTACTTGCATACCAGTTACTAATTCTACGTGAACATCATCTTTGTTCACTTCAGTAATTGTTGCATTAACCAAAGCTTGTCCTAATTTAACTTTAACTTTGTTATTAACCTTGACCTCGTTCGCTGGCAATGGTTCAACTTTACCTGGGTTTCTTTTTGCTTGCTGTGGAGCAGGCTTTTTATTAACTCGGGTATTTTTATCACCAGAACGAGGATGTGCAGGGCCTTTCTTTTTAAAAGACTTATTATCACCATCTTGACGAGGACGCTGTGTCTTCTTGCGCTTAGCCATTTTAGCTCGGCTTTCTTCAAGGGCTTTTTGCGCGTGCTCTACGTGCTCTTGCTCAACCTTTTCAGCGTCTTTTCCATCAAGATCGATACGGAACTCGTTTTTAGTAACCGCTTCCAAATAGCGCCAGTTTGACGTGTATTTACGCAATGCTTGACGTACTTGAGTCTTGCTTACCTTCTCAGAACCTTCAATACGCTCAGCAATATCTTTAAAGATACCGACTTTAAGCGGCTTGATGCCCTCTTTTTGTTTAAAACACTGAGGAAACTCTGAATATAAAAAATCCAGAACCTCATTAATATCTTTTAGCTTGTTTGTGGCTTCCATTTTTAAACCTATTTGTTATACCTTTTCATCTAATGATGAATGGATATAGTGTATTACCCAGTCAGTTAACTCTTCGAATTCAACTTCTATTAAAGCTAAATCACCGCGAAGATGTTCCCATATACCGTTGATTATATTGTCGATGCTCTCACAATCGAGATCATCTGGTAAAAGTTGCCAAGCAAAATGAATTAACTCATTTAAAGTCTCGGTAACTTGCTCTTCTTCCCCCTCCCAATCGCCTACATCGGCAATCGCGAAAAGGTAATCTTGCACGTTGACTAAATCTTTCATTATAAAGTAGCCTCAAAACACTTTACTAACGCTTCTAGTCCTACTTGGTCTTGCTTGTCAAACCTTGCCAACCTTGGGCTATCAATATCTAAAACAGCAAACAAACGACCATTTTTTATTACTGGGATCACAATTTCAGAGTTTGACGCTGCATCACAAGCAATATGCCCTGTGAATGCATGCACATCATCGACCAATTGAGTTTCTAATGATTGTGCAGCGGTCCCGCATACACCTTTACCTACAGGAATACGTATACAAGCAGGGTTGCCTTGGAAAGGTCCTAGTACGAGCTCTTTTGGTGTATCTACAAGATAAAATCCGGCCCAATTAATATCGTCTAAAGATGTAAATAAAAGTGCACTGATATTCGCCATATTTGCGATTACGTTACGTTCATCACAAATTAAAGAATTGGCTTGGTTTACAAGTGTCTGATAAAAATCTTGCTTCTGCATCTACTTAATATCACAGTTACGTCATACAAAAGCTTAAGGTACTCTTTCATGCTATTAATTGAAACCTTTTATGCAGAAAAAGTATTAAATATCTGTAAATTTCAGCTCGATCGATTAAATTACCAGCAGCCACTTAAGCAAAGCGCCGTAAGCTAAATAGGAACAGCCCAGCAGCTAAGGCAGCCATGATTGTATTGACTACAAACCCACCCCCAGAACTGGCTGTTAGCAAATGACTAAATACCGCTCCACCGAGCATTCCTAAAGTAAGCACAGCAGAGTATTGAACCTTATTATATTTATGCATCAGCAAATACCCAGGTACAACAAAAGCAGCCATCGCTAACCCGACAATATGTGCATTAGCAATTGCACTCATCAGTAATCCGACAAACACTGACCAAATGGGTTGTTCTAATAACACTCCATAATATAGCCCTAAAACAGACCCTATAATGATCGGTGATAATAACGACATACCAATACTTTTTATCAATAAAGGCTTCATATATTCAATCCGGTTATTTCGTCAATATAGTCACATTGAAGCATTAGCAAGCAAAAGCCAGTCGACTTTAGTCGCATTGGCGCAACCCAGATAAAATTTGAAAAAAAAAGCCGCTTAAAAGCGGCTTTGGTATTCAATTAAGAATAATGGCGGAGAGATAGGGATTTGAACCCTAGAAGGGCTACAAACCCTTGCCGGTTTTCAAGACCGGTGCTTTCGACCACTCAGCCATCTCTCCGAAAACGTGCGCTAACTATTAAAGTTAGTAATAAATGGCGGAGAGATAGGGATTTGAACCCTAGAAGGGCTACAAACCCTTGCCGGTTTTCAAGACCGGTGCTTTCGACCACTCAGCCATCTCTCCGAATACTGCGCTAACTATTTAAAGTTAAAATAAATGGCGGAGAGATAGGGATTTGAACCCTAGAAGGGCTACAAACCCTTGCCGGTTTTCAAGACCGGTGCTTTCGACCACTCAGCCATCTCTCCGAAATTTTTACTGCCAAGACTTGTAAATATTATCTACAAGTCCTATATAAATTAGTGGCGGAGAGATAGGGATTTGAACCCTAGAAGGGCTACAAACCCTTGCCGGTTTTCAAGACCGGTGCTTTCGACCACTCAGCCATCTCTCCGCAGCGGAGCGAATATTAGATAATCCCTTTGGCAATGTGAAGCTTTTTTTTAAAAAAAACGTTTAAGTGCTTAAAAAACGGCTCATTCGTTCAAACATAAAGCAACGAGGGTCAGTGTAAGGAACTTTTTATATTATTGGGACTCTATTTGATCGACAAAGTTTGCCCAACCATATAAGTCTTGGTAATCTTAGTACAGTTTAATTATCTGAACATTGTTTCACTTAAGGAGTTTAACATGGCGTTCAATCACTCATATGGCACAGCTCAACCAGCTATGTCGACAATCGAAACTAATAAGGTACTTAAAAACACGTACTTTTTACTAGCTATGACGCTTGCTTTTAGCGCTGTTACTGCGGCTATTTCAATGACAATGGCTCTACCTCGTTTTACTGGTATCGTTTGCTCATTGATTGGTTTCGGTCTTATTTTTGTTATTCAAAAAAAAGCTAATTCGTCGTCTGCAATTGGTCTAGTGTTCTTATTTACCGGTATTATGGGTTTTGGATTAGGCCCGCTGCTTAACCATTATGCTGCTATGCCAAATGGTACATTACTAATTATGCAGGCACTTGGTTCAACCGCCCTGATCTTCTTCGGCTTGTCAGCTTATGCACTAACAACTAAAAAAGACTTCTCATTTATGGGTGGCTTTTTAACGGTTGGTCTAATCGTGGTTATTATTTCAGGCATCGTGAATATCTTCATCGGTAGTAGCATTGCATTTATGGCAATCAATGCAGCTGTCGTGTTACTGATGTCTGGTTTGATCTTGTATGATACAAGCCGTATCGTAAACGGTGGTGAGACTAACTACGTCATGGCAACGGTTAGCCTGTATTTGAATATCTACAATTTATTTACTTCATTACTTGCACTTTTAGGTGCAAATGATGACTAACCAGTTAGTTCTGGTAAACTAAGCCCCATCTAGGGGCTTTTTTATGGGCTAATTTTGAGTAAATTTGTACTCTCATTACATTCAGGTGTATCTGATCACCTTGCATTACATAACCTATCTCGCTTTGCACATACAGCTTTATCTCAAGGTCATGAGATCCCCTGTATTTTTTTGTATCAAGACGGTGTTTATCATGCCTCCCAAAGCCTTCAATTGGCCAGTGATGAATTAAATGTGTCCGCAATATGGCAGTCACTCTCAGACAAAGGGATCTCACTTATCTTATGTGTTAGCGCAGCAGAAAAACGCGGTATAGACACGACAAATACAGGAGTGTTCAAGGTCGCTGGACTTGCTGAATTTGCTATGCTCAGCGCTCAATCAGACAAATGGGTGCAATTTAAATGAAAAATATTATGGTCATTAGCAGCCACAGTCCGTTTGATAATATGCACACCCGAGACGCTTTAGATATAGCTCTTATTTTTGCCGCCATTGATCAAAATGTTAGTTGGCTTTTTCAAGGCCCAGCTGTACTAGCACTAAAATCTGATCAGGTACCACAGGAAATGGGAATAAAAAACTTTTTAAAGTCTATCAAAATGCTCGAAATATATGACATAGATCAAGTTTATGTTTGCCAATCAGCGCTTGATTTATATCAGCTAACACTGGCGGAGTTGAGCATTGATGTTCGCATTGTTAACACTGAGCAACAGCGTCAGTTAATCGCTCAACAAGACCAAATAGTGACATTATAGACATGAACACATTACATATTTTCTCAAAGCCACTGAGCACATTTAACAGTGTCACTGTCACGTCATTAATTAGTGATTCAGATGGTATCTTATTAATGGGTGAGGCTTGCTTTGACCAAGCTAGCTATCAAAACTTAGCAAGTCAACAATATGTGTTATCTCATTGCCTAGTTGCAAGAGGTATTACTGCACATCCATCATTTTCTTCTATAAGCGATGTTGAATGGGTAACGCTCATCGACAACGCAAAAAAATCAATTACTTGGTAACTATGTTAGAAATAAATAATCAAATCATTGAAACAGATAAACAAGGCTACTTACTCGACCATACTCAGTGGTCACGTGAACTCGCCCCCATAATTGCTGAGCAAGAAAATATCACGCTGAGTGACGCACATTGGGAAGTGATCACTTTTGTGAGAAATTTCTATGAAGAATACAACACCAGTCCAGCAATTAGAATGCTAGTAAAGGCCATGGCAAAATCCCTCGGCGAAGACAAGGGGAACAGTATCTACTTATACAAGTTATTCCCAAAAGGCCCTGCTAAACAGGCAACTAAAATAGCGGGTCTGCCTAAACCTGCACGCTGTATTTAATTTTTTTAGTTTGGTTAATATCGAAATGGGTTTACGTTCTCACGTGCAAAATCAGTTGCATAACGACAAAAAACCAAAATAAATCGGGCCAAATAAAAAGGCGCTATCTCAGCGCCTTTTTAATCTTAATTACCATTACTTTTATATAAATTATTTTGTATAAGCACGTGGTAGCTTTGAGTCTGTTGTATAACGATCTCGTAGCTTATCGTGACGAGATTTAGTGCTAACCTCTTCACCATTGATCCACATCTTTTGGACATGAGTACTTATCTCAAATGGGTCTGCACTCCAAAGAACAAGATCTGCACGCTGGCCTTTGGCTATTGTGCCGCCTTCAATGCCAAAGCTATCGGCTACGTTAGCCGTAAGGGCTTTAAGCGCTCCTTCATGACTCATACCATTTGAAACAGCAATACCCGCGTCAAAGCGCAGTTGGTAAACATTATGACTACCATCACCTCCGATAGACAATATAACTTTAACACCTGCTTTTTCTAACACACCTGCCGTTTCTAAACTTGCATGCAATGAGTCAAAATCAGACGGTAAATTAGACACAGCGCTTACAATAACTGGGATCTGTGCATCTGCCAATTGCGCCTTGACTAACTGGGCATCTTCACCTCCCCAAACAATAACATTAATATCAAATTGCTTTTTGATTTTAATGATCTCTAAGATGTCTGAAGCACGGGTCAAATGTGTCACTATCGGCATTTCCCCATCAAGAATTTGCGTCAATACTTGCTCTTCTAAAGAGGGCTTTTTGTCTTTTTTGTCTTTTTTATCATCTTTTTCAGCAAGCGATTGCTGCTGCCCTTCAAGCTTATCTACCAGCTGTTTATAAGATAACGCGCGAGAACCATCACTCTTAGCCCCTAAATGCACAACTAGTGCAGAGTGTTTATCAGTGATGCTGCCAAATTTTCCACTTAAATCAGCAACAAATGCCAAACCAGCAAAAATACTATCGCCACCATGTGGTACTGTCACATTTTGTGTTACGCCCCCCTTACGAGCATAAGGGATCAACGAAGAACGAGGGTTAAATGCCGAGCTAGTATCAAAGTCAATACCCGCTTTATCATCACCCGCATCTCGAGAACGTGATACTGCGCCTACTTCTACCAGCCCTAATTGGTTCATGGAACCAATAAAGCCCGCCGTTAGAACTTGGTCTTTTGCATCAATGGTCACATCAGCCGCTACACTTGCAGGGTTAATCGCTGTGATTTTGCCATTTTCAATAACAACCGTCGCATCTTTCAAAATGCCTTGTTCTGTTGATGTATGAACCGTTGCATTAGTGATTGCTGTAACTTGAGCAAATGCCGAAGAACTCACTAGTAATGCACCGGTAATTAAAGATACTTTAAATTTAGTCATGGTGTGCACTCCTATCTTTGGCCAAGCATGAAATCACTCACTGCTTGATACTTTTCATCATTTCTATCATAAACCTTAGCGCCATCAACATAGACTGTTTCTGCTTTCGAATACACGCTAAACGGGTTTTTATCCCAAATAACAACATCAGCTTGTTTACCCTGACTCAATGAGCCGGTTTCTTTTTCAACACCTAAAGATTTAGCAGCGTTATACGTGATCCACTTAATTGCATCTTGCTCTTTTAACGCAAACCCGTTTTGATTCGCCGTATGCATTATTTTTGACGCTTCATGGTTTAAACGCTGGATAGTCGTATCAGAATCTGAATGAACCACAGCACATGAGTTTTTGACCGCATCCACAATAGCGACGTTTTCTAGAACCATGTCATAAGCTTCCATTTTAAAACCCCACCAATCTGGCCATAGCGCTGCACAATTGCCATTTTCTGCCAGTAAATCGGCTATTTTATACGCTTCAATACCATGGTGGAATGTGCCCGCGTGATAATTAAACTCTTTCGCTAAATCAATCATCATTGCCATTTCCTCTGCTTTATAACAGTGGTTATGGATCATAACTTCTCCATCTAATACACCACGTAATGTGTCGTACTTAATGTCGCGCTTTGGCGCATCAGGGTTCAAACCCGCTGCATGTTCAGCATCGTACTGCTCCCATGCTGACTTATACTCGCTCGCCTCAATCCATGCTTGACGATACCCTGCCATATTTCCCATACGCGTTTGAGGCGCAATTTTATTAGAGCCATATACACGTTTAGGATTCTCACCACAGGCCATTTTCAAACCATAAGGTGCATTAGGGAACTTCATAGCTTGCATGGTATGAGCTGGCACATTTTTCAACGTGACAGCACGTCCACCAAATAAATTTGCCGAGCCAGGCAAAATTTGTAATGTTGTTATCCCGCCTTCACGTGCACGATTAAAGCCAGGGTCTTGTGGCCATACTGAATGCTCAACCCATACCTCTGCGGTATTAGGGCTCGTCATTTCATTACCATCTTGATGAGATTCTACAGACGGACTTGGGTAGGCGCCTAAATGAGAATGAACGTCAATAATACCAGGCGTTACCCATTTGCTTTGCGCATCAATAGTATTGTCTGCATTCACATTTAAATCTTTGCCAACTTGTGCAATTTTACCATCGAGAATAAATACATCTGCTTGCTCTAATCTTTCACCAGTACCAGTTAACACTGTAGCATTAGTAATTAAAGTAGAACTATTCTCAAACACTGTATAAGTACTTGGATAAGGGTTTTTGTTAATTTTGACGTGATCTTTTTGCGGGCCTTGGTCTTGACAGCCCGCCAGTGCAGCACCAAGCGCTAACACTAATACGGAGGGAGCAAATTTTTGCATTGTTGTCATCTCTTCTGTTTTTTTTCACTGTAACTAATATAGCGTTAAAAGGCGATTTAAATACCTTAAAACGCAATATTACACGATGAATATCATCGCTTTCCTATACTATTTTGCTATGTAATCTTCATATAATTTAGCAAGCGCCCCTTCGAGTTCAAGTTCAGGGTAACGTTTTAGCAGCTGTGTACTCGCCCTTGCGACAAAATCAGAGTTTTGTTTGTGTTGCTTTGCAAATTCTTTTATTCGGTCAATTGAAGATACCGCCTCTGTTGGTTTTTTAAAACGATGCATATACTTACTTAATGCTTTATCAAAATCGCCTTCACATTCTTCTACCAGTAAGGTATAAAATTTACCTTTTTGTAAGGTATAGCTTGAATAGCAATGCTCTAGAGCCGCTTTAAAACTGTCGAAACACTGTTCCCCCACAAAAAACTCAGAACGAGCATGTGGGATACCAACTGATGCTCCAGCAACTTCTAACGTGTAATTGGGAAAATCGAGTCGATCTTGAGTTTCTTTTCCTAACCGAATACCAGCTGCGATACTGGTATGAAACTCTGGGCTCATTTGGCTTAACTCATCTTGCTCCCAGACATGAAAGACCCTCACCGCCTGAGCATATTTCTGGGCAAGTTTACGTTTGAGCTTTTTCGCCCTATCCAATAACAACAAATCTCTTTCATTTGCAAGTAACGCGTTACATTCATAACAGCTGGGGACGGCTATAAAATCTGCAGTTTCAGAAAACTCAATTACAAGCTCACAATGGTTTAATGGAGGACAAAAATCAGTGCCTGTAGCTTCACAGCCACAGTAGTAACATAGTTGATTGAACTGAATAGATTTTGCTAGCGCTTTTTGATAGTACTTCGCAAGATGCTTGAAATGTTTTGACATAAATTTACATTACACAATTATAAATTTGAAAATTATGCTATTGGAAAGAAAATACACCGATAACATAATGTGAAAATAAAGAATTTAAAAAATAAAATAGCTAAATGTGTCTACCAAAAACCGATAAATTCATTATTAATCAATTAATTAACAGATTAAATACATACTCTCATACTTCGTTACACTCTGTCGATATTGCTTTACAGCATTTAGAAAGATTACAAGTAATACTTGTAGTGTATTCACACACCGCAATAAATGGAGCATTATAATGAACACATTAACTATAGTAACTGGCGCTGTAATTTTATTAACTTCAACAAACTCTCTAGCCAATGAATTCGTAGCTGCTGACGATACCGCTGCAACACAATTATGTGTCGCAGTCGCCTCTAATCATAAATTAACAATACTCAAAACCATACGCCAACTTAATACACGAAAAACCGTACTTAGCAACCGTTTAACATGTAATGATATGTCTCTGGAGGAGTTTGCTTCTAGATACAACCTTGATAACTCAGCAAACTTCTTGAATATTAATACAACCAGCACGCATATTAGGGACCTTTCAGCAGCTATAGAAAATACTTCCGCACCAATTACGATTTCTGGGTCAAAATAATGCAGTTACAAAATCAACTAATGCGCTTTGACGTTTGCTAGCGCATTAGTTTTGTAAATTAGACAAATGCTGCCATTAACCCAAACAGACCACCGAACACTCCACCCCAAACAACGAGCCACCCCAAATGCGTTTTAATCATATTTTGAATAATATCTTTAACCATTGTTGGCGTGAGTTCATCTAAACGATGATCTACTGCTTGTTCTATGGTGTCATGAATAGACGAGGCGTTCCCCCCGATTAACTCGTTGACCATTAGCGCTTTAAATTTAGGTTCTTGGGTAATATCAATGAGTGTGTCTTGCATTTTTTCAACGAAAGAGCTTCGCATTGGTTGTAACGCTTCGCTTCCTCCAAACATAGTCAGCATAGGTCCAAACTGCGAAGATTCGATCACCCCAACTAATGTGTCAAACGCAGGATCTAAATCAACTTTTTTGATCACAGGCGTCAAATCTAAGTTGTCTTTTTGACTCTGTAACAAATGGCTAATTTTATCTTTGTGGAAAAACTCCTCTAAGATCAGCTTTCTAATCGAGCTTTTGAACTCTTTAAATTTTAATGTGATCACACCTGAACCATATAAAAATGGCACCTTTTCAAATAGCATATGAATCGCGACTAAATTAGTCACCGCACCTGACAACGCAAAAATGCCTATTGAGAAAATAATTGCATGTCCACTTACATATCCCACTAATACACATAACGTCGCAACAATATTTGTAATTAAGCTTTTATTCATTGATACACCTTATATATTTTACCGCGGCATTTTATACGGTTGAATGAAAAAAATATACGTCCGTTAAGCGTTAAAACCACCAAACAATGCACTAGTTATCATACCTAAATACTTACATCTACCTACACGCAGTAAAAAAAGCGACTATTCATTTGAGTTCTATCCGTTTTCATCCATAGTTTGTTTAACCAGTTGTCGTTTTCAGGTAATGTTTCATATGTGGAATATGGTTAATCAACAAATATCAAGCGCACTACACAGTGATTTTGAGTTCACAGACAAAAAGCAATTAGCCTCTCATAACAAAGAGAAGTTGTATAAAATCTGTGATGATAAGCATGCCTATCTCGTGAAAGTTGACCGACTTACCGCGTTAGAAAGATTTGAAGCGCAAGCACATTCATTAGACCTTTTGACCCGTGATAGTGACTTTATGATAGGGGACACTATCACCATAGGGAGTAGCTTAGACTTTAGCTTTATGGTTTTGGAGTGGTTAGATACACAACAGAGTACGCCTAATTGGCACGATTGCGGCGCGTTACTTGCCAAAATGCACCAACGCCATGAGCAGGAGATGTTCGGCTTAGAGCACGATAACTATATTCAGCAATTACTCCAGCCAAATCAATGGCACAAAAAGTGGGAAACATTTTTTGCTGAAGATCGCATTGGTTGGCAGCTACAACTATTAGCAGAAAAAGGCATTATGCTAGTTAACATCGATGAATTTGTCACACTTATAAAAACACTGCTGCCTCACCATGTACAACCTTCCCTATTACATGGCCATTTCTGGTCGGGCAATATCGCATTTAATCAAGACAAACCCTGTCTATTCAACCCTGCATGCTATTACGGCGATAGCGAGGTAGATATTGCGATGGCAGAGCTCTATACCCCGCTGCCTGAAGCCTTTTACAGCGGCTACAATACCGTCAAACCTGCAAAACAAGAGCGTACCTTAAAAAAAGCTATCTATCAGCTTTACCCCCTTCTTTTAAGTGCAAACTTATTCGCAGGCGATTACCTTTATCAAGCTAAACAGCGCATTCAAGAGATTTTAAAATAGTCATAATAAATCTGTCATACTGGCATTTAGTGCTATATTTAAATTAGTGCATTAATTAGGTTAATAAGGCCTAATGGAGAGCCAGATGAAAACTGTATATGACCAAAGAATTAGCTGTCCACACTGTGGGCACCATATATTTGTAAGCCTTGATACCAGCGAAGGCGATCAAGACTTTTACGAGGATTGCGCTGCATGCTGTAACCCTATCCACTTAAATATGCATATAGATAGAGCATTTAATAAGCTTGAGTTACATGTAGACAGTGACGACGAACAGATATTCTGAATTTAAGTCAGAAGGAATACTGCACTTTTAAGCAACTTGTGTACTTTTACGTAAATACCCTTCCACAGTATTAACTATTGTATACGTTTGTTGGTCGACCTCAATATTGAGTAAATCTCCAGCCATTGCGCGCCCTAGATTTGTAATAACCAAAGTTTCAGGAATGAGGTGCAGCCAAAAACCGTGTTCATCGACTTCCCCTACCGTTAAACTCGCGCCATTTATCGTGATAAACCCTTTATAAAGCACAAATTTAAGCCACTCAGTTGGTAAACTTAAATGCACTTTGCAATTATCGTGATCTTTCACCACTGAGACAACTTCTGCCGCACAATGAATATGTCCAGACACAATATGGCCGCCGATCTCTGTGCCAAATGTTAACGAACGCTCAAAGTTAACCTTAGATCCACGTTGTAATAATCCCAAATTTGTTAATTTTAATGACTCATCAATCACATCGAAGTACACTTGCCCAACAATATCTTGAGCGTTTACTTCGTAACGTACGACAGTTAAACAACATCCGTTAATTGCAATGCTTGCACCTATATCTAAATGCTGTAAGTAGCTGCTTGCAACAGATAGAACCAGCCTTAACACTCCTTCTGATTTATTGCACGAAATAACCGTTGCTTGAGTTTGAACAATACCTGTGAACATGAAAGACCTTAATGAATGATAGTATGAATAATGATACCTCATTGCGCATCATGGCTAAAGGTATTGGCCATATTCAATGAGTGATTAATCTCTGGCTTTATAGTGAGGGTATGATTAATATTGGGTTTTTACTCATGTAGTGTGATTATGAAGTTCAGTTATTGGGAAGCCAAGCGCTTACTCCAACTTGCCACTCCGGTATTTTTAGCACAAATCATGTTGGTCCTTATGTCTGTCGTCGATACGATTATGGCAGGCCAAGTCAGTACCAATGATCTTGCTGCGTTATCAATTGCTACCGGTATCTGGAACCCGTTAGTCTTTTCATTACAAGGAATTTTGTTAGCCTTGACGGGGATTGTCGCCCATTGTTTTGGCGCCAATGATGAAAAAGGGATAAAACAGTATTTTCAGCAAAGCCTCTACCTTTGTTTATTGCTTTCTTCGCTTGGTTTCATCGTTGCTCAGTTCACACCAGCGGTATTTTTAAATCTAGGCACGACAACCGAAATTACCGATTTGGCACAAGGCTATATCGATTTCGTAAAATGGGGCATACTCGGTTTTTTATTATTCTCTGTATATCGAAATGTCACAGAAGGAATAGGCCTAACAAAACCGGCTTTTTACATCAGTATCATCGGGCTTGGTATCAATGTAATCGCAAACTATATTTTCATTTATGGAAAATTAGGGATGCCTGCGCTTGGTAGTGCAGGATGCGGGCTAGCTACCGCATTGGTATTTTGGGCAATGGCCTTAGCGCAAATCGTATATAGTTTTAACAGTAAAAAAATCAAAGGGAAATGGCTACTCCAAAGCTTAAAATTACCGAACCTCCATCTTATGGGCTATATCGCCAAATTGGGGCTGCCTATTTGCTTAGCGACTTTTTTTGAAGTTACCTTATTTGCCTGTATTCCATTGTTCATCGCAGACTTAGGCGCGATTGCTGTATCAGGGCACCAAGTCGCGGCAAGTGTAACCACCATCCTATTTATGATGCCTCTGAGCTTATCAATGGCAATTGCCATTAGGATTGGTAACTTGTCTGGGCAACAAGCCAACACTCAATTAAAAACGGCAATTTCTACCAGCTTATTCCTTGCTGTTATGATTGCTGCTTTTGTCGCTCTAGTTACATTTTTCGGCCGTGACGCTATCGTGTTATTGTATACCAAAGATGAGCAGGTCGCGTTACTCGCATCAAGTATTATTATACTTGCATGTGTTTATCAGCTCCCTGACGCATTGCAAGTTGCTGCTAACGGTGTACTCAGGGGGCTAAAATATACTAAACCGATCACAGGTATCACATTTTTCTCATACTGGATCATCGGTTTTAGTTTGGGTTACGTATTAACTAAAACAGATATAATTACTTCCGCTATGGGCCCCAAAGGTTTTTGGGTTGGGATCATCGTCGGGCTCAGTGTTGCCTCTGTGTTGTTATTAGTCAGTGTAAGGAATCGTCTTGTTAAAATTAACATTACTTAGTATATGCATAGTTTATATTGCTGCTTGCTCGCCACAGCCCAGCAATACTTACGTAGAATATCAACAGCGGCTAAGCTCTGTTGTGGAAAAAGATGCGCCAAACAACGAAGAACTACAACAACTGCCTCACCCTAATGTCGACAAGCCTTCCTCAGAAGTCAGTTTATCAATCATAGAATTTGCCAGTATTAACCACTGTAAATTGAGCCAATTAATCGCAAAAAAAAATAATCAATTGGGCAAAGTATGGCCTGCAAGCGAAGCACTTAAATATAACATTGAGTTTGTTCAACATGTGCAAAACTGTCTTGATGATCCGCAGACTCACGATACGGCGATTAAAAACAAACTCATTGCAGTAAAAAAAGAAAAGCAGCTACAGTTTGCGCAATCTTTTGAACACATGCTTTTTAATGAAGCTGAGCTCTCCCAGCTCACGTACCTCACCGCCAGTGAAATTGCGTTTGACCGCCATCTAGAGCAACAAACAGCCAGCTTAGAAGCTCTGACCGCGCTTTCTAATTTACAAGCACACTTGCTACATCAGGCTACTGTGAATAAGATAAACACCGACAACATTACCATCGCGCTGCAAAAATTACATAAAAACAAATTCATTCCCAAGCTCATCACATCCACCAAACAACACATATTACTCAACGACACAACCACACGCTGGTTAAACCAAATAAAAATCAGTGATGAGCTATGCCCAGTAGGTAAAAATAAGAAAAAAGCGCAAATACTCAGCAATGTATTTTCAAAGTATTATTTAGAGAAGCTGCAACCCTATCAATCACAATTGACCAATATGCTAGAAAAAGCATCTCCGTTATTATTCAAGCTTTGGAGCAATCACCCTGATTTAGCGGAATCTTTTAACCCTGAACATACCAACTCACTGCTGAAGCAAATGAAAGTGAGTACGGTAACGCACGTCAAGTGGTGGCAAGACTTTTATAAAACGTGCGAAATTCGTCCTTAATGAATAAAAAAAGTGCAAACAAACAAAAATTTATAAAACACGCTTGATCAAAACGCATTGTCGCTATATATTAGCCGCCGTTGCCAAGTAATATTCATTACATAACAACGTTATAGTACGACCGTAGCTCAGTTGGTTAGAGCACCACCTTGACATGGTGGGGGTCGGTGGTTCGAATCCACTCGGTCGTACCAACTCTAATTTAGAGTTCATACCTGAAATACAACCGTAGCTCAGTTGGTTAGAGCACTACCTTGACATGGTAGGGGTCGGTGGTTCGAATCCACTCGGTTGTACCAAAAATAACATTATAAAACACCTCATCCTCTATTCCACCAAGTTTCATATAACATTCAAATAATACGTCAATATACATAGTTCGCTTTACATAAATCTAAATCCTCAGTCTGCCATTTACTCAATAAAGCCGCATGTCACTATTATTAATAGTACAGAGACTGAAAAAACGACTTGTTTTTGTTAAGTAATCTATACAGTGACGCACCACTTTTTTAATGAAAAAACAGCATACACTACGACCAACAAAGTTAACCCTTTAACTTTTTTAACTTTAGATTTACAATGCTTATATGTAAATGCATAAGAAAAAACACTTACTTAGGATAGACTGGTCATTAATAATGAAAAACGATGTGACTTTGTTAATACAAAAGTGGAAGGCAGGCTGTGTCGAATCTGAAAATGAGCTTAAATCAGCGATATTTTTACACTTAAAAACAAGCTTAAAAAAACATAAAGCTAACTTACAAAAAAATAACCCCGAACTTAGTTTAATGCCTAATACGACGTCTTTTTTAAATGAATACTTTATTTACTTTGCTCCTCCCACTAAAGATTACTTCAGTAGAAAACAGTATTTAAAAGACGTATCCACTTTTATACGAAATGCTTTAGTGAGTGAGCTGAGAAAAATACATGCATCTAAACGTGGTAATTTAATAACCCATACATCTTTAAGCCAGCTAGACCAACAAACTATCATTGAAAATGAGCAATACACTATTTTTGATGAAGCAATAAGCCTACTCAAAAACAAGTCAGAATCATGTTACGAAGTGGCTCTTTTTTACTATTTTTTAGGTATGACAGGCGACGAAATAGCAAACGAGCTCTGCTTATCAACAGGAAAGGTTTATCGGCAACTTGATATAGCAAACGCTTTTCTACGCAGTAAGTTCGTAGACACACTATGACTATCAACGAGAGCAAAAAAACCGATGCCCTCGATATATTTTCTGATTTATTAGCTTTTTCAGATAATGAAATGACCCTTGAGCTGTCTAAGATAAACAACCTAGACAATAAAGTTGCCGCAGAGGTTAAGCAGCTCATCTCCTCACACATCCGAAATAAACAAGACCACTTTTTACCACTTTTACTTTCTAACAGTGTAAATTTTGCACTTGGCAATAATGACCTATTGTTCTTAAGTGGGGAGATTATCGACGATTTCAAGTTGATAGAACTCATAGGAGAAGGCGGCCAAGGAGTGGTTTATAAAGCTCAGCGCTGTGATGGAAAATTCGATCAAACCGTTGCCATAAAACTTCTTTACCCTGCGCCTCACCTAACTGCCGGTATGACAACGCTTAACTACGAAGCTCAAAGCTTAGCTAAGTTCAGCCATCATGGCATAGTGCGCGTTTTTAATATTGGAGAATACCAACATTACTATTATATGGTTATGGACTATGTGCCTGGTTTACCGCTAAATACCTTCTTGTCCAAACGGAACTTATCCCTTGATCAAGCTTTTAGTATTTTTCTCGATATATGTGATGCATTAGAGCATGCACATAATCAGCAAATCCTGCATGCAGATATAAAACCAAGTAACATATTGATAAATAGTAAAATGAAGCCGAGTTTGGTTGATTTTGGTATCGCGCGAGAGTCTCATTCTAGCTTATCCGTCAAATCAAATACAAAGCCTCTGGGCTTTACCCTAAACTTCTCAAGTCCCGAACAATTAAATGGTGATACTTTAAACTTTTCCAGTGATGTCTATTCTGCTGCTAAGGTGTTCCAATACGTCTTAAAAAACCACTTTCGACAAACGCAACTTAAAGTACGCCTGATTAATTCAGTCCTTGAACAAGCTTCTCTAAAAGAAGCGATTAATAGAACGCCAACAATCGCTGAACTTAGAAAATCACTGCAATCTGCATATGTATTAGACGTGTCAAAAATAAAGGATGTATCAAACACAGATAGATTCACATGCTATTGTGCAAAGTTTAAGCCTGTATTCACATACTTTTTCTTTATTTCAATTTTTTCGGCATCCTTTTTGTATGTTGTATCATCTAAAAACACAACTATTAGAGAGCAACAAACCAAGCAAAATCAAGCTATTGATTTTCTAAGCACACTCTTTACAGCACAAGAAAGTAACGGTGAGTTTTATAAAATACTAAACAATGACACTATGAAAGGAAGCAATACCCAGCCTGTTATTAGTCCTATTAATAACTTTGAGGGACATGGTAATTTTTTTTCTCCCTATGTTTTTACCAATCATGGAGGTAAAGTTAATGAAGAAATTAAATTGAAAGTCATACCCGATAGTATCAACATATCCGATCTATCACTCAAGGTTAAAGGCGGTGGCTATATTAGTAGTGATGGGTATTATCACAACATATTTTATGACGATGGCATCCACACGATCACCATTCAAGCTTTAAAATATAATAAAAAATATGAGAAATTAACTTTAAGGTTCGTAATTCGGAATGGGTCTGATTTACCAATAGAATTTAGCGATGTCACGCCATATAACCCCTATTATACTAATATTCATTATTTAGCTATGCGAGGTATAGTCATTGGACGACCCTCGCATGATGGTAAACAACGAGTATTTCAACCTGAACAAGTTTCCAAACAAGCTGAAGCGCTTTCTATCCTTTTTCTATCCGCACACGAGAAAGGTCTAATTCAATTAAGTAAAACCGATAAATATTTTAAAAACCTAGTAATACATAATCAGCAAGGCTTTATTGAAGACTTCTCTTGGGCTAATGCATACCTCAACTATGCCCATAAAGCTGGATTTTTACCATCGCCTCATGCTTTCAACCCAAAAAAGCCAGTTTCAAAAGAATGGCTAGCTGTAACTGTAAGTCAGCTTTTACAGCTATATGACCCAAACCAACTCAAAAGTTATACACCGATTCACTTTAAAGATGTGACCTCCTTTAACGACTTAAAATCACTAAAGCACGCACAACTCTGCCACTTCTACAAATTTTGTAGCGCTGAAAGTAACTACTTTCACCCAAAAAAAATAGTTACCAGAGCCGAAGTTGCCGACATAGGCGCTAAGATCTTACAATTATCGGCAAGAAAAAAACCATACTTTATAAATAGTTACTGAAATTTATAAGTCGTTTGAGCTCTCCCGTAAATAGTAATTAACACCAAGCCAATCAAAAAATGAAAAAAAACAAGTCAATTGCGTGCCTTTTTCCCAGAAAAAAAACTACGTAAATTTCTTATCACTGCAAAGCATATAGTACTGCGCTTTTTAATATACAAAGCCCAACAACTATAAGACTGATGAGTATGGCTTATTGTAAGGTCACTAATTTACCATATACCGGAACCATAAGGTCAAGATGTACGGCAGTAAACCTTTAATTTAATTAACACTCAAGATAAACGCTCGATAAGGATTTATCATATGAAACTCATAAAAAGTTTACTATTTCTTTTTGTAATTATTCAATCACAAGGCTTATACGCCCAAGATTATAAATTTGCCACCCTAAAACCAGGTGTCAAAAACGACTTAGAGAGTTTAATTTCAAACCCTAATAATTTCTCTAGAGAAACAGACCATGTTTTTGGTGGAAGTATTCTATATTTAAAATACACAAACAATATTGCCAATGTATTTAAAAAGTACGGTTCAACAAGTGCTAGTAAGCATGATAGTAGATATATAACCTCTTTAAATGACCTAATTTCGGTTGGTGAAAGCTTCGATACTTACTTTCAATGCGTTCAATTTATTAGAGCTTTATCTGATGCTGAGCATACAAGCCATTGGCGTTGGAGTGGTGCAAAGTTAAATTCATCTATGTATCTAAAATGGCGAGTAATTGCAAAATTCAAGTCTAACGGTAAATACTGGCAACCAGGAGATTCAAAGCCATATGGTCATGTGGCTATTGCTATCGGCTCTAATTCAAATGGCGTATACGTAATAGATCAAAACTGGGAAGGTAATGGTACCGCTGATTATGGAAAAGTTTCTGTACACTTGCTCCCATGGCATGAAGCAGAAAATTACTCACTCTTAACAGTTCCAAAGACTTAGTTTAAAGGATTCATACCATCACTTAAATAACATTGATGGTATGAATCTCATACAGTTGAACTTATGAAGGAAAATAATAAGAATAGAGTTTGATAAGCACAAAGTATAATAAATCGCCTCATATAAATCTGTAACTGCTATCGTGTATCGGTACTTTCCTTCACATTTACTTCACGGCCAATCATTTACCCTGCTCCACTCCATACAACACAGGTACGAGCACATGATGAACATAATTCGAATATTGATAGTGATCACCGCTTTAATAATGATGAGTGGCTGTAACATAATAAATATCTTTAAATTACGCAGTGCAAACGATGATGTCGTGCCAAATTGGCATAGCCAATTCAATCAATTTGATATAAAAACAGATTACATTGGTGAAAAAACCTTTATATATGGCAGCATTAATGGCGTTGATAACTTCAAATTTTTGATAGACACCGGTGCTTCATTTACTATCCTACTTGATTCCCCAAAAGTACGTGCCTTAAAGTTACCTAAAGGCTACGAGTTGCAACTGGGCGGTTGGGGGGATGAAGAAGACAGCCAAAGCCATCAAATTACTATGGATTCACTCAAATTCGGTGATTTGGAAGTTCGTCAATTCCATGGTGCGTTTATTAAGACCAGCAAAACCCGCTATTTTGACCGCCCTGACGAGTTAATCTTCGACGGTGTGATTGGCCATGATCTATTGCGCCACTTTTCTTGGACATTTAATAAAAAAGCAAATCAAGTCAGTGTTTCAAAGCGCCCTTTCACGCCATCAAAACACACGTACTCAATCTCTTTCGATATTTTTATGAGTAAGCTCTATGTTGAAGGTGAAGTAGATTTTGGCCACCAACATATTACCCAACAAGACATAATTATTGATACCGGTAGCCGACATTATTTGAAGCTCAGTGCACAATACCTAGAAAACCATAAAATCCCTTTGCCTACAGCATATGTGACAGGCGCAGATATAGGCCTAAGTGGTAAAACGGAGCATAAGCGTGTTAGTTTGCCAAGTGTCAGTTTTGGAGAGCTAACCCTACCACATATTAAAACAAATTTAATAGAAAACGTCGATGAAGAGGATTATTGGGTTATTGGTAACGGCATATTCAATCAATTTGAAACCACGGTCGACTACTTTAGTGAAACGCTCTACCTAACCCCAATTAGCAATCATGCAATAACAATTCGCTACAACTTAATGGGCTTAGAAGTACGTAAGTTATTATCAGGTGAGTTCTTAGTTCGTTATGTTATGCCTAACTTACCCGGCGAAGGCGCTGGTATAAAAGCAGGAGATGTCATTACGCATCTAAATACAATCCCAACTAAAAATATTTCTAAAGGTGATTGGCTAACTTATAGCACACGCCCTGCCACATACTCGCTATGCTTAGAACACAAGGCCTGTGTTGAGTTAACCAGTCAACACATACCGGGTTATTCTATCCATTAGTTTTTTCGACCAGTGTTTACGCTGGCCTTTAACCCTAATGCGGTTTATTAAAGGCAGCGGGACGTGTTTAAAATTATAGATAGTACTAAAAATAGAGTCTATCATTTGAATTCACTCACCTCTAAGTTCACTCACTTTTTTAACAGTAAATTATGTACTGCTGGTCGTATTGGGCCGGCAGATATTGCGGTACTCCCAAATAGCATTTTAATTTTTGGGCTATATTCTGAAGGTACGTTAGTGCGCGCAACGATAGATAAAGAAGAAATAAACGGGTCTTCTCTCAACTAAACCTGCAACGAAAATTAGCAGTTCCTGATGGGTTATACCCTCTTACAAATGGCCGATTACTGGTATTAGAAATCGCACCTATTTCTGGCAACGGCAGACTGAGTATTATCGATTTACTTGCTCGCTCCCCTTATCCAGTCACCACGTTCGTTAATGACTTAGTATCCCCATTAAACCTAACATTAAAAAACAATGAGTGGTTTATAAGCGAACGCCGTATTCGCCACCTGTTATTGCCAGATAATAAAAGCCCAGAACCCGATGTACTAGCTCAGACTTGA
>NZ_PNBY01000189.1 GCF_005886875.1 Pseudoalteromonas aurantia | reverse complement strand
TATTGAATAGCAAGTGATTTGTACTAGCTCAGGACCCTGTAAATAATTCTGTGTAACTGCTCTTGGTTACAAGTATTCAGTTAGTCGGTCTTCAAACATAATCATAAAACGGTTTAGAGCTTGCTTCCAGTGATGAATAGGCATTGTCCACCTCTTGGAAGCATCCATTATCGCTAAGTACATCACCTTGCTAGCGGATTCATCTGTCGGGAACAGTTTACGTTTCTTGGTCGCTTTTCTGATCACACTGTTCTGAGATTCAATAGCATTTGTCGTGTAGATAGCTTTACGAATATCTTGAGGGTAGCTAAATAGAGTATTGAGATTATCCCAATGAGCCGTCCAGGAGCGGCTGATTTGAGGGTACTTTTCATCCCATTTATCACCAAAGTGCTCTAACGCCAACAGGGCTTCATCCTCCGTTGTTGCTTGATAGATTTCTTTTAAGTCAGCGGTAATTGCCTTGTAGTCTTTCCATGGGACGTATTTCATTGAGTTTCTCACCATGTGTACGATACAGAGCTGAATTTGAGTTTTTGGATAAACAGCGTTGATGGCATCAGGAAAGCCCTTCAGGCCATCTACACACGCGATGAGGATATCATTCACGCCTCGATTTTGAAGTTCGGTGAGCACGCTAAGCCAGAACTTCGCTCCTTCGGTTTCGGACATCCACATCCCAAGAAGTTCTTTCTGACCTTCCATATTTACGCCAAGTGCGAGATAAATGGCTTTGTTGATAACCTGTTTATTCTGGCGTACTTTCACGACGATGCAATCGAGATAAACGATGGGATAGACCGTATCAAGCGGGCGAGATTGCCACTCAACCACTTGTTCTAAAACAGCATCTGTAACTTTAGATATTAGACTGGCGGAGATATCCGCATCGTACATTTCTTTGAATGTTGCGACGATTTCACGGGTGGTCATTCCTTTGGCATATAGGCTTAAGATCTTGTCGTCCATCGATTGAAATCGGGTTTGATGTTTACGAACAAGCTTGGGTTCAAAGGACGCGTCACGGTCACGAGGGACTTCTAACTGGATCTCACCATCGTCTGTAATTAGGCGTTTAGATGAGTAGCCATTTCGACTGTTACTATCGTTAGTTGGTGAGTTTTTTTCGTAACCAAGGTGCTCATTAAGTTCAGCATTTAAGGCTGTCTCAACCGTCACCTTGGTTAACATTTTCCTAAAGTCATCAAGATCAGAAGGAGTCTTAATCGACTTAGCTGCTTCGCGAGCGAAGGCTTCTAGAGCTTTCTTATCCATATTACTTATCCTCAGCCATTACTGGCTTAATTATAAGCAGATACACAATTTAAATTACAGGCTCTAGCTCAGACTTGATCTGA
>NZ_PNBY01000188.1 GCF_005886875.1 Pseudoalteromonas aurantia | reverse complement strand
ACTACCTTGAAAAACGCCGTTAGTGGTAGAGTAAATGAATAGTAATTACTAGATGATAAGGCGAATAAATGAAAGGGTTTAATATAAGGACTAACATTGATGATATGGATTTTGACACGGTTTATCAGTGTCTTTCTCAAAGTTACTGGGCGAAAGCGTCCCAAGGTCGACGCTTCGAAAAGCAATAATGAACTCATTTTGTTTTGGGCTATTCAATGAGCAAGAAAAGCAAGTTGGGTTTGCGCGGCTAATTACGGACAAAGCGACGTTTGCTTATTTAGCCGATGTGTTTATTCTGGAGTCGCATCGAGGAATGGGCTTAAGTAAATGGCTCGCAGAAATAATCGTTAAGCATCCTGAATCACAGGGGCTTAGGCGAATAGTGCTAGCCACGAAAGATGCGCATGGGCTGTATGCCCAAATGTGGCTTTAAATCGATAGAAAGCCCTGAAATGCTGATCAAATTTGGCAACCAAATATTTACAGTGATTGAGCTATTTAAAGTTTAAATTAGATTGACCTATTTAGAAAGCTATCGTTATTGTAAATCCATTACTTACAGTATCAATTATGGTCAAAAACCATGAATATCATAGTTTTTTTAGTCTATGTTGATACGAACAGCCGTACTTACGAAACAGTATATGTGGCCTTAATCTAAGACTCGGTGCAAGGCTTTTGTGTAAACATCATCTAAAAAAGCCACCTAAAAATTATACTCACGTCAGGACTTGTCACATTATCTTGCATATATTGATTGACTCTTAAGCTGTATATAAGTGGCCATACAGCTTTGCTAATTCTGCAAGTAAGGAAATAAATATTAAAGTTATTTTTACGCCAGTTCTATTGTTACTTTCTGCGTGTGTTGTAACTGATGACAATAACAATCAGGGTAATTTACCGGCGTTAAAAGGGCCTTATTTAGGACAAGAGCCACCGAGTCTTATATCCCAGATATTTGCATCAGGCTAAGTTGCGACACGACATCGTGACTTTAGTGGCTCGTTCACGCCAGATATGACAGAGTTTTACTTTTCCCGACGAAATGTTGATACGGGAAAATGGTGGTTAATCCGCTTCAAATTAGAAAAAATCAATGGAAAGAGTCTGTTGTAGGTCCTAGGGTAGGGAGGCCAACACTTGCATCTGATGGCAATACCATGCATTTGGGGAGCCAATATATGACGCGTACATCAAGTGGTTGGTCAACTGTGAAAAGTTTGGGGAAGCTGTTTGATCGCGATGATTGGGGGATCATGCGTTTATCATCATCAATACAAGGGACTTATATATTTGACGATTATGAAAACCACGACGTATTGCGAATATCTGAGATGAAAAACGGTCAACGTCAACCGCCTAAGTTATTACCCTCACATATTAATTCAGGTAAGTGGACTGCCCATCCTTTTATCGCAGCAGATGGATCATACTTGATATGGGACAGTGAAAAGGCGGATGGTTTTGGAGATAAAGATCTCTATATTAGCTTTCTCCACAGTGATGGTTCATGGGGGAATGCGGTTAATTTAGGGAAAACAATAAATACTAAATCAATGGAGGCAAGTGCTTATGTTTCACCCGATGGTAAATATCTATTTTTAATAGAAGCCCATTAGTAGATAAAGAGGGTGAAGATCCGCAAGGTGATATCTATTGGGTAAGTGCACAGATTATTGACCAACTTAAGGCAGAATCATTAACACCAGAATAGAGAACATACATATTATGAGCGATAAGAAAGTTTATGTTGAGTGTTTTTAAACTGAGTCGTGTTTAATCGTCTTTAGTGTGTGGGTTTTCAGTTAGGTTTGCTATCATCCGAGCTTAGTTAATTTATATATTCATATTTGGAATGTTTTTATGAAGAAGTTGTCTGCTGTGCAAAAGAAGCAACAAGCGGTTGTATTAGAAGTTGCTGACAAATTAGAAGAGCAAGCTCGCGCAGAGATCCCGGGTATGTTGCAATGCTGGTTTAGTATGGAATATCACTTGTTTCCAAGCTCATTGTTGCTAAGGTTTCAATTCGACAGCGAAGAAATGTTACTAAGTGCTAAACCAGATCTTTTAAAGTGGCAAAAATTGTTAAGCGCAGCAATGATGAAAAAGGGGGTCGTGCTAAAGAATATGCGTTTGCATCTGGTGTTTACCCTTGAAGGCCCCGAAGACTAATTTGACGTGTTAAAGTGTAACTTAATAAAGAGCCGTTTTTGGCTCTTTATTCGTTTGTGCCTTGAAAAGTCTATCGTGTAATTTCGCCTCTTAGGCTATCTTGCATCAAGTGCCTAACGGTTTCGAGTTCTAACTCTTGGCTAAATAAGTAATGTAGCTTAGCAATACAGGCTTCTAGGGTCATATCGTAGCCACTAATAACACCGCAGTTTATTAATGCATTCCCTGTTGCATAACCCCCCATATTCACTTGGCCTTGTATACACTGGGTTAAGTTTATCAACACCACGCCTCTATCATAAGCGGCTTTGAGTGAATCTAAAAATAGCTGCTGCTGAGGTGCGTTACCTACACCAAAGCTCAGCAAGATCAGTGCTCGAATATCGCCGCAAAGAATATTGTTGATGATGTCTATATTAATACCAGGGTAGAGGTAAAGTACACCAATTGGTTGTGGCGTTATGGGGGTGACTTGTAAAGCCTGCTCGACATAAGGGCTTAACTTACCTTCTTTTAACTTAATACTGATCCCAGATTGTGCCAGTGGTTGTAAATTAGGCGATGAGAACGCATCAAAACCGTCTGCATGGGCTTTCGTTGCCCGGTTGCCCCTAAACAGCTTGTTATTAAAAAATAGGCTAACTTCTGCTATTGGGTAATTGGCGGCTAAATACATGGCATTGAGTAAATTGACTTGTCCGTCAGAGCGCAACTGAGAAAGGGGGATTTGAGATCCTGTTACGATAACGGGTTTGGTCAAATTCTCAAACATAAATGACAAGGCTGATGCTGTGTAAGCCATGGTGTCTGTGCCATGAAGTACCACAAAACCATCATATTGATCGTATTTTGCTTTAATATCATCAGCAATGATCTGCCAATGATAAGGCGACATGTCTGAAGAGTCGATTAACGGGCTGTATTCATGAATATCAAATAACGGCATTTCTTCACGGGTAAACTCTGCGTTGTTTTTTACCGTTTCAGTCAGGTAGCCTTCCGCAGGAATGTAACCACGGCTTGATTGTTTCATACCAATTGTACCGCCGGTATAGGCGATGTATATTTTTTTTCTTTTCATGTAAAAAAGCCCAGAATCTATTCTGGGCTTAGTATATCAATTGTCACTGCTGATTGCAGCGGCTGTTCAATAGGTTATCTGGCATGTTATACATTGAGTATAAATACCATTGGGGTCGTTCATGTTTGAAAGCGTTGATAAATGACGTTCTAAATCAGTACTTACTTGCCCTAGGTTTCGCTCTATTAATTTCAATAAGTTCGACTGTGGCGCTATAGCATTGAGTGTTTCTTTGACCATTGCATTGCCAAAAATTTCACGCAGTAACATCTCTTTTTCAGATAGAGTTTGCTCTATCGTGATGACATCGTAGAAATCTAAGTTAGCAAGCTTTGCTGCGGCACTAATTGCGTCTTGTTTATTTCCTAAGTTATCAATTAAGCCAAACTCTTTTGCTTGTGTTGCCGTCCATACGCGACCTTGGGCAACTTTATCAACTGCTGCTTTTTCTAATCCTCGTGAATGAGCAACAACACTGATAAATTTGTCGTAAGCGTTTTCTACACCCAATTGGAAGACTTGAGCTAATTGCGGATTTAAACCACGAGAAAGAGAAATATCATGAAGCTCTGTGGTCGCAACCCCATCTGAATAGACTCCTAGGTCGTTTAATGCGTTTTCAAATGTCATAAACAAACCAAATACACCAATTGATCCCGTAATTGTGCTCGGCGATGCCCATATCTCATTTGCTGATGCCGCAATCCAGTAACCACCAGAGGCAGCAACAGAACCCATAGAGGCAACGACCGGTTTACCTGCGTCTTTAATTGCAAGTATTTCATTACGAATGATCTCTGAAGCAAACATGCTGCCACCACCTGAGTCAATACGTAACACAACTGCTTTTACTTTATCATCAAGCCGTGCTTTTTTTAGTAAAGCTGCAGTCGATTCTCCGCCAATTTTGCCTGCTTTTTGTTTTCCGTCAACAATATTGCCTCGAGCAATAATTACAGCGACTTTTTCGGTTACTGGATTTACAAAGTCGATTGGGGGTTTAATGAAACTTAGATATTCAGTAAAGCTAATTTGTTTAAAGCTTTTACCGGATTTATTTTCACCGACTAACGCTATGAGCTCTTGTTGGATCTGTTGATCAGTTTTTAATTCATCCACCCAACCATTTGCCAGTGCGTACTGTGCATAATCACCTTCAACTTGTTCCATTTTACTGAGGTAGTCAGTAATAGTTTCATCAAAGTTGGAGTCGCTAAATTGTCTTGCTGCAATAATGTCTAGTTTATACTGTGACCAAAGCTCATTAAGCCATAGCTTTTTTGCCTCTTTTGCAGGCTCAGACATATCATTTCTAATAAAAGGCTCAACAGCTGATTTAAAAGTTCCTACACGAAATATATGCTGTGTGACTTTTAGTTTTTCGAGCGCATCTTTAAAATAAAGAGGGTATGAAGCGTATCCGCGGATATCAATGCCACCATAGGGGTGAAGTGATATTGCATCAGCTTTAGATGCTAAATAGTATTGACCTTGAGAGTAGTATGCACCATGTGCTAAAACCTTTTTCCCAGATTCTTTAAATTCGTCAATAGTGTCGGCAATTGTGCGAAGCTTATCTAAGTGCCCACTGCGTAAGTGTTTTAAATCGAGCAGCAATACCTGAATACGTTCGTCATCTTTCGCTGCCTTGATAACGCGAACAACATCGTCTAGCAAAATCTCTTTTGGTTGTTTATTAGAACTGGTTGCATCGCTTAGTGCCGCATCGAAGGGGTCAATGTAGGTCAACTCTTCAACCAAAGAACCTTCCAAATTCAATCTTAAGACACTATTTTCATTTATAATAATTTCATCACCATCGCTAGATACGCCAATAATTAAAGCAGCGATGATACCTAGAAATAGTAGATTCAAGATAAGACGGCGAGAAAAATTAAGGCCGTGCCATAGCCCTTTAAAACACTTAACAATTAAATTCAAAATCAGCCCTCATTCAATGTACAGGAGTACCTAAAGTATTCTCTATTGTTAATAATACCCTAGATTATATAAAGGTGTAATCATTAAAACGTAACGAAGTATTAAAGACGCACCATTGCGTAATAAATTCACGATCTAACAAGAAAATGTCCCAGAAAATGGCAAAAAAGTGTTCTACAAATAATTTACTTTGTTAATACACTTGCTAATTCATAGAAAATTGATAATGTTGCACAGGTTAGACCAGTTAGCCGGGGCAGGTAATGTTAGAAAAAAAATTAGAATTAAAGCACACTCAACTACGTAATCGTTTAGTCATGGGGTCAATGCATACAGGGTTAGAAGAGGGATGGCATAATCGAAAAAGGTTAAGCGCATTTTATGAAGCTCGTGCGAAAGGTGGCACTGGTCTTATCATAACGGGTGGTTATAGCCCAAATATCAGGGGTAAGTTAACGCCAATTGCCTCGTCCTTTAATAGTTATTATGATGTAGTTAAGCATCGAGCTTATACTGACGCCGCGCACAAACATGATGCTAAAATATGTTTACAATTACTTCATGCAGGTCGATACGCATACCATCCGTTTAATGTAGCTCCCAGTGCGATTAAAGCACCAATCAACCCCTATAAGCCGAAAAACATGTCAGTGGGCATGATCAAAAGTACCATTAAGGATTTTGCGCGTTCAGCAAAGCTTGCTGAACAAGCAGGCTACGATGGTGTTGAAGTGATGGGGTCTGAGGGGTACTTAATTAATGAGTTTATGGCCAATCATACCAATAAACGCAGCGATGAGTACGGTGGCAATCTTCAAAATAGAATGCGCCTTGCTGTTGAAATAGTCAGGGCAGTTAGAAAGCAAGTTTCGGATAGGTTTTTAATTATTTTCAGATTGTCAGTCATGGATTTGGTACCAAATGGTTCTACACCAGAGGAAGTGACAGAGCAAGCCTTAGCGTTAGAAGCTGCTGGTGTTGACATATTAAATACAGGCATTGGTTGGCATGAAGCCAGAGTTCCTACTATTGCGAGTATGGTACCACCAGGCGCATTCAAAGAAGCGTCGAAGCGACTGAAAGATGTGGTAAGTATTCCTGTTATTGCTGTTAACAGGATCAACACACCAGATATCGCTAATGGTATTTTAGAAGATGAAAATGCAGACTTAATATCAATGGCACGGCCGCTTCTCGCAGATCCAGAGTTTTTTAATAAGTACAAAAATGGCAGCAGTGACCAAATCAATATTTGCATTGGCTGTAATCAAGGGTGTTTAGACCACGTATTCAAAGGAAAACGCGCCACATGCTTAGTTAATCCGCAAGCTGGGTTTGAATTAGATTACCCGTTAGCATTAACCACAAACGCTAAAAAAGTACTGGTTGTGGGAGCTGGTCCTGCGGGGCTTGCAGCGAGCTATTATTTAGCTAAAAAAGGTCACACAGTGACGCTTATTGATAAAAATAGTCATGCCGGTGGGCAATTTAATTTGGCCATGCAGATCCCTGGTAAAGAAGACTTTAAAAAAACCTTAGCTTTTTATCTTTCTGAGATAAAGAGATTGAACGTTGCCTTAGAATTAGACACGTCGTTTGAGGAAAGCATGGTTACTCAATACGATGACATTGTGTTTGCTACAGGGGTCACCCCTCGGTTATCGCCAATCAAGTGCTCGGATGAAAAACAAGTTTTTGCTTACGATCAAGTCATTCGAGGTGAAGTTGAGCTGGGTGAGCGGATCGCAATTTTGGGCGCGGGCGGCATAGGGTTTGATATGGTTGCATTTTTAACTGAAACGTCAGACCAATCAATAGATAGCTTTAAATCTCAGTGGGGCATAGAGTGTGAGCCAGCGTGTGAAAAAGATCCAAGGAAACTGTATATGTTAAAGCGCAGCGCCGGTAGGTTTGGTAGTGACCTCGGTAAAACAACGGGTTGGATCCACCGTCAGGTGGCAAAACATCATGGCGTTGAACAAATTGCAGGGTGTGAATATGTCGCCTTTTCAAATGAAGGTTTGTTAGTACGGGTGAATGGTGAAGAGCAATTGTTAGATGTTGACACTGTGATCGCATGCATTGGCCAAGTTTCTAATGATAGGTTATTTGATAAAGAAGCGTTACCCGATAATCATCACGTCATTGGTGGTGCAAAGCTTGCCAGTGCTATTGATGCAAAGCGTGCCATATATGAAGCATTGCAAGTTGCGAGAAAGATATAAGGATAAACTAATACATTTTATCTTTATTCTGATGCAATAAAAGTTTTCAAAATGCGGTCTACACTGATAACTAAGTTTTAATACTCACTATCAAAAGGCCGCACATGCTGTTAAAAATTCACGCCATTTATCAACTTACCTTAAAAAAGCTTGAAGTATTAGATGGGATCCCTCCGCTCCTTTTTAGATTGATCCTCGCACCCGTTATGATCATTGCAGGCTTTAACAAACTCAATTTATCGAATGAGCAAATGATTTTTCCTAACACCTTATTGGCTGACCCTAATGTTGTTAACTGGTTTGGTAATAGTGATTGGGGGCTTGGCTTACCATTTCCTGACTTGTTGGCTTTTCTCGCTGGCTGGTCTGAGTTTTTAGGTGGATGGTTAATACTTATTGGTTTATTTACTCGACTCGCGGCCATACCTCTGTTGTTTACCATGTTTATTGCGGCGACTACGGTGCATTGGCACAATGGGTGGTTTGCGATTGCGCCAACTAATCCAGATACCAGTGCAGCTCAAGTATTAGAGTGGCTAAGTATTCCAGGTGCTCAAGCGAGCTTAGATAACAGTTTAGAAGTAGGAGAGCGGCTTGATAAAATAAAAGGGATTGTGCAAGAACATGGGTTCCCTGATTACTTGTATGAAAAAGGGTCTATTGCGGTAATCAATAACGGAATTGAATTTGCTGCACTATATTTTGCCATGTTATTGAGCTTAATATTTGTAGGCGGTGGAAGGTACTTTAGTATCGATTACTGGTTAAAAAAGTTACTAACTAAAGAGTCTTAATACTCAATAAATTAATGGCTTATGGTGCGTTATCGTAGCTCAATAAACTATATGGTGGTATCCTAAACAACAATCGTTTCTAATAAAGGTTGGTTTTAATGGATGCCATCGAACTTTTAACTACAAGGCAATCAGATAGTAATTTATCGTTTCCTGGTCCTTCAGCTGAACAGCTTGAAATAATAAAAAAAGCGGCGTTAAAAGTCCCTGATCATGGTGGGCTAAAACCATGGCGGTTTATTGTGGTAGAGGAGCAAGCCAGAGATAAATTAGGTGAAATATACTACCAAGCTGCGGTTGCCGAAGGGAAAGAAGAACGCGTAGTGGATCGAGCAAAGGCGTTGCCACAAAGAGCGCCCATGCTGATCATTGCCATTAGTCCATATCAAGAACACCCGAAAGTTCCCCGTATTGAACAAATTGAAAGTGCCGCATGTAGTGTATTTGCGATGCAACAAGCTGCGTTTGCACAACGATTGTCGGGTGTATGGCGCACTGGCTACTTTGCTCAGAGCCCTAAGGTTAAATCTTTGCTCGGCTTAGATGAGCGTGACGAAATTGTGGGTTACTTGTACTTGGGTACACCTACTGTGGCATGTACTAAACCAATTAGGCATTCGCCTGATGAGTTTTTTGTGTCATTGTAAAGGCTTAACGTCTGTAATGGGTTGAGTACATTTTGCCCATTACAGTGTCATATATAACATTGTCCGTATCATTTTTAATTGCCTTAAACACACCTTTGCTAAAATATCTTATAGAAATACCTTATAATAATGTCATAAATTATAAAATGGACTGTCTTTATGGCATTACACATCATTGACCACCCACTTGTGCAACATAAACTTGCGTTACTGCGTGAGCAAGGGATCAGTACTAAAAGTTTTCGAGAGTTAGTATCTGAAGTGGGCACTTTACTCACATACGAAGCAACTAAAAGTCTCCCGCTAGAAACTCAGACCATAAAAAGCTGGGAGGGAAGTGATATTCAGGTATCTAAGCTGCAAGGTAAAAAAATTACGGTGGTGCCAATACTCAGAGCTGGTTTAGGTATGATGGATGGCGTCATGGAATTGATCCCGGCGGCTAAGGTCAGTGTGGTTGGCTTGCAGCGAAATGAACAAACACTTGAGCCGGTTCCATACTTTGAAAAGCTGGTGGGTAAAATTGATGAACGCTTGAGTTTGGTTATTGATCCAATGCTTGCTACAGGTGGGTCTTTGATAGCGACCATTGATATGTTAAAAGAAGCAGGGTGCAAACAGATTAAAGCAGTTATTTTAGTGGCGGCCCCTGAAGGGGTGGAAGCAACCTTAAACGCTCACCCTGACGTTGAAATTTATACTGCGTCGTTAGATAGCCATCTCAATGAACACGGGTATATCGTACCTGGCCTTGGGGATGCTGGTGACAAAATATTTGGCACCCTAGGTTAGTACAATCACCTTAAATTGAACAAGTTTCAGTTTAAGGTGATTTAAGTATAGCTCAGCCTTTACAATCAAATATATTGAAAGTCGCTGCTTAGTAAAGCCAGTATATGTATATGGTATGTGTCACCTAGGTTCGTCCTGTTGCCTATGATTTAACATAGGCTTATATGATATGAAATTCAGCTTCCAATCCATCCATAACACATTTCAATCTCACCAATAGTAACAACTACATCAACGTTGTGTTTAACTTAATTAGAGTAGGCATAGTCATGCGCAAGATTATGCTTACGCAACACACATACATGAATATAATTCTCTTTATTGTGTGTAGATTATTTATCAGAATAAGTTTTAGGTAGTTAGCTTATACACTTCAGAGGTCAGGATGAACTTAGTTGCAGTAAATGAGGCACATTTAGCGACAATAATGAATTGGTTTGATGATGTGCAATCTACCAAAGAGTGGGCAGGGCCTCAATTTCCCTACCCTTATGATAGAACATCATTTAAAGACAGCTTGAGCCTGGATAAAGTTCCCTCATACGTACTCATTAATGAAGATGAGGAATGTGTTGCTTTTGGCCAAGTATACGAACGGCTTGGACGTTGCCATTTGGGCCGCCTTGCCGTATCACCGGATCACAGGGGGACTGGTGTTGCCAGTATTTTAATCGACAGCCTAATAACACGTGGTTTAGAGTTGACACATACAACAAGCGCATCGCTCTTTGTCGTTACTCATAATTTTAGTGCTATTAGAGCATACGAAAAAGCTGGTTTTCGATTTTCTGCCTACCCGGGTACCATCCCATACGATAATTGCCTCTTTATGCTTAAGTCAGAATAAATCCTCGAATTCTTATAATAAGTGCGATATCAATTAAAGAAAATACCATGGAAACCTTACTGGCTGTATTATTATTTGCGATTTCTTCTTCTATTACGCCTGGACCAAACAATATCATGGTTATGACGTCTGGGGTAAATTTTGGCATGCGCAAAAGTATTCCACTGCTCGTAGGCATATGTTTTGGCTTTGCAGTTATGATTATTATCGTAGGGTTTGGTTTTGGTGAGCTATTTAAGATATTTCCAGCTTTGCAATTATGGATAAAATGCATTAGTACACTGTACTTAATATATTTAAGTTTGTTGATTGCTTGCTCGTATAGTGAGTTGCAAAGTGCTGTGCAACAACGTCCGCTAACTTTTTTGCATGGTGCACTATTTCAATGGGTAAACGCAAAGGCTTGGGCAGTCGCAATGGGCGCGATTGTGGCTTTTACTAATAGCGGAACAGACTATGCTTATGAAAATATGCTGGTGGCTACTGTATTTTTAGCTGTGTGTAGTGGTCAATCATTT
>NZ_PNBY01000187.1 GCF_005886875.1 Pseudoalteromonas aurantia | reverse complement strand
TTATACAGATCTGAGGTTATTTAGTTTGACATTTAAAGTAGAGGCTGAATCGGAAGAAACGATTAAAGCTTCAATTTCTCATAGCCAGAGGCTGAAAACTGATTTTATTAAAGATGAATATAGAAAGCCTCAAGAAATACTCACGTTCTTCGATATTTCACCAGAAAGCACAGTACTTGATATATTCGCTGGTAGTGGTTACTACTCAGAAATATTGTCTAGGGTTGTAGGACCAAAAGGTAAAGTTATCATTCATAATGATGCTCACTTTCTGAAATATTATGGAAAAGATTTGTCGGAGCGCTTGAAGGAAGGTGAGCGTTTATCCAATACAACTAGAATCGATATATCACTTAATTGCTTAGAATTAAAAGAAAACAGTGTTGATACGATACTTCTGGTCTTGGGGTATCATGACTTTTATTACGTGATGGAGAATGCTGAAAAAATAAATGTTACAACTGTTTTAGCTAAATTTAAAAAATTTTTAAAGCCAAATGGAATAGTGGGCATTATAGATCATGAGGCTAAATCTGGAGCACCAAGAGATACAGGACATACTTTACACCGTATTGACCCACAGATTGTTAAGAGTGAAATGACAAAAGCAGGCTTTTCATTTGATGGTGAACTTAACGTATTAAGAAACACAACTGATGATAAATCAAAGAAAATTTGGAATGTACTAAACGGTAGTACTAGCAGATTTGTATATCGGTTTCGCAATAACTAATGATAATTTTAACAAATAGTGAGGTGCGGCTGGTTACACGGTTACGGCAAAGCTTATCTTTGCTGGCGCAGATTTAAAATCTGGTTAAATTAATCGATACAAACGGTGGTGCCAAAATCGAAGCTGTCCAATACACGCTAGACAATGGTCGAAATACATTCTCTACTTTGAAGCCGACTAGTTAAGCATAGATAACAACTGGGCTGCACGTGCAATCAAGCTGTCTGTTATAGACCCAAAGAGCTGACTGTTTAGCTTCACCACAAATGATATAGAGAGTCGCTCACTCCCCAACAGTGTGATCGTAACAGCTAGAGCAAATGGCCACACGCTATTTGATTTTGTGATGCATTGCATAACGAATTTGTTCAATCACAGTACAATAATGATTGTTTATAGCTTTGGCACGTTAGCCTCTAAAAGTGCTTCTCTGCACGCTTATGATTAATTGCTTTGCTTTAGAGATTTTAAAAAGTGCGATGCGAAGCATAATTCAGTAAAAATTACGATCCTACACTGATATTGTCGGGGGATTCTCTTTGATCAATTAACGTCTGAAGTACCTGTTAGTGATAAAAATAAGATAATAAGTTACTGCTTTCTGGGGTTTGTTTCTATGTGTCATTAGGGGCAATACATAACTTTTTTATCATCCTGAACCTTGAGTTTTATATACTTCTAGACAACACTTAGGCTATTAAAAAGCAGCATTAAGTGGTGTGATGAAGCAGTTTTTAGAGCAGTTAAACTCACGTATTGTGCGGCTGTATGTTGTTGGTTTTGCTGTGGCAACCGTTCTGATATTGAACACTTTATTAGTTCATTTATTGCATTTAAAAACTCATCAGCAAGGCGTTGAAATAGTCAAGCAGGTACAGCTGCTAGATGAACCTGCTCGAACGCCTGAGAAGATCACCCAAATCGCACAAATGCATGGTTTTAGTACGGCGAGTGATACGAGTGCCGCAAGTAGAGTCGAACAAGACGTGTTCTCTTATGAAGGTTTGAGTTTAACATTGTCTCATCCAACAGTTGTGAAACAGTACTTTGCAATTTTTGTTTTCTTCAATGTATTGTTTATAGGGTTTTTAATGTTTTGCTATCGGTGGTTGCTGATTTACCGAGTGAGACCTAAAACACCGTATTCTAGAAGTACGCAAATTTGTGTCGAGAATAACGTGGCTTTGCCAACGTCTATTGAACCCCGCAAGCCTGATGAATCCCTCTTTAATGTATTTGCATTGGTTAAATGGCGTTATATTATTGATTCTAAAGTAGACCCCCAGCAACACTTTTCGATTATACTAGCGAAGCACTTTTCAGATTATGCAAAATGTTCGGTAAAGTATTTAAGCTCGGGGGCACTTGCGGTGACTTTTGAACAAGTTCCTTGGGGTGGTGTGAGCCGAATCGAGAAAAAGTTACATGAGGTTGTCTTTCAGGCGCTGATAATGATGCGACCAGACCTATCTCGTAAGACGGTTAAGATTGGCGCTTGTTATTATCAAGCCAGAGCTGATCAAACTCAAGTGTATCAATTAGCGCGTTCAGCACTTGCCGTGGCTGTAAATAACGTTTGGCAACATGTTCACATGGTACCGCTTAATAAAACTCATGCCACAACGATGCAAAGTAGTGAAGGTGATTTTATTGCTTACATTAATAAAGGCCAGTTTGTGCTGTTTTTTCAACCTTTATTTTGCTTTAAACAACAAGATATTAAGCAAAGTGAGGCATTATTACGGGTGCGGCATAGTCAACTTGGGCTTATTTCAGCTAAGCAATTTATTCCACAAATTCACAGCAAAAGCCATCTTAATACGTTAGATAAAACAGTTGTAGCACATACACTAAAGGTACTAAAAAAAGAGGCTGATAAAACGAAAGTGAGCATTAACTTACATTATGTTAATTGGTGCGATGATACGTTTGTTTGTTGGTTAGTGAACGAGATTAAAGTCTGTGCTGTGGCTAGCAGAGTGCAGTTTGAGGTGTCGGCTTATGATTATTATCAGCATCATAGGGCATTGTTACGCGCATTTAGCGCACTGGCTAAATTAGGTGCGGGCGTGTTGCTCGACCAGGTCACTGATGTTTTGCCCGGCAAAACTTTGAGGGCAATTCCTGCTATGGAGGCGATTAAGTTAGCGTTTGAGTTAGTGCATCATATTGACTCAAATCAGTCTCAGCAACGCAGTGTCAGGCAAATAGTGCGTCAGGCTGAGCGGATTGGGATCCCTGTTTATGCGGTGGGAGTTGAAACGCAGGCAGAGTTAAATTGTTTACAGCAGCTTGGTGTGCAGGGCGCTCAGGGGTATTATTTTGCTGAGTTACTGCAACAGATAGAGTTAGTTGGCTATTAACTCATTGGCTTTATAGTGTGCTGCGTTTGAGATTAAGTAGTTAAACTAAGGTAAAGACATTAAATTAACTTACGATATCTTAATCCATCAAGTCCTTGTAAACCGCCAGTATGTACAAAGGTAATGTTACTATGAGCAGGGAAGTAACCTTGCTCTATAAGTTGCCACAGCGCATAAAATGCTTTTCCACTGTAAATGGGTTCGAGTGGTAAGTTATAATCACGTCGTATTTTTTGACAAAACAGCCACAATTCAGGAGTAAATTTACCATATCCCCCATCATGGTATTGTTCTAGTATTTGCCAGTTGTTTTGGGTCGCCGCTTTTTCGCTAAGCCCCACAATATCTTGGTTTAAATACTCTGCGTTTTTTAAAACTGCGATCCCCAAAATATGACTTGTTTCGGCACTTCCGTCAATGAGTCCTGCAAGTGTCCCTCCGCTGCCCGTTGGACATACTATATAATCGCTTTCAGGTAAGCTTCGGGCGAGTTCTTTAACACCGCTTAGAGCCGCTTGGTTACTCCCCCCTTCGGGAATTAAGTAGCAGTTTGGCAATTGTTCGCGTATTTCATCTTGATAGTTTGTGTTGTTGCGTTTGCGATAGGTAATACGATTAACAACATGCAAGTTCATGTGGCAGGCTCGCGCCATTTTTATGGTGGGGTTTTGCTCATCAATATGTGGGCCTCGCAAAATAACATGACCCTCAATATTATGCAGTTTTGCGGCCATGCTTGATGCGTAAAGGTGGTTTGAAAAGGCGCCTGAAAAAGTCACGAATGCGTTTTTGTTATTGTCGTGCATATCTTTAAGGTTATATTTTAGCTTTCTCCATTTATTACCGCTGATGGTTGGATGCAAAAGATCATCTCGTTTAACGTATACCGTCAGTTTTTGTTTATTAATCGCGGGCGAGTCGATCCGTTGCATTGGCGATTCTGGCCAATCAAATTGCAGTGAACGCATAAATGTACCTTTTACATTGCATGAAATCAGTGTATCAAATACGACGAATAGATTGAAAATCTTAATTGAATACTGGCAACTAACTAGTCAATAGGGGTAAACTGAGATATTAATTGCTCAAAGCTTGTGTTTTACCTTGTAAGTACATAGCATAAAGCCTTAATTATAAAAAATAACAACGACCAAATAATTGCCGCTTTTGGGAATGGAATATATGCGAATTGCTCCTTTGTCTTTTTTTGTTACCGCCACTTTGATGGCTGCCAGTGTTTTGGCCCAAGATACAGCCACGGTTAATGCCGTTGAATCTGAGTTAGCTGTAAAGCAAACTGAGTTAGATAACTATACGCAAATATTAGATAAGCACGTTAGTGAAGAAGCTCGACTACAATCACAATTGACTCTACTTCGAACGCGCTCCTCGGAATTAGATAAGGAAAAGAATCAAGCGCTTGATGCAATGAATGAACTGTATCGACGCTTAATTGACGACCCCTCTATAGATATTAGTGCAGCACAAACGCGCTACCAACAGGCAGTATCAACGCATAAACAAAATAAAGATGATATTTCTATGCAATTGGCGGCGATTGCATCACATAGAAAAGATATTGAACAAATACGCATTACGAAGCATACCTTAGTGAACACGCTTGAGAGTTTAAAAGATCAACTCAGTACTGCACGCGTGGAGCGTCTTCGTAATGAATTTACGCGTGAGGGCACGTTAGAAGTTGAGCACACGATAAATTGTAAGCGCACTGAAACGCTTGCTGCGTGCGAACAACGAGGCCAGCAGTTAGGATTGCAAAAAGCCACTAAACGTTTTATTGATCAAGTTTTTGCAAATCTAACGGAACAGCGTATTGTTGAACCAAAACGAAATATAGCCGGTGCCCAAGTCCAAGTCGTGAATAGCCATGTAGTCGGCAGTGCGTTTAGTGGGCAAGGTAATTACAGTGTTAATCTCAGTGTTACTATGCGCGGCGATATGAACAATAGCCGTTTATGTAGTTTGCTTAATTTAGATAACCGCTTTTGCTCAGAATACGGCACTCCATTATCTATGGGGTACCAGGCGAGTTACCCAACTACCTTCAGTGATACACAGCTAACTTTTAAAGATATTTCTGAGAACATTGGACAAGTGGAAGTTGCCAAGGTAGAACAGCAGCCGGTTATTGAAATTGACACACCACGAGTGACTAAAGCTGCACCAATACAGACTCAGAAGGTGAACTCTGTTGCCGTGACTTTGCGCTCTAATGTATATGATGATGAAGTCTTTATTAATGGTGTGAGCTACGGCTCAACAAAACTGACAGTGAATGTACCGAAAGGTATTCATGATATTGAAGTACGTAAGTTAGGATATCAGCCTTACAAAGCACAAATTGATATTCGAAAGGCACGAACGATAAATGCTCGGTTATTAAAAAAGCCTGAGTCGATTGCTGCACCGACACCGAATAGTGAGCAAAAACAAGTCATAGCGAAGAAAAACACGACAGTTGTAGCCCCTTCTCGACATAATAATGCCCTTGTTATTATTCCAGCTGGCAGTTTTAAGATGGGGGATTTGACTGGCAATGGCTTGGCAAATGAACGTCCTGTGGTTGAAAAAGTACTAAGCAATTCTTACGCAATGCAGTCGAAAGAAGTGACTGTTGGAGAATACAGGCAATTTATTAATAGCACCGGATATCAAACCGAAGCTGAAAAAGGCAAAGGCTGTGCCTATTATAAAAATGGCGAGCCAGTTTGGGAGCTTGACTATAAATGGAGTAACCCAGGCTTTAATCAAGCAGATAACTTCCCCGTTGTATGTGTGTCGTATGAAGATGCCAAAGCTTATGCCAATTGGCTATCAGGTGAAAAGGGCCAGCAGTTTCGTTTACCAAATGAGGTAGAATGGGAATATGCTGCACGCGCAAGTACCACTTCAGAATATCCATGGGGTAACGAAATTGGTAAAAACCTCGCTAACTGTGGATGGTGTGGTAGCGAATACTCAAATAAAAGTGCTGCGCCAGTAGGTGAATTTGCACCTAACAACTATGGTTTATACGATACGGTTGGCAATGTATGGGAATGGACTCAAAAGCGAGCGTCACAAGATGATGTGACAGTCAGAGGAGGTGCATGGAACTTTGCGCCGAGTTTGGCACGTGTGTCAACGCGTTTAGCACTCGCAGCAGATTTTAGAGCAAATTATATTGGCTTTCGCTTAGTTCGAGAGCGTTAATAAAACAATTACGATGGGTGGCGGCATTACTCGTCACTTGACTTAAAGTATTTCTGTAAGGTTACCCAGCCTCATGTTTAAAAAATTACGTGGATTATTTTCTAACGACTTATCAATTGATCTTGGTACGGCCAATACACTTATATATGTAAAAGAAGAAGGTATTGTGTTGAATGAGCCGTCAGTGGTTGCAATACGCCAAGAACGAGCTGGAGGTCCGAAGAGCGTTGCTTCTGTAGGAACCGCGGCCAAACAAATGCTAGGCCGAACTCCTGGTAACATTAAAGCGATCAGACCGATGAAAGATGGTGTGATCGCAGACTTTTATGTTACGGAAAAAATGTTACAGCACTTTATAAAGCAGGTGCACAATAATAATTTTATGCGTCCAAGTCCTCGTGTTTTAATCTGTGTTCCTTGTGGTGCAACTCAGGTAGAAAAGCGTGCCATTCGTGAGTCAGCAATGGGGGCGGGTGCTCGAGAAGTGTACTTAATTGAAGAACCAATGGCTGCGGCAATTGGTGCTGGTTTACCAGTCTCTGAAGCAACAGGCTCTATGGTAGTCGACATTGGTGGGGGAACCACCGAAGTCGCCATTATCTCTTTAAATGGTGTTGTATATTCCTCTTCAGTACGTATTGGTGGTGATAAGTTTGACGAAGGTATTATCAATTATGTACGCCGTAATTTTGGCAGCTTAATTGGTGAAGCAACCGCTGAACATATCAAACATGAAATTGGATCTGCTTTTAAAAGTGATGAACCGATTGAGTTGGAAGTGCGTGGTCGAAACCTAGCCGAAGGTGTGCCTCGCTCGTTTACTTTGAACTCACATGAAATCTTAGAGGCATTACAAGAACCCTTGATGGGCATTGTCAGCGCGGTGATGGTTGCGTTAGAGCAGTCACCTCCTGAACTTGCGTCGGATATTTCGGCTCATGGTATGGTGTTGACTGGTGGTGGTGCATTACTTAAAGATTTAGACCGCCTACTAATGGAAGAAACAGGGATCCCTGTAGTTGTTGCTGATGATCCATTGACATGTGTTGCAAGGGGCGGCGGTAAAGCGCTAGAGATGATAGATATGCATGGTGGCGATGTATTTAGTTACGACTAATGAATTTACTGTTTGGCCGTACCATTTCATTACAACTGCGACTTACTGTCGCAGTTGTGTTGAGTGTGCTCTTAATTTTTGGCGATCGTTATACTCAAGGCGGTACACTCTTTAGAACTAGCTTACATACGTTAGTCAGTCCGCTGTTATATTTTGCGAATGTGCCCTATGAAATGTTTGATATCGGAGCAAAAAGTCTACATACGCGGGATCAACTTAGGCAGGAAAACTATACCCTCAAAGAAAAGCAGTTATTGCAAAGCGAGCAGTTACAACAACTAGCATTTCTTAAAAACGAGAATCAGGAACTTAGAGCGTTACTAGGGGCGTCAGCAAGACAGAATAACACCCGATTGATTGCTCAAGTGTTGTCTGTTCATTCAAATCCCTATAGCCACCAAGTTGTGATAAACCGCGGTACAATAGATGGAGTGACAGAAAGTCAGGCAGTGATCGATGAAATGGGGGTTGTTGGCCAATTAACTCAAGTGGGTACAACTACATCGCGCGTTTTATTGATGACAGATATTACGCATGCCACCCCAGTCCGCATTTTACGTAATGACGTCCGCACGGTTATTGAAGGTATCGGTAAAATAAACCGTTTAAAACTTTCTCATGTGCCACATAGCTTAGATGTTCGCATTGGAGATGTTTTAGTGACATCGGGTTTAGGCGGTATTTTTCCAGAAGGTTATCCTGTGGCGGTTGTGACAAACATTAACCGAGATGAAGGCCTGCCTTTTGCTAAGGTTTATGTGGAGCCGATTGCACAATTAGACAGAATTCGTTTATTAGTAATATTAGGTAAGTCAGCTCAAGAGACACTCAGCCATGATTAGACGCAGTTATTTTTTTGTGGCGCTAAGTATTTTCTTTGCGTTAGTAATGGCATTGATGCCATTACCTATTTCTGCAGAACCATTCAGACCTGATTGGGTTCTATTGGTTTTAATGTATTGGTCACTGGCAGTGCCCCACCGAGTCAATATTGGCTGGGCTTGGATAACAGGTTTAATTATTGATTTAGCTATGGGCTCACCTTTAGGTGTAAATTCATTAACTTACTCTGTGTGTATTTACATTACTGTGAGCAACTTTCAGAAAATACGAAATTTTTCAATTTGGCAGCAGGCAGTCATGATCGGTTTATTTTTGACGCTCTATCATTTGCTGCAATTTTGGTTAAACCACTTTTTACTCGATATTTACTTTAGCCCGCATTATTTGTGGCCGGCAGTAACTGGCATATTATGTTGGCCATGGATCTTTTTATTACTGCGTAAGTATCGGCGTCAATTTAGGATACGTTAATGATCCCTCTTTATTTAGCGTCAGCGTCCGCTCGTCGCAAACAATTACTGGCACAGCTTGGTTATGAGTTTGAACAGTTTAGTGTAGATGCAGATGAAAGCCAGTTGCTTAATGAGCCTGTATACACCTATGTTGAGCGGCTTGCTAGGTTAAAAGCCCAATCGGGTGTTGCGATGGGCTATATAGATAGACCTGTACTTGGTAGCGATACTGTGGTTGTTATCGATGATCAGGCATTAGGTAAACCGAAAAATATAGATGACTTTACGGCGACGATGAAGCGCTTATCAGGGGGCACTCACCAGGTGTTAACATCAGTCGCTTTGGCAACCGAGAAGCATGTACTTAGCACGGTTGTGTGCACTGATGTGACTTTTAAGACACTGTCTGATAAAGAAATAACGAGTTATTGGCATACCAATGAGCCGCTAGATAAGGCCGGTGGATATGGTATTCAAGGACTTGGTGGCCGATTTGTAACACATATATCCGGTAGCTATTTTGCTGTTGTCGGCTTACCTTTATATGAGACGGATAGATTAATTCAACAATTTGTAGCGGAGACAGCATGAGCAGTGAACTACTCATTAATGTGACACCCAGTGAGAGTCGTGTCGCATTAATCGAAAATGGTGTACTCCAAGAAGTGCAAGTAGAGCGTATTGGCAATTTAGGTATTGTGGGTAATATTTATTTCGGCAAGGTGAGTAGAGTATTGCCTGGTATGCAGGCTGCTTTTGTTGATATAGGCTTAGATAAAGCCGCATTTTTGCACGCATCAGATATTGTTAATAGTGCTTCGTTTGAAGAAGGTGTTGATGAGCAGCCGGTAAAAAAAGTACAAGATATTAGAGAGTTGGTCAAGCAGGGCCAATTTATTATGGTACAAGTTGTTAAAGACCCGCTAGGCACTAAAGGTGCGAGGCTTACCACCGATATTACTATTCCCTCTCGTTATCTTGTGTTCATGCCTGATGCTACACATGTGGGGGTCAGTCAGCGAATAGAAACAGAAGAAGAACGGGCTAGACTTAAAAAGATAGTGTCGCAATATAACGATGAAAATGGCGGCTTTATTGTTAGAACAGCTGCAGAAGGTGCATCCGAAGCAGAGTTGCAGCATGACGCAGAGTTTTTGAAAAAACTGTGGCAGAAAATCGTTAGTCGTCGAAAAAAAGCCAGCAAAGCCAGCATTTTACATGAAGATTTAACACTCGCTTTTAGAACGCTTCGTGATTACGTTGGAGAAGATATGGAGCGGATCCGTGTTGACTCAAAGCTGACTTATCAAGAATTAAAAGAGTTTACTGAAGAATTTGTCCCTTTACTTGCTCAGGTACTGGAATATTACCCTGGCGAGCGACCGATTTTTGATTTATTCGATGTTGAGAGTGAGATCCAAAAAGCACTACACCGAAAAGTTGAATTGAAATCGGGTGGATACCTGATCATTGATCAGACTGAAGCAATGACAACCGTTGATGTAAATACGGGGGCTTTTGTTGGGCATAGAAATTTAGAAGAAACCATTTTTAATACCAATGTTGAAGCTACATCCGCTATTGCGCGTCAATTAAGACTGAGAAATTTAGGTGGGATCATCATTATTGATTTCATCGATATGATATCTGATGATCATAAGCGCAGAGTGCTTCACTCTCTAGAAACGGCATTGTCAAAAGACCGTGCAAAAGCCAACATCAATGGTTTGTCAGCACTGGGTTTAGTTGAAATGACGCGAAAGCGTACTCGAGAAAGCTTAGAGCATATTTTATGTGGTGTTTGTCCATCGTGTTCTGGGCGAGGATCGCTAAAAACGGTTGAAACGGTATGCTATGAAATACTGCGTGAGATTGTCAGAGTGAATCGAGCCT
Source organism: Pseudoalteromonas aurantia (assembly GCF_005886875.1). GTDB lineage: Bacteria > Pseudomonadota > Gammaproteobacteria > Enterobacterales > Alteromonadaceae > Pseudoalteromonas > Pseudoalteromonas aurantia_A. Next base: position 6,401 of record NZ_PNBY01000187.1, on the reverse strand, counting down.
ATGATGCGGATAAGTTTATGGTGTATGCATCAGCAGCAGTGAGTGAAGCACTCACTAACGATGAATATCATAACTTAGCTGAATTGGAACTATTCATTGGAAAGCAAGTCAATATTCAAACAGAGAGTTTATACAGTCAAGAACAATTTGATGTTGTCATGATGTAAGGCGTCACAGGATTAATGCAAGCTAAAAAAATCTGCTTTTTTTGTTTTAGAAAAGTCTGGCAAATTTTTGCTGTAGCGCTGGTCGTTTTGGCGGTATTTGTGTCGGTGCTGAAATATGCTTTACCGTATGCCAATGACTATAAATACGATATTGAAACATTGATCAATAAGCAGTTTGGCGTTGATTTAACCATTGGCGCTATTAGTGCTAGTTGGCAAGGCTCCGGACCTTCCTTGGTGTTAGAAAACCTGACGTTTGCAGATAACAAAAATGCGCCTATTGCGTTGAGTATTGCCAATACCAGTTTGCAATTAAATGTGATTGAATCACTAAAAAATTGGCAACTGCGTTCTGATTATTTTGTACTACAAGGTTTTGTGGCTGATGTTAATCTTAAAGAACTCAGCAGTTTACAAACAGATAGTCATAGTAACTTTGAGCAACAGTCTTTGATTGAAAGCCTATTTTTAGGTGCAACAGGCCACTTTTCTATTCAAAAAAGCCAATTAAATTTAATCACGCATTTGGGAAGACGACACTCCCTATTGTTAGATGACATTACTTGGCAAAATAGCGAGCAAATTCACCAAGGTGTTGGCGAAGTAAGCATTCCAGGTTTTTCTCAGGGCCATTATTCAGCTCGCTTGTCTTTCACAGGTGAGCGTTTGCGTGATTTAAATGGGCAAATTTACCTACATGCATCAAAAGTGGATGTATCTGATTGGCTCACTCAAGATCTTAATGAAGATAAACTGGGGATCCACACTGAAATCAATGGTGAAGCGTGGGTTTCAATGCAAAATGGTAAGCTGGAAAATGTTCACCTAAATTGGTTACCTAGTTATATTAAATGGTTGGAAAATGGCCAAAGTGAGCGTATATCACTGACTTCTGGGCAGGTATTATTCACGCCTTCAAAGCAGGGACAGTTTTGGGAGTTATCTTCGACTCCATTACACCTATCTCACAATGATATACCGTATTCACAGACGCAATTACGCGGTGAATTCTCAGCAGCACAACAGCAAGTTTGGTTCGACGAATTGAGTGTAAGCCTATTGTCAGACCTCAGTACTTTAACCAATATGGAATTCGCAAAACAAGTAGCAGTCCATGACTTACAAGGTGCTCTGCGAGGTAGAGTGAGTATTGGACCAGAGAAAGCGGTATCTGCGTGGTTAGGGGGACGTGATTTGTCATGGCGTCAGGTCGGGGGGATACCGGGCGCTGATAATGTAAGACTTGAAGCAACACTACAAAATAATATGGGGGCTGTGTCACTTTTTTCTGAGAATACACAGTTTCACTCTGCGGGGTTGTTTGATCGACCGCTTGCTTACAATCAACTGAATTTGGAATTTCAGTTCTTTAAGCGAGATAATGATTGGCAAGTGGTAAGTGATTCTTTGTGGTTTGACAATGAAGATTTAACGGTTGCTGGAGAGATGCACTTAAATTTAGCAGATGAACCCGAGTTAGATTTATATGTTGAGGTACTTGGGGGCGATGCAAAAGTGGCAGGCCATTATTTTCCTCAGACGCTGATGAAAGCGAGCCTCATAAAATATTTAAATGAAGGGATCCTCGACGGTATACATCGTGAGTCGCAAGTTTTATTTTCTGGTCGGTTAACGGATTTTCCATTTAATAATGGTAATGGGCAGTTTGATGTATTGTCAAAAATTGAAGAGGCGGAATTTGCTTTTGCACCGGGTTGGCCTGCGATAAAAAACGCCGAAACGACGTTACATTTCTCAAATGAACGCATGGATATTTATGCCCATTCGGGTACTTTAATAAACCAAAAAATAGAAGACAGTGTGGTCGTCAGTATTGATAATTTAGATGCTGCTGATGATCTGCTGGTAAGAATCAACCACATTACACAAGCGACTTCCCTTGCGCCTTTTTTCGCGGCCACGCCCCTTAATGATCCACTCTCTAATATATTACAAATTGTTCAGGGACAAGGGGAAGTTGAAGGGAATATTACACTTAAGATAGATTTACGAGACTTAGATGTATTAGCTGAAGGGGATATACATTTACGTAATTTACCGGTTTATTTATCGAAACCGGGTATACAGCTGACTCAAGTCGATGCGCTTTTACATTTTAAAGATGACGCTATTACTATACCTAATGCAACCGCAAACTGGTTAGGTATGCCTGTGTGGTTTGATGTCAAAGGGGACGGAGACAATCACAGCTATCAAGTTGATATTAATGCCGAATTAATGGCGAAAACCGATAAATTACTGCCCTATACCGATGGTTTGCTTGACGATTATTTAGCGGGGCAAACAGCATTGAATACGGCATTGAGTTTGGTGTTTAGCGACGAAACATTTAATTATACGGCTGAGTTTTCATCTGATCTAGTCGGTCTATCAAGCGATTTTTCTGCCCCTTATAAGAAAATTGTTTCAAGTACTTGGCCGTTGCAAGGGGTGGTGCAAGGTGATGATATTTCAAATTTAATCATGCTTAATATTGATAAGAAATTATTTTTTAATGGCATCTTAGATAATGATAGCGTGCAATTGAGTAATGCGCATTTGATTTCTGGCAACCGAGATAAAGGGCTTGCACAGGATGGCTTTGTTGTCTCAATTGATCATACAGACTTAGATTTGAAATCTTGGATCCCTTTTATTGAGCGAATGATTGATTCAAGTAAAACAGCTAAAGAACAAGTCTCTTTGTTTCCCGAGTTAAGTGCGATTAATACTCAAATTGGTAACCTTGACCTGTCGGGCATTCACTTTAATGATCTTGAGATGCGCTTGCGGCCTAGTAGTGATGGCATGACGATGCGGTTGAATGCAAAAGAGCTACGCGCGCAAGTCGTATTACCGCCTAGTGGGTCGAGTCGTCCGATTGCAATCGAAGCAGATTACTTACGACTTAATCTGCCAAAACTTGAAGAAAGCGAGAGTGCAAAAGTTGATTCTCAAGTTAGCTTACCTGTAGAAGATTTAAGCTGGTTGGCGCGAATACCAGCTATCGCTTTTAATTGCTCAGATTGTAAGATTGATAATTATCAATTAGACAGAGTATCCATGTCATTGTTTGGTGATGGGGAAAAGTTAGTGATCCCCGAACTCGTTGTTGATAAACAAGAGCATGTGTTACGCGGACAGGGTCAGTGGCAAGCAGGCGTGACACGTGTAGAAGGGATCATGAACAGCAAAGATATTGGTGAGTTGTTTGATGAATTTGATTTAACATCTACCATCAAAGACTCTAAAGCGAGTATTGGTTACCAATTACAATGGAATGGTGCACCGTATGCTGTAAATATGCAGAGTTTTGCTGGGGAAGTTACTTGGGAGCTTGGTGAAGGGCATTTAGCTGAAATAAGCGACCAAGGAGCGCGCGTATTTTCACTGTTGAGCTTAGATTCATTGGTAAGAAAACTGAAACTAGATTTTAGAGACGTATTCTCTAAAGGGTTCTTTTACAACAAAATGCAAGGGTCAGTGCAGCTTGAAAAGGGCATTGCTTACACGAAAGACACTAAAATGGATGGCGTTCCAGCAGATTTAACCATTCAAGGCTACGCGAATTTAAATACCTACGATATTAATTATGATTTAGCGGTTGCACCGCAAGTGACATCGAGTTTACCTGTCATTGTGGCATGGATGGTTAACCCTGTGACAGGACTTGCTGCGTTAGCGTTAGATAAAGTGATCCATTCGGCAAGAGTGATTTCTGAAATTAAATTTAAAGTAACAGGTACTATGGAACAGCCTATTGTTACTGAAATTAATAGAAAAAGTCGCGAAGTTGAAATACCACAAGCAGCACAAAATACACCACCTAAGGAACAAGACACTTTATCTTCGAGTGAGTTGATTAAAGGTGCGCAGAGTCGGTCAATAAAAAAAGCGTCTAGCCCATTGGATGAGGCGGGTGTTTAAGCATGCGTGAAGCGTCCAAGGTTATTGCTATACAAATGTGCTCTGGCGTAGAGCCAAGCGTTAATTTCCAATATTTGGTGGAGCAGTTGCAACAACTTAATTTAGAGCAAACCGCGTTGGTTTGTTTGCCTGAAGCCTGGTTAGCATTTTGTCATACAAGCCAAGACTCAGTTACATTAAGTGCGACAAATACGTACTGGATAGAAAAGCTTAAATTATTGTGTCGTGAGTACGGTATTTGGCTCGCTGCCGGCACGATTGCGTTACCTTATGACAATGATCGTTATGTTGCCGCCAGTTTACTGTTTAATGACGTGGGTGATATTGTCGCGCAATATAATAAAATGCATTTGTTCGACGTCGACGTGGATGACAATACACAAGGTTATCGAGAGTCAACGCACTGTGCGGCAGGAACGGGTATAGAAGTGGTTGATAGCCCGTTTGGGAAAATAGGATTAAGCGTATGTTATGATATACGTTTTCCTGGCCTTTATCAGGCAATGGTTGACCAAGGGGCCCAGCTACTATTGATCCCGAGTGCGTTTACTACGGTAACAGGTGCAGCACACTGGCGGCCATTATTACAGGCGCGTGCCATAGAGACGCAGTGCTATGTGATCGCCGCAGCTCAAGTCGGTACACATGAAAATGGCCGCAAAACCTTCGGACATAGCCTAATATTATCACCATGGGGCACTGTAATTGCGGATGCCAAAGACATATGTGGTGCGATCCAAGGTGACATTGATTTGGCAGAACTTATGCAGATCAGAACTAAAATGCCAGTACAGGCACACAATCGTTTTAAGAGTGAATTTTATGAATAATGTTGAACAACATTTATTAGCTGATAGTCAATTGACTCGAGAGCAGCTAGAGCAAACGCTAAGTTATATTCACCAACATCAAGTGGATTATGCAGATCTCTATTTCCAGTCATGCTACAACGAAACGTGGGTGCTTGAAGACGGTATTGTTAAAGATGGCAGCTATAACATTGAAAGAGGCGTTGGTGTTAGAGCCTTATCGGGTGAAAAAACGGGTTTCTCATATTCAGATGCTATCAATTTTGATGCGTTAAACAAAGCTGCGATGGCTGCACGCAGTATTGCTCAGTCAGGTCACACGCAAAAAGTGCAAGTATTCAGTGATGTGACAGCAAAACAGCAATTCGCGCCAGTGCAACCAATCACTAAAATGGCGGATGCTGACAAAGTTGCGTTATTACGAGAAATTGAAGCTCATATTCGCGATATAGCACCTGATGCGCAACAGGTGGTAAGCTCTATTTCAGCGGTTTATGAAGAAGTACTGATTGCAGCCAGTGATGGGACTTTTTCCACGGATATTCGCCCTTTAATTCGCCTAAATTGCTCTGTGTTACTTGAAAAAAATGGTCGACGCGAACGAGGCGGTGCAGGTGGGGGCGCGCGTTTAGATTATGGATACTTTAAAGAATTGGTTGCGGGCAAACCGCGTTGGGTAGAGTATGCAGAAGAAGCAGTACGCTTAGCTAAAGTTAATTTAGAAGCAGTAGATGCCCCAGCTGGAGCAATGCCTGTCGTATTGGGCGCTGGGTGGCCTGGTGTGCTATTACACGAAGCGGTAGGGCATGGTTTAGAAGGTGACTTTAACCGAAAAGAAGCTTCTGCATTTAGTGGAAAAGTCGGGCAACAGGTTGCATCAGAACTTTGTACTGTCGTTGACGATGGTACTTTGGCTGACCGAAGAGGGTCTCTAAACGTAGATGATGAGGGCACGCCTGCAGCCTACAATATACTGATTGAAAAAGGTATTTTACAAGGTTATATGCAAGATAAATTAAATGCCCGTTTAATGGGGGTTGCCCCTACTGGTAACGGGCGTCGTGAGTCATACGCACACTTACCTATGCCAAGAATGACAAATACATACATGTTACCAGGGCAAGATACTCAAGCGGATATTATCAGTAGTGTTAAAAAGGGTATTTTTGCATCAAACTTTGGCGGTGGCCAGGTAGATATTACTTCAGGTAAGTTTGTTTTTTCTGCATCAGAGGCATACCTTATTGAAGATGGAAAAATCACTCAGCCTATTAAAGGGGCTACACTTATTGGGAATGGACCTGATGTTATGCATAAAATTTCGATGGTGGGCAATGATCTTCAGCTCGATAGAGGGGTCGGTGTATGTGGCAAAGATGGTCAAAGTGTCCCTGTTGGAGTCGGGCAACCGAGTTTAAAAATTGATGAAATCACCGTGGGTGGTACGGCTTAAGTTCGTATTCATAAAAACCCAGCTAATGCTTAATGCCGATCAGAT
>NZ_PNBY01000186.1 GCF_005886875.1 Pseudoalteromonas aurantia | reverse complement strand
TAACTGACTGGCATTAAGCAAGTTGCTGGCTTTTTAGGTGACGTTTTTGTCATGCTTTATTTAATGTTTAAACTTTATATTTGTAGCGTCTAGTAACGCCTCCTAAAATAAGCAATAACATGAATAAGCCAAAGGTACCGGATGATTTTTTATTTGGTGTCGGGGTTGGTGTCACGGCAGTAGCACTATCTAGCGTAACGGTTACAGCAACTTGACCTGTATCACTCGCACCATTGCTGTCAGAGATTGTGTATTGAATTGTGGCAATACCAGAGAAACCAACTTCTGGCGTATAGCGTAAAGTGCTGTTATCCATAATGCTCACACTACCTTCATCAACTGTCGCTTTGATGATGGTTAGCATATCACCATCGCTATCTTGATCATTAGAGAGCACGTCAATGTCGAGTGTTTGCGTATCGAGTGCAGCTGCTGCATCATTTACCGCTTGTGGCGCTGTGTTGGCCTTGATGGTAATAGCAGCATGACCACTTGCTGACCCACCTTGTGTATCGGCAATCATGTAAGTTAACTGTGCAGTGCCAGATAAATTATCTGGCGCTGTGAAGTACACAAGGCCACCTTCAAGCTCTGTGGTACCGATGTCAGATGTCGCGTTCACAACAAACAAAGTATCTCCGTCAGCATCTGTGTCATTGTGTAATACATTAAGCTGCATACGATTACCTGCTTTAACTGTGAAGGTGTCGTCTATCGTTACAGGTAGAGTATTTCCGTTTAACACAATGGCCATACCACTAGGGTCTACAACTGTTTTGTTAGCAAGACCATCATCATCGTTAGGGCCGCCATCAACGATTTGCAGCTTAATACACCAGTCTCCCGCATTAAGTCCATCACGCCATTGACTGCTATTTGCTGCTGGACAATAACCAGACTCGCCCTGCGCTGACATTACTTTGTTGCCGCCGCCTAGTGAGAAGTTAACCCATTCGCCATTTTTGTACTTACGATAAACAGCATTTAAAGGGACCTGCTCATACTGAGGCAATACGATAGTAAAGGTATCTCCTGCATTCATTAAGCCTGAGGCAATAAAGTCATAAAGACCGCCCACGTTTTGCGCTGTATCGTCACTTGGTAATTCAGAGCTTAGCAATTGCGCCCCACCTGAACTATTTTGTGCCACAGACGTGCCTTTACGTAACGATGTACCTGCTTGAGCTTCAATCAAATGACCTGTCGAGTTACCTGCACTGCCTTGTAAGACGTTGGGTTGTGAAATTGCATCTTGATAGTCAGGGATCCCGTCACCATCCGAATCGGCATAGCCCTCTTCATTGTCGGGGATCAAATCACCATCGCTGTCTTGTGATGTTAATGCAGCCAGTTGTGCAATAACCTCAATATAGACTTCTTGAGATGCACTAAGTGCTGGAGTTGCATTATCGGTCACGCTAGCAGTAATACTATAAATACCCGCGGGTAACTGAGCTGGCGAGAAGGTAAACGCTGTATCTGTTGCACTGGTATTGTTTATGCGCGGGTCTGCACTTGTCCATGACACTTGCAATTGATCATTACTGTTCGCATCAGACACAGCCGCTAATAGTGCAACCTCACCTTGGTCAGCCGCGACGAGCGTACGGTTTTCACCTTGTTGCGTGATTGTGGTGGTGATCTGTGGGGCGATATTGCCTTCTTCTATAGATATTGTGGCGATATTGCTTGATGTATCAGCATTCACCTCATTACCAAGTGTAATAATGATTGATTCGCTCTCTTCTCGCTGAGCGTCTTGGAACACCTCGAATGTGAGCGAGCCAGACCGACCTGAGGTAATAATGACTTCACCATTCTCTAAGGTGTGATCTGCGGCAGTCGCAGAACCAGAGACTGTATACGGTATGGTTACCGGGTAGCTAGGTGCATCACCATTTAAGTGAACATTGATGGTGTTACTGCTGCCTTCACTGACTGTAAAACCCTGATCTATTGATATTAGTGGGTTCACCGTTACCGTATGCGATGCCATAGCTGTGCGTTCTTGGCTGTCTTGGGTTTGCCAGTAAACAAGGTGGTTACCTGGCGCAAATATACGGGTATTGTCGACCAGTGATACAGCAAGCGTATTGCCTTGACTATCTGTTGCAGCGGCTACGCCGAGTTCCACCTTAGTGAATAAGCCTGTTGCATCCACTGAAATATCAGCCGGTGCGGTGATTTCTGGCAGGCCTGTTTGGAGTGAGGTAATACTTAACGTAGCATTTGATGCACTGTGTGCTTGCTCAGGATCGGCAATTACATAGTCAATGGCCACCGTAGTTGAAGCTTTAGTTGGTGCTTGATATACCAGCTTATTGTTTTCAACCGTTACACTACCAATAGATGCTTGCGCACCAACAATGGTAAGTGGTTGCTCATCGAAGTCAGTATCGTTACTTAACACATCCAGTACGTAGCGATTGGCATCGTTGCCGTTAAATGTGAATGTATCAGGGTTTGCTTGTGGCATATCGTTCACAGAGACAACGTTAATTGCAATGCGCGTTTCAGAAGATTGCTCGGTACCATCATCAACGATGTAGGTAAGTGCATCGGCTCCGTTGTAGTTGGCATTAGGTGTATATGTGAGTGTATTTCCTTGCACAGACGCAATACCAGCGTTTGGTCGAGTAACAATTTCTACACTTAACGTATCACCGTCGATATCGTTAATCTTGGGGATAAAGCTCGTTGTCCCATCTTCTTGTACCGATATGGTTTGTGCTTGTGCGCGTGGCGGTGTATTAGTAAAAGTAACTTCAATATTGAACGCAGGTAGCGATGTCGTTAATTCCTGATCGCTGACTGAAACAACAATATCACTACTGATACCGACGTCTTCTCGGGCAGGTGCACCTGATAAAGTACCCGTTGTTCTGTCAAAATTAGCCCATGTCGGTTTATTGGCTATAGTGTAAGTCAGTTCAATACTGTCAATATCCGCTCCCGTGGGTTTGAAGCTATAGATATTACCACTGACGTACAGTGGTTGCAGGTGTCCCTGTGATACTTGGCGCATCATTGACGTTATTCACTAGAATATCTGCAACAGCCGTTTGTGATGAAAGTGAACCATCATTTGCTTGATAACTAAAACTATCTGTACCAGTAAAGTCATCATTTGGTGTATAGATTACTTGTCTACCAGACAGTGTCACAGAGCCATTGGTCGGTTGACTGATAATAATGAAGCTGACGTTGTCACCATCAATATCACTACCATTTAGCGTCACGGATAATGGGGTTTCTTCATCTGTTGTTGCAGAAGTACTTTGTGCCTCTGGGGCATCGTTGACGGGAGTTACAGTAACCGTAACTGCTTCAACCTCAGAGTCTAATTCACCATCGTTAGCAATGAATACAATGCTGTCGTTACCGTTAAAGTTTACTTTTGGCGTGTAGGTCCAAACTGCACCTTTAACAGGCGTTAATGTCCCATTTGCAGGCGGAGTATGAATTTTATAGGTCAGTGGTGATTTTTCAATATCAGTACCTGTCAATGTAATTTCTATTTTGCTGTCTTCCGCCAGCGTGACTGCGGCTGGCGTAGCGACAGGCGCATCATTCACCGCTTCAACGGTTACCAACACCTCTGCTTTATTTGAAATGGCACCAGCGATATCTTTTACTGTATAAGTAAAACTGTCAGTGCCTGAGAAGTTTTCATTGGGTGTGTAGGTCGCGGTCCCACTATCAGATAGACTAACTGTACCATATTTAGCTACATCGACCAGCGTGACACTGTCGACATCTAACTTATCATTTGCATCTACGTCAGTATCATTGCCTAAAATGTTAATTTCAAATGACCCGTCCTCTTGAACTGTTGCGGTGTTGTTTTCAGCCACAGGTGCGTCATTAACTGGCTTAATAGTCACAGTCACTGTGGCAGGTACTGATGCTAACGCTTCACTATCAGTTAGCACATAGGTAAAGGTCAGTTCTCCAACGGCATCTTTAGCGGGTGCTATATTTAGTTGTCCATCGGCATTAACGGTAACACTAGCAATATCAAACACGCCTTCTCCTTTGCCTTGGTCTTCTAGGGTAATGTTTGCTCCGTTAAAACCTTGGTCTTCAACATCAGAGTCATTATGTAATATGTCTAATGTTAATGGGGTATCCTCATCGGTTTGTGCACTATCATTTTCAACAATTGGTCGGTCATTAATTGCGCCAATATTGATGCTAATTGTCGCTTCGTTAGACACTTCACCGTTACTATCGGCAATGGTGTATTTAAAGGTGTCGGTAGCTACCACATTAAGATCAGGTATGTAAGTCAATGTGCCATCAGCTTGGCTCAGAGTAACTACACCATGTAACGGCTCAGAGGTAAGCGTAATGTCACCTGTTGGATTGGTGTCTTCGATGTCGCTTGCTTGGCTGCGAATATCGTCTATTGAGATGACTAAGTCTGTATCTTCATCTGTCATTTTAGAGATATTGACTGCTTTTGGTACATCGTTCACAGCGGAAACTGCAATATTGACCGTGGCAGGTTCAGAGGTTAATGGGGATGAATCAGACACTGTGTAAGTAAATGAATCAGGGCCATTCGCGTGTTCATTTGGCGTGTAGGTGGCAATACCATTGGTGATAGACACTGAACCAAACTTAGGCTCTGTCACAAGTATGGCAGAAGCCGCAACAAGCTTTTGTTCTGCATCAGTATCATTGTCAATAAGAGAGAAGGTAACGGGCGTATCTTCTTGCGTGCTCGCCTCATCATTTTTAGCAATGGGCGCATCATCAACAGGGTTAATCGTGAGTGTCACGGTTTGAGTTGTTGATACAAGATCCGTACTGTCTTTCACACGATAAGTAAATGTATCTTCTAGTGTTTCAGACCCATCATGTTCATAGGTAAATGCACCACTTTCATTGAGAGTAAGCGTACCGTATTTTACAGTGTCTCTTAATATTGCAACAAGTGTATCGCCAGAGTCTAAATCTACATCAGTGGCAGTACTAAGCAAACCGTTTACTTTCCCAATGCTTAGTGCTTCGCCTTCATTCAATGTAAATTGAAAAGGTTCAGCTGAGGGAATGTCAGGGCTGTTAATGACTGTAATACTAAACGGAGCCAAGCTCACTGATAGGCTATCTGCTGCATTATCTTTGACACTGATGATGATGTTTTCGGTGAGTCCAACGTGTTGATCTAATGGTGTGCCTGTAAGTGCTCCGTTAGAGGTGTCGAAGTCAGCCCACTCAGGTTTATTGATGATTGAAAATGTGTGATTGTCTTCAACATCTGGGTCAGTTAATGTGGGTAAAAATTGGTACATATTGTCTTGTGTGACTTCTATCGCAGGAGTACCTGTAAGGGCTGGCGCATCGTTGACGTTAATAACTTCTATTGAAAATGGAGTTAGCCCAGTATATCCAGTGCCGTCAAACACCTTAATTGCAATATTTGTGTATGTATTTACATCATCATTGCTCGGTGTTCCTACTAGCTGACCTGTTGTGGCATTAAAGCTTAGCCAAGAAGGCATGTTATTAATCGTGAAACTTAAGGCATCGTTATCAACATCGCTGGCTGTAGGTGTAAAGTCATACAGTTGACCTTGTTTTACATTGGTTGCTGGTGAGCCAGAAATGAGCGGTAAGTCTTGAACATTGGCAACGTTGATATTTATGGTGGCTGGTGTTGACCATGAGGTTTGGTCAAATGCCGCGTAGGTAAAGCTATCAGCACCTGAGAAGTTCAAGTTTCCAGTATAAGTCACCACATCATTAATAATAGTTAGTTTGCCACTCTTGGGTACAGACATAATTTTGTATGTTAAAGGAGATTGCTCGATGTCGCTCGCTGTTAACGTTATGGCTATTGGTTGTTCTTCAATGGCGTCGACTTTTTTAGAGTCTGCGCTTGGTACATCATTTACTGCCTCAATGAGTACATCGACTGTGGAGGGTTGTGAGGTATTACCACCACTATCTGTGATCATATAGGTAAATGAAAACGCGCCACTTGCATTAGGTGTTGGGCTAACCGAGAGGTTGCCTGCTGGGGTGACGGTGACATTCGCAAGCGGATATATGCCAGTGCCTTGGCCTTGATCTTCAAGGGTGATGTTTTCGGCTGTAAACGTTTCATCTTCAATATCAGAGTCATTTTCTAATATATTGAGTTCTTTAATCGTATCTTCAAGTGTGCTTAACGTATCGTTTTGGGCGATGGGTGTATCATTAACGGCCTCGATATCAAATGTGATAATGCCAGGCTCAGATACGGCACCAAAGTTATCGGTTACTGTGAATAAAAGTGTATCAATGCCTGTTTCATTGGCTCTTGGCGTATAAATAATAGACTCATCTTGTAAGTTAAAGCTCATAGCGCCTTTTGTTGGTGAGCTGATAATACTAATTGCACCTGCGGGTATGCCGTCTTCTATGTCAGAAGTTAAAGCGCGTAATGAAATTGACTGCGATACGTCATCTTCAATTAATTGAGCTGTATGCGGTGTTACTGTCGGTACGTCGTTATTGAAATTAATATCAATAGTTACTTGACCAGTGACACCATGAAATGGACTATCAAAACTATAGCTTAAGGTGTCTTGACCAAACATATTTGGGTGTGGAGTATACTTGATCTGACCATCAATCACCTCTGCATCACCTAACTGAGGTGCCGAAGTTATTTTTAATGTACTTTTCGCCGAAGATTTATCACCTATAACGTCATTGGCAAGGACATCTATGGTCGTTGTTTGGTCTTCCTCTATAAATACGCTATCCCAGTTGATGAGCGGTGGCACTGAATCAGGAGTAAAAGTAAGATTCGCGGTATGTACTTTTGATGCTTGATTAAAGTCCTGAATGATAAACTGAAATTGACACGTGAATGTGTTGTTAGAGTAGTTATTCAAAATAATTACGCCATTACTTCCTACGAGAAGGCCATGGTTCTGACAGAGGAGGTCAGCATTGATAACTGTGACTGAAAGTCGATCTTTGAGCTCATTACTGATGTTAAAATGACTTAATAACCCCTGGCTTTCATCGATATCAAAGTTGTACGTGCTTGATGAATAAGAGAGGTTGCCTGTTAACGGCAGTATGAGTTCTGCATCGTCTAGTTTGGTAATATAGAGTGTGTGAGATGTTTGGTAGGTATTTTCACCGTCAGACACCGCAATAGTCACGTCAATCGTTTCTGTTTCAAGTAGGTCTATATCGCTATTCGCTTCAGGAATTCCAAACAGTTCGCCAGAGGCAGGGTTAACTTCCAGCCATTGTGGCGCTTTTAATAACTGATATGTTAAAGGGTCGTTGTCTGTATTTTCGATATGATGTGGAAATAGCGAAAACTCCCTGCCAGTATAAAGGCTATTATAGTGTAAGTAATTGACTTTTTGCGAGTAATTAAATGGGAGCACAGTGATTGTAAAAGGCTCGACCAAATAACGTGCTTTACCATCGGTGACATAAATATGGATCTGTTCAGTAGTACCGAGATCATCTTCAGTGGGAGTACCTTGTAAAATCCCCTGTCTGGTATCAAACGTGGCCCAGGTGGGTTTGTTTTCAATATGGAAACTATAATCGTTTGGCTCAAGGTGATCTGAGTGACTAATTAACGGGCTAAAAGTATACGTTTGGTTTTGATAGATACTGGTTTTAGGGCGACCAGAGAGGGTTACATGATCCACTACTTCAATGGTAAATTGCTTGGTTACATTAAGAGAAGGCTCATTGTGATTCTCTAATGTCACACTAATTTGATACTCTCCAAGTGTAATATTTGCTTGGTCATTGAATCGGATATGTGAGTCATGCTCTAATTGAAATAGGTGATTATCGTATGCGTTGTCTGCGAGATTGATACTATTGTGATAAATATCTGAAATAACATGAAGGCCTTGATAATCATCTATATGTAATTGATTACTACTTAAATGGAATTCGCCGTTGGTATTTGGGTTATGGCTTAAAGTAGGTGAATCAAAGCCATAGAGGTTCCCTTCACTCCACGTAACTGTAATGGTTTGTTTTGGAGACTGAGTGGATAAGTTATTCGTGAAAGTATATGTCTCCCCTTTGGTGATGAAGTGAGGAACTTCTTCAACAATATAACTGGGGTTACTAACATAGACTAATTGAGCAGTGTTAGAAGAGGAATCTGATTGATGGTATGTTATATTAAACAAGTTATCATTAACCATTGAATAATTAGCGCACCGAATTTGCAACCCCTCAGCATGTACATAGTTACATTCTATTGCTTTGACTGATTGAGCAAAAAAAAGCACATACAGAGCAACCAAGAACGTCGATATAGTGTTACCTACTTTCTTGTTTGCCCTCGCATGAGTAAATTCGTAAGGTCGAGTAAATAGAGCGGCTATCCACTCCCGTCGTTTTATAGTCATAATAGTCCTTTCTATTACTTCACTGTGTACTGGGTGATTAAATCAGTACCCCATGATGTTAAATCAAAAATGGTGAGTGCAATGCACTAAATTCGTTACACTTTTTATTATTTAGTCGCAAAAAGGCATAACAACTTTAATGCAGTAAGTTGCCATGCCTAGCAGGCTTTGTAAGCGTTCGCTCGATTGGTTTTCGTGTTACTGATCCGCTGTAATGTTTAAAAAGGCTGACTGTGCGAGCAAGTCTCTTATTTCATTGCTTGATAGCGGTTCGGTTCTGAGCCTTTGTAGTGTGGCAAAATCACCGTTAAATTGGTGAGCGGCGAGTGTCACGCTCAGTGACGGGTTACTGAGTTGTGCGGTATTTTCATTGAGGTAGTTACCAAATGATAAATCGGCAGCAATGTTTGCTTGGGTTTTGCCCCTGATCGCCCAGCTGACATTGCCATTAAATTGGTCTTGCCACCTAAGGGCAACCGTGACTTCATTTATCCTTTGATCAGTATTACCAAAGTCATATGTTACAGATTGTGAGGCGTCATTAAATGAGTTACCAAATTCTGCAAATGCTGCGGCTAGCTCATAATAGCCTTGAATGTGAGAAAGTGTGTTATAGGTGCCAGTATCATCAATTGTATTAGTGGCAAATGATGCAATCGTCACGGATATGCCCGCTTGAGATGAGGTTTGCTCTAAATATGAGGTGATGTAACTCTGTTCAACAATATCCGGGAAAATATACAGTGGTGTATCGGAGAATCGTGCGTATCGAGATTGCTCTCGTGATAAAAGCTCTGAAGTGCTGGCTGATATAATAACGTATTCGTTAGTTTGAGCGTGTTGCGCTGTATCTACTGCGACCCCAGCTGTAGGGAAGTCGGTATCGGTTAAGACAATATTTTTGGGATCAGTGAATGAAAACAGCCCGCCGCGTACATCTCCAGTATTTTCATTTTTAATAAATAAAAGCTTCTCTTGGAGAGAGTTAGTACATAGCGTTAAAGGACTCGGGTTATTTGCTAAAATGACATTGTTAGAAAACCCAGTGACGGTGTAACCCGGATTTGTGACTGCCAGTTCACTAAAATCAAAATTCACAGCGTTACAGCTACAGCTTTGATAACCTTTAAAGGTCACAGTGCCCAATGCTAGGTCACTCGAAATATCGTCCACATTATTGATAGTAATGATTTCAGTTTGCTTTTGGTTACGGTTATCTGTTTGCGTGGCAATGATTGAAATATAGTGGGTGTTGTCAGGTAAATCATGTTGAAACTGACCGTCTTGTTTAATTATAGGCGATTCGATCGCCCGACCTTGTCGGTCATGAAAAATTAAGCTACTTGCGATGGGCGCAATACCACAGTCATTTTCAATAACAGAAGTAAAGCTGATGTCGTATTCAGGCACTGGCGTTGGTGGCGGTGTAACTGTGTTGGTTGGTGGGGGCGTGCCAGCAGATGTATCAGAGGTGGCTACATTATCATTACTACTTGACGAACCGCCACAGGCAGTTAATAAACAGACAGCACTTATTGCACACACAAGAGGGAGCAGTTTCATCTCATATCCTTTGAAAAAAGTTAAATTCCATTATAACGGTACAGATTGTACCCCAAATGTCCTATTTCATTCAATAGTAGTAAGGTGTTGTCTTAACTGAATTAATACACATTTATCTGATGATTTTACGCGAGGTGAATATGAAAAAATGCATATGTGTTCATCTTGTTGCGGGAGTTCTTCGTTATTTAAACCGAGATTAAAGTTAAAACTGCATTGATGAGATTGAGTCCATAGTTCTTCCACATTTGGGATTTATGGTGGTTAAAAAATCATCAGAGCGATTTGCTATGATTCAGTATACATTTGACGTATTGACAGGCAATGACATTATCGAGGGTATTGATGAAATTGCACGGCTAAGGATCGATATCTTTGCAGAATACCCATATTTGTATGATGGGTGTATGAGCGATGAGGTGGAGTCTCTTAGCAAGTTTGCTAATATTAAGCAAAGTTTTATGGTGGTCATGAAAGATAAAGGTCACATTATTGGTTTACTCACTGGGCTGCCGTTAGCTCATGAGCAACCCGCAGTACGTCGCCCGTTTACTAATAGTATGTACCCTTTGAATTCTACATTTTATTTTAGTGAAGTATTAATGTACCCAGCATATCGAGGGAATTGGTTTGCCAGTAAACTGTTTAAATTGGCTGAGCAGTATGTTAGCCAGTTATGCACTTATATGTATATTGCGCTTGCCAATGTTGTCCGTGAAGCAAATCATCTAAAAAGGCCCAGCGCGTATCGCCCATTAGATGGTATGTGGCAGCATTTTGGGTATAAACCATTAGCAAACCATATTTGTATCATGGACTGGCAGGAGCATGGCGACGATCATGAAACCGCCAAGCCGTTAATGTTTTGGATAAAGTCATTAAGTAATGTCTGTCAAAGTTGGTCGCAACGTTCAACCCCTTTGAGTAGCATGATGGCGCTTGGTTAGATATTAAGTTAAATTTGCGTCTTAATATTTTTATATTCGTGACTTAATTGAATGATTATTGTCACTCTCTCGGTCTAGTGGTTATTAAATAGATACTGAGATGTACAATGACGCAAAACCACACCAATCATATAATTCAAAGCTCCCTTTTGATCAGTTTTTTACTGTTGGGGCTGTCATTTTTTTTTGGGGGCAATGCAAATAGCATTTCCAACACATTCAGTTTTTATTTAGTTACCGAATGGGTAGATACTCCGTTACTGGGGATCTTGGCTGGTATGGCCTTTTTATGGGCTGGGCTTCTTATGATAATTGCCGCGCGTGAACCTGCATTTAACGATGTGTTATTGATCACACTGGTACTCATTGCGGTTATGCCACTTTTAACATTGATAAGTGACACTCGCTGGATGACACAGTTGGGTGGCTTTCCGATTATTGGCTCTGGACAAGGTATCATCAAGTATGCTGCATTAATACCATTGGCCATTTATTTGAGTCGATATAATACTTTAAGTCTTCGTCAGCATGCTCTACTTAACTTTATACCTGTTGCGTTGGTTTTGTACTGGATTGGCGGCATGAAATTTTTCGAGTTTGAAGCCAATGGTATTGTCTCTTTGGTTGATACTTCGCCGTTTATGTCATGGTTGTATGTGGTGTTCTCAGTGCAGGGCGCATCCAATGCAATTGGGGTTTATGATGTTTTATTTACGAGCCTATTGGGATTTGCGATTTGGCAAAAAATGCCACGCCTTGGCTGCAGTCGTGGGGGCTGGCGCTGTTTTTGGTATGACGCAAACGTTTTTATTTACAGCAAACAATGCCTTTAGTGCTGATACCATCATTACTTCACTTGGACAGTTTGTGATAAAAGATTTATGGTTCTTTGGAAACCTTGCCGTGATTGTTCACTATGGCGCTACTATTGGTAACGAGTCTACTGAGTAATTGCCATTACTATTATAGGCTCATCAACTAAACACATGACGTTTTTATGCAGAACTGCCATGTTCATACTGTTTAGAACATGGCATCTTCACATTACTTTGTTTATAAAGTTTGTCATAGTCGCTCAATACCTCTTACCGTAAGCGTCCGGCGAACCC
>NZ_PNBY01000185.1 GCF_005886875.1 Pseudoalteromonas aurantia | reverse complement strand
TCTTTCGAAAGTACGTATACCTCTGAAGTGAACTTCGTGTGTGGAGTGATTGAACCAGGCTTCGCTAGTACTTGACCACGTTCAACGTCTTCACGCTTAGTACCACGTAAAAGTGCACCAATGTTCTCACCCGCACGACCTTCGTCTAGAAGCTTACGGAACATTTCAACACCTGTACAAGTTGTCTTCGTCGTTTCTTTCATACCTACGATTTCAACTTCGTCGTTCACGTTTACAATACCAGCTTC
>NZ_PNBY01000184.1 GCF_005886875.1 Pseudoalteromonas aurantia | reverse complement strand
TCTTTCGAAAGTACGTATACTTCTGAAGTGAACTTCGTGTGTGGAGTGATTGAACCAGGCTTCGCTAGTACTTGACCACGTTCAACGTCTTCACGCTTAGTACCACGTAAAAGTGCACCAATGTTCTCACCCGCACGACCTTCGTCTAGAAGCTTACGGAACATCTCAACACCTGTACAAGTTGTCTTCGTCGTTTCTTTCATACCTACGATTTCAACTTCGTCGTTTACGTTTACAATACCAGCTTC
>NZ_PNBY01000183.1 GCF_005886875.1 Pseudoalteromonas aurantia | reverse complement strand
AGCACCATGAATAAGTTGCTTTCTGAGGTATTTATCTCCACGTTTAGTAATTGTGCCCAAACGATTTGTTTCACCAGACGCATATTGCCTAGGCGTAAGGCCAAGCCAGACACTAAAGTCTTTCGCACTTTTAAATGCTTGGCCTTTATCGATGCTGACGCTGAACGCGGAGGCAATGATAGGGCCAATCCCTGGAATGGATTGCATAATTTCTGCACTGGAAAATTAAAATTGACACCCACCCAAAATTGACTGTTTTTCATTCATTGCCTATGTTTTAGATTCAGCTTAAAAGATAGGCGATTTCCGTATGGCTACAGCACGCAAAAGGCAAGTGAGTTTAACTGATACCAAATACTACCATTGCATTTCACGGTGTGTTCGTCGTGCGTATTTGTGTGGTGAAGATAAGACAACAGGTCAGTCATACGCACACAGAAGAGGGTGGATAGAAGATAAACTGCTGGAGCTTGCCAA
>NZ_PNBY01000182.1 GCF_005886875.1 Pseudoalteromonas aurantia | reverse complement strand
TACTCACTCTCGGCGTTGCTTTCATTTGTAATAGCCCGCTATTACTGCATAAAAGCGCCTTGATATTGAGCAAAATATCATCATTGGATTGTACGTATTTTTGTTTTCAAAACATTTTCTATTCCAAAACCCTTATCCAAACCTGAGGTTAATTATAAACGCGACAACTGCGTTGTTTCGACGCTAGAATACGGTTTAGTCCGAGTTATAAAAAGTAAGCACAATTTGGTTAGGTAGGTACCTAGTGGTATATATTTATGATAAATAAAGATAAAAAAATTGAACGAATTATTGGTCCCGCGCAATCAGCCCGAATGGTCGAGACCATTGTGGGCTGCAAATGGTCTTTGACGGTTTATCAGTTACTGGCACAAGGGGTCAATCGCCCGGGAGAAATGGTGAGAGTCACAGAGGGGTTATCTACCAAAGTATTGAATCAATGCCTAAAACGTAATATTGAATTTGGCTTGTTAGAAAAGTTGAGTTACCCAGAGATCCCACCTCGCGTTGAATACACCATAACTGATCTCGGATATAAGTTGTTGTCGATACTTGACTCGTTAACTCAGTTACAAGAAGAAATTAATAAATCAAAATAGTGTATATATCCTATTGCATACGTATTCAATAGGATATAAATAATTCATGCTCTACATTGTTATCGGTTTGTAAATGAAAATTCGACGACAAAAGAGCCAATTATGACAACATTACTCAGAACACGATTACCTCAGAATATTCGATCAAGGGCGGCAAAGTATCTCTTTGTTAGTGGTGCAACACTAATGAATCTTTCGGGTGCTGCCGCAGCTCAACCGACAACATTTGTGCATTTATTTGAATGGTCTTGGCCTGATATTGCCCATGAATGTGAGGCATTTTTAGGACCCAATGGATACGCTGCGGTACAGGTTTCACCGCCTAATGAACACATTGTGGGCGATACTTGGTGGACGCGCTATCAACCAGTCAGTTATCAACTACAAAGCCGAGGAGGAAATGAACAGCAATTTAAAGATATGGTACAGCGTTGTAAACGGGCGGGTGTTGATATTTATGTCGATGCTGTGATCAATCATATGGCGGCAGGAAGTGGTCAGGGCGTTGCAGGGTCAACGTTTTCTTATAAGCATTTCCCTATGTACAGTGAGCAAGACTTTCATAGCACCTGTGCAATTAACGGGTCAGACTACGGCAATAATGCATGGCGGGTACAGCATTGTGAATTAGTGGGGTTAGCCGACCTTGATACGGATTCAACGTATGTACAATCTCAACTGTCAGGGTATTTAAATCGTTTAGTGGATACGGGAGTCGCTGGATTTAGGCTAGATGCGAGTAAGCATATGCCTGCATCTGATATTGCCTCTATCTTAGCGAATGTAACAGGGACTCCTCTGGTATTTCAAGAAGTTATTGACCAAGGCTTTGAAGCCGTCGGCGCGCGTGAGTACTTCAACAATGGTCTGGTAACTGAGTTTAAATATACCACAAAGCTTGGAGAGACATTTAAAAGTGGTAAGTTGGCATGGCTAAGTAATTTTGGTGAGCCATGGGGCCTGATGCCAAGCGATAAAGCAGTGGTGTTTATCGATAATCATGATAATCAAAGAGGGCATGGAGGCGCGGGCAATGTCGTAACGTATGCCGATGGTCGACTGTATGATTTAGCCAATGTGTTTATGCTTGCTTTTCCATATGGCTATCCGAAAGTAATGTCGAGTTTCGAATTTAATGGTGATACAGATGCGGGGGCACCTAGTCTTTCAGTGCATCAGAACGGCCAACTGAATTGTACTGCACAGCAGTGGCAATGTGAGCATCGAAATCCCTATATTTCAGGCGCTGTTGCGTTTAGAAATAACACGGTGAGTGCTTGGCACGTAAATCATTGGTGGGACAATGGTGCCAACCAAATTGCTTTTTCTCGCGGGGATCAAGGTTTTGTAGCGATTAATCGAGAAAACAATATATTACGAGCGGCTTTACAAACAGGCCTTGAGCCAGGTGTTTATTGCGATACGTTAACGGGTAAACTCAGTGATGATAAGTCTTATTGTACGGGTGAGCAATTACGAGTAAATGAAAATGGTTTCGCTGAGATTGCCGTGGCGCCTATGAGTGCATTGGCTGTTCATCATCAGGCTAAATTAGAACAGGATCAGGCACCTACTACTAAGCAGCGGACTGTCATATTCATTCAAGCAAACACCTCATCAGGGCAAGATCTGTTTATTCGAGGAGGGATTGACCATAATTATGCGCGTGAGCTGGGCACAGACTGTGGCGTCGACCCGTTTGCTTGCGCGCTGAGTATGACGCACAATAACCTTAATAATCCTACGACAAAAGGCTGGAAAGCAGGGGATAGCCATTTAGATTGGGGCGGTGTTCAGGCTGAGCAGGGGGCTGGTGCACAAGGGACTCCACTTGATTGGACGACAAATGATTGGCCACGCAGTTGGGGGGCTGAGCGTACAGTTGCCAAAGACGGTTTTGGTGTTAGCCCTTTAAATACGTTTGGCGCGCATTACTGGATGTTAGATGTACAACTTGACTGTGAGCAAACCGTAAATGGGTGGTTTGAGGTAAAAGCATTCATCAAAAATGGCCAAGGATGGGAAAATGACATCACACAAGCTCAAGCGCCTTACCCGAGCAATAATCATTTTGCACAATGCGGTAAGATAAATATATTTGAGTTCGGTAAAAATTCAGCACAGTACGAACGCTTTTAAAATTGCCACCGTCGGCATAACGAATTTGTTATGCCGATTCATGTTATAAAAAGCTATTTGGCTTCTTTTTTGCACAATTGGATAAGTAAAGAGTCTGGCACTTTTTTGGTCGAGTGTGCGTACACGTTTTGTTGCATAAAGGGGCGGACATGGCGAGTGACCCAAGGGATATCAACAATTTTCACATACTTTTTTAGGGAATCTTCTAAGCCATATGAATAGAGAAATGTACTTTTTTCTAATGCGTAGGCAACGCGGTTAAATTGAACTTGGCTTGGTGCCATTTTAGCATTCACGACAGCTTCCATGATTAAATAGTGGTAAAAGTAGTGATAGTTTTCGACTTTTAGATCGAAGATGCTTTGTTTCACAGAGTTGTGATAACGCCAAAACTGCCTATACTTCCTTTGTAAAACGAGGCTGTCTAATAAATTCAGCCCAGACCTAACTGCATCTTCTGAGGTGCCTTTTAAACTGTCATCTCTAAATAGCTTAATAAATTGCCGCTGCGCGAGTTCGTGTTTACCGGCTTTTAAATTGAGCGTTGCTATTTTTTGCTGTATACGGCGTTTGGCCTGTTCCTCAGTGGCAAGGCGCTGTGCCTGTTTTAGTGAATCAGCCGCGTTATTATATAACCCTAATTTGCGCTGTGGCGAATACATGTTTAGCAGCAATTGAACACGTACTTTTTGATTGTCAGCAGCATAGCCCATGGCACATTGATAAGCCGAGATCGCTTTTTCATATAATTCATTCTTTCTGTATAAAATACCTAAGCCATTCAATACTTTAGCATGGCGAGTATTCGATATGTTATCCCAGCGTTTATCAATAAGTAATAATCCTGAGGCTACAGCTGTAATTGGGTCATTAATTTTGACTGACGTACTAAATATGTTGGTATGTAATTCAAGTGCGCCAGCACTGGCGGGCAGGTGTTTATATTTTTGAAATTGCTTTGCAGTAAAATGTGGATCACTGGCTGCGAGCTTAATAAACTCTTTGGGATTAGGGAACTCTGCAGCGGTGGTCAAAACAGCTATAAAATACAACGATGATATGAGCAACGCTAAACACTCCCAATAAAACTCGATTTTATTTTATTGTGCATTAGTAAATAAACACCACAATTAAGTTTTTATTAAACATATCTTAAAAAGGTCGTGGGCACTTTGATAGTATGCAGTATGATTTTTGCAACATTCTGAATAGAGTATAGATTATGTGGATAAAAAACCAAGCATTGGATGGCAATTACGTCAGATTAGAGCCTCTTATGATGCTACATGTTAGTGCCTTGCAAGAAGCGGTGAAAGATGGTGAATATTGGCGGCTTTGGTACGCCAGTGTCCCAAAGCCTGATGATATTTCAGACTATGTGGCAAAGGCAATAGAGCAAGCTAAACAGGGCGAGGTCGCTTATGCGGTGATTGATAAACGGATCAATACGGTAGTTGGAACCACCCGTTACTATAATGTTGATGGGCCAAACAAGCGGGCAGCGATAGGGTACACTTGGTATGCAAACTCAGTGCGCCGTAGCCCTATCAATACAGAATCTAAATTATTGTTGCTAAGCAACTTATTTGAAAGTTGCGATGCTGTTGCGGTTGAGTTCAATACCCACTTCTTTAATCAAACCTCAAGAGCTGCCATAGAGCGTTTAGGCGCGAAGTTAGACGGTATATTACGAGCGCATAAAATTATGAAAGATGGCTCTTTACGAGATACGGCGGTGTATTCCATCATTGCCAGTGAGTGGCCTACGGTCCGTAATAACCTTGAATATAAGTTATATGAGCACGCATAATACGGACGCGCATTTATGTTAGGCTCTTGTGAAAATGTGTTCAAACAGATAATTTATTGAACACATAACGGGAACTTGCCGACATAGTCAAAGTCTACTCAAAAAGTTAAGGACTAACAGATTGAGGATTGAATGAAAGCAGCTCTATTATCTTTTGTTTTACTATCATTTTTATTAGCAACACCTGTGCTCGCGAACGAAGTTGAAAAGCAGCAATTACTGCGCAAATTAAAGCAACAGATCACACAACTGTATGTGATGCAAAAGAATATCCCTACCATTATTGACGGCTTGTCTCAGTTTGAAAACTCTCAAGCGTTCAAACAAGCAAAAGATGTATCAGCGCTATTGCCTGTATTAAATGAAACACTGGCTGAATTCGACAAGCACCTTAGTGTTTCAAAGATTGAATCACAGTCGGGTAAACACCGTAGAACAGCGAAGCCTTACGAACCTTGGTTTGCCAAGCTTGAACGTAAAAACTTTGGATTTAATCACGTTGAGATATTACCTGGAAATGTAGGGATATTGGCTTTTTGGGGCTTTTCTAATGTGACAGAGCAGAGTAAACAAAAAGTACAAGCGCTTATGACACTGTTAGACGGTGTTGATAGTTTGATCATTGATTTACGAGAGAACGGTGGTGGTGATGCGGCGATGGTTCAGCTTATTAGTAGTTACTTTTTAGATAAGCGCACTCATTTAAATAGTTTTTACTCGCGCGATACTGGCAAAACGAGCGAGTACTGGACGGTGCCAATTGAAGGTGAAAAACATGCCACATTGCCGATTTATATTCTAACCAGTAATGCGACATTTTCTGCCGCTGAGGAATTTACATACAACTTTAAGCATTTACAAAGAGCCACCATTATAGGCGAAAAAACCAAAGGAGGGGCTAACCCATGGCGCTTTGTAAATCTTACTAATAATGTACGCGTTGCTATGCCGGTATCTATGGCCATCAACCCCATTACTGAGACTAATTGGGAAGGCGTAGGTGTTAAGCCTCATCATACCATCCCCGCGAGTCAAGCATTATCGTATGCGCATCAAATGGCATTGCAAGAGCTAGCAAAGACTAAGACCAATATTCATGATTTGCATGATATAAAATCAGCGTTAAGCGATGTAAATACGATACTTAAATAAGGTGCATTATGTTTCCATTAGAGGTGTTTTTAGCGTTCACAGTGGCTTGTATGGTACTTGTTTGCTCTCCTGGGCCTGATAATTTACTGGCTATCGGCAGAGGGCTGAGCCAAGGGAAGCGTGCAGCCTTGGTGTCTGGTTCTGCATCGGGGACTGGTATTTTGTTTCATGTATTGGCAGCGACGCTCGGGTTAACGGTTTTATTGCAAACTTCAACGCTGGCATTTTACATCGTTAAAACAATCGGTGCTGCGTATTTGATCTGGCTTGGGGTTAAGGTGCTTTGCAGTAAAGGGTTGTTTACGCTTAACCCTGTTGCTCGCCAACCATTGAGCGCTATATTTTTAACTGGGTTTTTATCCGCGGCGCTTAACCCGAAACCTGGGTTATTTGTTTTGGCATTTATTCCACAGTTTGTTAACCCTGAGTTAGGCTCAGTCACAGCCCAAATGGTTGGGTACGGCGTATGGTTTGCTTTTTTGACTGCACTTGGCTTTACGCTTATGGGTGGATTTGCTTCTCGGTTAAGCCAATGGTTACACACAAAGCCCCATTTTGTCGATAAGCTGAATATTGGCGCTGGGTTAACCTTTGTTTCATCAGGTTTGGCTGTGGCTTTGATGCCACAAAAGTAACTCTTTGTGTATTGGCTCTTGAATTAGCGGCATTTATCACTATTTATAACTTATGATACAGCGAGTGACTTCGGGACTTGCAAAAATAGTGATAAGCTTTGCTTTATCTCCTGACTTTCAAAAAGGTAGTTTAATGAACCCAATCCTAGCAATTTTAAAAGAACATAATATCAGCGACGCTCAGATAAGCGAGCTGTTCCAAACGTTAACAGAAAACCCTTTAATGGCAATGGGCGTGGTGTCACAGCTAGGGATCCCACAAGACAAACTGCAACAACTTATGGGCCTAGTCATGCAAAATCCTGCACTGATTAAAGAAGCTGTGGAAGAGCTTGGCTTAGACTTTTCAAAGGTAGAAGAAGCCAAAGCCAAGTTAAAGCAATAAACCCTGCCTCAAGGCTGTGAGTCATTGCCAGTTTTATGGCTTTGACTTGTAGCAGTGTATTCTCTTTATTTTAGACCTCTTGTTTTAGCCAAATGATCACCTAGCCGTCGTAGATCCATCGTTAAGTGTCGCGGCATGATATTGAGCCCCCTCATATTGTCTACAAGTGATAACGACATCTACTCATTAGATAAGATACATTTCTCTGGATACAGCTTTGACCGTTTCTTGTTATGACATGGTGTGCAGGGTTAAATAGAAGTATTGCCGTTTAATATATTAAGCATTTGTACACTGGGTGAATCACTAGAGCCTCACTGAGTATAAAAAAGCCAGCAAGTTGCTTAATGCCGATCAGAT